>NZ_SJZB01000039.1 GCF_004337445.1 Parasulfuritortus cantonensis | reverse complement strand
TGCCCGAGGTGCGCGACGCCATCATCCGTCTGCTGTCGAGCAAACAGGCCGAGGAGTTGTCGGTGCTGGAGGGCAAGGACAAACTGGCGGCCGACATCCGCAAACAGGTCAACGACATCCTCGGCGTCAAGCAGCCCAACGAGGGTGTGAAGAAGGTCCTGTTCAACGCCTTCATCATCCAATAGGGGGATCGTGGCCGACGACATCCTTTCCCAGGAAGAAGTCGACGCCCTGCTTCGTGGCGTAACCGGGGAACCGGAGGAAGCCACCGAGGAAGAAGGCGCGGGGGGGGTTCGTTCCTACGATATCGGCCGCCAGGAGCGCATCGTCCGGGGCCGCATGCCGACCCTGGAGATCATCAACGAGCGTTTCGCACGCAACTTCCGCATCGGCTTGTTCAACCTGATCCGGCGCACGGCGGAGATCTCGGTCGGCCCGGTATCGGTGATCAAGTACAGCGAGTTCGTCCGCAACCTGATCGTCCCGACCAACCTGAACCTGATCCACATGCCGCCGTTGCGCGGCACGGCGCTGTTCGTGTTCGACCCCAACCTGGTGTTCCTGGTGGTCGACAACCTGTTCGGCGGCGACGGCCGCTACCACATGCGGGTCGAGGGGCGCGACTTCACCCTCGCCGAGCAGCGCATCATCCGCAAGATGCTCGATGTGGTGTTCGAGGAATACGGCAAGGCCTGGGAACCCATCCATCCGGTGCAGTTGGAATACGTGCGCTCGGAGATGAACACCCAGTTCGCCAACATCGCCACGCCGACCGAAGTGGTGGTGGTGAGCACGTTCAACATCGAGCTGGGGACCTCGGGCGGCGATTTCCACATCTGCATGCCCTACAGTATGATTGAGCCGATGCGCGATCAGCTCACCAGCACCATGCAGGCGGATCGTGCGGAGGCGGACGAACGCTGGGTGACCGAGATGTCTCTCCAGGTTCAGGACGCCGAGGTCGAACTGGTGGCCCACCTGGGCCAGGCCGACATCACCTTGCGCCAGATATTGGACCTGAAGGTGGGCGACGTGATCTCGCTGGACTTGCCCGAGGCGGTGGTGGCCGAGGTCGACGGGGTGCCCTTGTTCGAATGCCATTACGGCCAGAAAAATGGCCAACTCGCCCTCAAGGTCGAGCGGGTCCTGCAAGGGCGTGAGCGGGCGGCGATCGCCGGGGTCAAGCGATGAGCGAAGAAGCGGAAAAAGACGTAACGGCAGACGACTGGGCCGCGGCGATGGCCGAACAGGAGTCGGTCGAGCAGACCCCTGGCGGTGCCGAGGACGACTGGGCCGCGGCCATGGCCGAGCAGGCCAGTGCCGAGGCCAAGCCGGCGCCGGAACCGCAGAAGGCCCAGATATTCCAGAATCTGTCCGCGGACGGCCACCCGGCCGCGGCCAACAATCTCGATCTCATACTCGACATCCCGGTCCAGCTCACCGTCGAGCTCGGCCGCACCAAGATCGCCATCCGCAACCTGCTGCAACTGGCCCAGGGCTCGGTGGTGGAACTGGACGGCCTGGCCGGCGAACCCATGGATGTCCTGGTCAACGGCTGCCTGATCGCCCAGGGCGAGGTGGTGGTGGTGAACGACAAGTTCGGCATCCGCCTCACCGACATCATCAGCCCGGCCGAACGCCTGCGCCGCATCAACCGATGACCTTGCCGCGCGGGTCGGTGATCCTGCTCTCAGGCATGATGCCGCTCGCCGCGCGCGCGGCCGACGCGGTGCCCCAGACCTCCTCCTTCGGTGCCTTCATGCAGGCCCTGGTCGGCTTGCTCGTGGTGCTTGGCATGCTGTACGGCTTCTTCTGGCTGCTGCGCCGCTTCGGGCCGGGCCAGGGCGGTGCCCAGGGCGTGGTCAAGGTGGTCGGCGGAGTGATGCTGGGGCCGCGCGAACGCGTGGTCGTGGTCGAGGTCCAGGACACCTGGATACTGGTCGGGGTAGCCGCCGGACACGTCAGCACGCTGCATACCCTGGCCAAGCCCGAGGGCGTCGACACGACGCCGCAACCGGTCGCGCCGCCCTTCGCCGACAAGCTGGCCGACCTGTTGCGCCGGCCCAGGGCCTGACATGCGCCGCCTGCTCCTGCTCGGCCTGCTCCTGCTCGGCCTGCTGCTGATGCCCGGCCTGACCTGGGCGGCCCAGGGCCTGCCCGCGTTCACCAGCTCGCCGGGGCCCGGCGGCACCACCAATTACACCTTCAGCATCGAGGCGCTGCTGCTCCTCACTTCGCTGACCTTCCTGCCGGCGATGCTGTTGATGATGACCTCGTTCACACGCATCGTCATCGTCCTGTCCCTGCTGCGCCAGGCCATCGGCACCATGCAGACGCCGCCCAACCAGGTCATCGTCGGCCTATCCCTGTTCATGACCTTCTTCATCATGGCGCCGGTGTTCGACAAGATATACGACACGGCCTGGCAGCCCTACTCGGAGAACAAGATCGGCTTCGCCCAGGCGGTCGAGGTCGGCGCGCAGCCGCTCAAGGCCTTCATGCTCAAGCAGACCCGGGAGGAGGACCTCGCCCTGTTCGTCAAGCTGGCCAACCATCCGCCGCTGCAGGGGCCGGAGGAAACGCCCATGAAGATCCTGGTGCCGGCCTACGTGATCAGCGAATTGAAGACCGCATTCCAGATCGGCTTCATCGTCTTCATCCCGTTCCTGATCATCGACATGGTGGTGGCCAGCGTGCTCATGTCGATGGGCATGATGATGCTGTCGCCGATGCTGGTGTCGCTGCCGTTCAAGCTCATGCTGTTCGTCCTCGCCGACGGCTGGAACCTGCTCATCGCCTCCCTCGTGGCGACCTACCAGATATGACGCCCGACACCGTCATCGCCATCATCCGCCAGGCCATGGAGGTGACCATGCTGACGGCCGGGCCGCTGCTCCTGGCCGCCCTCCTCACCGGCCTCCTGATCAGCATCTTCCAGGCCGCGACCCAGATCAACGAGATGACCCTGACCTTCATCCCCAAGCTGGTGGTGATGTTCCTGGTCCTGGTCCTGCTCGGCCCCTGGATGCTGCGCATGCTGGTCGACTTCGTGGTCCGCCTGTACGGCAACATCCCCACGCTGGTGGGTTAGGCGGCGCAACCGTGCTGGCCCTGTCGAGTGCCGACTGGAACCAGATGGTGGCGTTCTTCTTTTTTCCGCTGGTTCGCATCCTGGCCTGGCTGGGCTTCGATCCGCTGCTCGGCAACCGCGCCACGCCGGCCACGATCCGGCTCGGGCTGGCGGTCGTCCTCACCCTGGTGATCGCCCCCACGCTGCCGCCGCCGCCCCAGGTGGCCCTGCTGTCCGGCGAGGGACTGCTCCTGCTCCTGCAGCAGATCGCCATCGGCCTGGCACTCGGCTTCGCCATCCGCATCGTCTTCACCACGCTCGAGTTCGCCGGCCAGTTCATGGGCCTGCAGATGGGGCTGTCGATGGCCACCCTGTACGACCCGGTCAACGGCGCCCAGACGCCGGTACTGGCCCAGTTCCTGACCATCACCAGCATCCTCACCCTGTTCGCGATCAACGGCCATCACCAGATCATCGCGGCGCTCTGGCAGGGCTTCCGGGATGTCCCCATCGCCCTCACGCCGTCGTCCGGGCACGGTTTCCTGGTCCTGGCCGGCTGGGGGGCGGCGATCTTCAAGACCGGCCTGCATATCGCCCTGCCGGTCACTGCCGCCCTGCTCTCGGCCAACCTGGCCATCGGCATGATGACCCGGGCGGCGCCACAGCTGAATATCTTTGCGGTTGGCTTCCCGATCACCATCAGTGCCGGGTTCCTCGTGCTGTATTTCTCCATCCTGTACCTGCCCGCCTACCTGGAGCGTTTCTGGGGCCAGGCGGTGGAGGCGGGTGGCGCCGCCATGCGCGGCATGGTGGCGCCATGACGCCGATGCCCTGGCTGGTCCGCTGGGCCGGCATGATCCCGGCCGGGGGCCGGGTGCTCGACCTGGCCTGCGGGGGCGGCCGGCACGCCGTCTTCCTGGCCGGGCTGGGCCACCGGGTGGAGGCCGTGGACGTCGACCTCGGCCCCTCGGCCCCATGCCGCGACACCCCGGGCGTGACCTGGCGCCAGTACGACCTGGAGGCGGGCGCCTGGCCGTTCGAGGCGGGCGTCTACCAGGGCATCGTGGTGACCAACTACCTGCACCGGCCGCTGTTCCCGCACCTGATCGACGCGCTGGCGCCCGGCGGCGTCCTCATCTACGCCACTTTTTCCGCCGGTCAGCAGATGTACGGCCGGCCCCGCAACCCGTTGCACCTGCTGCTGCCGGGCGAACTACTCGAGGCCGTGCGCGGTCACATGCGCGTGGTCGCCTATGAGGACGTCGTCGACGGCGGTGAGGTGCCGGCCCGAGTACAACGTCTCTGCGCCATCAAGAGTTAGGCAGTTTCAGCTACAATTTCCACTTTTCGAAAGCTGGATTCGATCATGTTGACCGGCAGTCTAGTCGCCCTCGTCACTCCCATGCTGCCCGAT
The DNA here is from genome assembly GCF_004337445.1 of Parasulfuritortus cantonensis. GTDB lineage: Bacteria > Pseudomonadota > Gammaproteobacteria > Burkholderiales > Thiobacillaceae > Parasulfuritortus > Parasulfuritortus cantonensis. The sequence continues at coordinate 56,158 of NZ_SJZB01000039.1, read as the reverse complement.
GGCAGCCTCGATCTGCCGCGCCTGCGCGCGCTGGTGGATTGGCACATCGACCAAGGCACGGACGCCTTGGTCATCGTCGGAACCACGGGCGAGTCGCCCACGGTCACGCCGGAGGAACATTGCCTGTTGATCCGCACCGCGGTCGAGCAGGCGGCCGGCCGCGTCCCGGTGGTCGCCGGCACCGGCGCCAATTCCACCGCCGAGGCCATCGAGCTGACCCGCTGCGCCAAGGCCGCCGGCGCGGTCGCCGGCCTGTCGGTGGCGCCGTACTACAACAAGCCGACCCAGGAAGGCCTGTACCGGCACTTCAAGGCCATCGCCGAGGCGGTCGAGTTGCCGATGATTCTCTACAACGTGCCCGGCCGCACCGCCTCCGATATCGGCAACGACACGGTCCTGCGCCTGGCCGAGGTCCCCGGCATCGTCGGCATCAAGGACGCCACCGGCAACATCGAACGCGGCAGCGACCTGCTCAAGCGTGCGCCGGCGGACTTCGCCGTCTACAGCGGCGACGACGCCAGCGGCATGGTCCTCATGCTCCTGGGCGGCAAGGGCATCATCTCGGTGACCGCCAACGTGGCCCCGAAGGCGATGCACGCGATGTGCGCGGCGGCCCTGGCCGGCGACCTGGCCCGGGCGCGCGAGATCAACTTCCGCCTGCTCGGCCTGCACCGCAAGCTGTTCGTCGAGGCCAACCCGATCCCGGTCAAGTGGTGCGTGGCCGAGATGGGCCGCATCGATTCCGGCATCCGCCTGCCGTTGACCCCGCTTTCTCCGCAATACCACGACACGCTGCGCTCCGCCATGCGGGAAGCCGGCGCCCTCCAGGAGTGATCCACCCTATGCGCAGCATCGCCACCCTCACCGTGCTTGCCCTGGCCCTGAGCGGCTGTTCCCTCATGGAAAGCAAGAAGATCGACTACAAGTCGGCCGGCACGCTGCCGCCCCTGGAGGCACCGCCCGATCTGGTGGTGCCCTCGGCGGACAACCGCTACAGCCTGCCCAACACGACGTCGTCCGGCTCGGCGACCTACTCGGACTACAACCAGGCCCGCGGTGCCCAGGCCGCTGCCGCCGGCAGCACCATCCTGCCGCAGGTCGACAAGGTGCACATGGAGCGTGCCGGCAGCGAACGCTGGCTGGTCGTCGATGTCCCGCCCAAGGAGGTTTGGCCGGTGGTCAAGGACTTCTGGCAGGGCCTGGGCTTCATCGTCAACGTCGAGATGCCCGAGGCCGGGGTGATGGAGACCGACTGGGCGGAAAACCGCGCCAAGATCCCTCAGGACGCCCTGCGCAACATGCTCGGCAAGGTGCTGGATTCGGTCTATTCGACTGCCGAGCGCGACAAGTTCCGGACTCGCCTGGAGGCCAGCGCGGACGGCAAGGGTACCGAGATCTACATCAGCCACAAGGGCATGTACGAGGTCTACGAGGGCACCCAGACCGGTGGCGACGAAGGCAAGGGCCGTACCGTCTGGCAACCGCGTCCGGCCGATCCGGAACTGGAAGCCGAGATGCTGCGTCGCCTGATGGTCCGTTTCGGCGTCGAGGAGTCGCGTGCCCAGAGCATGCTGGCCGCCAAGACGGCCGCTCAGGCCACCGTGGCCAAGGCCGCCGACGGCGCCCCGGGCCTGGCCCTGCCGGAACCCTTCGATCGCGCCTGGCGGCGCGTCGGCCTGGCCCTGGATCGGATCGGCTTCACCGTCGAGGACCGCGACCGCAATGCCGGCGTCTACTTCGTCCGCTACACCGACCTCGACGCCCAGACGGCGAAGGAGAAGGAGGGCTTCTTCTCCAAGCTGGCGTTCTGGCGCGACGACAAGAAGGCGTCGGGCGAGAAATACCGGGTCACCGTGTCGGGCAAGGATGACAACAGCCAAGTCGCCATCTATCGCGAAAACGGCCAACCGGCCACCGACGAGACCGGCAACCGCATCGTCCGCCTGCTGCTCGAGCAACTGAAGTAAGCCGACATGGCAGACTCCCCGGTCCTGGCCAGGCAAGCGGCGTCCGGCGCCCGGCCGGCGTCGCTGCCGCGGCGGGGCCGCTGAGGCCATGCGTTTCGCCAGCCTGGGGAGCGGCAGCAAGGGCAATGCCTGGCTGGTGGAACAGGGAACCACCCGGGTCCTGATCGACTGCGGCTTCGGCCTGCGCGAGATGGCCGGCCGCCTGGCCCGGCTGGGCTTGGCGGCGGACGACGTGTCGGCGATCCTGGTCACCCACGAACATAGCGACCACGGCCGCGGGGTTGCCCGCTTCGCCGCCAGGCACGCCTGCCCAGTCTGGCTCACGCCGGGCTGCCGGAGCATGCTGGAAGGCGCCGGCGAGGCCATCGGCCGGGTGCATGAGGTCGACAGCCAGGGCGTCTTCGCGGTGGGTGACCTGGAGTTCAGGCCTTTCCCGGTGCCGCACGACGCGCGCGAGCCGGTCCAGTACGTGGTCGGCGACGGCGCCCGGCGCTGGGGCCTGCTCACCGATGCCGGCCACGTCACCGCCCACATGGTCGCCATGCTGGACGGCTGCGACGCCCTGGCCCTGGAATGCAACCATGACGTGGACAGGTTGCGCCGGGGCCGTTACCCTGCGACGTTGAAGGCGCGCATCCTGGGCCGTTACGGCCATCTGGACAACGCCGCCGCCGCATCCCTGCTCGGCAGTCTGAATGGCCGGCGCCTGCAGCATGTCGTTGCCGCCCACCTGTCCGAGGAGAACAACACGCCAGAACTGGCCCGCGCCGCCCTGGCCGCCGTGCTCGACTGTACCGAGGACTGGGTCGCCGTGGCGGACCAGTCCGAGGGTATCGCCTGGCGATCGATCGTTTGAAAAAGTTGAAGTAGCCATGACCGAATCATCCGCCCTGGAGGCGGCCCACACCTTCGAGGAACTCCGCCTCGCCCCCGAACTCCTGGCCGCAGTGGCGGCGATGGGCTACGTCACGCCGACCCCCATCCAGCGCGAGGCCATCCCGCTGGTCCTGGCCGGGCGCGACCTGCTCGCCCAGGCCCAGACCGGCACCGGCAAGACGGCGGCCTTCACCTTGCCGCTCCTGCACAAGATGAAGCCGTTCGCCAACACCAGCGCCTCGCCGGCGCGCCACCCGGTGCGCGCCCTGGTCCTGGCGCCGACCCGCGAGCTGGCCATCCAGGTCTACGACAACGTCGCCATGTATGCCAAGAACCTGCCCCTGCGCAGCACCGTCGTGTTCGGCGGCGTCGGCATGCAGGAGCAGGAGGCCGCCCTGCGCGCCGGGGTCGAGATCCTGGTCGCCACCCCGGGGCGTCTGCTCGACCACGCCGGCAACAAGCTGGCGCTGCTGAACCACGTCCAGTTCCTGGTCCTCGACGAGGCCGACCGGATGCTCGACATGGGCTTTCTGCCCGACCTCAAGCGCATCCTCAACCTGCTCCCGGCCAAGCGCCAGACCCTGTTGTTCTCGGCCACCTTCAACGACGAGATCACCCGCCTGGCGGGCAGCTTCCAGAACAGCCCGCTCAAGGTCGAGGTGGCGCGCAAGAACACCGCCGCCGAGACGGTGGAGCAGGTCGTCCACAAGGTCCCCGAGGACGACAAGATGGACGCCCTGCTGCGCGTCGTGCGCCTGCGCGACATCAGCCAGGCCCTGGTCTTCACCCGGACCAAGATCGCCGCCGACAAGCTCTACCGCCGCCTGCAGCGGCGCGGCGTGGAGGCGGCCGCGATCCACGGCGACAAGACCCAGGTCGACCGCCTGCAGGCCCTGGACGGTTTCAAGCAGGGCAAGATCAAGCTGCTGGTGGCCACCGACATCGCCGCCCGCGGCCTCGATATCGCCGAGTTGCCCTGCGTGTTCAACTTCGAGCTGCCCTACCACCCCGAGGACTACGTCCATCGCATCGGCCGCACCGGCCGGGCCGGGGCCTCGGGCCTGGCCGTCTCGCTGGTGTCCGGCGACGAGGACAAGCTGCTCGCCGGCGTCGAGCGCTTCATCAACCGCAAGCTGGCGATCTCGCCGTTGCCGGAGCCGCCGGCGCCCCCGGCCCCGCCGGTCCGGGCCGCCGCGGAACCGGTCGCCGCACCGGCCGCCGCACCGGCCGCCGAAGCGACCGCGGAGGTGGCGGGTACCTATGTGCGCGGCCGGCGCGGCCGGGAGCACCAGGTCTGCGCCCTGTTCCTGCCGCCGGTGCGCCCCAGCCAGGACGGCGGCGGCGCCCCTGAATGAGCTGGGAGCTGGTCCTGGCGCTGTGCCTGATCGCCCTGGCCTGGTTCTGGCTGGACGGACTCAACAAGCGCGAGGCCGCCATCCGGGCGGCGCGCGCGGTGTGCCAGCGCGCCGGCGTGCAACTCCTGGACGAGACCGTGGCCCTCAAGGGGTTCGGTCTCGGCCGCGACGACGATCTGCGGACGCGGGTCCGGCGCGAGTTCTTCTTCGAATATTCCGATACCGGCGACAACCGTCTGCCGGGTTACGTTTACCTGCTGGGCAGTCGCGTCCTGGGTGCCAACCTGATCATGCCCGCCGACAAGGAGGTGTCCGATGAAAACACTTAGCGCACTCGTGTTGTTCCTGCTCGCCGGGCCCGCCCTGGCCGGCAGCTGGGCGGAGGACAAGTTCGGCCAATGGGGCACCTTCGATTACGACTTCGACGCCAACCAGAAGCCCTGGAAGGAAATCGAGGCCCAGTTGCCGCCGCTGCCCAAGCCGGCCGGCCTGCGCGAGCTGGACATGGGGCCGGCCGGCGGCGGCCACCACTACTTCGTCGACGTCCCGTCGGTGACCGCCGCGAGCGACGGCGTGGTGCGCTACACGGTGGTGATCCGGACTGCCGGCGGTGCCGAGAACGTCAATTTCGAGGGCATGCGCTGCGCCACCGGCGAGCACAAGATCTACGCCTTCGGGCACCCGGACGGCAGTTGGTCACGCAACCGCTACGCGGCCTGGCAACCGGTCGAGGCGCGCCGCGACGGCAGCTACCAGAAGGAGCTGTTCTTCCACTACTTCTGCACCGTGGACGGCGACGCCGACATGAAGACCATCCGGCGCGCCCTGGAGCGCGGCGGCATCCGCCGGGGCGGCGACTAGCCGAGCGAGTGGCGGCCGGCCAGGCGGGTCGCCAGGACGCGCTGGCCGACCCAGGCCAGGGCCAGGTAGAGCGCGGTGCTGGCCAGGTAGGGCGGCAGATACTTCGCCACCGAGGCGGCGTAGTCGCTCAGGGACATGGCGTCGAAATAGCCGGACAGCGCCCAGAAGCTCAGGTTGGCGATCAGGAAATGGACCAGCACGGCGGCGATGCCGATGCCGGCGTAGCGCATGACCGGCAACTCCGGGGTACGCGCCAGCAGGCGCCCGAACAGCCACACCGAGGCGTAGGCGGCCACCAGGCCGGCATAGCCGGGGGTCAGGCACCAGCCGGCCTCGACCGCGTTCTTGGCCAGGAAGACGTCGATCGCGAAGGCGGTCGCGGCGTAGGCCGCGAAGCAGCGCAGGCCGCCCAGCCACAGGCCGCCCAGCAGGAACACCGCCAGGGAGGCATCCGGCAGGCTCACGACGGTACCGAAATGGCCGATCCGGGTGACGGCGAGCAGGACGAGCAGGGCGCTGAACAGGGTGAGTCGGGAACGTGCTGGCATGTCGGTATCCTTTCGTTGCGGCGCCGACATTCTATCCATTTTGCCGGCGCCGGGGCCACGTCTCAGAGGTCGCCCTCGTAGGCGAGGGACAGGTAGAAGGCACGCCCGTCGGCCGGGTACTGGCTGGCCAGGTACTCGAAGCCGGTGGTGGCGTAGTGCTTGTCGGTCAGGTTGCGGCCATCCAGGCGCACCTGCCAGGCGCCGCGCTGCCAGGTGGCGGCGAGGTCGACCGTCAGGAAGCCGGCCAGGCGGGCGGCACTGTTGTCGGTGTCGCTGCCGTAATAGCGCGAACTGGACCAGTTCAGGCGGCCGTCGGCCTGCCACTCCGGGCTGATGCGCCAGTTCAGGCCGAGCCTCGCCTCCTGGCGGGGAACCAGCGGGATGGTCTTGCCGCTGTCGGCGCCGGCGGTGAAATAGGCCTTCGTATAGCTGTAGCCGGCCCGGGCCAGCAGGTCGGCGGCCAGTTTCAGGCTGGCGTCGACGGTCAGACCCTGGTGGCGGGTGCGCTGGAGGTTCTCGTTGCGGCCGTCGTAGGTCGACCAGTCGCCGTCGGGATTGGCGTTGTAGGCGATCTCGTCGGCCAGGTCCTGGCGGTACAGGGTCGCCTGCAGCCGGCCCCGGCCGCCGTGCCAGTCGATGCCGACGTCGCTGCTGCGGCCGTGCTCGGGACGCAGCGGGATGCCCAGCCCGGTATAGGTGGTCAACTCGTCGCTCCTGGCGAACCGGAACACGCGGCCGTGGCGGGCGAACAGACGGGCCGAGGGGGTCAGCTGCTGGCTGATGCCGAGGTCCCAGGCGGTGCGCGCCTGGTCGTTGTCGAGGTCGCTGCTGGCGGTGCGGTCCAGGGACTGGTCGACCCGCTGGCGGCGGGCGCCGGCCGTGACCACGGTGCCGGCGCCGACGTGCAGGCTGGTCTGGGCATAGAGGGCCTGGCTGTCCTGGCGCATGTTCAGGCGGGTGACGCCGAAGTAGTCGCGTTTGGAGTCGAAGTCGGTGCGGTAGAGATCGACCCCGAGCACGCTCTCGGCATCCAGGCCGAACAGGCGGTGCAGCAGGTTCAGGCGCGGGGTGAAGGACAGGGTGTCGTAGTCGTTGGCGACCCGGCTGGTGGCCAGATAGCCGCCGCCGATGTCGTAGCTGAGGGCGCTGTCCAGGTGGTTGGCGTCGTAGCCCAGTTCGGCCTGCACGGTCACCCCTTCGGCCGGTTTGTAGACCAGGCCCGGGCGCAGATGCCAGGTATCCCGCTGCGAGTCGCCCTGGCCGTTGCCGGCCACGGAGGCGCGCGGGTCGGCGCGTGCCTGGTCGAGGGTCAGGTAGCCGGGCAGATCGGCGTCCAGGCGGCCGAGGCCGAAGTCGACGAAGGCGGACAGATCGCCCGGCCGGGTGGCGATGCGGCCGCCGGCGCTGGCGCCGTGTGACCGCTCGTGGTCGCGATAGCCGTCGCTGCGGGTCGCGGCGACGTCCAGGCGGCCGGTCAGCGCCGGTCCGGCCAGAGTCAGGGCGCCGTTGCCCTGAAGGGTGCCGAAGCTGCCGGCGGTGAGCCCGGCCCGGCCGCTCGACGTCGTTGCCGAGCGGTCGTCGCGGGTGACGATGTTGACCACCGCGCCGACCGCGTTGTCGCCGTACAGGACGGTGCCGCCGCCGTACTGCACCTCGATGCGCTCGACGCGCGACAGCGGAATGGTCGACCACATGTCGACGGCATTCGAATCGGGGGCGTTCAGGCGGCGTCCGTCGAGCAGGACCAGGACGTGGCTGCTGCCGGTCTCGCCGTAGCCGCGGGCGTCGAGTTCCACGGCGCTAGGGGTGTCGCCGTACAGGCTGCGCACGCTCAGGCCCGCCGCCCGCTCGAGCAGGTCGGGGACGGTCAGGGCGTTGCTGGCGGCGATCTCGTCGGGGCCGATGACCCGCACCTGTGCGGGTTGGATCACTCGTTCCTGCTCGAAGCGGCTCGCCGTGACGACGATCTCGTCGAGGGCATAGGGGGTCTCGGCGCGCGCCGGGAGGTGACAGGCCATGGCACAGGCGATGGCCAGAAGACGCGTATTCATGCGTTGCCTTTCTCGCGAACCCGCCGTTCGCGTGTGGGCGGGCGGGCGATGGCGGAAAGGCTCGAAGTTCCTGTTCCGGCGACCGCCTCCCGCGGTTTGCTCAGGGATCGTGGCAGGCCGGTCTCCGGGCTCGCGGGGGTTCGACGCGTCGCCTTCCCGGGAGGTCTCCCAGTGGCCGGAGTGACGCGTCCACGCACGCTTACCGTTGCGGGGGCAGCACAGGCATTGCACCTGTTTCCCGATTATCCCGTCGGCCTTCGCCTCCGGGCACCTTGCCGGAGCGGATTCTAGCAGTTCGCGCCGGCGGGCGCCGGCGATTTAGCCGGCCGCGCCGCCTTTGCGTGCGCGCTTGGCCGCGTACATGCGCTCGTCGGCCGCGTGCAGCAAGGTGTCCATGCCCACGCCGTCGTCCGGGTAGACGGCGTGGCCGCAGCTGCATGACGGCACCAGTTCGGCGCCGTCGATCTCGAAGGGGCGTACCAGGTTGGCCCGTATGGCCTCCTCGAAGCGGCTGATCCGGCTCGCCTCGCCGACCCCGAGCAGGATCACCGCGAATTCGTCGCCGCCCAGGCGGGCGACGGTGTCGGTGGTGCGCACGGAGCCGAGCAGGCGTCCGGCCACGACCTGGAGCAGGCTGTCGCCGACGGCGTGGCCGTAGCGGTCGTTGACCGGCTTGAAGTCGTCCAGGTCGACGTAGAGCACGGTGGCCTTGAGCTGGTCCTGGCCGGCCCGGGTCAGCGCCTCGGTCAGGCGGTGGTAGAACAGGCTGCGGTTGGCCAGGCCGGTGAGCGGGTCGTGGGTGGCCTCGTGCTTCAGCTGGGCGCTGTGCTGCTCCAGGGCCCGCATCTGTTCGTCGATGGTGTCGGCGTAGCGGCCCATCTGGCGGTAGGTCAGGTAGGCGATGGCGCAGGCGAGCAGGACGATGGCGCTGCCGAGCCCGACCGCGACGAAGATGGCGCGCCGGCTGGCCGACCGGGCCGCGTCCAGTTCGGCCTGGATGCGGTCGCGTTCGTAGTGCTCGAGCTGGTCGACGCTGTCGATGAACTTCAGGTTGTCGGGGCGCAGGTCGACGGCGATCAGCTGCCGGGCCTGTTCGGCGCGGCCCTGGCGGGCCAGGTCGCTGATGCGGTCGTGCAACTCGACGATGCGGGCGAGCAGGGCATCCTGGTCGGCCAGCCGGGCGGTCTCGAAGCCGTCCAGGCGCATCGCCCGCAGCGCGTTGCGCGCCTTGCCGACCTCGTAGCCCCATTTGATGAACTGCTGGAAATGGTCGTCCTGTTCGAACGGGTCGCCGACGATGGTCTGGTAGACCAGGCTGTTGTGCCGGCTGTAGGTGGCCATGAGGAGGTCGGTGGCGAGCTCGATCTTGCGGTTGCGCAGCTCGACGGTGCCCGCCACCCGGGCCTCCTGGGCGCGCAGGTTGAGGACCGAGTTCAGCACCAGCACCGACATCAGGCCGATCAGCACGGCGAAGCCGACCACGAGCAGGCGGGACAGCCGTTTCGGCAGGCGTTGCTGGGATCGGGGTTCGGCCATGGCCAGGGACTGGAATTTTCGCGCGGGTTCCGCGAGCATAAACAAATCGTCCGCACTTAGACAGAAGCATATGACCTATCCATTCGTTGCCGTGGTTCCCGCCCGTCATGCCTCGACCCGTCTGCCCGGCAAGCCGCTCGCCGACATCGCCGGCAAGCCCATGGTGGTACGCGTGGCGGAACGCGCCGCGGCGAGCGGGGCGAGCCACGTCCTGGTCGCGACCGACCACGGCGAGGTGGCGCAGGCGGCGCGCCGGCACGGCGTCGAGGTCTGCCTGACCTCGCCCGATTGCCCATCCGGTACCGACCGCCTGGCCGAGGTGGCCACCCGCATGGGCTGGCCGGACGACACCGTGGTGGTCAACGTCCAGGGCGACGAGCCGCTCATCGACCCGGAGCTGATCCGGGCCACCGCCACCCTGCTGCACGAACGCACCGGTGCCGCCATGGCCACGGTCTGCCACCCCCTGCTCGACCTCGACGAGGTGATGAACCCGAACCTGGTCAAGGTGGTCCTGGACCGCGACGGCCACGCCCTGTACTTCTCGCGCGCGCCCATTCCCTGGGCGCGCGACGCCTGGGACGGCAAGGAGCGCAGCCTGCCGGCGGAGCTGCCGGTCTACCGCCACGTCGGCCTCTACGCCTACCGGGTCGGCTTCCTCAAGGCCTACCTGGGCCTGCCCAGGCCGGCCATCGAGGCCTTCGAATCCCTGGAGCAGCTGCGCGCCCTCTACCACGGCTACCGCATCGCCGTGCTGACCATCGACCGGCCGATGCCACCCGGCGTCGACACTCCCGCCGACCTCGAGATGGTGCGCCGCTTGTTCGCCGAGTATTGAAGACGTCAAAGGTTGTAATAACCTCGGCTTATAACTTGATACAAAAAATTGACTGTCAAAGGAGGGGGTGGTTGACTACCCTTGCCCGCTGTAATTTTTCGTCCCGATAACCATTGCGCCCGTCCAAGGCGGGCCGTTTTTAAGAGGTTTTTCATGCGACTGATTCTTCTCGGCGGCCCCGGCGCGGGCAAGGGCACCCAGGCCAACTTCATCAAGGAAAAGTACGGCATTCCCCAGATCTCCACCGGCGACATGCTGCGTGCCCACGTCAAGGCGGGCACCGAGCTGGGCGTCGCCGCCAAGAAGATCATGGACGCCGGCGGGCTGGTGTCCGACGACATCATCATCGGTATGGTCAAGGAGCGCCTGACCCAGGACGACTGCAAGGCCGGCTACCTGTTCGACGGCTTCCCGCGCACCATTCCCCAGGCCGATGCCTTGAAGGCCGCCGGCGTGCCCCTGGATGCCGTGGTCGAGATCGACGTCCCCGACGAAGAGATCATCAAGCGCATGTCCGGCCGCCGCGTCCACGTGGCCTCCGGCCGCACCTATCACGTCGTCTTCAACCCGCCCAAGGTCGCCGGCAAGGACGACGTCACCGGCGAGGACCTGATCCAGCGCGACGACGACAAGGAAGAGACCGTCAAGAAGCGCCTCGACGTCTACCACGCCCAGACCGAGCCGCTGGTCAAGTTCTACGGCGACTGGGGCAACACCGGTGCCGCCGATGCGCCCAAGTACATCAAGGTGTCCGGCGTCGGCTCCGTGGACAGCATCACCGCCGCCGTCTTCGCCGGCCTGGATTCGGTCAAGAAGTGAGCGTCCCGGCCATCCCCGACTACACCGAGGCGGAACTGCGCCTGGTCGACGCCGCCCTCAAGGAGCGCTACGGCCAGGCCGTCGATTTCCAGGAGGTCGAGACCGAGGTGCGCCTGACGCCGGCCGACCGCGAGCTGACGGCCTGTCCGGCGGTGTACTGGGAGGACGCCGACAGCTGCCGGTTCGTCGTCGCCAAGACCGGTGTCGACAAGTTCCGCAGCATGTTCTTCTGGTCGGTCAAGGATCGCTTCGCGACCGGCAAGGAGGAGTACGACAACCTGGGCGACTGCCTGGTGACGACCCTCAAGATGCAGGAAGAGGCAGCACACCGGCGCGCCGAGGAAGTCGGCCAGCAATGAGTTGATACGGGAGCCAGCGGGCTCCCGTTTTTGTTTGTAAACACGTTAAGGGAATCGAAACATGGCGAAGAAAAAGAACGCCTTCTATGCCCAGTCCGGCGGCGTCACGGCCGTCATCAACGCGTCCGCCTGCGGTGTCATCGAGACCTGCCGCAAGCACTCCGACGTCATCGGCAAGGTGTATGCCGGCAAGAACGGCATCATCGGCGCCCTGACCGAGGAACTGATCGACACCAGCAAGGAGTCGGATGCCGCCATCGCCGCCCTGCGTTCCACCCCGTCGGGCGCCTTCGGTTCCTGCCGCTTCAAGCTCAAGTCCCTGGACGCCAACAAGCGCGAATACGAGCGCCTGATCGAGGTCTTCAAGGCCCACAACATCGGCTACTTCTTCTACAACGGCGGCGGCGACTCGGCCGACACCTGCTACAAGGTGTCCCAGCTGTCCGAGGCCATGGGCTATCCCATCCAGGCCATCCACGTGCCCAAGACCGTGGACAACGACCTGCCCATCACCGACTGCTGCCCGGGCTTCGGCTCCGTCGCCAAGTACATCGCCGTGTCCACCCTGGAAGCCTCCTACGACGTGCGCTCCATGGCCAAGACCTCGACCAAGATCTTCGTGGTCGAGGTGATGGGCCGGCACGCCGGCTGGATCGCCGCCGCCGGCGGCCTGGTCGCCGAGCAAGGCATCCCGGTCGTGATCCTGTTCCCCGAGATCGAGTTCGACCAGGCCAAGTTCATCGCCGCGGTCGATGCCAAGGTCAAGGAATACGGCTACTGCACCATCGTCGTTTCCGAAGGCTGCCACTACCCGGACGGCAAGTTCCTGGCCGAGCAGGGCACCCGCGACGCCTTCGGCCATGCCCAGCTGGGCGGCGCCGCCCCGGTGGTCGCCAACATGATCAAGGACGCGCTGGGCCACAAGTTCCACTGGGCCGTGGCCGACTACCTGCAGCGTGCCGCCCGCCACATCGCCTCCAAGACCGACGTCAAGCAGGCCTACGCGCTGGGCAAGAAGGCCGTCGAGCTGGCGGTCAAGGGCCACAACTCGGTCATGCCGACCATCGACCGCGTGTCCGACATCCCCTACAAGTACAAGCTGGGCTACGCCGAGCTGAAGGATGTCGCCAACGTCGAGAAGTTCATGCCGCGCGACTTCATCAGCAAGGACGGCTACGGCGTCACCAAGAAGTGCATCAACTATCTGACCGGCCTGGTCGAAGGTGAGGACTATCCGAAGTACGGCGCCGACGGCCTGCCGGTGTACGTGACCATGAAGAACGTCACGGTGGCCAAGAAGCTGCCCGAATTCAAGCTCTGACCGGTCGGGAGGGCGCTTCGGCGCCCTCCCTCATTTTCGGACAAGGAATCCATGACCCTCGACCGCGCCCGCCAGCTGATCAAAGTCCAGGCCGACTTCGGCGGCTTCTACAACGCCAATTCGGCCAAGCTGATCCTGTCCGAGGTGATGAAGGAACACGGCCAGGCGGCCGTCGACGGGCTGATCCGGGAATTCGCCCTGGACGAGATTTTCGGTTTCGAGCCGGGCACCCGGTTCGAGGGCGGGCTCGCCATCGGAAAACCCTATCCGTGAACTTTTTTTTGTTGTTAATCAGGATTGCGGAGTCCTAATATACCGCCGGTCCGGCGTCAGAATGACGCCGGGTCAAGATACGTTTTTACCAATTCTTTAGGAGATGCGTGATGAGTGAAGGCTTGATGTTCGCCCTTGTGGCGGCGGTGTTGGCCTTGTTGTACGGGGTCATGTCCATCAAATGGATTTTGGCGTTGCCCACCGGCAACGACCGTATGCGGGCGATCTCCGCCGCGGTTCAGGAAGGCGCGCAGGCCTACCTCAAACGCCAGTACACCACCATCGGCCTGGTCGGCGTCGTGCTGTTCGTGCTCATCGCCGCCTTCCTGCATCTGTCCACCGCGATCGGCTTCGCCATTGGCGCCGTGCTGTCCGGTGCCGCCGGCTTCATCGGCATGAACGTCTCGGTGCGCGCCAACGTGCGCACCGCCCAGGCCGCCCACGACGGCCTCAACGCCGCCCTCAACGTCGCCTTCAAGGGTGGCGCCATCACCGGCCTGCTGGTGGTCGGCCTCGGCCTCCTCGGTGTCGCCGGCTACTACGTCATCCTCACCGGGACCGGCGTCGGCATCACCGATGCCGTGCACGCCCTGGTCGGTCTCGGCTTCGGCGGTTCCCTGATCTCCATCTTCGCCCGTCTTGGCGGCGGCATCTTCACCAAGGGCGCCGACGTCGGCGCCGACCTGGTGGGCAAGGTCGAGGCCGGCATCCCCGAGGACGATCCGCGCAACCCGGCCGTGATCGCCGACAACGTCGGCGACAACGTTGGCGACTGCGCCGGCATGGCCGCCGACCTGTTCGAGACCTACGCCGTGACCACGGTCGCCACCATGCTCCTGGGCGCCCTGATGGTCGCCCCGGCGGGTGTCGCCAACGCGGTGGCCTATCCGCTGGTCCTGGGCGGCGTCTCCATCATCGCCTCCATCATCGGCACCTACTTCGTCAAGGCGCGCGAAGGCGGCAAGATCATGAACGCCCTCTACCGCGGCCTCGCCGTGGCCGGTGCGATTGCCCTGATCGCCTTCTACCCGGTCACCACCATGATGCTGGGCGACGGCGTCACCATGACCGACGGCACCACCGTGTCCTCGATGAACCTGTACCTGGCCTCCATCATCGGCCTGCTCCTGACCGCCGCCATGGTGGTGATCACCGAGTACTACACCGCCACCGAGTACAGCCCGGTCCGGCACATCGCCCAGGCCTCCACCACCGGCCACGGCACCAACATCATCGCCGGCCTCGGCGTCTCGATGAAGGCCACCGCCGCCCCGGTGGTCGCCGTGTGCGCCGCGATCTACGCTGCCTACGCCCTGGGCGGCCTGTACGGCATCGCCATCGCCGCCACCTCCATGCTGTCCATGACCGGCATCATCGTCGCCTTGGACGCCTACGGTCCGGTCACCGACAACGCCGGCGGCATCGCCGAGATGGCCGAGCTGCCCGAGGAAATCCGCAACATCACCGACCCGCTCGACGCCGTCGGCAACACCACCAAGGCCGTCACCAAGGGCTATGCCATCGGCTCCGCGGGCCTGGCCGCCCTGGTCCTGTTCGCCGACTACACCCACGCCCTGCAGGCCAACGGCATCTCCGCCGTGTTCGACCTGTCCGACCACATGGTCATCATCGGCCTGTTCATCGGCGGCATGGTGCCCTACCTGTTCGGTGCCATGGGCATGGAAGCGGTCGGCCGCGCCGCCGGCGCCATCGTCGTGGAAGTGCGGCGCCAGTTCCGCGAGATCAAGGGCATCATGGACGGCACCGCCAAGCCCGAGTACGGCACCTGCGTCGACATGCTGACCAAGGCCGCCATCAAGGAAATGATGATCCCGTCGCTGCTGCCCGTCCTGGTCCCGGTCCTGGTCGGCCTGATCCTCGGCCCCAAGGCGCTCGGCGGCGTCCTGCTCGGCACCATCATCACCGGCATCTTCGTGGCCATCTCCATGACCACCGGCGGCGGCGCCTGGGACAACGCCAAGAAGTACATCGAGGAAGGCAACTTCGGCGGCAAGGGTTCCGAGGCCCACAAGGCGGCGGTGACCGGCGACACCGTCGGCGACCCCTACAAGGACACCGCCGGCCCGGCCGTCAACCCGCTGATCAAGATCATCAACATCGTCGCCCTCCTGATCGTGCCGCTGCTCGCCTGATAGTGAGCGGACACTGACGTAAACGGGCCGGCTTGCCGGCCCGTTTGCTTGGCTGCAACATAGACCGGATTGGTTGGCGCGCGGGAGGCCGGCTGTCATGCCAACACCAACTTGGTTTGTTTAGAATATATAAGAAATCTAATTTTCGTTAGCGGTCCCGGATAATCTGAAAGGAATCCCATGAATCTTCGTGTCCCCCTGTTCGCTCTGGCATTCGCCGCGGCGGCCGTCCAGGCTGCCCAACCCGTCCCCGTCGCCCCCGCGCCCGTCGCGCCGGCCGTGTTCTGGCCCTGGCCGGTGGCCCCGGTCTCGCAAACCACCCCGGTTGCGCCCAGGACCCCCGAGGAATGGCTGACCCGGATGACCGATTTCACCCAGAACGGCAGCGCCTTCAAGGATCCGCGCGTCTTCGTGCCCTGGAGCCAGGCCGTGACCGAGCCCGGCTTCTACATCGCCGGCGCCAAGGGCGCCATGGAACCCGGCGGCTGGCTCAACATGATGAACTCCATGGCCACCCCGGCCGCGGTGCAGAACTACATGGCCTTCGCCGATCCCAACATGTACATGCGCTGGATGCAGGCCGGCATGGATCCGGCCTTCTACACGGCCATGCTGACCCAGTTCTCCGACCCGGGCAAAATGATGCGCTGGGCGATGATGCCGATGGACCCGCGCGTCTGGGACATGATGTTCTCCACCATGAACCCCAACACCTACATGCGCTGGGGCATGGCCGCCATGGACCCGCGTACCTGGAACTTCATGGGTACGGTCATGAATCCGGCCCTCTACACCGGCATGGCCGGCGCCATGATGAACCCGGCCGGCACCGGCGCCACCCCGAACTCCTGGTTCGGCTGGCGTCCCGCCACCGTCGCCGGCGCCTCCAGCCCCTGGGGCGCCGATCCGGTGGCCAGCTTCAACATGTTCAGCCCCGAACTGTTCAGCAACCTGACCGGCTTCCTGCCCAAGGTCGGCAGCCCGGCCCCGGTCGTCGCCCAGGCCGCTCCGGCCGCCCCCGTGGTGGTCAAGCCGGCCGCCCCGGAGACCAAGATCGTCCTGTCCGGCGACACCCTGTTCCGGAGCGGCAAGTCCGGCATCAAGGACCTGTCCAAGGAAGGCAAGAAGCGCCTCGACGAGGTCGCCGCGAAGCTGAAGAGCCTGGGTGTGATCGAGCAGATCCGCATCGTCGGCCACGCCGACATCACCGGCAAGCCGGCCGCCAACCAGAAGCTGTCCGAGCGCCGCGCCAAGGCCGTGAAGTCCTACTTGGTCGCCAAGGGGGTCAAGCCGAACGTCATCATCACCAGCGGCGTCGGCGATACCCAGCCGGTCGTCCAGTGCGATCCCAAGCTGGCCAAGAAGGAACTGGTCGCCTGCCTGGAACCCAACCGCCGGGTCGAGATCGAGATCGTCGGCAAGGCCAAGTAAGCGCCCCGCCGCGTCTCGGGAGGCCGCCTGCGGGCGGCCTTTTTTTCGCCCCGCTTCAGGCCTCGTCGTTGCCGACCCGCAGCCAGGAGTTCTCGTTCAGGGCCACCTCGTACTTGGCCCAGAGAACGAACTCCTTGCTCGTGCAGGTGCCGGCCTGGCGCCGGCAGCGGCCGGCGACGCCCTTGAAGCTGACCGTCTCCAGGCCGGTCTCCGGGTCGGTCGCGATGCCGGTGATCATGCGCACCCCCCAGGAGCGCCCGTAGGCGCCGTTGCTGTAGTAGCGGTGGAGGTGGATGTCGGGGCGCTGCATCAGTGGGTCAGCCTCCGGTAGATGTCGGCCACCTTGCCGGGCAGTTCGCCGACGTCGTCCAGGATGACGTAGCGGGCCGGGCCGTACATGTGCGGCAGGTAGTCGCGCGCGTCCTTGTCGATGGTGATGCAGAACGGGTGGATGCCGGCCCGGCGCGCCTCGAGCAGGGCCATGCGGGTGTCCTCGATGCCGTAGGGCCCGCGATAGGGGTCGAAGTAGTCGTCCGGGCGGCCGTCCGAGAGGGTGACCAGGACCCGGGTGCGCGCCTCGACCTCGCCGAGCAGCTTGCTCAGGTGGCGGATGGCGAAGCCCATGCGGGTGTATTCCTGCGCCGCGATGCCGGCGATGCGGGCGCGGACCTCGTCCGTGTAGGGCTCGTCGAAGGTCTTGATCCGGAACAGCTCGCAGCGTTTGCGCGTGATCCCGGAGAAGCCGTAGATCGCGTAGCGGTCGCCCAGGCGTTCCAGCGCCTCGCAGAGCAGGATCAGGGCCTCGCGCTCGGCCTCGTTGATCCAGCCGCGCGTCGAGCCGGACATGTCGACCATGAAGGCGACCGCGATGTTGCGCTCGGCGCGATGCATGTGCATGAACAGGCGGTCGCTCATCTCGCGGCCGTCGTGGGCGTCGGCCAGGGCCTCGACCAGGGCGTCGAGGTCGACCTCGTCGCCCTGGGTCTGCCGTTTCAGGAGCCGGTTCTCGTCCCGCATGGCCTCGAAGCCGGTGCGCAGCTGCTTGACCAGGGCGCTGTACTTGGCGAGGGTGCGGACGGGGAAGTCGTCGTACACCGGCTTCACCTCCTTCTCGCGCATCACGCACCAGTTCTTGCGGTAGTGCTGGCGGCCGAGGTCCCACTCCGGATAGAACAGCGCCCCCTCCTCGTGGTAGGTGCCCTGCCAGACCGCGTCCGGGTCGACCGGCTGGTCCTCGTACTGGCTCGCGTCGTACTCGCCGTCGCCGGCCGGCACCAGGTACTCGGGCGGGATCGCGCCGAAGTCGAGGTGTACGGAAGTGAGCAGTTGCTTCACGTCGTCGGGCGGCGCCACCGGGGCACCGTCCAGGGTGATCTCGAAATCCAGGCGGCCGTCGGTCTCGTCCGTGGCGACCTCGAAGCGGCTGTCCGGCTCGGCGCCGGACTCGGCCTTGTGCTTGCGCGCCTCCTCCGCCAGGTCGGCGAGCTTGACGCGCAGGCGGGCCTTTTCCTTGTCCAGGCGGGCGGCACGCGCCGCCGCCACCGCGTCGGGGCGCAGCTCGCCCTGGTAGCAGCGGGCCGGGAAATCGGCCAGGGCGCAGGCGGCGTCGAGCCGGGCCAGGCTGTCGGCGAGCGTCGCGCCGGGTTCGGCCAGGGGGGCCGCCAGGGCCTGCCAGTCGGCGTCGATGGGCGCCTCCAAGAGGGCGGACAGGTGGCTCATGTCGCGATACAGGCCGGGCAGCTCGCGCGCCAGGCAGGCCGCCAGGCGCAGGGTCTCCAGGCCGTGGAACTGGCGCAGCGCGCGGGCCGGGTCGGCGCGCCCGGCGGTCAGTGCCTGCCAGTCGGCGCGCAGGGTGCCATAGCGGGTGTGCGCCCATTGGAAGGCCACCATGGCCTTGGCCAGCTTGAAGTTGTCGGCCCGGCCTTCCAGTTCGGCGATGATGGCCGGCAGGACGATCTTCTCGCCGTCGCTCCAGACCGCCTCGCCCTGTTCCAGCTTGAGCTTGCGCCCGGTCAGGCCGTGCACGAAGTTGGCCAGCACCGGGGCGACGTCCTCGAACAGGGCGCCGGCCGCCTGGCTGTCGCGCTGGCGCATGAACTGGCCGACCTGGCCGGCCACCTCGAGGGCGGCGTACATGCCGGCGCGGTCGTAGGTGTCGCACAGGTGGACCGCCCAGGCCTCGATGACCCGCCGGTCGAAGCGCCGGATCAGGTCGGGGGCACGCTTGGCGAAGTCGAACGCCAGGGTGATGTGGGTGGTGGCGATGCGCTTGATCCAGTCGAGGACGAAGTCCTGCTCGGTCCGGCCCAGCCGGCACAGGGCGCGCGCGGTCGGGCCGACCTGGTGGAAGGTGAACTCGGTCTCCAGCCAGACGTCCAGCTTGGCCTCGATCTCGGTCCGGGTCAGCGGCTCCGCCACCGTCCGGCTCCTAGAACAGCGACGCCGACAATTCCTGGATCGCCGCCAGCATGTCGGGATCGTCGGTGACCGCCTGGGCCACGGCGCTCTGGCAGGCGACCACCGGCGCCACGCCGCCGGCGATCAGCTTGCCGGCGTGCACCAGCAGGCGGGTCGAGGCGCCTTCGTCGAGGCCGCTGCCCTTCAGGTTGCGGGTCATGTGGGCGAAGCGCACCAGCTTCTCGGCCAGGCCGGCGTCGACCCCGGCCTCGTTGGCGACGATGCGGCGCTCCAGTTCCGGGGTCGGGTAGTCGAACTCCATGGCCACGAAACGTTGCCGGGTCGACTGCTTGAGGTCCTTGAGCACGCTCTGGTAGCCGGGGTTGTAGGAGATGGCCAGGCAGAACTCGTCGCCCGCCTCGATGAGCTGGCCGAGTTTCTCCATGGGCAGGGCGCGGCGGTCGTCGGCGAGCGGGTGGATGACCACCATGGTGTCCTTGCGCGCCTCGACGATCTCGTCCAGGTAGCAGATGCCGCCGACCCGCACGGCGCGGGTGAGCGGGCCGTCCACCCAGACCGTCTCGCCGCCCTTGACCAGGTAGCGGCCGACCAGGTCGGAGGCGGTCAGGTCGTCGTGGCAGGAGACCGTGATGAGGGGGCGCTTCAGGCGCCAGGCCATGTACTCCATGAAGCGGGTCTTGCCGCAGCCGGTCGGGCCCTTGAGCAGCACCGGCAGCTTGTTCCTGTAGGCCGCTTCGAAGATGGCGATCTCGTCGCCGATCGCCTCGTAGTAGGGCTCGCGGCGGATGTAATGTTCTTCCTGGCTGAGGGTATGGGTTTCCACGGCACGCTGAGGTTCGTTTCCAGTGTCCCGATTATCCCCGAAAAAACGCCCGCTTCCGGACTAGCGGACAGTCGGGTCCGCATGCCTTTTGTCAGCTCACGGCCTTGCCAGGACGGCGCCGGCGTGGCTTCATTGCCGGGCCGTCGTCGCCCCGCAGAGAAGGACCCTTTCGTGACCGCCCGCCGCACCGCCGTCGTCCTCGCCCTGGCCCTGTCCGCCAGCCTGCTGTCCGCCTGCAAGGAGGACAAGCCGCCGGCGCCGCCGGTGCCCTCGGTCCTCGTCCTGGCGGCCGCCGGCGCCGCCGGCAGCGAGGGGCCGAGCTATTCCGGCGAGGTGCGCGCGCGCCATGAGGCGGACCTGGCCTTCCGGGTGGGCGGCAAGCTGGTGGCGCGCCTGGTCGACGTCGGTGCCCAGGTCCGCCCGGGCACGGTGCTGGCCCGCCTGGACCCGGCCGACCTGCAACTCAACGTCGCCGCCGTGCGTGCCCAGGTGAGCGCCGCCGAGAGCGACCTCGCCCTGGCCAAGGCCGACCTCGACCGCTACACGGCCCTGGCCCGCGACAAGTTCGTCAGCCCGGCCATGCTCGACGCCAAGACCACCGCCTGGCAGGCGGCCGCGGCGCGCCTGGACCAGGCCAGGGCGCAGCTGGCGGTGTCCGGCAACCAGGCCGCCTACGGCACCCTGGCCAGCGACCGGGCCGGCGTCGTCACTGCGGTGCTGGCCGAACCGGGCCAGGTGGTCGCGGCCGGCCAGGCGGTGGTGCGGGTCGCCCGTCCGGACGAGAAGGAAGTCCTGGTCTACGTGCCGGAAGGCCAGCTGGCCGCGTTCAAGGCGGCCAACTCGCTGGCCGTGACCCTGTGGGCGCGGCCCGACCTGCGCCTGCGCGGACGCCTGCGCGAACTCGCCCCGGCCGCCGATCCGGCGACCCGCACCTACGCGGCGCGCGTGAGCCTGCCCGACGCCGGCGCGGACGTGCAGTTGGGCATGACCGCCCAGGTCGCCCTCGCCGAGGACGCCGGGGTGCCCGGCATCCTGGTGCCGCTCTCGGCGGTGATCGAGCGCGGCCAGGGCCCGGAGGTCTGGGTCGTCGCCCAGGGCAAGGCCCTGCGCCGGCCGGTCAAGGTGGCGGCCTACCGCGAGGACGGCGTCGTCCTCGCCGCCGGGGTGGCGGTCGGCGAGGCGGTGGTCGCGGTCGGCGCCCACAAGCTGGTGGCCGGCCAGGCGGTGCGGCCGCTGCCCTTCAAGACCGAAGCCCGCTGAGGCGACCATGACCGGTTTCAACCTGTCCGACTGGGCCCTGCGCCACCGTGCCCTGATGGGCTACTTCATGGTCGTGCTGGCGCTCATGGGCGTGTACGGCTACCGCCACCTCGGCCAGGCCGAGGACCCGGCCTTCACCTTCAAGCTCATGGTGGTCCAGACCAAGTGGCCGGGCGCCTCGGCCCAAGAGGTCGAGGAACAGGTCACCGACCGCATCGAGAAGAAGCTCCAGGAGGTGCCCTACGTCGACCGCATCACCAGCTTCTCGCGCCCAGGCGAGTCGACGGTGATGTTCCTGGCCCACGAGTCGACCCCGCCCAAGGCGGTGCCGGACATCTTCTACCAGGTGCGCAAGAAGATCGGCGACATCCGCCAAAACCTGCCGGCCGGCATCCAGGGGCCGTTCTTCAACGACGAATTCGGGGACGTGTTCGGCAACATCTACGCCATCACCGGGCCGGGCCTGTCCTATGCCCAGCTCAAGGACTACGCCGACGACGTGCGCGACGCCCTGCTCAGGGTGCCCGACGTCGCCAAGGTCGATCTCTACGGCGTCCAGGACGAGCGCATCCACATCGACATCGACAATGCCCGCCTGGCCACCCTCGGCGTCGACCTAAACAGCCTGGCCCAGGCCCTGGCGCAGCAGAACGCGCTGGCCGAGAGCGGCTTCTTCGAGACCGGCACGGAGCGCATCTACGTGCGCGCCAGCGGGCCCTTCGACACCGTGCAGGCGGTGCGCGACACGGTGATCCGGGTCGGCGGGCGCAGTTTCCGCATCGGCGACATCGCCCGGGTCAGCCGCGGCTATGCGGAGCCGCCGCAACCGGCCATGCGCCACCAGGGCCAGCCGGCCGTCGGGGTCGGCGTCACCATGGCCAAGGGCGGCGACATCATCCTGCTCGGCGAACACCTGGACGCCAAGATCGCCGAGTTGCGCAGCCGGCTGCCGCTCGGGGTCGAGATCAACCGGGTCGCCGACCAGCCGGAGGTGGTCAGGTTCTCGATCCGCTCCTTCGTGCAGTCGCTCGCCGAGGCGGTCAGCGTGGTCCTCCTGGTCAGCTTCATCAGCCTGGGTTTCCGCACCGGCATGGTCGTCGCCCTGACCATCCCGCTGGTCCTGGCGGTGACCTTCTTCGTCATGTGGCAGACCGATACCGGCCTGCACAAGGTGTCCCTGGGCGCGCTCATCCTGGCCCTCGGTCTCCTGGTCGACGACGCCATCATCGCCGTCGAGATGATGTGGGTGAAGATGGAGCAGGGCTGGGAACGCACCCGGGCCGCCTCGTTCGCCTACGTCAGCACGGCCGGGCCGATGCTGGCCGGTACCCTGGTCACCGTGGCCGGCTTCCTGCCCATCGCGATCGCCAAGTCGGTGGTCGGCGAGTACGCCTTCGCCTTTTTCTCGGTCAACGCCACCGCCCTCCTGCTGTCCTGGCTGTCCGCCGTGCTGGTGGTGCCGTTCCTGGGCTACAAGCTGTTGCCCGACCCGCATGCCCCGAAGAGCCACGGCTGGCTGGCGACCCGCCGGTACGCCCTCATGCGCCGGCTCGGCTTCGCCGGCGAGCGCCCGGCCGGGCCGGTGGAGGAGGGCGGCCACGACGTCTACGACACGCCCTTCTACCACCGCCTGCGCCGGCTCATCGACTGGTGCGTGGCGCACCGCTGGATCGTCATCGCCGCCACGGTGCTGCTCTTCGTCGTCGCCGTGAACGGCATGAAGATCGTCCAGAAGCAGTTCTTCCCGTCCTCGGTGCGCCTGGAACTGGTGCTCGACCTGCGCCTGCCCCAGGGCGCCTCCCTCAAGGCCGTCGACACCGAGGTGCGCAAGCTGGAGCGCATCCTCGCCGCCGATCCCGGCGTCGAGCACTACACCGCCTACGTCGGCTGGGGCTCGCCGCGCTTCTACCTGAGCCTGGACCAGCAGTTGCCGGCCGCCAACTTCGGCCAGTTCATGGTCATGACCAAGTCCATCGCCGACCGCGAGGCGGTGCGCCAGCGCCTGATCAAGCGGTTCGACGAGGACTTCCACGGCCTGCGCGGCGCCGTGTTCCGGGTCGAGAACGGCCCGCCGGTCGGCTTCCCGGTGCAGTTCCGGGTCTCCGGCGCCGACATCCCGACCCTGCGCCGCCTGGCCCACCAGGTCGCCGACGTGATGCGCAAGAATCCCTACGTCTCCAACGTCCAGTTCGACTGGGACGAGCAATCCAAGATCGTCCGCGTCGTCATCGACCAGGACAAGGCGCGCTTGCTCGGCGTCAGCAGCCAGGACCTGGCCGCCTTCCTGAACGCCACCCTGACCGGCACCGCCGCGACCGCCTACCGGGAGGCCGACCGCATCGTCAACGTCGAACTGCGCGGCGCCGAGGCGGACCGCGATCAGCTGAGCCGCCTGGCCGACCTGGCGGTGCCGACGCGGGTCGGCAAGAGCGTGCCGCTGGCCCAGGTCGCCAGCCTGGAATACGCCTTCGAGCCCGGCATGATCTGGCGCCGCAACCGCCTGCCGACCATCACGGTGCGCGCCAACGTCTACGACCCGGCCATCGAGCCGGCCACCGTGACCGCCGAGATACTGCCGCGCCTGGAGCCGCTGCGGGCCGCCCTGCCGGCCGGCTTCCTGCTCGAGACCGGCGGCTCGGTGGAGGAGTCGGGCAAGGCCCAGCGCGCGGTGTTCGCCGGCATCCCGTTCTTCGTCGCCGTGGTGCTGACGGTGCTGATGATCCAGCTGCAGAACTTCCCGCGCGTCATCATGGTGGTGCTCACGGCGCCGCTCGGCATCATCGGCGTCGCCGCCTTCCTGCTCCTGTTCGGCAAGCCGTTCGGCTTCATGGCCCTGCTCGGGGTGATCGCCATGCTGGGCATGATCATGCGCAACTCGGTCATCCTGATCGACCAGATCGACCAGGACCTGGTCGCCGGCAAGTCCTGCTGGGAGGCCATCGTCGGCTCCGCCGTGCGCCGCTTCCGGCCCATCGTCCTGACCGCCTCGGCCGCCGTGCTGGCCATGATCCCGCTCTCGCGCAACGTCTTCTTCGGGCCCATGGCGGTGAGCATCATGGGCGGCCTGATCATCGCCACCCTGCTGACCATGCTGTTCCTGCCCGCCCTGTACGCGGCCTGGTACCGGGTGCGGCGGGAATAAGGCCGGCGCCGGCGCGCCTATAATGAGCCCGTCGCGGCGCGCGCACGGAGGCGGACATGGCGGTACGGATACGCGGCGGGCTCGGCCTGCTGATGGCGGCGGCGCTGCTGCTGTTGGCCGCCTGCGGCGCAGGCAGCGGCAGCCCGGCGGGCGCGTTGCGCACGGTCACCCTGAACAGCGGGCTGCAACGGCCCTGGGGCATGGTCTTCCTGCCCGACGGCCGCCTGCTGGTGACCCAGAAGGCCGGCACCATGGTCATCCTGAGCCGCGACGGCAAGACGGTCGAGACGACGCTGACCGGCCTGCCGGCGGTGGCCAGCGCCGGCCAGGGCGGCCTGCTCGACGTCGCCCTGGACCCGGACTTCGCCACCACGCCCTGGGTCTACTGGACCTACTCGGAGCCCGGCCGGGGTGCCGAGACGGGCCTGGCCGGCACCGCCGTGGCGCGCGGCCTACTGGAGAACGGCGCCCTGCGCGACATCCGGGTGATCTATCGTCAGCAGCCCAAGGTCGCCGGGGCCGGGCATTTCGGGTCCCGCCTGGTGTTCCGTCCGGACAAGACCCTGTTCGTGACCCTGGGCGAGCGCCAGAAATTCACCCCGGCCCAGGACCTGGCCACGAGCCTGGGCAAGGTGATCCGGATCAACCGCGATGGCTCCGTGCCGACCGGCAACCCGGCCATCCCGGGGGCGCGTCCGGAGATTTGGAGCTATGGCCATCGCAACCCGCAGGGCGCCGCCCTGCGGCCGGGGACCGATGAGTTGTGGATCAGCGAGCATGGTCCCCAGGGCGGCGACGAGATCAACCGCATCGTGCCGGGCGGCAACTACGGCTGGCCACGGGTCAGCTACGGCTGCAACTACGGCGACCCGGTCGGCGCCGCCTGCCGCCTGGGCGGCGGCCGCCATGCCCCCGACTACGTCGAGCCGGTCAGCTATTGGGTGCCGGTGTCGATCGCCCCGTGCGGGATGATCTTCTACACCGGCGGCGGCTTCCCGCAATGGCGCGGCCAGATCTTCGTCGGCGCCCTGGCCGGCAAGGCGCTCTGGCGCGTCCAGCTGGCCGGCGGCCGGGAAGTCGGCCGGGAGCGCCTGCTCGCCAACCTGGGCGAACGCATCCGCGACGTCAGCCAGGGGCCGGACGGCTGGATCTATCTGCTCACCGACAGCGGCAAGCTGATCCAGGTACGCGACTGACCGCGTGCACGCCCGTCGGCAGTCGGGGCAGCCGGCCCGGGAGCCGCCAGGCTGTGGTGCCGCCGGGCAACGAGGGCGCCGGCCGGCGCGTCACCGGATGACCAAGGGGATCGGCGAATAGAGCTGGAAATCGTCCGGCGAGAAATGATTGGCATGCGCGAAGCGGACTTCGATCTTCTTCGCCGTTGCGGGCACCGCGTAATCCGCGGACAGGTCCAGCCTGACGCGGAATTCCGACAACGGCTTCAGGGTCAGGAAATCACCCGGCGGCGCCCGCTTCAGCATCATCCCGCCGTACGGCAGTTCGACGCCGTCGGCCTGGACGCGAAACAGGTCGTTGCTCAATCGCCCGCCAAACCCGATGCTGGGCTTGTCGAACTTCACGGTCCGGTCCGTATCGTTGGCGATCACCAACTCGACGGTCAGCGGCTCCCGGGCGACCAGTTTCACGCCGACCGGCCATCTGGCTATCCGCGACGTCATCTTCTCCAGATCGACCCGGTACACCGTCGCCCGCTCGTCCGTGACCAGGATGGTCGAAGGGCTCTCCTTCGCCATGGCGGAGACGAACACGTCCTGGACGTCGCGTTCAAGCCGGTCGTCGTACCGGTAGTGATACAGGGTCAGTTCCCACAAGACCTTGCCGGTCTTGACCTCGGTGGCCCGGAAAAGGCCGAGGGCCCCCCACACCGCTTCATAGCGGATTCCATTGACGTCGATGGGCGTCACCCGCGCCGGAGCGATGCGGCTCGCCATCATCCGTGGGCCTTCAGGCGCCGATGCCACGTCGTCTTTCGTCATATTCAAGGTCTCCGCCGCCGCCGCATGCGCGGTCGCGAGACCGGCATGGGTGCCGAACAAGCACATCAACAAGACTGATCTGACCATGGACACTTTGATGCGCGGCCTGTTGATAAGAGCGCATTGCCTCGCCGTGCATGCGCCAGTTTGAAACGGAAGGTACTCCTGCCATGGGGCGGTGGTAGCCGACTTGCCGATCGCGGGCCAACGGCAGGCATTATGAACGACGGGTAGCAGACAACTAACGCGGAAGTTGAAGTCCTTGGGCCAGTGCTTCCGCTTCCGGGTTGGGTCGGTGCTTTTATAATATGCGTCCCAGCGTTATTTCTCCTAATGACAGAGTGCGACACTCGGAAAACTTATTCGATGTGCTCCTAACGCTCGGTTGAGCACGGCGCTGGGCCTTCATGAAGGATAAGGGAGAGGTGAAGGCTATGAATCAACTTTGGTTGACGTCATGAAATTGCCCGCTACACGGCGATATGTCTGCCTTCCTCACTTTTTCGGCGGGCTGCGTCTGTGTCAATGCAGCTTCAGCGTGCGTTGGCTGAGTATGGACGTGCCATGACCACGCCGCCAGAGAAGGCCGGTTAGCGGATTGATTGCATAGAATCCGTGGTTCCCAACCAAGAGCACGGTCGGCCCCCTCACTGGTGTTGACAGAGATGGCGAAGCCAATCGCCTTGGTTTTGGCCTGTCACCGGAGAGCTCACCTGTCCGCGTTCGGCATTCCGGACGCCGATACACTTTAGGTTTGAAAATCATGAAACAAGGTGCAGCAAGTATCTGTCTTGCAGTCGCAACGCTGA
Source organism: Parasulfuritortus cantonensis (assembly GCF_004337445.1). Taxonomy (GTDB): domain Bacteria; phylum Pseudomonadota; class Gammaproteobacteria; order Burkholderiales; family Thiobacillaceae; genus Parasulfuritortus; species Parasulfuritortus cantonensis. The sequence continues at coordinate 29,321 of NZ_SJZB01000039.1, read as the reverse complement.
GCGGCCAGGCGCAATCGGATCCCGTATTGCCGATCAAGTCGGGCGAATACATCTTTCAGCATCGCGATGCTGAATTCCCGCATTCACCTGGTTTCCCGGTACGGGTTGTCGTTCGTGGGAACCAGATCACCGTTATAAACCCGAAACCATACGGCCCGATCCCGAGCGGTCTCATTGACCAGGCAACGCTTATGTGGCATTCGAGAACAAAACAATGGATTCTCGGCTATGCCGAGTCCGACCGTGATGCGCCGGAAGTGGGTGGATGTAGCGCTGGCCCCAATACCATTGATTTCGAGTCACGCATCATTTGGACATGCGAGGGTGGGCCGTAAGGGTGGGACTGCGGCGAGGCTCCCGTTTGTGGCGTCCGGCCTCTCCTGGAGAAGCCCCGGCTATGCGCCGGAAACCACCCGGCCTCCCCCTCGTGCGCCTCGCGGCCGGTAATCGAGGTGGTCTGATTCACGGTCGCGGGCGCAGCAACGAAAAGGCGCGCGCCGTAGCGCGGGCCTTTCTTCTACGTCTTGCCGTTCAGGACTCCGAGCCGCAGCCACAGTCGCCCGGCTGGCCGGGGGGGGCGCAATACTTCTCGTCCTCGATCTTTTCGCGGTTGGCTTCGAACTCGGCGCGGATCGCTTCGGCCTTGGCCTTCAGGCGTTCGGTCCGGGCCTCGTAGGCGCCTTCCCGCTCGGTCAGGGTCTTCTCGCCGAACAGGACGTGGCGCAGGAAGTCGGTGCCGAACTGGAGCAGCTTTTCGTCGTCGGCGACCAGTTCGGCCATCTGGTCAACCGGGATGTCGTAGGTCTTGTTGAAGGAGTCGCTGATCACGAAGGCGCGGAAGCGGTCGAGGTCGTAGTTGACCATGAAGAACAACTGGTTGGTGATCGCCGGCGGCTTGCCGATGGCCGGGCCGGCGGACTTCTTCTTCAGGATCAGCTGGCGCCAGCCGCGACCCTTCTCGTCGTACTCCACCGCGCCTTGGGTCTGGCGGTATTGGTCGATGGTCTGGGTGTCGGGCTCCTGGTGGCCGAAGCAGGTCTTTTCCTGGACCAGGGCGAAGGACAGGCGGTCGACGTATTCGTCCGAGTTGCGCACCGAGAGCAGGGCGACCGGGTAGTAGCGGCAGGCGGTGGGGCGGTCCTCGTAGACCGAGCAGCCTTCCTCGACCATGAACTGGCAGGCGGTACCGCCGTCGACGCTGCGCAGCTTGACGCCGGGGGTGCCGTCCTTGTCGATCTCGTAGGGCACCGTGTACTTCTGCAGGAACTCGCCCGAGGACATGCCCAGCCGGTTCTTCAGGCGCAGGATGTCGTACGGGGTGAGGGTGATGTCGATGTTGCTGCAGCAGGCGTTCCAGCACTTCACGCCGCGGTGGCAGCGGAATTGCAGCTGGGTGTCGCCGTCCAGCATGTTGGGCATGACCGGGCTCTGGTCGAACGGGGCGTCCTCGGCCAGGTTCTTGAATTGGGCGTCGTAGTCTTGCATGGGGTACTCCAGGTGAAGCATCGACCTGTCACGTCGTTGACGGTGGCAAACGCAAAGGCGGAAAGGCGGGCATTCTAGCGGATAACGCGCCCTCTCGTCTTGGCGCTAAAGCGCTGACAAAGAAAGGGTTTTTAGAAAAAAACCGGGCGCCTTGTGAGCGCCCGGCCTTTCAGCTTAGAGCCTGCTGCTTAGTGAGCGGCGGGCTTGAACAGCTTGGACTTGTCGACCAGGTCGACGTGAGCACGCTTGAAGCAGGTCCACTTCTTGGTGTTCTTGTCGTAGATGGAGTTGACGAAGCAGTGCCAGTTTTCCTCGTCCACCATGTTGTAGTCCATCCGGTAGTAGAAGCCGGGGTAGCGGCTCTCTTCGCGGAACTGGATGTGCTTCATGTGGGCTTCGGCGGTCAGGATGCGGTGGTAGTTTTCCCAGGCACGCAGCAGTTCGTGCAGGTCCTTGGCACGCATCTTCTGGGCGTCTTCCTTCAGCATCTCCAGCTTCTGCTCGGCCACACCCAGCATGACGGTGTTGGTCTTGTAGTAGGTGGCGACACCGGCAACGTACTCGTCCATGATCTTCTGCAGGCGGAACTGCAGCATCTTGGGGGTGATGTAGTTGGGGTTGACGTCGATGGCGGTGGTGTAGTCCTTGAACTCCATGTAGTTGCGGACCGGCTTCCAGATCGCGTCGGCCAGCTCTTCGGCGGTTTCGGCGAACTCGACCTTCAGGTCCTTGTTGTCCAGGCAGTACTTCACCATGGCCTTGGCCGCCATGCGGCCTTCGGCGTGGGAGCCGGAGGAGAACTTGTGGCCGGAAGCGCCAACGCCGTCACCGGCGGTGAACAGGCCGCTGACGGTGGTCATGCCACGGTAGCCCCAGTTCCAGCCGGACGGCAGGTGGGCGGGGGCGCCGGGCAGGGCTTCGCTGGTGGGCGCGCCGACGTCGGTCGGGCCGGAGGTCCAGATGCCGCAGCAGCCGGAGTGGGAGCCGAGCAGGTACGGTTCGGTCGGCATCAGCTCGGAGTTCTTCTTCTCGGGCTCGATGTTTTCGCCAACCCAGATGCCGCACTGGCCGACGCACATGTCCAGGAAGTCTTCCCAGGCTTCGGCTTCGAGGTGCTTCACTTCGCGCGGGGACAGGGTCTCACGCAGCTTGGCGAGGGCGGTGACGGTATCCATCCAAATCGGGCCGCGACCTTCCTGCATTTCCTTCAGCATCAGGTGGTTACGCAGGCAGGAGGCCGGCACGGCGGCTTGGCCGTACGGGGGATAGTCGTTCAGCATCTCCTTGTTCTTGGCCATGTAGACTTCGCCGAAGGCGTTGGTGGCCTGGGACTTGAAGAGCAGGAACCAGGCACCGACCGGGCCGTAACCGTCCTTGAAGCGGGCGGGCACGAAGCGGTTTTCCATCATGGTCAGCTCGGCGCCGGCTTCGGCAGCCATGGAGTAGGTGGAACCGGCGTTCCAGACCGGGTACCAGGCACGGCCGGTACCTTCACCGACGGAGCGCGGACGGAAGATGTTCACGCAGCCACCGGCGGCCAGCAGGATGGCCTTGGCCTTGTAGATGTGGATCTTGTTTTCGCGGGTGGAGAAACCAGCGGCACCGGCGATGCGGTTCGGGTCGTTCTTGTCGTTCATCAGGCGAACGATGAAGACGCGTTCCTGGATGCGGTCCATGCCCAGGGCCTTCTTGGCGGCCTCGGCCACGATCCACTTGTAGGATTCGCCGTTGATCATGATCTGCCACTTGCCGGAACGCACGGGCTTGCCGCCTTCCTTCAGCGGGGTCATGCCCTGGGCGCCGTCGTGACGCTCGCCGGTGGCGGGGTCGGTCTTCCAGATCGGCAGGCCCCATTCTTCGAACAGGTGCACGGACTCGTCGACGTGACGGCCGAGGTCATAGGCCAGGTCGTCGCGGGTGATGCCCATCAGGTCGTTGGAGACCATGCGGGCGTAGTCGGCGGGATCCTGTTCGGAGCCGATGTAGGTGTTGATCGCGGACAGACCCTGGGCGACGGCGCCGGAACGGTCCATGGCGGCCTTGTCGACCAGCTTGATCTTCAGGTCCACGCCGGCGGAAGCCTTGGCGGCTTCGGCCCAGCGGACGATCTCGTAGGCGGCGCCGCAGCAGGCCATACCACCACCGATCAGGAGGATGTCAACTTCCTCCTGGACAACTTCGGGATTAGCAAAATCAGCCATTCTTATTACCTTTCGTTAAACCGGAATTACTTGCGAATCAGCTCGGCCGGGTTGCCGACGCGGTAGCCGTTCTGCTCCATGTGGTTGAAGAAGCCGTTTTCGGCAATCTTCGCGATGTCGGCAGAGGGCTTGCCGCCGTAGGGATCGATGGAGCCTTCCGGAGTGGTGCGGATCGGGAACTTGAAGCGCTTCAGGGTGCCGTTACGGAACTTGATGGTCCACATGATGGAGTCGGAACCGCGCAGAGGCTGAACTTGGCCGCCCAGGGGGACGATGTCGGCGTAGTGACGGGCTTCGATAGCTTGCTGCGGGCAGATCTTGACGCAGGAATAGCACTCCCAGCACTGCTCGGGTTCCTGGTTGAAGGCGCGCATGGCGTGGCCGGTTTCGGAGCCATCCTTGTCCAGCTTCATCAGGTCGTGCGGGCAGATGTACATGCAGGCGGTCTTGTCCTGACCCTTGCAGCCGTCGCACTTGTCGGTACGAACGTAGGTAGGCATTACTTACTCTCCTTGTTAGCTAACAATCCGCGGTTGCCGCGGTCCATTCAGACTCCGGTCCCCAACCTTGGCCGGGGCGTATCGCGATTCCGCTTCCGGGGGGCCGAAATTCCAAATACGTTGGGGCCGGCACGCGGTCCGGCCCCTTATCGTGATTAAGCGGCCGAATGGCCCTTCAACTCGACCTTGACGTTTTCTTCGGCGCTCAGACCGGCATAGTACTTCTGCAGGACCTTGGCAACTTCCGGACGGCTGAATTCGACCGGCAGGTCCTGGCCTTCGGACAGCATGGAACGAACCTTGGTGCCGGACAGCAGGATGCGGTCGTCCTTGGTATGCGGGCAGGTGCGCTGGGAGGCCATGCCGCCGCACTTCTTGCACCAGAAGGTCCAGTCGATGTTCATGTTGACGGTCTCCAGCGAGCCCTTGGGGATCTCGTCGAAGATCTTCTGGGCGTCGAAGGGGCCGTAGTAGTCGCCCACGCCGGCGTGGTCGCGGCCGACGATCAGGTGCGAGCAGCCGTAGTTCTGGCGGAACAGGGCGTGCAGCAGGGCTTCGCGGGGACCGGCGTAGCGCATGTCCAGCGGGTAGCCGGCCTGGATCACGGTGTTGGGGGCGAAGTAGTTCTCGACCAGGGTGGCGATGGCCTCGCTGCGGACCTCAGCCGGGATGTCGCCCGGCTTCAGGGCGCCCAGCAGGGAGTGGACCAGGACGCCGTCCATGGTTTCGATGGCGATCTTGGCCAGGTACTCGTGGGAGCGGTGCATCGGGTTGCGGGTCTGGAAGGCGGCGACGCGGCTCCAGCCCATGGATTCGAACTTGGCGCGGGTCTCGGCTGGGGTCATGAACTGCTCGCCGTACTTGGCCTTGAAGCCGCCGTCGGACAGCACCTTGACCGGGCCGGCCAGGTTGTACTTGCCCTGGGCCATGACCATCTTGACGCCGGGGTGGGCGTCGTCGGTGGTCTTGTAGACCTGCATGCACTCATGGGCCTTGTCGATCTCGTACTTCTCGGTGATCTTCATGGTGCCCATGATCTCGCCCTCGTCGCTGACCAAGGCGACTTCGTCGCCGGCCTTGACGGTTTCGTCGTCGGTGGACAGGGTGACCGGGATGGGCCAGAACAGGCCGTTGGCCATCTTGTAGCCGTCGCAGATGCCGAGCCAGTCGGAATGGGTCATGAAGCCGTCCAGCGGGGTGAAGCCGCCGATGCCCATCATGATCAGGTCGCCGGTCTCGCGCGAGGACATCTTGACCTGTTTGAGGGACTGGGCGCGGGCCTTCTCGGCGGCGAGGGCGTCACCCTCGAGCAGGAGAGGCTTCAGTTCGCCACCACCGTGGGGGTTCACGAGACGGGACATGCTGGCTCCTTAGGATAATAGTTTGGGAGGTTCGGACTACCGAGTGGGCTGGCAGGATAGCACGTGAACCCCCCCTCCTAATCCAACTTATTTATTTGCAAATAAAGTTTTTCGATATTTTTATGCGCTTATAAGTGCCTGTTTGTTAATAATAAAATCATCCACTATAGGGCTGTGGGCGGTCCGGCTCATTAATGGATAGAATGCGACACCATGCCGCACCGCATTCCCCGGGTCTATTTCCTCGTCGCCGCCGCCGTACTCTTGGCCGGCTGTGCCGACAACGCCATCCAGCGCAAGAGCGGATCGCCGTCGGAGCGGCCGTTTACCATCGAGAACCTGGCCAAGACCGACATCGACATGGTCTGCGAGCTGACCCAGCGCGAGGTGGTCGCCGGCCTGCGCCGGCTCACCCTCAAGCTGTACCGGCGCAATCCGGCCGAGCACCGCAAGGCCGGCTACGACAACCCGGAACGGGCGGCCGCCGCCATCTTCAGCGCCATGGCGAACTGGGAGACCTCCGGGGTCAGCCGGGTCGACTGGGCGGAATCGCTGCGCCTGGCCTTCAACGAGAATTACGCCGGCGACCGGGTGCACGCCTACATGCTGGCGCTGACCGTGATGGTGATGGCCAGCTACCACCATCACACGCAGTTCTATATGACCGACGAGCTGAGCGCCCAGAGCCTGTACAACAGCGCCCGCAACCTGGAGACCGCGGTCTGGAAGCTGGGCCACGCCCGGAAGGCGGACGGCAGCCTGTTCCTGCTCAGCAACGCCACCGGCGAGGAGGGCCAGAACCTCAGCTTCGAGCGCGAGTTCGGCAAGCTGATCGCCGAGCAGGACCTGCTCGGGCTGATCATGGAGGACAAGAACAACCGGGCCATCAACCGGGTCATCCAGAACGTGGCGTCGTTCGTGCTCCTGCCGGTGTAACCGGCCTGCAACCGGGATCCCGTAACGTGCCAGTCGAATTGAAAGGATTTCCAACATGGCAATGGATGTAATCGACTACGACATCTTCGGCGACGACATGCAGTACGTCGAAATCGAGCTCGACCCCGGCGAGGCCGCGGTCGGCGAAGCCGGCATGATGATGTTCATGCAGGACGGCGTCGAGATGGAGACCGTGTTCGGCGACGGCTCGGCCTCCCAGTCCGGCCTGCTGGGCAAGCTGATGGGCGCCGGCAAGCGCCTGCTCACCGGCGAGTCGCTGTTCACCACCGTCTATGAAAACCAGGCCCAGGGCAAGAAACGGGTCGCCTTCGCGGCCCCCTATCCCGGCAAGATCGTGCCGATCGACCTCGGCCAGATCGGCGGCACCCTGATCTGCCAGAAGGACGCCTTCCTGTGCGCGGCCAAGGGCGTCAGCCTGGGCATCGCCTTCCAGCAGCGCCTGGGCGCCGGCTTCTTCGGCGGCGAGGGCTTCATCCTGCAGAAGCTGGAGGGCGACGGCATGGTCTTCTTCCACGCCGGCGGCACCCTGGCCGAGAAGACCCTGGCCCCGGGCGAGACCCTGCGCGTCGATACCGGCTGCGTGGCGGCGCTGCAGCCCTCGGTCGATTTCGACATCCAGTACGTCGGCAAGATCAAGACCGCCCTGTTCGGCGGCGAAGGCCTCTTCCTGGCCAAGCTGACCGGGCCCGGCAAGGTCTGGCTGCAGACCCTGCCGTTCTCCCGCCTGGCCAACCGCATCATCGCCGCGGCACCCCAGACCGGCAACCGCCAGGTCGGCGAAGGGTCGATCCTGGGCGGCTTCGGCGGCCTGCTCGACGGCGACAACGACTGAGCGCGGCGGCCATGGACCTGATCCTCTGGCGGCATGCCGAAGCCGAAGACGGCGCCGACGACATGGCGCGCGAGCTGACCTCCAAGGGACGCAAGCAGGCCGTGGCCGTGGGCGGCTGGCTCGACGCCCGCCTGACCAAGGAGGCCCGGGTGATGGTCAGCCCGGCCGCCCGGGCGCAACAGACGGCGGCCGGCCTCGGCCGCCGCTTCGAGACCGTCGAGGCGATCCAGCCCGGCGCCGACCCGGCCGACCTGATGCACGCCGTGGGCTGGCCGGAGAGTTCCGGTACGGTGGTGGTGGTCGGCCACCAGCCCACCCTCGGCCTGGTCGCCGCCATGCTGCTGTTCGGCGAGCTGCGTGGCTTCACCCTCAAGAAGGGTGGCCTGGTCTGGCTGACCAACCGCACCCGGCGCGGCGATCAGAAGGTCGTGCTGAAGGCGGCCCTGATCCCCGAGCTGGTCTGAACGGGCCTCAGTCGAGGCCGATCTGCTCGATCCAGGCCAGGGCCTGGAGGTGGTCCTTGGTGACCTGTTCCGGGGTCAGCATCAGGTTGAACGCGAGGTCCTCGATGCGGCCCGGGTCCTGCGACTCGCAGGCCTCGGCCAGGGCCAGGATGGGGCCGTACAGGCCGCCCCGGTGCAGGAGCGCCTCGGCGATGTCCTCGGAGATGACCAGGCGATCGAGGATCTCGTCCATGGGCGTGTCGAGCATCGCCTCGAGCAGCGAGAACACCCCGGTGATGAACAGGTTGTCCTGGTCGGACTTGGCCATGCTGTGCGCGCCCAGCAACTCGCACAGGCGGCCGCGCGTGATCGCGGTGCGGGCTTGGGCGGGCGAGGCGGGGTGCGTGCCGGCCGTGGCCAGGAGCAGGGTCAGCCAGCGGTAGAGCGGCTTCATGCCGAGGATCGACACCGCGTGGCGGATCGACTGCACTTCGCAGGACAGGCCGAAGCCGGCCGAGTTGATGTAGCGCAACAGCTTGAAGGTGAGGGCGACGTCGGTCTTCAGGGCCGCTTCGATGTCGCGGATGTCGGCATCCTTGCGCACCATGTCGAGCAGGCGCAGCAGGGTGGCGTGGCCCGGGCTGAGGACGCGCGCCATCAGGTGTTCCGGGTGCGCGAAGTAATAGCCCTGGAAGTAGTGGAAGCCCATCTGCTGGCACCAGTTGAAGGCGTCCTGGGTCTCCACCTTTTCGGCGATCAGGCGGGCGCTCGGCAGTTTGTTCAGCACCCGCACGATGGCCGCGATCTTGTCCCGGCTGAGTTCGGCGGTGTCCAGCTTGACGTAGCTGACCAGGGGCAGCAGCTTGTCGCGGCCGGTATTGGGCGTGAAGCGGTCGAGCGCGAAGCGGAAGCCGGCCTGCTTGAGTTCCTCGACCCGGGCGATGAGTTCGTCGTTCGGGGTGACCGTCTCGATGATCTCGATGACGATCTTGTCGGGCGGCAGCAGGGAGACGAATTCGCTCATCAACATCGGATGGTCCATGTTGATGAAGGCCAGCTTGCCCTTGAGCAGCCATTCGGTGCCCATGTCGACCAGCGTCGAGGCCAGGACGCTCAGCCCGGCCCGGTAGCTGTCGTCCATGTCCGCCGAACTGGCCTGCGAGGAACTGCGGAACAAGAGTTCGTAGCCGATCAGGTTGTGTTTGCCGTCGACGATGGGTTGCCGGGCCAGGTAGGTGTCTTGGCTCATGGAAGCGGGAGTACGAGAGCGGGTCGGAGATTCAGTATATGTATAACCGGCGTATCAGGCGGCCTTCGCGAACAGCGCGCCCGGGGTGTCGGACGGCGTGTTGGTCAGCAGTTCCTCCATGTCCAGGACCAGGACGATGGTGCCGTCGCCCGACAGCGTCGCGCCGGCGATGCCCTTGGGCTTGATGTCGGCGAGCGGCTTGATCACCACGTCGTCGCGGCCGACGAAGCCGTCCACGGCCAGGATGAAGGTGTTGTCGGCGGCGTGCATGAGGACGCCGTAGGCCGGGTTGCGCCGGGCCTGCCAGCCGAGCAGGGTGGCCAGGCTGCGGACCGGCAGGACTTCCTCGCGCACCACCATGGTGGCCCGGCCGGAGACGCGCTGGACCTCGTTCGGCTTGATCGGGATGATCTCGCGCACCAGGGACAGCGGCACCGCGAAGGACTGGTCGTTCAGACGCACCACCAAGACCGGCAGGATGGCCAGGGTGAGCGGCAGGGAGATGGTCAGGGTGGTGCCCTGGCCCGGGATCGACTCGATGTCGATCTTGCCGTTCAGCTTGTTGATGTTGGTCTTCACCACGTCCATGCCGACGCCGCGGCCGGATACGCTGGAGATCTGGTCCTTGGTCGAGAAGCCGGGCAGGAAGATCAGCTGCAGGCTCTGGCGGTCGTCCAGGCTGTTGGCCGCCTCCGCGTCGATCAGGCCCTTTTCCACGGCCTTGGCGCGGATCACGTCCGGGCGCATGCCGCGGCCGTCGTCGGCGATCTCGATGTAGATGTGGTCGCCGACCTGGCTGGCCGACAGGGTGACGATGGCCTTGCCCGGCTTGTTGGCGGCCTGGCGTTCCTCGGGCGACTCGATGCCGTGGTCGACCGCGTTGCGGACCAGGTGGACGAGGGGGTCGTTGAGGTCCTCGATCATGGTCTTGTCCAGCTCGGTCTCTTCGCCGGCCAGGACCAGCTCGACGTCCTTGCCGAGCTGGCGGGCGAGGTCGCGGGCCAGGCGGGGGTACTTCTGGAACAGGCGGCCGATCGGCTGCATGCGGGTCTTCATCACCGCGTTCTGCAGGTCGGACACCAGCAGGTCGAGCTGGCTCACCGCCAGGTCGAGCGCCTTGATGGTCTCCGGGTCGGTGTTGCCGTGGACGATCTGCGACTTCAGGTTGCTGATCCGGTTCTTGGTCAGGCCGATCTCGCCCGACAGGTTGAGGACCTGGTCGAGGCGGGCGGTGTCGATGCGGATCGTGGTTTCCTTCTGCAGGCTCTGCTGCGGCGCGGGGGTGGCGACCGGGCGGCTCGGGTGCGGCTCGGCGGCCGCGGCCGCTTGGACCGGTACCGCCTGGGGCGGTGCGACGGCCGGCCCCGGCGCGGGCACCGGCAGGCCGGTCAGGGCGGCGTGCAAGGCATCCCAGTTGATGTCGTCGATGCCGGGCGCCGGTGCCGCAGTGGCCGGGGCGGCCGCGGCAACCGCCTGGGCCGGGGCCGGAGCCGACGGGGCCGGAGCCGGCGCCGGGGCGGCGCGGCCGCCCAGCGTCTGTCCGGCGATTGCGGCCTCCAGGTTGGCGAGCAAGGTGCCTGCGGCCGGCGGCGGCTGCACCGACTGGCCGAGATGGCCGAACATGTCGCGTACCGTGCCGGTCGCGTCCATGATCACGTCCATGAGCTCCGGACTCAGCTTCAGTTGGCCGTTGCGCAGCTTGTCGAACAGGCTCTCGGTGCGGTGGCACAGGGCGACCAGGTTGTCGACGTTGAGGAAGCCGGCGCCGCCCTTGATGGTGTGGAAACCCCGGAAGATGTCGTTGAGCAGGTCCTTGTCGTCAGGCCGCTTTTCGAGCTCGACCAGCTTGTTGTCGACGCCGGACAGCAACTCCCCGGCCTCCAGGAGAAAGTCCTGGAGCAACTCCTCCATGCCCGCGAAATCGCTCATCTCTCCACTCCTCGCGTCGTTGCCCGGGCCATGCCGGAGCCACCGCCCGGGCTAGAAGCCCAAGCTTTGGTTTCGACATCACGTACTCCGTGCATGAGTCTGCACCGAAGCTCGGGCTAGAAGCCCAAGCTTTCCAACAACTCGTCGACCTGTTCCTGGCTGGTCACCACGTCCGAACGGCCGGCCGCGTTGATGACCGGGCCCTCCAGCAGGTCGGGTCGCACTGCACTGCGTTTGTCCTCTGGGGTCGTCTCGATCAACAGGGCGACCAACTGCTTCTCCAGCTTTTGCGCCGCATCCAGCACCTTCTTGATGACCTGTCCGGTGAGGTCCTGGAAGTCCTGCGCCATGATGATCTCCATCAGCTTGGCGTTGACCGCCTCGGACTGGTCCGGCACCGCATGCAGGTAGCGGTGGGTGTCCCGCACCAGGTCCTTGAACTCGGCGACGCCGAGCTGCTTGGCCAGCATGCGGTCCCATTTCCCGGCCAGATCGCCGGCTTCCCGGCTGATGACCTCCTGGATCGGCTTGGCGGCCTCGGCGGCATTCAGGGTCTTTTCCGCCGCCTGGGCGGTCATCGCCGCGATGTAGTTGAGGCGATCGCGGTTGTCCGGCAGTTCGTTGGCGAACTTGGCGATGGTCTGGTCGAGGCCGAGTTCGCGCAGCAGGTCGTGCAGGCCGCGCGTCATCTGGCCCAGGCGCGCGAACACCTTTTCCGCGCCGGCCGCGCCGGCGCCGTCCTCGCCGCCTTCCGTCATGGCCTGGGCGATGCTGTCGAACAGGGCCTCCAGGTCGGGCGTGTCACCCGAACTCGGCTCGGGCGCGGCGGGTTCCGGCTCGGGCGCGTAGGCGATGCTGTCGAACAGGGCTTCCAGTTCCGGGGTATCGCTGGTCATGAGTGTGTCTCCTGTCGTCCGCCCCGTCTCACATCCCGAACTTTTCGAAAATCTTGTTCATCTTTTGGCTGCGGCCGCCGCCAAGCGGCTTCACATCGGCTGCGCCGATATGAGCCTGCGCCGAAAGATGAAGGTGGGTGCTAAGCATGGCCATCGTCACATCCCGAACTTTTCGAAAATCTTGTTCATCTTTTCCTCCAGGGTGGCGGCGGTGAAGGGCTTGACGATGTAGCCGGACGCCCCGCTCTGGGCCGCTTCGATGATGTTCTCCTTCTTCGCCTCGGCGGTGACCATGAGGACCGGCAGACGGTTGTAGCCGGCATCGGCACGCACCGCCTTGAGCAGCTCGATACCGGTCATGTTGGGCATGTTCCAGTCGGTGATGACGAACTGGAAGCCGCCGCCCTTGAGCTTCTGTAGGGCCACGGCGCCGTCCTCGGCCTCGTCGACGTTGGTGTAGCCCAGCTCCTTGAGCAGGTTACGCACGATCCGGCGCATGGTGGAGAAATCGTCCACCACCAGGAATTTGAGGTTCTTGTCAGCCATGCGGATCCTTGAACATGTGGGTTGCCATAGCCCGAATTGTAACTAGCGTTTCAGCAGGGCGAGCAAGGTATCGGCCAGGACCGCCGGATCGAACTTGGCGACGTAGGCGTCGACGCCGACCCGCTGGCCCATGGTCCGGTTGGCCTCCGAGGACAGCGACGAGTGCATGACGACCGGGATGCCCGAGAAGCGGTTGTCGGACTTGATGTTGCGGGTCAATACGTAGCCGTCCATCTCCGGCATCTCGGCGTCGACCAGGATGAGCTGGATCTGGTTGCGCACCGGGATGCCCTCCGCGGCCGCGCGCGTGGCCAGTCCCTGCAGCTTGGTCCAGGCCTCCAGGCCGTCGTTGGCCTGGATGTACTTGATGCCGAGCTTGTCCAGCACCATGGTGATCTCCTTGCGGGCGACGCTGGAGTCGTCGGCGAAGAACACCGTCAGGTTGAGTTGCGGGTCGACCTTGGGCAGCGTCGGCACCACTTTCTCGCCGAGTACCTCGGCAAGCACCCGTTCGACGTCCAGGATGGACACCAGGCGGCCGTCGTCCAGTTCCGTGATGGCGGTGATCAGACCGTCCTGGCCGGCCAGCATGTTCTCGGGCGGCTTCACCTTGTCCCAGTCGACCCGGATGATGCGGTCGACGTCGTCGACCAGGAAGCCCTGGGTGTGGCGGGAGAACTCGGTGACGATCATGGTCCCGCCCAGCTTGTCGGAGGCGGGTTCGCCCTTGATGAACTTGATCAGCGAGATGACCGGGATGATGCTGCCGCGCAGCGAGATGACCCCCTCGACGCCGTAGGGCATGTTGGGCGTCAGGGTGATGGGCGGGGTGGGCGAAACCTCGCGCACCTTGAACACGTTGATGCCGAATATCTCGTGCGAACCCATGGTGAACAGCAGCAGTTCCATCTTGTTGGAACCGGCCAGCTTGGTCCGGGCGTCGATCGAATCGAGCAGTTGCGGGGCGTCCAGTGGGTTCATGGCGGCGGCCTCAGGTCAGCAGGCGGGACAGGACTTCGGCCAGGCGGGTCGGCTCGAACTTGGGTACGTACTCGTCCACTCCGACCGAGATGCCCAGGCTGCGGTTGGCGTCGGAGGACAGCGAGGAATGCATGATCACCGGCACGCCGGCGAAGCGCGGGTCGGTCTTGATGTGCTTGGTCAGGACGTAGCCGTCCATCTCGGGCATCTCGACGTCGGTCAGGACGAGCTGGATGTAGTCCTTGACCGGTCGGCCCGACACCTCGGACTGGGCGGCGATCTTCTGCAGCTCCTCCCAGGCCTGGCGCCCGTTGATGGTGGCGATGCCGTGCACGCCGAGGGCCTCCAGGGTGCGCGAGATCTGGTTGCGCGCCACGGTGGAGTCGTCGGCATAGAGGATGGTGCGGTTGGTCTTGGCCAGCGGCTCCAGGCTGGTGAACAGGTGGCTGTCGTCGAAGTTGGTGGTCTCGGACAATATCTTCTCGACGTCCAGCATCATCACCAGGCGCTTGTCCTTCAATTCCGTGACCGCGGTCACCAGGCCGCCCATGCGCGCCGTCAGCATGCCCGGCGGCACGCGCATCTCGGACCAGTCCAGGCGCAGGATGGTGTCGACCTCGCCGACCAGGAAGCCCTGGGTGTGGCCGTTGTATTCGGTGACGATCATGATCGCCGGCGGGGTGTCGGTCGAGATGCCGATGTACTTGGCCAGGTCGACCACCGGGACCAGGACCCCGCGCAGGCTGACCATGCCCTCGACCGCCGGCGGCATCTCGGGCGCCCGGGTGATCTCCGGGATGCGCATCACCTCGCGCACCTTGAACACGTTGATGCCGAAGGTTTCCTTGCGTCGCGTATTCAGGTCGGTGCCCAGCGTGAACAGCAGGATCTCCAACTTGTTCGCGCCGGCGAGTTTGGTGCGGGCGTCGATACGGCGCAGCAAATCCGACATGTTGTCTTCCTTCACCCGTCAGCTTCTGGTTTCGTCAGCCGGGGTTCGAATGGCGGCGCGCCTCCATCCGGGCGTCGCGGCCATGCCCCCGATTCTCGCCCAATATCGGAACCGGGCCGGGAAACTTTAGCCGGGCGGGCGCCCCGCCGGCGCCCAGGCCGCTACTTCGAAACCAGGTAGCGGTGGTCGTCGAAGGTGGCGACCCACTCCGGTTTGTAGACCACCAGCAGGGTCATGACCATGCCGGTGGCGAAGGCCTCGGCCCAGGCCATGAGCAGGTAGAAGGGCAGGTAGTTTTCGAGCAGGTAGTTGAAGCTGTAGATGCCCAGCGCACCGGCCATCAGCGTCGAGGCGATGCCGACCAGGGCGATGGTGATGCCGGCACCGAAGAAACAGTTCAGGAAGATGTAGATGAACACGTGGTTGGGCAGCTTGCGGTCGACCAGGCGGTAGATCGCCCAGCTGATCGAGACCGGCAGCACGCCCATCATCAGTACGTTGGCGGGATAGGCCGCGTACTGGCCGTTGTGGACGGTCAGGCCGGCGATCACCAGGGCCATGGCCAGGATGGCGAACCAGGGCCGGAACATCAGGGTCAGGGCGGTGGCGCCGAGCAGGTGGATGTTGAGGCCGGGCCGGACGCCGGCCTTGATCAGCCAGAGGCCGAGCAGGGCGACGGTGGCGCCGAGCAGGACGTTCAGGTTGCCGGGCGCCTTCAGCACGCGCCAGGCCGCCTGGCGCCACATGACGACGAACAGCCCGGCCAGCAACAGCCAGAGGGCGACCGCCCAGCCGGCGGGAATGTGGGAGGAAACCAGGTTCATGGCGGGCCTCGGATATACTGCGTGGCATTTTAGAGTTTGCTGATGGATAAGGAAATGCGCCTCGCCCTGTTCGACCTCGACAACACGCTGCTGGCCGGCGATTCCGACTTCGAGTGGGCGCAGTTCCTGATCGAGCAGGGCGTCCTCGACCGCGAGGTGTACGAGGCGCGCAACCAGCAGTTCTACGACCAGTACAAGGCCGGCACGCTGGACATCCACGAGTTCCTCGACTTCCAGCTCAAGCCGCTGGCGCGCCATCCGCGCGCCCAGCTCGACGCCTGGCACGCCGAATACATGCGCAGCAAGATCCTGCCCATGGTGGCGCCGGGCACGCCGGCACTGCTCGACCGCCACCGCGACGACGTGCGCGTCATCGTCACCGCCACCAACAGCTTCGTCACCGCGCCGATCGCCGCCCACCTCGGCGTCGAGCACCTCATCGCCACCGACCCCGAGCAGGTCGGCGGCGAGTTCACCGGCCGGGTCGCCGGCCTGCCGTCCTTCCGCGACGGCAAGGTGCGCCGCCTCGACGAATGGCTGGCGGCGCGCGGCCTGGCCTGGTCCGACGTCGCCGAGAGCTGGTTCTACAGCGATTCCCTGAACGACCTGCCCCTGCTCGAGCGCGTCCACCACCCGGTCGCGGTCGACCCCGATCCGACCCTGCGCGCGCATGCCGAGGGGCGCGCCTGGCCGGTGATCTCCCTGCGCCGCTAGTCGGCGTCGCGCAGGGCCGCCATGGGCGGCGCCGCGACCAGGCCGCGGCTGGCCGCCAGGCCGACCGCCAGGACCAGCGCCAGGCCGACCGCCAGGCCGGCCAGCCAGACCGCCGGATCGGCCGCGTGGGGCAGTTCGAACACCCGTTCGGCGAGCAGCCAGGCCAGGGCGCTGGCGGCGCCGGCGGCGACCGCGCCGCTGAGCAGGCCGAGGGCGGCGAATTCGGTCGCCAGGGCGATGCGCACGGTGTGCGCACTCGCCCCCAGGGCGCGCCAGACGCCGATCTCGCGGGCGCGCTCGTCGCGCCGGGCGTAGAGGGCGGCGACCATGACCAGCAGGCCGACCGCCAGGCTGAACAGGAACACCACCTGGACCGCCAGACTGATGCGGTCCATCAGGGTGCGCATCTCGGTCATCACCGCGTCGACGTCGATCACGGTCACGTTCGGCCAGGCCGCCACCAGCTCGGCCAGCACCGTGGCGCGCGCCGGCGCCAGCCGGAAGGCGGTGATGTAGCTGGCCGGCAGGCCGGCCAGGCTGCCGGGCGGGCCGACCACGAAGAAGTTGACCCGGAAGCTGTCCCACTCGACCTTGCGCAGGCTGGTCACCACGCCGCTCAGGGGCAGGCCGCCGGCGTCGAAATCGAGGCGGTCGCCGAGCCGGATGCCCAGGGTTTTGGCGATGCCTTCCTCGACCGAGAAGACATTGCGGGCCCCCGCCTGCCACCAGCGTCCGGCGCTGACGACGTTGTCGGCCGGTAGCGCGGCCAGGGCCGACAGGTTGAATTCGCGCTCGGCCAGGTGGCGGGCGCGCTCCTCCGGAAAGGCCTCCGGGGCGACCGGGCGGCCGGCGATGGCGGTCAGGCGGCCGCGCACCATGGGGTACAGCTCGGCGTCGGGGACGCCGTGCCCGGCCAGCCAGGCCCGGATCGGCGCCACTTGGTCGGGCTGGATGTTGATGGCGAACCGGTTCGGGGCGTCGGCCGGGATCTTGTCGCGCCAGGCGGCCAGGAGGTCGCCGCGCACCAGGGTGAGCAGGAGCAGGGCGAGCAGGCCCAGGCTCAGGGCCATGACCTGCAGGGTGGTCTCCCAGCCGCGCCGGCGCAGGGCCAGCAGACCCAGCCTGGGCGCCGGCGGCAGGCGGTGGGCGAGCCAGGCGAGCGGCGCCAGCAGGGCGCGGATGGCCAGGCCGGCCGCCAGTCCCGCCGCCACCAGGCCGCCGACCACGATGGCGCCCAGGCGGAGGTCGCCGGCCTGCCAGACCAGCAGGCCGGCGAGCACGGCTAGGGCCAGGAGTTGGGCCAGGACCTGGCGCGAGCGGGCCGGCCCGAGGTCGCGCCGGAGCACCCGCAGGGCCGGCACCTCGGCCAGGCGGCGCATGGCCGGCAGGCCGAAGGCGACGACGATCAGGAGGCCGGCGCCGAGGCCGAGCCCGAACGGCCGCCAGGACGGTGCCGCCAGGTCCAGCCGGAGGACGTCGGCGAGCAGCGCCGCCAGGCCCCATTGCACCAGGAAGCCGGCCACGCCGCCGAGCAGCCCGGCGGCGAGGCCGAGGCCGGCGAACTGGGCCAGGTACAGGCGGATCAGGCGCGCCCGGCTGGCGCCGAAGCAGCGCAGCAGGGCGAACTGGTCGAAGTGGCGCTGGGCGTAGCGGCGCAGGATCATCTGCGCCGCGGCGGCCGCCAGGACCACGGCCAGGAGCGCCGCCAGGCCCAGGTAGCGCTCCGCCTTGTCGAGCACCTGGCGCAGTTCCGGGCGGGCGTCGGCCAGGCCTTCGAGCTTCTGGCCGCGCCCGAGCCGGGGCGTCGCCCAGGCCCGGAACCCGGCCAGGGCCTCGGGCGGGCCGGCCACGAACAGGCGCCAGGCGATCCGGCTGCCTTCCTGGACCAGGCCGGTGCCGGCCAGGTCGGCCTCGGCCACGAGCAGGCGCGGCGCCAGGGCCATGAAGTTGCCGCTGCGCTCGCTCTCGTGGCTGAGGATGGCGGTGACCGCGAGGTCGCGCGCGCCGAGCCGGACCGTGTCGCCGACGCGCAGGCGCAGCTCCGTGGCCAGGCGGGCGTCGACCCAGGCCCGGCCGGGACCGGGCAGACCGGTCGCGGGGCGGTCCGGGCCGTAGGGGGCGTCGGCGACGCGCAGGCGGCCACGCAGCGGGTAGCCCGGGCTGGCCGCCTTGATGCCGGCCAGGACCGCGCCGGACGGACCCTGCGCCATGCTCAGGAAGGTCGCGCTGCGCGCCACGGCCAGGCCGCGCCGGCGCGCCTCGGCCTGGAAGGCCGGGTCGAGCGGCCGGTCGCCGCTCAGCACCAGGTCGGCGGCGAGCAGGGCATCGGCCTCCTGGGCCAGGGACAGGCGCACCCGGTCGGCCACGAAGGCCACCGCGGTCAGGCTGGCGACGGCCAGGGCGACCACCGCGAGCAGGATGCGCACCTCGCCGCCGCGCCACTCGCGGACGAGCAGGCGCAGGGCCAGGCGGAGGTCGTTCAGGCGCGCGCCGGTCATGCCAGGCGGCCGCCTTCCAGGCGCAGCTGGCGGCCGCAGCGCGCCGCCAGGGCCGGGTCGTGGCTGACCACGATGAGGGTGGCGCCCTGTTCCCGGTTCAGGTCCAGCATCAGGTCGATGATCTGGGCGCCGGTATGCGGGTCCAGGTTGCCGGTCGGCTCGTCGGCGAGGAGCAGGCGCGGCGCCACGGCGAAGGCGCGCGCCAGGGCGACGCGCTGCTGTTCGCCGCCGGACAGCTGGCCGGGCCGATGCCGCTCGCGCCGGGCCAGGCCGACCCGGGCCAGCTGGGCACGGGCGCGTTCGCGGGCGTCCGCGGCGCCGGCCAGTTCCAGGGGCAGCATGACGTTGTCCAGGGCGGACAGGTCGGGCAGCAGCTGGAAGGCCTGGAACACGAAGCCCATGCCGCGCCCGCGCAGGGCGGCGCGGCCGTCCTCGTCGAGGCCGAACAGGTCGGTGCCGTCGACGCGCACGCTGCCCGTGCTCGGGGTGTCCAGGCCGGCCAGGAGGCCGAGCAGGGTGGACTTGCCGGAGCCGGAACTGCCGAGCACCGCGACGGTCTCCCCGCTGTTGACCGTAAACGACACGCCGGCGAGGATGTCCAGGCGTTCCTCGCCCAGCCACACGCTCTTGCCAAGGTCCTCTACTTCGATGCGCATCCTGTTCGCCTGTCTGTTCCTGTTGCTCGCCGTCCCGGCCGCGGCCGCGTCGACGGTCCTGGTCTACGGCGACAGCCTGTCCGCCGCCTACGGCATCCCGCGCCAGTCCGGCTGGGTCGCCCTGCTCGAACGCCGCCTGGCCGAACGCACGCCGGCCTGGCGCCTGGTCGACGCCAGCGTCTCCGGCGAGACCACCGCCGGCGGGCGGGCCCGCCTGGCCGCCGTGCTGGCGCGCCACCGCCCGGACGTCGTCGTCCTCGAACTGGGCGCCAACGACGGCCTGCGCGGCCTGCCGCTCGACCTCGCGGCGGCCAACCTGAAGGCCATGGCCGCGGCGGCCCGTCGGGCCGGCGCCCGCGTCCTCCTGGTGGGCATGCAGCTGCCGCCCAATTATGGCATCGCCTACGCGCGCGAGTTCCGGGCCCTGTATCCGCGCCTGGCCGAGCGCGAACGCCTGGCCCTGGTGCCGTTCCTGCTCGACGGCCTGGCCACCCGGCCGGAACTGTTCCAGGCCGACGGCCTGCACCCGACCGCCGAGGCGCAGCCGCGCCTGCTGGAAAACGTCTGGGCCGGGCTGGCCCCCATGTTGGCCGGGCGGGCGGCGCGCTGAACGACCGGATTCGCCGTTCCCGGGCCGGGGTAATTGCCCCGGACGGCTGGTTGAAATCCCCCGCCGGTGTCCCGGTGGTTTTTGCAACGCATTGAAACAAAAGGTGATCTTTGGCTGGCACGGCGGTTGCAGAGAGGTGGCCACGGCAAAGCCGCAACACCCCCCAGCAAAAGGAGATCACCATGACCAAGCTGCGCATCCGTCCCCTCGTCATCGCCCTCGCCGCCACCCTGGCCGCCGGCCCGGCCGCCTATGCCGCGGAATCGCAATTGCATGAAGAAGTCACCAGCACGCCGGGGCGCGGCATCAGCCGCGCCGACGAGGACATGGTGTCCTCGGCCGCCGGCAAGGTGCTCAACCATATTGCCCGGGCCCGCGACGCCCTGCGCAAGAAGGACGCCGAGCAGGCCGGCAATGAACTGCGCCAGGCCAGTACCCTGATGGACATCATCGACCGCGTCGCCCCCACCACCGTGATCAAGGACCGCATGTGGACCAACGACCACAAGCTCAGCTACGAGGACACCCAAGAGGTGCATCCGGCCGCGGTGCCGGTCTACTCGGTGCTCGACGAGCGCACCCTGGTCGACGACGTCGCCATGCCCGGCAAGGCGGCCGAGCCGGCCGCCAAGTCGGAACGGACCCTCAAGGCCCCGGTGGCCAAGACCGAGGCCGGCAAGCGGCTGGAACCGGAGGCCGCCGACGTGATGGTCTACTACGAGGAACTCGACCTGCCGCTGCGCAGCACGCGCCATTTCATCGCCGCGGCGCAGTCGGAACTGGGCCGCAACCGCCTCAACGAGGCCGACCAGGCCCTGCGCGCGGCCCAGGACAGCGTCGACTTCGTCGGCCTGTTCCTGCCCGAGCCGCTCCTGGCCGCGCGCGACAACCTCGCCCGCGCCCATGAGCACTACAGCGCCGGCAAGGTGCCCGAGGCCAAGGAGGACGTGGACACCGCGATCGCCCAGCTGGAGGACGCCAAGCGGGCGGCCGATCCGGACAGCCAGGCCGACGTCGGCAAGCTGCTCGACGACGCCAAGTCGCTGCGCGGCCGCATCGAGCGCGGCGAGACCTCGCTGGCCGGCGACATCAAGGGCCTGTGGCACCATACCGAGGCCCTGGCCGACCGGGCCATGGAGTCGACCGCGGTCGGCTGGGCCAAGCTGCGGCACCACGGCCAGGTCCGCGCCGACCTGATCGAGGCCAAGCGCTACGTCGTCTATGCCGACGTCGACGGCAACGTCGACCGTGCCCCGGAACGGGCGCACAGCGACCTGACCAAGGCGCGCGACTTCCTCGACAAGGCCGCCGCGGCTTCGGCCGGCAAGACCGACGCCGAGGTCTACATCAAGGACGCCAAGGCGATGGTGGACAGCATCCTGAGCGGCCAGGCCAAGGCCGACCCGGGCGAGCTGGCCAACCTGAAGAACCAGGTCGTCCAGGCCATGGACAAGGTCTGACCCGTCCGGTGGCGGCACCGCCCCGGATTGGGGCGGCGGCCGCCGAGTCGAATATTATGATGGTCATCGAATAAGGAGCCCGCCATGAGCAACCTGATCAACGAAGTCGGCACGTACGGCCTGTTCCTCGGCCTGCCGCTGCTGTTCCTGGCCATCGTGCTGTGGGTGTACCGGCCGGGTGCGGCGCGCCGCTACCGGGCCGACGGCCGCATCCCGTTCGAGGATGAACGCGGCCGGCGCCGGGACGGCCACGCCGCCGGGCCGGGCGCGGCCGGTTGAGGTGCCCACCGCCATGATGCAAACGGTCGTCGGTCGCCTGCTCGTCGCCAACGTCGTCCTCTTCCTGGCCGAGCAGGCCATGGGCGACGACCTGATCCGCCTGTTCGGCCTCTGGCCGCTCGGCCTGCTCAGCGACGGCGGCGGCCTGGCGCCGCCGTTCCGGCCCTGGCAGGTGGTCAGCTACGGCTTCCTGCACGGCAGCATCCTGCACCTGGTCCTGAACATGTACGCGCTCTGGATGTTTGGCCGCAACCTCGAGGCCGTCTGGGGCGCGCGCCGTTTCACCGTCTACTACTTCTCCTGCCTGATCGGCGCCGCGCTGACCCAGCTGGTGGTCTCGGAATTCGTCCTCATGCAGGGCGGCGAGGCCTATCCGGTCATCGGCGCCTCGGGCGCCGTGTTCGGCCTGCTCCTGGCCTACGGCGTGCTGTTCCCCTACGACCGCATCATCCTGCTGTTCCCGCCCATGGCCATCCAGGTCGCCTGGTTCGTGATCGGCTACGGCGCCATCGAGCTGATCGCCGGCGTCACCGGCTCGGCCGAGGGGGTCGCCCACTTCGCCCACCTGGGCGGCATGCTCACCGGCGCCCTGTTGATCTGGGGCCGGCACCGGGCCTGACATGGCGATGGCCCCGGCTCCGCGCCATCCGCTGTTCCGCTCCGTCGCCCTGCCGGTGGTGGTCGCCTCCGGGCTGCTCCTGCTGGCCCTCACCGTGATGCTCGCGACCACCACCCGCAGCCTGTCCCGGATGACCCCCCTGCGCGAACACCTGGCGGTCATGCAGCGCCTGCAGGAGCAGATCCAGACCATGCAGTACGCCTCCCTGGGCGGGCTGGCCGGGACGGCCGCCATCGACCGCGCCGGCCTGGCCGGACTCGGCCGGGGCCTCGACCGGCTCGCCGGCGACCCCGCCCTGCTCGGCGCCGACGGCCCGGCCGACATCCGCCGGGCCGCCGCCCTCCTGGACGACGCGGAGCGGCCGCCCGCCGAGGTGCTCCTGCG
Source organism: Parasulfuritortus cantonensis (assembly GCF_004337445.1). GTDB lineage: Bacteria > Pseudomonadota > Gammaproteobacteria > Burkholderiales > Thiobacillaceae > Parasulfuritortus > Parasulfuritortus cantonensis. The sequence continues at coordinate 6,945 of NZ_SJZB01000039.1, read as the reverse complement.
TGCCATCGCGGTGCTGCACGAGGCCCTGGCCGGCGAGCACCATGCCCACACCGCGTTGCTCGACAACATCCAGGCCCAGGCGCGCCTGGAGCGCGACCTGGCCGGGGCGGCCCTGGTCACGGTGCCGCTCGCCGCCGTGCTGGTCCTGTTCCTGCTCCGGCGCCGCTTCCTGCTGCCGCTGCGCAATTTGAACACCCTGCTCACCCGGCTCGGCGAGCGCGACTTCAGCGCCGCCGAGATGGGCGAGGCGGACCCGGTCCTGGAGCCCCTGTTCGCCAACTACAACCGCATGGTCGGCCGCCTGGCCCAACTGGAGGACGAACACCGGGCCCGCGCCGCCGACCTGGAGGCGCGCGTGCGCGCCGCCACGCGCGACCTGCTGGCCCACAACCGCAGCCTGGCGGAGGCGGAGCGCCTGGCCGCGGTGGGCGAGATGGCGGCCGGCCTGGCCCACGAGCTGCGCAACCCGCTGGCCGGCATCCAGATGGCGCTGGCCAACCTGCGCCGGGAGCTGGCCGATCCGGATGCCCGGGAACGCCTCGACCTGGTGAGCGCCGAGCTGCGCCGGGTCGACGGCCTGATGAACGGCCTGCTCGACCAGGCCCGCCTGCGTCCCGAGGCGGCGGCGCCCGTGGCCCTGGCCCGGGTGGTGGCCGAGCTGCTCGCCCTGGTCCGCTACCAGGCCGAGCCCGGCATTGCGTTCGAGCAGGACGTCGCCGCCGAGCTGGTCTGCAACCTGCCCGAGAACCGCCTGCGCCAGGCCCTGCTCAACCTGCTGCTGAACGCCGCCCAGGCCATGGCCGGGCACGGCACCGTGCGGCTGGCCGGGCGGCGCGAGGGCGAGCACCTGGTCATCAGCGTCAGCGACACCGGGCCGGGCTTCCCGGACACCCTGCTGCGCCAGGGCGTGCGGCCGTTCGCCAGCGAGCGGGCCGGCGGCACCGGCCTGGGCCTGGCCAGCGTACGCCGCCTGGCCCACGACCTGGGCGGCCGGCTGGTGCTGGAAAACCCGCCCGGGGGCGGTGCCCGGGTCAGCCTCGTGCTGCCCGGTTAGGCTATTCTTGCGCCATGTCGCGCTGCCTGCTCATCATCGAAGACGAGGCCCTGCTGGGCCAGGAACTGCTGCGCCATTTCCGCCACGAGGCCTGGGACGCGCGCCTGGCGAGCAGCCTGGCGGCGGCGCGCGAGCTGCTGCTCGGGCGGGCCTTCGAGGCCCAGGTCGTGCTGTCGGACATGAACCTGCCGGACGGCAGCGCGCTCGATCTCCTGGAGTCCTGCCGCGGCGCCGGCGTGGCCGGCGAGTGGGTGCTGCTCACCGGCTACGGCTCGGTGCCGGACTCGGTGCGCGCCATCCGCCTGGGCGCGCACGATTTCCTCGAGAAGCCGGCCACCCTGGAGCGCCTGGACATGGCCGTGGCCGGGGCCTTGCGCCTGGCGCGCAGCCAGGCCCGCCTGGCCGACCAGACCGCCGCGCAGGAACGCCGCTTCGGGCCGGAGTCCTTCCTGGGCGACAGCCCGGCCGCGCGCGAGGTGCGCGAGATGTTGGCGCGCCTCGCCCAGGTGCCCTATTCGGCGCTCCTGATCGGCGGCGAGACCGGTACCGGCAAGGGCCTGGCGGCGCGCATCCTGCACTATGCCGGGCCGCGCCGGGGCGGCCCCCTGGTCGAGATCAACTGTGCCGCGCTGCCGCGCGAACTGATGGAAGGCGAACTGTTCGGCGCCGAAGCGGGCGCCTACACCGGCGCCAAGGGCCGCCGGCGCGGCCTGATCGAGCAGGCCGGCGGCGGCACCCTGTTCCTGGACGAGCTGGGCGAGCTGCCGCTCGACCTCCAGGTCAAGCTGCTCAAGGCCATCGAGGACCGCCGCATCCGCCGCCTGGGCGGCGAGCAGGAGGTGGCGGTCGACGTCCAGGTCATCGCCGCCAGCAACCGCGACCTGGCCGCCGAGGTGCGCGCCGGCGGCTTCCGGGCCGACCTGTACCACCGTCTCGGCGTGTTCCGCCTCGACCTGCCGGCCCTGCGCGGCCGCAAGGGCGACCTTCGGCAACTGGTGCCGCGCTTCGTCGAAGAGTTCAACGCCAAGGCCGGCAAGCGCGTGCGCCGGATCCCGGACGCCGTCTGGCGGCGCCTGGAGGCGCACGACTGGCCGGGCAACGTGCGCGAGCTGCGCAACGTGGTGGAGCGCGGCGTCCTGTTCGCCGACGCCGACGAGTTTCCCGAACGCTGGCTGCAACTGGCCGCCGAACCGGCGCCGGGGCCGGGCGGCGACGGCGTCTGGCTGCCCCTGGACGGCAGCCTCGACCTGGAGGCGATGGAGAAGGCCATCGTCGAGGCCGCCCTGGCGCGCGCCGACGGCAACGTCACGGCCGCCGCCCGCCTGCTCGGCAGCACCCGGGAAACGCTGCGCTACCGGGTCGAGAAGTTCGGCCTGGCGCGCTAGAATCGCGGGGCCCGCCCGGGCCTGGACAGGGGATCGATCGAAGGTGACGAACATGCCGCTGGGAAACTTGCTGGCGCGCTGGCGTCGGACGCGTGCCCGCCGGAGCCTGCCGGTCGTCGGCGCCATGGCCACCATGCCGACCCGGGCCGATTCGTTCCGCGTCATGCTCGACAGCGTGCTGCCGCAGCTCGACCTGCTGTACGTGTTCCTGGACGGTTTCGCCGAGATACCGGCCTGGCTGTCCGGCCTGGCCAAGTGCCGGGTCGAGCTGATCCCGGCCGATTCGCCCCTGCACAACGCCAGCCGGCTGCTGGCGCCGGCCCGGTTCGGCGCCGAGGCGGTGTTCCTGTTCCTGGACGACGACATCCTGTACCCGGCGGACTACGTCCAGCGCATCCTCGCCGGCCTGCGCCGCTACGACTACCGGGCCTGGGTCGGCTTCCACGGTACCTTGTTTCTACCACCGCATGAGCGCTTTGTGCTGCACCGCAAGACGTTTCCGTTCTTCAAACGGCTGAAGCGGGACCGCCAGGTGCATTTGCTGGGCTGCGGTACATTGGCGTGCCATTCCGCTCTGCTCGGCATGAATCCGGAGGGCTGGCGCCATCCTCGTCTGGATGACCTTTACATGGCCACGGAGGCCGCGGGCGCGGGGATCGACCTGATTGCCCTAAGGCGTCCAGCGCGGTGGTTGCGGGCGATCGCCCAGAACCAGCCTGACAGTATGTGGCGCCAGGCCCAGGACGATGACCGCGTGCCGAGCCGGCTGATGCGTGAACTCATACGGCATCTGGGCGAGCGCGGTCCCCGTATCGCGGGCGCAGAATGGTCTGCTCGGCAGCCATCGACCACCTAGCCCGGATATTTCATAGGGAGGTCGGCGGAACCGCCGGAAAGGCGCTTTAATACAGGTGTCTAAGCCGTATTGAGAGGAGTTCCGCCGATGCCAAATTGTACGGCTGAAGGGATGGCGTTTGGGCGCCTGGGTCGACGTCTGATCGAAGCCAATTTCGAGGGTGGCGCGCTCAGCTCGGACGGCGGGTTGATGCTGTTGCGTCAGGTCGACCGGAAGATCGGTCTATCCAAGGCAGTCGCCTCTGCCCTGCACGATCCGCGCGATCCTGACCTGATCGTCCACGACCTGCGCGACCTGGTGGCCCAGCGACTCTATGGCCTGTGCTGTGGTTACGAAGACCTGAACGATCACGCGGCCCTGCGCCAGGACCCACTGATGCAGACCGCGGTCGGAACCGGGGACGCGTTGGCCAGCAGCCCGACGTTGTGCCGGATGGAACACCGGGCCAACCGCACCGACGTGGTGGCCCTGAACCGGGTGCTGGTTGAGCAGTTCATTGCCAGCCATCCGGTGCCGCCGGGGGAACTCGTGCTGGATGTCGATGCCTCCGACATTCCCCTGCACGGCGACCAGGAACAACGCGAGTTCCACGCCTACTACGATCACTACTGCTACCTGCCGCTCTACGTCTACTGCGGCAAGGCGATGCTGGCGTGCGTCCTGCGCCGCAGCCGGATCGACGGGGCGAGGCACGCCGCCGCCGTGATCAAGCTCCTGGTCAGCCGGCTGCGCCAAGCCTGGCCCGCGGTGCGGATCATCGTCCGGGGCGATTCCGGCTTCTGTCGGCAACGCCTGATCCGCTGGTGCGAACGGCATGGGACCGGTTATGTCATCGGCGTGGCCAGAAATGCCCGGCTGCACCGGATCGTCGAAGCTTGGGAACAGGCGATGGCTCGGCAGTATGCCGAGACCGGCGCCAAGCAGCGCCGCATCCGTGAATTCCAGTATGCCGCCGGCAGTTGGGATCGGGAACGGCGCATCGTCACGCGCCTGGAGTTTGGCGGCCAAGGCGCCAATCCCCGTTTCATCGTCAGCAACCTGGATCGGCCCGCCGACGAACTCTACGACAGCCTCTATTGCCAGCGCGGGGAGGCAGAGAACCGGATCAAGGAGACCCAGCTCGATCTCTTCGGCACCCGGACCAGCAGCCGGAAGTTCCTGACCAACTGGCTGCGCACGCTGTTCTCCGCCCTGGCCTATACCTTGATGCAGCGCCTGCGCGAGCTTGCGTTGGCCGACACCGACCTGGCCCGAGCCAGCGCCGCAACCATTCGAGTGAAGTTGCTCAAGATCGGCGCCGCCGTGATGCGCAATACCCGGCGCATCCGTATCCTGTTCGCCTCCCATCACCCCTTGCGCGACCTCTTCCTTACAGCCGCCCGTGCCTTGGCTTCGCCGTGACCCGACCCGAGTGCGGCCCCGACACGTTGGCGCTTCGGGGGTGGGGGGAGGTTTGCCCTCCGTACACCCCATTGCTCAATCCTTCAGCAATCCCCCGCTCTGTTCATCAACTCAACCGCTCTCGCACGCCCAAAGTGACGGACAACAGCGAACTGTGAAATATCCGGGCTAGTCGTCGAGCTTCGCCGTGGCCGGATCGATTAACTCCCAGTAGGCTTCGTGCGGTCGTTCGTCGTCCGCGGGGGTGTAGGCGCCGGGCGTGGGCGGGCGCCGGTGCTGCGAGGCGTAGAGCGCGACCAGGTCGAGCTTGGCGCGGAACTGCGCGGCCTCCAGGTGGACGACGTGGCGTCTGAGCTCGGGAAACCCCGCCAGTCTCCGGAAGCGCTCCAGCCCTTCGGCCCGGGCCTGCCGGTCGCTGGCGTAGTGGAGGTCCTCGTAGAACAGGATGCGGAAGTGCGGGTGCAGGACGGGATAGGCGTACAGCACCGCTTGCACGGTGACGACGTGGTCGCGATGGCCGCCGATCGCCATCGGCACGAACAGGACCCCGGTGCCGGCCGGCTCCACCAGCGAGGGCAGGAAATGGCCGAGGCGGGCGCCCAGCCGGCGCGCCTCGGGTTCGATCGCCTCCGCGCTCCATACCGGTTTCCCGGCCAGGAGCGCGTCGGTGAGGCCCAGGTCGTGGCGCACCAGCCGGCACCGTTCGGCGAACCGGCGGTCCTCGGCGGCGCGCAGCCGGCTGACGTGCCCGACCAGGGCGCCGGAGCGGCAGAGCAGGCGGAGCAGCCCGCCGGCGCGGCGGCGCAGGCAGCGGCTGCCGGCCGTATAGTTGCTGCGGCTGAACAGGGTGACCAGGTGGCCGCCCGGCCCGCTCAGCGCGGTCCAGCCGAGCGAGAAGCAGACGTCGTCATGGTGCGGCGACAGGTAGACCACGGTGGTCGGGCGGTCCGTCACGGCCGGGCGTCTCCCTGCCGGGGCGTCCGCGGACCGGCCGGTGCCAGGGCGGCGAGCGCGCGGCGCGTGCTCTCGTAGCCGATCCCGATGATCTCCTCGGCGCGGCCGAATTCCAGGAAGCGGATGTGGCCCAGGGGCGGCCGGATCAGCAGGTCGGGCGGTTCCAGGCCGAGCCGGGTCGCCGTGATGCTGGCCTCCATGACGTTGATGGAAGCCAGCAGGACCTCGAATATGTTGGGCAGCGGCTCCTCGGCCGAGGCCCAGCGGGCGAACTGGGCGGCGTCGGCCGGGGCGCGCGCGAGCAGCCGGGCCTTCAGCTCGGCCAGGGCGCGGCGCTGGTTCTCCGCCCAGCGCGCCAGGCCGTTCGGCTCGCCGGCCGGCTCCCGGCGCCGGCCGCGCAGCGGCTTCAGGTTCTTGCCGGCGGCGATGCCGTGGTTGAGGTCGACCGCGATCACGTAGTCGGCGCCCAGGGCGCGGGCGACGCTCACCGGGACCGGGTTGGTCAGGCCGCCGTCGACCAGGATGCGGCCGTCCCGGCGTACCGGCGTGAAGATGCCGGGCACCGAGATGCTGGCGCGCACCGCCTCGATGACGTCGCCTTGGCGCAGGACCACCTCGGCGCCGCTGGCCAGGTCGGTGGCCACCGCCGCGAACGGCTTGGCCAGGGCCTCGATGGCATCGGCGCGGACGTGTTCGCGTACCAGGGCGCCGACCTCGGCGCCGTCGATCAGGCCGGACTTGGGCAGGACGACGTCGAAGAAGGAGAGGGTGCGTTTCCAGTCGAAGTCCTGGAAGGTCGCCGCCAGGCTGTCCAGCTTGCCGGCCGCGTGGATGGCGCCGACCAGGGCGCCGATGCTGGTGCCGGCGATGCAGTCGACCTCGATGCCGGCCTCCGTCAGGGCCCGGATCACGCCCAGGTGGGCGAGCCCGCGCGCCGAGCCGCTGCCCAGGGCGAGGCCGATCCGCCCGGCCGGGTGGCGTGCCTTGACCTCCTTCACCGGTACCACAGTATGTTGGCCATCTCGAGCGGTACGCGGGCGCCGGCCAGGGCCGGGACGACGCGCGGCGTGTAGTCGGCGATCGGGCGCGCCTTGGCCAGGCGGGCCTGGTAGGCATAGCCGTTCACGGCGCCGCTCAGCGCCTCGCCGCGCGCCATGGCGTGGCGCTCGCCGGCCGCGTCGCCGCGTGCGGCGGCGTAGAGCTCCACGGCGACCGCCTCGGCCGCCAGGTCGTCCAGGTAGACCGGCACCCGCACCAGCCAGGCGTCGGCGGTCTCCTCGACCTGCCATTCGCCG
>NZ_SJZB01000046.1 GCF_004337445.1 Parasulfuritortus cantonensis | reverse complement strand
TGTTCCTGCTTCGGACGCTGCTGCCGGGCCATGTCCTGGCCGTGGCCGGCCTCGCCCTGTTACCGGGCTGCCTGCATCGCCCTGGCGTGGCCCGGCTGGCCGTGCTCGTGAGCGTGCTGACCTTTCTGGCCTCGACCCAGCATTACTTCAAGCACGAGCACAAGGAGGACTGGCGCAGCCTGGCGCAATACTGGCGTGCCAACGCCCGGCCGGACGACGTCATGCTGCTGGGCCGCTGGGAGTCGTATTACCCGCTCTGGTTCTACCTCGGCGACCGGCTGCCACGCGTCTACGCCCTTTGGCCCGAGGCGGACGGACGGACCCGGGTGCTCGATTCGACGGCGGCCGAGACGGCCCATTGCCGGGGCGTGACCTACGCGGCCTTTCTGCTGCCCGCCCTGCCGGCGCCGGGACGGACCATCTGGGTCGTGTGGGGGGCGGGCCGGTCGGCGTGCGCGCTCGGCCAGGCGGGGCCGGTGCTCAGCGCGCTCACCGGTGTGGCCTACCGGCCGGCGCCGCTGTGGCGCGGCCGCTGGACCGGCCTCCAGGCTTACCGGCCCGAGGCGCCGGCCGCCGGTGGCGGGTCGCCCGGAAACGGCCCGGCGGGCGAATTGAAATCGCCCCGGGGCGAGAGTATGTTTCCGCCACCTCCAAGGTCCCCGGAATCCTGATGCCCAGTGCCCATCCCGCGCCGGACAAGTCGCCCCTGGCCGGTCTCGCGCTCGCCGCCATGGGCGTGGTGTTCGGCGACATCGGCACGAGCCCGCTGTACACCATGAAGGAGGTCTTCGGCGGCCACCACCTGGCCTTTTCCCATGCCAACGTGCTCGGGGTCCTGTCGCTCATCTTCTGGGCCCTGATGCTGGTGGTTTCCCTCAAGTACGTCGGCATCATGATGCGGGCGGACAACAAGGGCGAGGGCGGCATACTCGCCCTGTTGTCGCTCGCCCAGCGCCAGGCGCCGCTCGGTTCCCGCATCCATTGGGTATTGACCATGCTCGGCTTCGCCGGGGCCTCGATGTTCTTCGGCGACAGCCTGATCACCCCCGCGATCTCGGTGATGTCGGCGATCGAGGGCCTGCAGGTCGGCTCGCCGGCCCTGCATCCCTTCATCCTGCCGCTCTCCCTCGGCATCCTGGTCGGCCTGTTCTTCTTGCAGCGTTACGGCACCGGCACCATCGGGCGCCTGTTCGGACCCGTCATGCTGGTCTGGTTCGGCGTCCTCGGCGTCCTCGGCCTGTTCAGCGTGCTGGGCAATCCGGGCGTGCTGGCGGCCATGGACCCGCACCACGCGGTCGGGTTCCTGCATCGTCACGGCCTGGCCGGCTTCCTCATCCTGGGCGCCGTGGTCCTGGCCATCACCGGCGCCGAGGCGCTCTATGCCGACATGGGCCATTTCGGCCGCCGGCCGATCCAGTTGGTCTGGTTCGGCTACGTCCTGCCGGCCCTGCTGCTCAACTACTTCGGCCAGGGGGCGCTGCTGCTGCGCGCCCCGGAGGCGGTGCGCAACCCGTTCTACCTGATGGCCCCCGAATGGGCGCTCTATCCGATGGTCGGCCTGGCCGCCGCGGCCACCGTGATCGCCTCCCAGGCGGTCATCTCGGGCGCCTTCTCGGTGACCCGCCAGGTCATCCAACTGGGTTTCGCGCCCAGGCTGGCCATCCACCACACCTCGGCCAGGGAGGCCGGCCAGATCTACATCCCGTTCGTGAACTGGGTCCTGATGTTCGGCGTCGCCGCGCTGATCCTCGGCTTCCGGGATTCCAGCAACCTGGCCGCCGCCTACGGCATCGCGGTGACCGGCACCTTCGCCATCGACACCATCCTGGTGTTCGTGGTCATGCGCGTGCGCTGGGACCTCGGCCTGTTCGCGACCCTGCTCGGCATGCTGGCCCTGCTCAGCGTCGACCTGTCCTTCTTCGCCGCAAACGCGGTCAAGATCCCGGACGGCGGCTGGTTCCCGCTCGCCGTGGCGCTGGTCGTGTTCAGCCTGATGGTGACCTGGAAGCGCGGCCGCGAGATCGTCCTGCGCCGGCTGCGCACGGAGAACATCCCGCTGGAAGACTTCCTGCCCAGCCTGCAGGCCCATCCGCCGCTGCGGGTGTCGGGGACCGCGGTGTTCATGACCGCCGATGCCAGCGGCACGCCGCGCGCCCTGCTGCACAACCTCAAGCACAACAAGGTGTTGCACGAACGGGTCGTCATCCTGACCGTGCGTTACCACGACGTCCCCTATGTCGCGGGCGACGCGCGCCTGCATGCCGAGCAGCTGGCCGCGGGGTTCTACCGGGTCGCGGTCAGCTACGGCTTCATGGACGACATCGACATCCCGGCCGCCCTGGCGACCTGCACCTGCGGCCACGGCTTCGACATGATGGACACCACCTTCTTCTACAGCCGGGAGAACCTGATCCCGACCAGGGGCGACGGCATGGCGGTATGGCGCGAGCACCTGTTCGCCGCCATGGCGCGCAGCGCCGTCAGCCCGATGACCTTCTTCCGCATCCCCGCGAACCGCGTCGTCGAGATGGGCGTCCAGGTCGAGATCTGACCGGCCCGCCGGCGCGGAGCCCTGAATATAAATACGTTTTATATGCCTATAAGAATATTGGGCTATGCTGATTTACTGATTCGCTACCATCCCCCGCTCCCGCAAACAGACCAAAGAACAGACATCATGCAGACCATCCCCGCCCTGAGAGCCACGCCCCTGGCGATCGCCCTGTCGTGCATCGCCTTCTCCGCCCACGCCACCAACGGCATGAACCTGGAGGGCTACGGGCCCTTGGCGATGAGCATGGGGGGGGCCGCGATGGCCTATGACAGCGGCATGGCGGCGATGATGAACAACCCGGCCACCCTGGCCCTGACGGTGCCCGGCGACCAGCTGGCCCTGGCCCTGCACCACCTGGGCCCGGATGTCTCGGTGCGCGGCGTGGCCGATTCCGGCGGCGATTCCTACTACATGCCGGCCATCGGCTGGGGCCGCAAGGAAGGTCCGCTGACCTACGGCGTCGGCATGTTCGCGCAAGGCGGCATGGGTACCGAATACGGCCGCGACAGCATGTTCTCCATGGGTACGGGCGAAAACGTGCGCTCGGAACTGGGCGTCGGCCGGGTCATCTTCCCGGTCGCCTACGAGGTGAGCCCGAAGCTCACCGTCGGCGCCTCGCTCGACTTCGTCTGGGCCATGCTCGACGTCGGCATGGTGGCGAGCAGCGACCAGGTCGCGGCCATGGGCGGCAACCTGGGCGGCGCCAGCGCGGCCTACATTTCCTTCTCGGACAGCAACGATTTCACCGGCAAGGCCAAGGGCTACGGCTATGCCGGCAAGCTGGGCCTGACCTACAAGGTCAGCCCGACCCTGACCCTGGGCGCCGCCTACCACAGCAAGACCCACCTGAACGACCTCAAGACCTCCGCCGACGGCGCCACCATGACCTTGTACGACGGCACCGACCCGATCGGCTCGATGAGCGGCAAGATGACGGTGGTCGATTTCCAGTGGCCGGAGACCTATGCCGTCGGCCTGGCCTGGCAGGCCACGCCGAAGCTGATGATCGCCTCGGACCTGCGCCGGGTGAACTGGTCCGACGCCATGTCCAAGTTCACCATGTCGTTCAACGGCACCACCCTGACCATGCCTCAGGACTGGCGCGATCAGACGGTCTACTCCCTGGGGGCGCAATACCGGGTGAGCGACAAGCTGGGCGTGCGGGTGGGCGTCAACTACGGTAAGAACCCGGTCCCGAACACCTACCTGCAACCGCTCTTCCCGGCCATCGTCGAGTGGCATTACACGGCCGGCTTCGACTACAAGGTCAGCGATTCGGGCTGCGTGGCGTTCGCGCTGTCCTACGCGCCCAAGGTGACCGAGACGACCGATCCGAACCCCTACAGCCTGACCATCACGCACAGCCAGGTGTCGGCGATGGCCGGCTACAACCACCACTTCTGAGCGGCCGGGCCGCTCGCGCGGCTCAGCCCAGGAAGGCCGCCAGCACCAGTGCCGCGAGCATGGTCGCGATGGCGGCCAGCCAGCGGTTGCGCGCGCGCTGCTGGCGCAGCATCAGCTCGACGCCTTCCTCCAGGCGTACCAGGCGGTCGGTCCTGAGCGCCTGATGGGCCAGGCGCGGCAGCTGCGGAATCAGCATGCCCCAGTAGGGCGCCTCCTCCTTGAGCGTGCGGGTCCAGCCGCGCCAGCCGAGCTGTTCGCTCATCCAGCGTTCCAGGAAGGGCTTGGCGGTCGCCCAGAGGTCGAGGTCGGGATCGAGCTGGCGGCCCAGGCCCTCGATGTTGAGCAGGGTCTTCTGCAGCATCACCAGCTGGGGCTGGATCTCCATGCCGAACCGGCGCGAGGTCTGGAACAGGCGCAGCAGGACCTTGCCGAAGGCGATCTCCTTGAGCGGGCGGTCGAACACCGGTTCGCAGACCGCCCGGATGGCCGCCTCGAACTCGTCCACCCGGGTGTCCGGGGCGATCCAGCCCGAATCAAGGTGGGTCTGCGCGACCCGCTTGTAGTCGCGCCGGAAGAAGGCCAGGAAGTTCTGCGCCAGGTAGTTCTTGTCGACGTCGTTGAGGGTGCCCATGATGCCGAAGTCGAGCGCCACGTACTGCCCGGAATCGGTCACCAGGATGTTGCCCGGATGCATGTCGGCGTGGAAATAACCGTCCCGGAACACCTGGGTGAAGAATATCTCCACCCCGGCCCGCGCCAGCTTCTTGATGTCGACCCCGCGTGCGCGCAGTTCGTCGACGCGGGCGATGGGGGTGCCGTCCATCCAGGACATCACCATGACTTCCGCGGCGCAGTAGTCCCAGTAGACCTCCGGCACGGCGAGCAGGGGCGAGCCGTCGAAGTTGCGCCGCAGCTGGGAGCAGTTGGCCGCCTCGCGCACCATGTCCAGCTCGTCGGCGAGGTGCTTGGCGAACTCCCCCACCACCTCGCGCGGCTTCAGGCGCTTGCCGTCCGACCAGAGCGTTTCGAGCAGGCCGGCCAGGCTGTCGAGCAGCGCGATGTCGCTGTCGATGACCTTGTCGATGCCCGGCCGGAGCACTTTCACCGCGACCGCCTCGCCGGTCTTCAGGGTGGCCCGGTGGACCTGGGCGACCGAGGCGGACGCCACCGGCACCGGATCGAACTCGGCATACACCTCGTGGGCGTCGCGCCCGTAGGCCCGGCGCAGGACGGCCAGGGCGCGCTCGGACGGGAAGGGCGGCACCCGGTCCTGCAGCTTGGCCAGTTCGTCGGCGATGTCGTTGGGCAGCATGTCGCGCCGGGTCGACAGCACCTGGCCGAACTTGACGAAGATCGGACCCAGCGACTCCAGGGCACGGCGCAGGCGCACGGCACGCGGCTCCCTGAGCGGGCGCCAGAAGAACAGCAGGTTGACCAGCCAGCGCAGGGCCTTGATGCGTTCGTGGCCGAGGAAGAACTCGTCGAGCCCGTACCGGGCCCCGGTGACGAGGATGCGGACCAGGCGCAGCGCCCTCATTTGCGGCCGGCTTCCAGGAGTTGGATGCGTGCCTCCAGGCGGGCGACGTCGTCGCGCAGGGCGTCGACGTCGGCGACGAAGCGGCGCACCGCGTGTTTGTCGGCCAGCATGCCGGCCTCGAAGGTGGCGTATTCGGCCAGGTTGCGGCCGACCGCCTCATGCGCCTGCAGGCGCCAGTGGCCAAACCCGGCCAGCGCCTGGGCGGCCCGGGCGGCCAGGATGTCGCCGACGTAGGGTCGCAGCGCCAGGGCCCAGTCGAAGCGGGCCAGGGCGGCGGAGATGTCGGCGGCCAGGACGCCGTCGCCCGACACCGCGGCGCGGCTGAAGGCGTCGTGGTCGCCGAGCGCCAGGGCAGCCAGCGTTTCCGCGCGGATGGCGATCTCGGTGGCGATCGCGTCCTCGGGGTCGGCGGCACCGACGCCGCCGTCGTCGCCGATCCGGAAGGCCACCGACGCCAGCGGCAGGGTCAGGCGCGCCTGCTTGCCGGCGTGGCGGACCAGACAGGCGCGGGCGCCGGGCTGGTGGATCAACTGGCGGTCGAGCAGGGACAGCAGGGTGGCTTCGGAGAACATGGGCGGATTGTATTGCATTGCCGGCCGTCACGCCGGCCCGGCGGGGCGGCCGGCTCAGAAGAATTCGGGTTCGGCGTAGTCGACGTCCTTGAAGACGCCGGTGTCGACCAGTTCCTGGTAGTCGTAGATCCGGTTGCGGCCGTCCTGCTTGGCCTGGTACAGGCTGCGGTCGGCCCGGCTGAGCACCTCCACCGGCAGCAGGTTGGGCGCGATCGCGGCGTAGCCGATGCTGACCGCCAGGCTGTCGATGCGCGGGAAATGGTGCGCCGCGATGCCGAGCCGGACGCGCTCGAAGATGTTGTGGGCGATCTCGGCCGTCTCGGCGTTGATGATGGCCACGAACTCCTCGCCGCCATAGCGGTAGAGCAGGTCGGTGGAACGGAAGATGGAAGTCATCAGGCGCGCGACCAGGAGCAGGATCTCGTCGCCGACCATGTGGCCGTAGGTGTCGTTGATGCGCTTGAAGTGGTCGACGTCGATCACGGCCAGCCAGTAGCTATGGCTGGGGAGGCCGCGCCGGCCGGGGGTGTCGTCCTCGGCGGACACCGAGGTGGGCCGGCCGACCGCCGTCCACAGGCGCTCGAAGCTGTTCTCCAGGGCCTGGCGGTTGAACAGGCCGGTCAGGCGGTCGCGCATGCTGACGTCGAGCAGGGCGTAGTAGTTCGAGAACACCTCGAGGACGCCGCGGATCACGGTGTCCTCGTTCGGGGAGACCTCGCGGTCGCGCTTGAACAGGAAGTAGCCGTGCACGTCGCCGTCGCCGACCAGCGGGTAGGCGATCAGCACCTGGTCGCCCTGGCGGCGCGTGCATGGCCGGCGCAGCAGGCGGACGTTGTCGGTCAGGGCGACGACCTCGGCCGGCAGGTCGCCCGGATTGGTGATCTCCTCGATGCGCTCGACCAGGCGGGCGCCGCCGTCGCTGTCGACCACCTTGGAGCGGTGGCTGTAGATCACCCGCACCACGGTCTGGCTTTCGTCCAGGCGGTAGAGCTCTGTGTCGAGGACGCCGAGCAGGGGGCCGAGGGTGCGCAGCAGGCTCTGCTCCACCAGTTCGGTGTCGCGGATCGAGGTCAGCTTGCCCAGATTGCCCAGCAGGCCGTGGAAGCGGTTGCCGGGAGCTTCGTTGTTCATGGCGGGAGCCCAGGTTGGCCCGGCGCCGAGGCCGGGTGTATGAAAATATTAGGATAACCGAATGCATTCCGCGACCCCCGGGCAATCGTCGCCGGTCCGCGGCCGCGGCCGTGGCAGCCAAGCCGTGGCGGAATTGCGGGATAATCCGGGGCCATGAAAGTCGACGGCCTCTCCACCCGCACCATCGCGCCCCTGCCCGGGCGCGACGGCGTCGTCATCATCGACCAGACGCGCCTGCCCTTCCGCTATGAATTGCGCACCCTGCGCGGCCTGGCCGACGCCGCCGAGGCGATTGCGGTCATGCGCGTGCGCGGGGCGCCGCTGATCGGCGCCACCGCCGCCTACGGCGTCGCCCTGGCCATGACCGAGGGCGCCGACCTGGATGCCGCCTGCGCGACCCTGGCGGCGACCCGGCCGACCGCGGTCAACCTGGCCTGGGCGCTGGCACGCATGCGTGCCCGCCTGGCGCCCCTGCCGGCCGAGGCGCGCGGCGCCGCGGCCTGGGCCGAGGCGGCCGCCATCTGCGACGAGGACGTCGAGCTGAACCGGGCCATCGGCCGCCACGGCGCCGGCCTCATCGGCGCGCTCGCCGAGGCGCGGCCTGGGCCGGTCAACGTGCTCACCCACTGCAACGCCGGCTGGCTGGCGACGGTGGACTGGGGCACCGCCCTGGCGCCGGTGTATGCCGCCTTCGACGCCGGCCTGCCGGTCCACGTCTGGGTCGACGAGACCCGGCCGCGCAACCAGGGCGCCAGCCTGACCGCCTGGGAACTGGTTCAGCACGGCGTGCCGCACACGGTGATCGCCGACAACGCCGGCGGCCACCTCATGCAGCACGGCAAGGTCGACCTGTGCATCGTCGGCAGCGACCGCACGGCCGCCAACGGCGACGTCGCCAACAAGATCGGCACCTATCTCAAGGCCCTGGCGGCGCACGACAACGGCGTGCCGTTCTACGTCGCCCTGCCGGGCCCGACCATCGACTGGGACCTCGCCGACGGCCGCGCCATCCCGATCGAGGAGCGCCGGGCCGACGAGGTCACCCGCATCACCGGCGAGAACGCGGCCGGCGAACTGGTCAGCGTGCGCCTGACGCCGGCCGCCAGCCCGGCCGCCAACCCGGCCTTCGACGTCACCCCGGCGCGCCTGGTCAGCGGCCTGGTCACCGAGCGCGGGGTCTGCCCGGCCAGCCGCGCCGGCCTGCTCGACCTCTACCCCGAGCGGCGGCGATGAGCGCCATCCGGCAACTGGTCCTGAACATCCGGCCCGAGGCGCCGCCGCGCTTCGACAACTTCATGCCGGGCGACAACCTGGAGTTGCTGCTCGCCCTCGACACCCTGGCGCGCGGCGAGTTGCCCGAGTCGGTGGTGTACGTCTGGGGCGCCGCCGGCAGCGGCCGCAGCCACCTGCTCCAGGCCACGGTCGCCGAGGCCGGCCGACACGGCCGCGCCGCCCGCTATGGCGGCCCCGAACTGCCCGACGAACTGGACGGCCTGCTCGCGGTGGACGACGTCGACGGCCTCGACGAGGCGGCCCAGGTACGCCTGTTCTCGCTCATCAACCAGGCCCGCGAAGGGGCCGGCACGGTCCTCGCGGCCGGTCCGGCGGCCCCGGCCCAGTTGTCCCTGCGTGCCGACCTGGCCACCCGCCTGGGCTGGGGCCTGGTGTTCGGCCTGCGCCCGCTCAACGAGGCCGACCGCGCCACGGCCATTCACGAACGCGCGCGTGCGCTAGGCCTCGCGCTCGCCGAGGAGGTGGTGCGCTACCTGCTCAGCCACGGCCGTCGCGACCTGCCCTCCCTGCTCGCCGGCGTCGATGCCCTGGATGCCTACTCGCTCAGCCTGAAGCGGCCGGTCACCGTCCCGCTGGTGCGCGAATGGCTGGCCGGCCGGTCCTGAGCGCGGGCGGGGCGGCGCGGCCGTGAGACGCCTGTACGTCGCCGTCAGCCACCACGGCCTCGGCCACCTGGCGCAGACCGCGCCGGTGCTGGAGGCCCTGCACGCGCGCGCGCCGGACCTGGAGTTCGTGGTCCGCAGCGCCCTGGCGCCGGAGACCCTGGCGGCGCGCCTGGCGATGCCGTTCAGGCACATCGCCGAGGCCTCCGACTGCAACCTGGTCATGCGCGACGCCATCCGCGCCGACGTGCCGGCGAGCCTGGCGGCGTACCGGGAATTCCACCGCGACTGGCCGGCCCGGGTGGAGGCCGAGGCGCGCCGGCTCGACGACCTCGGCGTCGACGCCGTGTTCAGCAACGTCGGCTACCTGCCCCTGGCCGCGGCGCAGCGTGCCGGCCTGGCCTCCGCGGCCATGTGCTCGCTCAACTGGGCCGACATCTTCCGCCACTACCTGGGCGGCGAAGCGGGTGCCGCGGCCATCCTCGACGTCATGGTCGCGGCCTACGCCGGGGCCGACCTGTTCCTGCGCCCGCAGCCGTCCATGCCCATGGCCGACCTGGACAACACGGTGGCGGTGCCGCCCGTGGTCCAGGCCGGGCGCGTCCGCCGCGCCGAGCTGCTGGACCGGCTCGGCCTCGCCGCCGGCGACCGCCTGGTCCTGGTCGGCATGGGCGGCATCCGCTACCGGCCGCCGGTGGAGTCCTGGCCGTGCCGGCGCGGCCTGGTCTTCCTGGTCCCGGACGACTGGCGCGCCGACCACCCGTGCACGCGCGCCCTGCGCGACACCGGCATGGTGTTCCGCGACGTCCTCGCCTCGGCCGACGCGCTCATCACCAAGCCCGGCTACGGCAGCTACGCCGAGGCGGCGGCGGCCGGCGTGCCGGTGCTCACCATCCCGCGCGCCGATTGGCCGGAGACGCCCTACCTGGACGACTGGCTGGCGCGCGTGGCGCGCATGCGCCGGATCGACGAGGCGGTCCTGCTCAACGGCGAACTGGCGGCGCCGCTGGCCGCCCTGTGGGCGCAGGCCGCCCCGGCCCCGGTGGTCGCGGACGGCGCCGCCGAGGTGGCGGGCCGGCTGCTGGCGCTGGCCTGAGCGCCCCGGCGGCTAGCGCCGGGCCGGGTCGTTGTCGGCCAGGATGTCGGAGAACTCCGCCGCCAGGCAGGCCATGGTCGCTTGCAGCAGGCGCATGGTGAAATAGGCGCGCAGGTTGTCCGTCTTCATGTTTTCGGCGACCTGCTCGGGCGGGCGGGCAAACTCGCTGCGCAGGCGGCCGTCGGCGAGGAAGCCGCGCTCCGTGCAGGCGCAGACGTCGGCCACGTCGATCGGGCGCCGGCGCAGCATCGGCGCGATGGCCGGCTTGTCGGCGATCTGGGCGACGAAGGCGGGGCACAGGTTGCCGACCAGGCGGGCGACGTAGGGCGAGAAGTCGGCCGGGGCCGGCGTCGCCTCCGCGGCGGCCGCGCCGGCACCCGGGGCCAGGAGGGCGGCGGCCAGGAACAGGCGGCGGGCAAGGGGTCGGGACGGCAGCGGCACGGTGGCACTCTCGGTCGGATGGCGAACCGGCATTATGCCCGGACGCGTTCAGACCGGCTCGCCGAGCTCGGCCCGCAGCCGGTCGGTCAGCGCCTGGACGTCGAAGCCCTGGCCGGCGACCGCCTTGGGGACGATGTGGAACAGGCGCGGCATGGGGTAGATGAGGACGTAGTCCGCGTCCTGGCGCCATTTCAGCATCTTGTCCCAGGGCAGCAGGCCGGTTGCGTCCGGCGTCCTGAAACGGACCCCCTCGGCGGCCAACTCGACCGTGAACGGATCGTGCATGGCCTTGTACCGGCGGTAGTGGCGCCGGGCCAGGGCCGGGGAAATCAGCCGGCGCACGATCAGATAACCGGCACCCCCGCCGATCAGGCCGCCGGTCGCCATGCCGGCGACCAGGGGGCCAGCGAACAGCACCAGGCCGGCCAGGACCAGGGCGCTGGCCGCATAGGCCAGGCGCTGGCGCGCCGTCGGGCGCCCGAACAGCTGCATGGCGCGCACGTAATCCAGTTCGGATATCCGGTATTCGGCCGCCACCGTCGAGGCCGTCAGGGCTCGCCCAGCCAATGGGCCAGGGTGGCCTTGAGCGCCGGCAGCTGCACCGGCTTGGCCAGGTAGTCGTCCATGCCCGCGCGCTCGCAGCCGGCCCGGTCTTCCGGGAAGGCGCTCGCCGTCAGGGCGACGATGGCCAGGCGCGGCCGGCCCTGCTCGGCCTCCCACCGGCGGATCAGGCGGGTGGCCTCGTAGCCGGTCATCACCGGCATCTGGATGTCCATGAAGACCAGGTCCGGGGCCAGGCCCTGGCGGATGGCGTCGACCGCGAGCTGGCCGTTCTCGACGCACTGCACGGTGTGGCCGAGC
The DNA here is from genome assembly GCF_004337445.1 of Parasulfuritortus cantonensis. Classification (GTDB taxonomy): domain Bacteria; phylum Pseudomonadota; class Gammaproteobacteria; order Burkholderiales; family Thiobacillaceae; genus Parasulfuritortus; species Parasulfuritortus cantonensis. The sequence goes on along the minus strand of NZ_SJZB01000046.1, from coordinate 45,715 downwards.
TTGCCGAGCATCGCCTTGATGACCATCTGGTTGACCGGGTTGTCCTCGACGACGAGGATCGCGGCCGCCCGCCCCGGGCGCGGCACCGGGCCGGCCGGGCCGGCGTCGCGGGTGGGGTCGGGCCCGGTGTCGGCACACTCGGCCTCGATCTCGAACCAGAAGGTCGAGCCTTCGCCGGCGCGGCTCTCGACGCCGACCGCGCCGCCCATCGCCTCGGCCAGCTTGCGCACGATGGACAGGCCCAGGCCGGTGCCGCCGTACAGCCGGGTGTGCGAGCCGTCCACCTGGGTGAAGGGCTGGAACAGGCGGTCGAGCTTGTCCTCGGCGACCCCGATGCCGGTGTCCGTGACGCTGAAGCGCAGCCGGGCCCGGCCGTCTTGGCGCCGGAGCTCATGGGCCGCGAGGCGGATCTCGCCCCGTTCGGTGAACTTGATGGCGTTGTTGATCAGGTTGGCCAGCATCTGGCGCAGGCGGGTCTCGTCGCCCAGGTAGGCGGCCGAATCCGGGCCGCCCCAGGCCGTCGAGATGGCCAGCTGCTTGCGGCCGGCGGCCTCCCGGAACAGGCGCGGCAACTCGTTCAGCAGGGTCGCCGGCATGAGCGGCCGTTGGTCCAGCTCCAGCTTCCCGGCTTCGATCTTGGACAGGTCGAGGATGTCGTTCAGGAGGGCCAGCAGGGTCTGCCCGGAGTTGAGGATGGTCTGCGCGTAGTCGAGCTGCTCCGCGCCGCTCAGGTCCGGGTCCTGGAGCAACTGCGCCATGCCCAGGATGCCGTTCAGCGGGGTGCGGATCTCGTGGCTCATGGTGGCCAGGAACTGGCTCTTGGCGACGCTCGCCGCCTCGGCCTGGACGGCGGCCTGGCGTTGCAGGCGGGCGGTACGCTCGTTGAGCACGCCGAGGGCGACCAGCTCGCCGATCTGGCGCAGGGCCTCGAGGCGGGCCGGGTTGTCGGGCGGCTTGGCGACCGTGTCGACCTCGAGCACGCCGAGCACCTCGCGGCCGTGCGACAAGGCGATGAAATAGTGGCCGTGGCCGGGCTCGGGCCGGACCTGGCAATGCGCCACCAGGCGCACCTCGCCCGGTTCGATGCCGGGCATGGCCTGCTGCCAGAGCGCCTCGCCGGAGTGGAAGCCGCCCGGGCCAGCCTCCTCGCCGGCCAGTTCGACGCGGACGCCGCCGCCGGGCAGGGCGCCGCGCAGGCCGGCCAGGGCACGCAAGGCGGCATCCAGGCGCGCCCGGAAGGGCTGTTCGACCTCCTGCATGGCGCGCGCCACGGCGAGCTTGATCTCGGTGCCTTCGCGGACGTATTCCTCCGCCTCCTCGCGCGCCTTGCGTTCGGTGATGTTGGCGCCGGTGCCGCGGTAGCCCTGGAAGCGGCCTTCGGGGCCGAAGCGGGGCACGCCGCTCACCGAGAGCCAGCGGCAGGTGCCGTTCGGCAGGGCGATCCGGTATTCGTACTGGTTGAACGGCTGGCGCCGGGCGACGGTGTCCAGATAGCCCTGCCAGCGCGGCTCCTCGCCGGCCTTGGGCGGTGCCGCGAGTTCGTCCCGGCGCTTGCCGAGCATGGTGGCGACCGGCAGGCCGACCACTTGCGGCGTGTTCTCGGACATGTAGGTGAAGTGCATGTCGGCGTCGGTTTCCCAGAACCACCAGTCGGAGGACGCCGAGGCGAAGTCGCGGAAGCGCTGTTCGTTCTCGCGCAGCGCGGACTGGGCGGCGACCATCTGGGTTTCGATGCGGCGGACCCGGTGGACCAGGGCGGCGATCAGCAGGACGGTGAGGACGGTGGCCAGGGCGACCGCCAGCATCAGTTGCTCGGCGCGCGCCGCGAGGGCGGTGTCGAGCGGGCGAAGGAAGGCCAGCGAGGCCACCGGGCGGCCGCTGTAGTCCTGCACGCGCAGGAAGCCGATCGACCAGACGTGGCCGGCCGCGGCGACCTCGGTGACGAGTTCCGGGCCGCCCGCCGCGTAGGCCTGCCAGGGCGCCATCAACCCCGCCGGCAGCGGGCGCACGGTCTGGCCCAGGATGGCGATGCCGGGGTAGTCCTGCCACTGGCCGGTGAAGCCGAGCGCGCGCTTGCCGAACTCGAAGTCGGCCGCCGAGGTGTACGGCTTGTGCACCGCCGAGGCGACCTCCACCCCGAGCATGTCCTTGATCACGCGTTCGAACCAGTCGACCTCGGTGCCCATCTCCAGGTAGCCGATCAACTCGCCGTCGGCGTGCCAGGGCACGACGTGGCGCAGGGTGAGGGTGGCCGTGGCGCCCAGTTCCAGGCCGGTTGCCGGGCGCCCGGTGGCGACCGCCTCGAGCAGGGTCTTGCGGTTGACCAGGTCGCCGACGTTGCTCGGCGCGTGCACGCGCATGAGGACGTGGCGGTCGGGCGTGATGAAGTACCAATGGCTGACCCCGAACTGGTCGTGCAGGCGGTCGTAGGCCGGCTTGGCCAGGGCCAGCAGGGCGGCGCCGTCGCGCCGGCGCATGGCCGCCACCAGGGCGGGGTCGACGACGGCCCGGCTGGCGAAGTAATCGAGTTGCCGGGTGTCCATGGTGCGCAGGCGTTCCCACACCTGCCCGGCCTGGCGCACGGTCAAGCGCGTGTGTTCCGCTTCCTGCCAGTCGATGTAGCGCTGGAAGCCGAGCAGCAGGGCCGCCACCAGCGCGATCAGGACGATGGCGACCGGGAGCACGATCTGGCGTTGGAAGCGTAGCGGTCCTGCCTGGTCGGTCATGACGTTCGGGTTGGGCGCTCGACTATCTGAGTTGTAGCGCATGGCCGCGCTTCTGGCAGCCGCCGCGTGCGCGGGCGGGGTCAGGTCAGCCGGACCGGTTCGATGTGGACGCTGCGGCTGCCGTCGGTCAGCCAGACCTGGCCGTCCTGCACCGTGCACTGCAGGCGCATGTTGCGGTCGGCCAGGGCCGCCAGGCCGGCGCCCGCGTCGGCCGGCAGGCGCAGCACGCTGAGCCGCTCCAGGCGCGCCAGGGCGGCCTGGTTCTGGTTCCACCAGACGTCCGCGGCGCGGCCGCCGTAGGCGATCAGCACGACCTCGCGGGCACGGCTGCACGCCTTGCGCAGCCAGCGCTCGTCCGGCTGGCCGACGTCGATCCAGAGCTCGATGGCACCGGTCAGGTCCTTGGCCCAGAGGTCGGGCTCGTCGTCCTCGCACAGGCCCTTGCCGAAGCCCAGGCCGTCGCGGGCGTAGAGCACGAAGGCGAGCAGACGCACCATCATGCGTTCGTCGGTCTCGGAAGGGTGGCGCGCCAGGGTGAGGGCGTGGTCGGCGTAGTAGTTGCGGTCCAGGTCGGCGATCTGGAGCTCCGCCTTGTAGATGGTGGCCTTCAATGCCATGGGGTGTCCTGCAGCAGGTCGGCCCAGCCCAACTGCTCGATGCAGGCGGCGAAGTCCGGCGCCGGGGCGGCGGCGAGGGTGAGGGGGCGGCCGTCGTCGGGGTGCCGGACGGCCAGGCGCACGGCGGCCAGAAGCAGGCGGTGGCAGCCCAGGCGCTCCTGGAACATGCGGTTGTGACGGCCCTTGCCGTGGCTGGCGTCGCCGACGATGGGGTGGGCGATGTGCTTCATGTGCCGGCGCAGCTGGTGCCGGCGCCCGGTCAGCGGGGCCAGTTCGACCAGCGCGTAGCGGCTGGTCGGGTAGCGGTCCACCGGCCAGGGCAGTTCCACGGTGGCCAGGCGGCGGTAGCGGGTGACGGCCGGCTGGGCGACGTCGGATTCGCCGCGGTAGCCGTACTCGTCGCGCAGGCGGCCGAGCGGGTGGTCGATCTCGCCGGCCTCGGCCGGGTGGCCGCGCACCACGGCCCAGTAGGTCTTGGCCACCTCGCCGCGTTCGAACTGGCCGGACAGCGCCGCGGCCGCCTCGGCATCGAGCGCGAACAGGAGGACGCCCGAGGTGCCCTTGTCGAGCCGATGCGCCGGCCAGACCGGACGGCCGATCTGGTCGCGCAGCAACTGCACGGCGAAACGGGTTTCCTGGCGGTCCAGGTCGCTGCGATGGACCAGGAGTCCGGCCGGCTTGTCGATGGCGACCAGCCGGTCGTCCCGGTAGACGATGCTCAGGGTCAGGCTTGCTGGCCCTGTTCCTTGGCGATCTCGGCGTGCACCTGGGCCATGTCGATCTCCTTGGCGCGCGCGATCAGGTCGTCGAAGGCGCCGGCCGGCAGGGCGCCGGGCTGGGCGTAGATGATGACCTGCTCGCGGAAGATCATCAGGGTGGGGATGGAGCGGATCTGGAAATGGCCGGCGATGCCCTGCTGTTCCTCGGTGTTGACCTTGGCGAAGGTGATGCCCGGGTTGTTCTCGGCGGCGGCCTCGAAGACCGGGGCGAAGCCGCGGCAGGGGCCGCACCAGGGCGCCCAGAAGTCGACGACGACGAAGTCGTTGCCGGTGATGGTGGGTTCGAAGTTCTCTTCGGTGAGGTCGATGACGGCCATGGAGTGCTCCAATGCGGTGTGTGTTCGGCAGCCCGCACCATATCACGGTGGGCGCGGCCCGCCTATATCAGAGTTTCCTGAAATACCCGCTGTCCGCTTCACGGCGAGGCCCGGCTCGGCACCAGGCGCTCCAGGTACAGGTAGATCACCGGGGTGATGTACAGGGTCAGGAACTGCGACAGGACCAGGCCGCCCACCACGGCGAGCCCGAGCGGCTGGCGCACGTCGGCGCCGGCGCCGATGGCCAGGGCGATGGGCAGGGTGCCGGCCAGGGCCGCAAAGGTGGTCATCATGATCGGCCGGAAGCGGATCAGGCAGGCCTGGCGGATCGCCTCGGCCGCCGCCATGCCGTGCCGGCGCTGATGCTCGAGGGCGAAGTCGATCATCATGATGGCGTTCTTCTTGACGATGCCGATCAGCATGATGACGCCGACGAAGGCGTACAGCGACAGGTCGACGTGGAACAGCCAGAGGGTGAGCAGGGCGCCCAGGCCGGCCGAGGGCAGGCCGGACAGGATGGTGAGCGGGTGGACGAAGCTCTCGTACAGGATGCCGAGGACGATGTAGACCACCAGCACGGCGACCAGGAGGAGCAGGCCGAGCCCCTTCTGGGAGTCCTCGAAGGCCTGGGCCGTGCCTTCCAGCTGCGTGGCGACGGTGATCGGCAGGCGCATTTCCCGTTCCAGGGCCCGGATGCGGCCGACCGCCTCGCCCAGGGAGACGCCCTGTTCGAGGTTGAAGGAGATGGTCACCGAGGGCAGCTGGCCGAGGTGGTTGACGGTCAGGGCCTGGTTGCCCCGATGCATGCGGGCGACGCTGTCGAGCGGCACCAGCTGGCCGTTCGCCGAACGCACGTGCAGGCGCGCCAGCATGCCGGGGTCGGCCTGGTAGGCCGGGTCGACCTCCAGGATGACCTGGTACTGGGCGCTGGAACCGTAGATGGTCGACACCTGGCGGCTGCTGAAGGCCGACTGCAGGGCGTCCTCGACCTGGCCGTAGGTCAGGCCGAGCGGGGCCAGGCGGTCGCGCTCGATGTCCAGGGTGACGGTCGGGCTCCTGTTGTTGAGGTTGCTGTTGACGTCGACGAAGCCGGGCAGCTGGCGGAGGCGCGCCAGCATGGTCTCGCTCCAGGCGTACAGCTCGTCCAGGTCCTGGCCCTGCAGCGTGTACTGGTACTGCGCGGTGGTCAGGCGGCCGGTCAGGCGGATCGGCGGCGGGTTCTGCAGGGCCACCCGGATGCCCGGCACGACGTTGAGGAGGGGACGCAGCTTCTGCACCAGTTCGTCGGCGGACAGCTTGCGTTCCTTACGCGGTTTCAGTTTGAACAGCATGAGGCCGGAGTTCGCCGAGGAGCGCGAGCCGCCGGCCCCGACCACCGACATGAACGTCTCGATGTCGGGCTCCCGGGCGGCGATGGCCGCGACCTGGCGCTGCTTCTCAGCCATGCCGGCGAAGGAGACGTCCTGGCCGGCCTCGGTGAAGGCGATGATCTGGCCGGAGTCGCCGCCGGGGATGAAGTCCTTGGGTATCTTGACGTACAGCCAGCCGCTCGCCGCCGCCGTGGCCAGGAACACCGCCATGATTAGGCGCGGGTGCGCGAGGGCCCAGTCGAGGCTGACCCGGTAGCCGGCGCGGACCGCCTCGAAACCCGCCTCGAGGGCGTTCCAGACGGCGCCGTGGCGGGCCGTGTCGTGCTTCAGGTAGCGGCTCGAGAGCATCGGCGTCAGGGTCAGGGAGACGAAGCCGGAGACCAGGATGGCGGCCCCGATGGTGAGGGCGAACTCGTGCAGCAGGCGGCCGATGACGCCGCCCATGAACATCACCGGGATGAACACGGCGACCAGCGACAGGGTCATCGAGATGATGGTGAAGCCGATCTCGCGGGCGCCGACGATGGCGGCCTGGAAGGGCGGCTCGCCGGCCTCGATGTGGCGGTGGATGTTCTCCAGCATGACGATGGCGTCGTCGACCACGAAGCCGACCGACAGGGTCAGGGCCAGGAGCGACAGGTTGTCCAGGCTGAAGCCGAGGCCGTACATGGCGGCGAAGGTGCCGATCACGGAGAGCGGCAGGGCGACGGCCGGGATGGCGGTGGCCGAGACGTTGCGCAGGAAGAGCAGGATCACCAGGACGACCAGGCAGCCGGCCAGGATCAGGGTGAACTGGACGTCGGCGATCGACTCCTTGATCGACACGCTGCGGTCGTACAGCACCGACAGTTCGATGGAGGCCGGCAGCTTGTCCAGGAAGCTGGGCAGGATGGCCTCGATGGCCTGCACCGTGGCCGGGGTGTTGGCACCCGGCTGGCGCTGGACGGCGAGGACGATGGCGCGCTGGTCGCCCAGCCAGTTGGCGCGCTTGTTGTTCTCGACGTCGTCCAGCGCGCTGGCGACCTCCTCCAGGCGCACCGGGGCGCCGTTGCGGTAGGCGACGATGAGCGGCCGGTAGGCGGCGGCGGTCTCCAACTGGCCGGCCGTCTTCACCGCGAAGCTCTGCTTGGGCCCGTCCAGGCTGCCGGTCGGCTGGTTCACGTTGCCGGCCTGGATGGCCTGGGCCAGTTCGTCCAGGCCGATGCCGCGCGCGGCCAGGCGGTCGGGGTCGGCCTGGATGCGCACGGCGTACTTCTGGGAACCGTAGACGTTCACCTGGGCCACCCCGGAGACGGTCGAGATGCGCTGCGCCAGCTGGGTCTCGGCGTACTCGTTGACCTCCGACATGGGCAGGGTGTCGGAGCGCATGGCGATGTAGAAGATCGGGCTGTCGGCCGGGTTCACCTTGCGGAAGGAGGGCGGCGACGGCATGTCCGTGGGCAGCTTGCGCTGGGCGGCGGCGATGGCCGACTGGACGTCCTGGGCGGCCGCGTCGATGTCGCGGTCGAGGTCGAACTGCAGGGTGATCGAGGTCGAACCCTGGGCGCTGGTGGAGTTGATCGAGGTGACCCCGGCGATGGTCGCGAACTGCGCCTCCAGCGGCGTCGCCACTGCCGAGGCCATGGTCTCGGGCGCGGCGCCCGGCAGGCTGGCGGAGACCGAGATGGTCGGGAAATCGACGTTGGGCAGTTCCGAGACCGGTAGGCCGCGGTAGGCGATCAGGCCGAAGACCAGGAACGCCGCCATCAGCAGCGTGGTCATCACCGGCCGGCGGATGCACAGTTCGGGCAGTTGCATGGCTCAGGCTTCCGGGCGCGGGCGGGCGGCGAGCATGGCGTCAGCGGCCGGCACCGGTGCCCGGTGCGGCCTCCTTGATCTTCACCTTCGATTTCGGGGTCAGGCGCAGGTGGCCGTCGGTGACCACCGTCTCGCCGGCCTGGACGCCGGCCAGGGCGACCCGGCCGGCCCGTTCGGCGACCGCCTTGACCGGCCGGATGTCGATGCCGTCGTCGCCCCGGACCACGTAGACGACGCTGCCCTTGGGACCTTGCTGGACCGCTTCGGCCGGGACCGTCACGGCATTCTTGAGGGTGTCGAGGACGAGTTCGACGCGCAGGTATTGGCCCGGTGCGAAGGCCGCGTCGCGGTTGTCCAGGCGCGCCTTGACGAGCAGGGTGCCGGTGCCGGGATCGACCGCGTTGTCGAGGAAGTGGACCGTCGCCGTATGCGCCGGGCCGGCCTGGTCCGGGGTGGCGACGGCGGCGCCGACCGGGCCGCGTGCCATGGCCGCGCGCAGGGCGGCGACATGGCGTTCCGGGAGGGCGAAGCTGACCAGGAGCGGCTGCATGCGGTTGATCACGGCCAGGACGGTGTCGTTGTTCTTCACCGCCGTGCCCGGGAACACCAGGCGGGCGCCGACCACGCCGTCGATGGGCGCCCGCACGGTGGCGTAGGCGCGTTGCAGGCGGGCCAGGTCGGCGGCCGCCCGGTCGGCCTGCACGGTCGCCTCGGCGGCGGCCAGGGCGGCGTTCAGGTCGGTCAGTTTCTCGGCCGAGACGAAGCCCTGGTCGCGCAGGGCCTGGTAGCGGACGACGTCGGCGCGGGCCTTCTGCAACTGCGCCTGGTCGCGCGCCAGGTCGGCCTCGGCCTGGCGCAGGCGGGCGTCGAAGTCGGCCGGGTCGAGACGGACGAGGAGCTCGCCGGTGTGCACGTGCTGGCCCTCCCGGAAGGGTACGCTCTGCACCTGGCCGTCGACCCGCGCCTTCACCGAGACCGATTCGTAGGCCTCGCCGCGGCCGACCAGGTCGACCACCACGGGCAGGTCGGCGCGTTCGGCGTGCGCGGCCAGGATGGGCACCGGGCCGGCGTCCTTCTTCGCCCCGGCGTTGGCGTCGCCGCCCGGTCGCTGGTATAGGTAGAAGCCGACGGCCAGGACCGCGGCGACGACCACGAGTTTCAGAACAAGCCGCATGCAATGGTCTCGCAGGAATTATTTCAACGCAGGGGTGTCAGGTTTTCATTGCCGCCGCGACCAATGGGCAACCACGAGAGGAGTGTCACCATGGCCACCGAATCCACGCCGCGCATTCTACCGACCGAAATCACGCCCGAGAGCGTATACGAAAGACGCCGCGAGTTCCTTAAAGGTTCGCTGGCCCTGGCCCTCTACGCCGCCCTGCCCGCGCAGGCCGCCCTGCCGGCCTGGAAGAAGACCGCCTGGGGGCGCGACGAGTCGCCCAACACCTGGGAGGAGGTCACCACCTACAACAACTTCTACGAGTTCGGCACCGGCAAGGACGACCCCGCCAAGAACGCCGGCAGCCTGCGCACGCGGCCCTGGACGGTGAGCGTGGAGGGGGCCTGCCTGAAGCCGCGCACCTGGGACATCGACGCCCTGACCAAGGCCTTCCCGCTCGAGGAGCGCATCTACCGCATGCGTTGCGTCGAGGGTTGGTCGATGGTCATCCCCTGGCTGGGTTTCCCGCTCGGCGAGCTGCTCAAGCAGGCGCAGCCCACCGGCCGGGCCAAGTACGTCGAGTTCGCCAGCCTGTACGATCCCAAGCAGATGCCCGGCCAGCGCTGGCCGGTACTCGACTGGCCCTACGCCGAGGGCCTGCGCCTGGACGAGGCCATGCATCCGCTCACGCTGCTGTCGGTGGGCATCTACGGGCGCGAGCTGCCGAACCAGAACGGCGCCCCCATCCGCCTCGTGGTGCCCTGGAAGTACGGCTTCAAGAGCGCCAAGTCGATCGTCCGCATCCGCCTGGTCGAGAAGCCGCCGGCCACGGCCTGGAACCGGGCGGCGCCGGGCGAGTACGGCTTCTATTCCAACGTCAATCCGGAGGTCGACCACCCGCGCTGGAGCCAGGCGCGCGAGCGCCGCATCGGCGAGTTCTTCAAGCGCAAGACGCTGATGTTCAACGGCTACGGCGACCAGGTCGCCAGCCTGTACACCGGCATGGACCTGCGCCGGTACTTCTGATGTGGCGCAATCCCAAGACCTGGCTGTTCCTGGCCTGCCTGCTGCCCCTGGCGCGCCTGGTCGGGCTCGGCCTCGGCCACGGCCTGGGCGCCAACCCGATCGAGTTCGTCACCCGCTCGCTCGGCACCTGGACGCTGAGCTTCCTGCTGGTCACCCTGGCGGTCACCCCGCTGCGCCGCCTGACCGGCCAGGGCCACTGGCTGCGTTATCGGCGCATGCTCGGCCTGTTCGCCTTCTTCTACGGCGTCCTGCACCTGACCACCTACCTTTGGCTGGACCAGTTCTTCGACTGGCCGGACATCCTCAAGGACATCACCAAGCGGCCGTTCATCACCGCCGGCATGACCGCCTTCCTGCTCCTGGTGCCCCTGGCGGCGACCTCGAACGACCGCGCCGTGCGCGCGCTCAAGCGCAACTGGTCGCGCCTGCACAAGCTGGTCTATCCGGCCGCCGTCCTGGCGGTGCTGCACTACTGGTGGCTGGTCAAGCGGGACATCACCCAGCCGGCCGTCTACGCGGCCGTCTTGGCCGTGCTGCTGGGCCTGCGCCTGGTCTGGTGGTGGCGCAAGCGGGCCGGCGCACCGGCCACCCGGCTGTCGGCCGGCTAGGCGGGGCGCAGGAGCGGCCCGAGCACCGCGTCCTTCACGGCGCGGGCGGCCAACGCCACCAGGCGGGCCGGATCCATGCCCATGTGTTCGGCGTAGCGCTCGGTCTGCAGCCAGGTCTCCTCGCCCTGCCAGGTCCAGTCGTCCTCATGCCCGGGGCGCCAGGTGACCGGGACGACGTGGCGGGTTTGCCGGGAGTCCTTGACGATCAGGTCGGCGACGACGGCGCCGTCCTCCAGCTTGGCGTTTGCCGCGTCGATTTCGGCATCGGGTGTGTCGTCCATGTCCGCACCTCTCCGGTTTCAGTTCGGGTAGCGATATGGAGCGCCGTACCGGCGCCTAAGTTCATTCGGTCGTCGCGTTCAGATGCGTCGGCCGAGCGCGTCGAGGCGGTACTCGATCTGGCCGCGCTTCTCGGGGTGGCTATGCTCGTGCGCCTCGCGCAGGTTGGTGAGTTCCACCAGGACCTCGAAGGGGAAGCCCTGGCGATCGCCGCGCTCATCGTTGAGCAGTTCGTCGTAGTACTGCCGGAACCCCGCCGGTTCGTCCCAGAGCAGGGCCGTCATGTTGACGATGCGCGGGTAGCGCTCGATGGTCTGCTGCGGATAGGACTCCCGCGGCAACCGGTTGCGCACCAGGTCGATGGCCTCGAGCGTGAGCTGGCTGGAGTCGCACAGCGCATCGGTATGGATGCTGACGTCGATCACTTGAACACCTCCCCGTGAGTGGCCGCGGCTCGCTTAGTATAGTAAAGAACTCAACTATTCAAGCGTTTGCCGGTCATCCGGCGAGCGGGCGCCCGGTGGAGGTGCCGGTCAGGCCGGCGCCCGCCTAGCCGACGACGGCCTTGACCGCCTTCAGGCAGTAGTCCACGTTACCTTGGCGGGCGCTGTAGCCCATCAGGCCGATGCGCCAGATCTTGCCGGACAGGGCACCCAGGCCGGCGCCGATCTCGAGGTTGAACTCGTTGATCAGCCGGCTGCGCGCGGCGCCATCGTCGACGCCCGCGGGGATGTAGACCGAGTTGAGTTGCGGCAGGCGGGCGGCTTCCGCGACCACGAAGCCGAGGCCCAGGGTCTCGAGACCGTCGCGCAGCTTTTCGTGCATGGCGCGGTGGCGCGCCCAGGCGGCCTCCAGGCCTTCCTCGGCCAGCATCCGCAATGCTTCATGCAAGCCATAGAGCGGGTTGATCGGCGCGGTGTGGTGGTAGGTGCGCTTGCCTTCGCCGCTCCAGTAGCCGAGCACCAGGTTGAGGTCCATGAACCAGCTCTGCACCGGCGTCTTGCGCGCCCGGACCTTGGCGACGGCACGCTCGCCGAAGGTGACCGGCGCGATCCCGGGCGTGCAGGACAGGCATTTCTGGCTGCCCGAGTAGGCGGCGTCGATGCCCCACTCGTCGACCAGCACCGGCGTGCCGGCCAGGGAGGTGACGCAGTCCATGATGGTGAGCGCGCCGTGCCGGCCCGCGACCGCGGCCAGGGCGGCGGCATCCGACTGGGCACCGGTGGACGTCTCGGCGTGGACGAAGGCGAGGAGTTTCGCGTCCGGGTTGGCGGCGAAGGCGGCCGCCACCTTGGCCGGGTCGGCCGGGGTACCCCAGGCGTCCTCGACGACGACCGCTATCCCGCCCGTGCGCTTGACGTTCTCCACCATGCGGCCGCCGAACACGCCGTTGACGCAGACGATGACCTTGTCGCCGGGTTCAACCAGGTTGACGAAGCACATTTCCATGCCAACCGAGCCGGGCCCGGAAACCGGGAAGGTCAGCTTGTTTTCGGTCTGGAAGGCGTAGCGCAGCAGCGCCTTGGTTTCTTCCATCATGGTCGAGAAGGCCGGGTCGAGGTGGCCGATGGTCGGCCGCGCCATGGCCTCCAGGATGCGTTGCGGCACGTCGGACGGGCCCGGTCCCATGAGGGTACGGCGGGGCGGGTTGAAGGAGGAGATCTGCGGAGCGGGGATGCGCATGTCGGTTCCTCGGCGGCTGTATAGTTGATCGTTCGGGTTGGGTATTATGCCAGCCTTGCCCCGGCCGCCCGCAAGTCCCCGGGCCGCCGCGGGCGCCGGAACGAAAAGAGCCCGTCCATGGCTGGACGGGCTCCCGGGCGCACAACGGCGCGGAGTGGGTCAGGCCTTCTTTGCGGTGGCCTTCTTGGCCGCCGGCTTGGCAGCGGCCTTGGGAGCGGCGGCCTTCTTGGCGGCAGCGGGCTTGGCGGCAGCGGGCTTGGCGGCGGCCTTGGGCGCAGCGGCCTTCTTGGCGGCGGGCTTCGCGGCAGCCTTGGGGGCAGCGGCCTTCTTCTCGGCGGCGGGCTTGGCAGCGGCCTTGGGAGCGGCGGCCTTCTTTGCAGCAGCGGGCTTGGCGGCGGCCTTGGGGCGGCGGCCTTCTTCTCGGCGGCGGGCTTGGCAGCGGCCTTGGGAGCAGCGGCCTTCTTTGCAGCAGCGGGCTTGGCGGCGGCCTTGGGGGCGGCGGCCTTCTTCTCGGCGGCCGGCTTGGCAGCGGCCTTGGGCGCAGCGGCCTTCTTGGCGGCGGGCTTCGCGGCAGCCTTGGGCGCAGCGGCCTTCTTCTCGGCGGCGGGCTTGGCGGCGGCCTTGGGAGCAGCGGCCTTCTTTGCGGCAGTGGGCTTGGCGGCGGCCTTGGGCGCAGCAGCCTTCTTGACGGCGGGTTTGGCGGTCACGGCCGGAACGGCCGCAGCTTCAGCGGCGACGGGCTTTGCGGCAGCCTTCGCCTTGGTTGTGGACTTGGCGGTGGATTTAGCAGCGGGCATGTCACACTCCTTTGGTTCATGAAGGCAGGAAAGCCTTGTGCCTCAATGGGTTCCACGCGATATTGCGTGTTGCAACTCATTCTAGAGCAAAAAAAACTTAATACTGCAAGGGTGTGTATGCATTTTTATCCAGCGCACATCCGACGTTGTCAGGCCGGGACGATTTCGTCGCTGAACAGGTCTTCCACGCGCTCGCGCCGCCGCGTCAGGACGGCGTTCCCGCCCGCCACCAGGACCTCCGCGGCACGCGGGCGGGTGTTGTAGTTGGAGCTCATGCTCATGCCGTAGGCGCCGGCCGAAAGCAGGGCCAGCAGGTCCCCTTCGGCCAGGGCCAGGTCACGCTCGCGGGCCAGGAAATCACCGCTTTCGCAGACCGGTCCGACGATTTCGTAGCGGCGTGCGATTGCGCTGCGCTCGCGGACGGGCTGGACGTCGTGCCAGGCGTCGTAGAGCGAGGGCCGCATGAGGTCGTTCATCGCGGCGTCGACGATGGCGAAGTCCTTGGCCTCGCCATGCTTCAGGTATTCCACCTTGGTGAGCAGCAGGCCGGCGTTGGCGACCAGGGAACGGCCGGGTTCCAGGACCAGTTTCTGGGTGCGTCCGGCCAGGCGCGAGAGCAGGACGCCGGCGTACTCCGACATGGCCGGCGGCGTCTCGTCCTTGTAGCGCACGCCGAGGCCGCCGCCGAGGTCGATGTGGGCCAGTACGACGCCGTCCGCGGCCAGGCGGTCGACCAGGTCGAGCACCTTGTCGAGGGCTTCGCCGAAGGGCGACGATTCGGTCAACTGGGAGCCGATGTGGCAGTCGATGCCGACCACGCGCAGATTGGCCAGTCCGGCCGCTTCCCGGTACAGGCGCGGTGCGTCGTCGTAGGCGATGCCGAACTTGTTTTCCTTGAGCCCGGTGGCGATGTAGGGGTGGGTCTTGGCGTCGACGTTGGGGTTGACCCGGAAGCTCACCGGGGCGACCTTGCCGAGCCGGCCGGCGACCGCGTTCAGGCGGGCCAGTTCGCTCTCCGATTCGACGTTGAAGCAATGGATGCCGGCGGCCAGCGCCGCTTCCATCTCGGCGGCGGTCTTGCCCACCCCGGAGAACACCACCTTGGCGGGGTCGCCGCCGGCGGCCAGGACGCGCGCGAGTTCGCCGCCGGAGACGATGTCGAAGCCGGCGCCCAGCTTGGCGAACAGGTTCAGAATGGCCAGGCTGGAGTTGGCCTTCACGGCATAGCAGATCAGGTGCTCATGGCCGGCGAAGGCCTGGTCGTAGGCCTGGTAGGCCGCGCTCAGGCCGGCGCTGGAGTAGACGTAGGTGGGGGTGCCGAAATCGCGGGCGATGGCGTCCAGGGCCACGTCCTCGCAATGGAGCAGGCCGGCGCGGCGGTTGAACGGGGTCATGGCTGGGCGGGCTGGGTGGCGGTGGGTTGTCCGGGCTGGTCGGGCAGGTAGAGCGAGCCCTTCTTGCCGCAGCCGGCGACGAGCGGCACGGCGATCAACAAGGCGAGGATCAGGCGCATGGGGAATACGGCTAAAATTGGGTTGGAAAAGTCTATCACGCACGAGGAAGGCGAATGACCGAAAGCGAATACCTCCAGTCGACCGAGGCACTGTTCCGCGACCTGGAACAAGACCTGGAGGCGGCCGACCTGGATTACGAACTGGCCGCCGGCGGCATCCTCGAGATCGAGTTCGACGACGGCTCCAAGATCATCGTCAACCGCCAGACGCCGTTGCGCGAGGTCTGGGTGGCGGCCAAGAGCGGCGGCTTCCACTACCGCTGGCAGGACGGCGCCTGGCGCGACACCCGCAGCGGCGCCGAATTCCATGCCGCCCTGTCCGGCATGGCCTCGGCCCAGGCCGGCCGCGAGGTGACGTTGGGCGGAGCCCGGCCATGAGCGACGATCCCTGGTCCGAATACCGCGGCCTGCTGGCCGACCTGCTCGGCACCGACGACCTCGCGCCGCTGCTCGAGCGTGCCGAACTGCAAGGCGTCGGCGCCGGCGAGACGCTGCTGAAGGACAGCGAGCCGACCGACTCCATGTACCTGGTCCTGGACGGCCGCCTGGAGGTCCACGTCGAGTTGGGCGAACACACCATCCGCCTGGGTGAGATCGCCTCCGGCAACTGGGTTGGCGAAGTCGCCTACTACACCCACAACGACGCCGCCTGCTCGACCGTCACGGCATTGGCGCCGAGCACCCTGCTGCGGCTGCGGTTCGCGCGCTACACGGAACTGATAAAGAGCCAGGCCGAGGTCGCCTGCCGGCTCAGCCACCTGCTCATCGCCATGCAGGTGCAGCGCCTGCGCGCCACGGTGAACGACCCCGTCCTGGACCCGGAAGGGCGCCTGCTCATGCTCGGCGACCTGTCCATTCCGATCGACCAGCAGCCGCATCGTCACGGCGGCGTGCTCGACTTCATCCGCAAACTGGCGGGGGTGCGCTGATGCTGCTGAAACGCTACCTGAGCACCTTGCCGGGCTTCGCCTTCATGACCGCCGAGGATGTCGACCACATCGCCAGCGCGATGACCGTCGAGGAATACCCGGACGCGCACGTCTTCCTGTACCAGGACAAGCCGGCGCGGGCCTTCCATCTTCTCCTCGAAGGCGCCGTGAAGGTCGGCTACTACGGGCGCGAGAACCGCTACTACGCGATCCGCGTCCTCAAGCCGGGCGAGTTCTTCGGCGGCCTGTCGCTGGTCGACAGCAAGCCGGTGATGGCCAACTACAGTGCCGACGGGATGGTCAAGGTGGCGAGCATGCCGCTGTCCGCCTTCCTGCTCCTGTACCAGCCGAACTCGGCCATCGGCTGCCACTTCCAGCACGTCATCGCGACCCAGCTGGCCTGGGACCTGAAGGCCCGCCACGTCGCCCTGCGCGACCTGCTCGGCAAGATGTACCCGGCCGGTTGACGGCCGTGCCGGCGTCCCGCTGAGCGCCCGCACCCGCGTGGCGCGGCGGGCCGCGCGCGCCGCCAGCCCCGCTCCGCCCTCATGAAAGCCACCTCCCTCACCGGCGAACTCGTTCGCCTGGCCTGGCCGGTCTACGTCGCCCAGATCGCCACCATGGCCAGCGCCGCGATCGACACCGTCATGGCCGGCCGCTTGTCCGCGGTGGACCTGGCCGTGGTGGGCGTCGCCAGCTCGATCCAGGTCACCATCCTGATGTCCCTGGCCGGCGTGCTGTTCGCCCTGCCGGCGCTCATCGCCCACAGCCAGGGCGCCGGGCGGCCGGCCGAGGTCGGTCGCGACGTCCATCAGAGCCTGTGGATCGCGTTCGTCCTGTGTGTCGTCGCCGTCCTGTTGCTCATGCATCCGGAGCCCTTCCTGGCCATGTCGGACCTGCGTCCCGACGTCGAGGCCAAGGTCCGCGCCTACCTCGACGCCTCGGTCTGGGGCGTGCCCGGCTTCATGGCCTTCCGGATCTTCTTCGGCTTCTCCGCCGGCATCGGCGAACCGCGTGCGGTGATGGCCTACAACCTCGTCGCGCTGGCGCTCAAGCCGCCCCTCAACGCGTTGTTCATGTACGGCTTCCTCGGCCTGCCGGCCATGGGCGCGCCCGGCTGCGCCGTGGCGACGTCGGTCGAGATCAGCCTGATCGCCGTGCTGGCCTGGGCCGGCTGCCTGGGCAACCGGCGCTACGCCGGCTACCGCCTGGGCGCGCCGCTGGCGCGGCCGGACTACGCCGCCATCGCCGCCTACCTGAAGCTGGGGGTGCCGATCGCCCTGACCTTCATCGCCGACATCACCGCCTTCACCTTCATGGCACTGTTCATCGCCCGGCTCGGCCCGGCCGTCTCGGCCGCGCACCAGATCGCCGCCAACCTGGCCGCGCTCGCCTTCATGTTGCCGCTCTCGATCGGCAACGCCAGCGCCATCCTGGCCGGCCAGGCCCTGGGCGCCGGCCAGCCGGGACGCGCCCGCCGGGTGTGCGGCCGCGGGCTCGGCCTCGGACTGGTGTGCGGCGGCTTGACCAGCCTGGCGTTCTGGCTCGGCGCGCCCTGGATTGCCGCCTTCTACACCGGGGCCGAGGCGGTCCGCCGGCTGGCGGCGCCGTTGATCGTCCTGGTGGCCGCCTATCATCTCGCCGACACGGTCCAGGCGATCGCCGTCAATGCCCTGCGCGGCTACAAGCGCACCGCCATCCCGATGGTCATCTATACCACCAGCCTGTGGGGCCTCGGCCTCGGCGGCGGGGTGCTGCTCGGCCTCACCGACCGGCTCGGTCCGGCGCGCGGCGCGGCCGGTTTCTGGCTGGCCGGGATCGCCAGCCTGGCCCTGGCGGCCGGGCTGGTTGCGCTCTATCTGGATCGGGTGAGCCGGGCGGCGGCCGGCCGCTGAGGCGCGGCTAGCGTCGGTCCTTGGCGATGCCGAGCTGCTTGAGCATCTGCGGGTGCCAGTCCGCCGGCACCTCGCCCTTGTCCAGCCGGGTGCGCACGGCGGCGACGCAGCGGTTGATCTCGATGCGGAAGTTCTTGAGCGGGTAGCCGTGCGCCTCGTCCAGGTACTTGTCGGCGCTGACCATGCCGTAGCGGTCCATCTCGGACAGGTAGAACAGTTCCACCAGGGCGGCGCCGCCGACCGGGCGGTCGGTGGCGAGCGCGCTCTCGATGCCGGCCAGGAGGCCGTCCAGGTCGCCGAACCTGGGGTGGGGAATCTTGCGGTGCGGGTTGCCGGCGCGGGACGCCGCACCGGCGGCTTCGTCAAAGGTGGCCATCGGATCGTCTATAGGCAGCTAAAACGGGCGCGGCGGGGGCACGTCCCGGGCGGGCAAGGCCATTATTGCCGCCGGCCGATGACGCCGCGGTTGCGGGACAGCCGCCCGCCGCCCGCTCACCGGCGTTCGCGCGCCCGCCGGATCGCCGCACGCACCTGCGCCGGCGCGGTGCCGCCGACGTGGTCGCGGCTGGCCAGGGAGCCCTCCACGGTGAGCACCTCGAAGACGTCGGCCTCGATCAAGGGCGAGAATTCGCGCAGTTCTTCCAGGCTCAGTTGCGGCAGGTCGCGGCCCGAGGTCTCGGCGATGCGCACCGCCTTGGCCACGGCGCCGTGGGCGTCGCGAAACGGCAGGCCCTTCTTGACCAGGTAGTCGGCCAGGTCGGTGGCGGTGGCGTAGCCCTGGGTCAGCGCGGCGCGCATGTTGGCGGTGCGCACGCCGTGTTCCTTGACGCTCAAACCGGCCAGCATGTCGGCATAGATACGCAGGGTGTCGACCACGGTGTCGACCGTGTCGAACAGGGGTTCCTTGTCCTCCTGGTTGTCCTTGTTGTAGGCCAGGGGCTGCGACTTCATCAGGGTGAGCAGGCCGACCAGGTGGCCGTTGACGCGGCCGGTCTTGCCGCGCACCAGCTCGGGCACGTCCGGGTTCTTCTTCTGCGGCATGATCGACGAGCCGGTGCAGTAGCGGTCGGGCAGGTCGATGAAGCCGAAGCGCGGGCTCATCCACAGGATCAGCTCCTCGGACAGGCGCGACAGGTGGGTCATCAGGAGCGCGCAGGCGGCCGTGAATTCGATCGCGAAGTCGCGGTCGGAGACGGCGTCCAGGGAGTTCTCGCAGACCTCGTCGAAGCCCAGTTCGCGGGCCACGGATTCGCGGTCGATCGGATAGCTGGTGCCGGCCAGGGCGGCGGCGCCCAGGGGCAGGCGGTTGACCCGCTTGCGGGCGTCGAGCAGGCGTTCCTTGTCGCGCCGGCTCATCTCCACGTAGGCCATCAGGTGGTGGCCGAAAGTGACCGGCTGGGCCACCTGCAGGTGGGTGAAACCGGGCATCGGGGTGTCGGCGTGCCGCTCGGCGAGGTCGAGCAGGGACTGCTGGAAGTCGCCGATCAGGCCGATGACGTTGTCGATCTCGTCGCGCAGCCAGAGGCGGATGTCGGTGGCCACCTGGTCGTTGCGCGAGCGGCCGGTGTGCAGGCGCTTGCCGGCGTCGCCGATGAGCGCCGTCAGGCGCTTCTCGATGTTGAGGTGGACATCCTCGTCGTCCAGGTTCCAGACGAACTCGGCGCGCTCGATCTCGGCCAGGATGGTCGCCATGCCGTCCTCGATGGCGGCCAGGTCCGCGGCCGGGATGATGCCCTGGCGGGCCAGCATCCGGGCGTGCGCGAGCGAGCCCTTGATGTCATGCCGGGCGAGTCTTTGGTCGAAGAAGACCGAGGCGGTGTAGCGCTTGACCAGTTCCGAGACGGGCTCGGAGAAGCGTTCGGACCAGGTTTTGTCGGGGCTGGACATGATGCGTCTGGGGCAGGGAAAGGCGCAATTATAGCGATCCCCGGGCCGGGCCCCGAATCTTCGCCAGGGCGCCGTCGATCGCCTCGTCCAGGTACATGCCGTAGTAGTCCTCGGTGGTCAGGCCGACCACGGGCTTGGCCAGCAGGCGGCCCTTGCCGTCCAGCAGCAGCACGGTCGGCACCAGGGTGTAGCCGTACAGGGCGGCGAGCTTCGCCGGCGTGTTCGGCTTGCCGTCGAAGCCGCGGATCGGGCTGTCGTCGGAGACCACCATGCGGCGCATGACCACCTTGGCCTGGTAGTCCTTGTTGCCGCTCATCGGGATCAGGAAGTTGTTCAGCACCCGTTCGCAATAGACGCAGTGCTGGCCGGTCAGGACGACCAGGATGGCGCCGTTGATGGCGCGCGCCGCCTCGGCATCCCGGCTGAGGTCGCTCACCGGCGGTACCCCGCCGGCCGCCCAGGCGCTCGCCGAGGCCCATGTTAGAATCGCGCCCAGCCAGGCCAGTGTCGGTTTCATGCCGGTATCTCCTCGTCTCCTGGCGGAATTCTATTCCCAACACCTGCGCGCGCACTATGCACAAATTGATCATCGCCACCCGGGAAAGCCAGCTCGCACTCTGGCAGGCCCACCATATCCGCGACCGCCTCGAGGCCCTGCATCCGGGGCTCGCCGTGGAACTCCTGGGCATGACCACCCAGGGCGACCAGATACTCGATTCGCCGCTCTCGCGCATCGGCGGCAAGGGCCTGTTCGTCAAGGAACTGGAACAGGCCATGTTCGAGGGCCGGGCCCACCTGGCCGTGCATTCCCTGAAGGACGTGCCCATGGACCTGCCCGAGGGCTTCGAGCTGGTTGCCATCGGCAAGCGCGAGGACCCGCGCGACGCCTTCGTCTCGAACAAGTACAAGTCGCTCGCCGAACTGCCGCCCGGCGCCCGCGTCGGCACCTCCAGCCTGCGCCGCCAGGCCCAGCTGCGCGCCAAGCATCGCGGCCTGGTGGTCGACACCCTGCGCGGCAACGTCAACACCCGCCTGCGCAAGCTCGACGAGGGCCAGTACGACGCCATCATCCTGGCTGCGGCCGGCCTCAAGCGCCTGGGCTTCGCCAAGCGCATCGCCGCCTGCCTGAGCCCGGCCGAAAGCCTGCCGGCGGTCGGCCAGGGCGCCCTGGGCATCGAGATCCGGGCCGGCCAGGCCGAGGTGGCCAAGCTGCTGGCGCCCCTCAACGACCCGATCACGGCCGCCTGCGTCGGCGCCGAGCGGGCCATGAGCCGGATGCTGCAGGGCGGCTGCCAGGCCCCGATCGGCGGCTACTGCGTCGAGGCGGACGGCCGTCTGCACTTGCGCGGCTTCGTCGCCGACCTTGAGGGCGTGCGCTTCTACCACGCCGAGGCGGAGGCCGACCTGGCCGACGCCGAGGCGCTCGGCCAGCGCGTCGCCGCCGACCTGATCGGCCAGGGCGCCGACACGCTGCTCGCGGAACTGATCCAGCGCCACTGATGGACGCCGGCGGGCAGCCCCTGGCCGGGCGCGGCATCCTGGTCACCCGGCCGGCCAACCAGGCGGCCGGCCTGGCCGCGCGGCTCGCCGAGCTGGGCGCCCGGCCGGTGCTGTTCCCCGCCCTGGCCATCGCCCCGCCCGCCGATCCGGGCGCCTGTGCCGACGCCCTGGCGGCCCTGCCCGGCTACGACCACGCCATCTTCGTCAGTCCGACCAGCGTTGAGATGGCCTGGCCGGGCATCCTGGCCGGCCACGGCGGCTGGCCGGCCGGCGTCGCCGCAGGCGCGGTCGGCCAGGCCACCGCGCGTGCCCTGGCCCGGCTCGGCGTCGGCCCGATCCTGGCCGCCGAGGCGGGCGCCGACAGCGAAAGCCTGCTGGCCCTGGGCGCCTACGCGGCGGTGGCCGGCAAGCGGGTCCTGGTAATACGCGGCGAGGGCGGCCGCGAACTCATCGCCGACGCCTTGCGCGGGCGCGGCGCCCGGGTCGATTACGCCGAGTGCTACCGGCGCGTCCGCCCGGACGGCGACCCGGCCGCCCTGCTGGCGGACTGGGCGGCCGGTGGCATCGCGGCGGTGACCGTGACCAGCCGGGAGGTGTTCGCCAACCTGGCCGCCATGCTGGGCGAGGCCGGCGCCGGCCGCCTGCGCGCCACACCCCTGTTCGCGCCGCATGCGCGCATCGCCGAGGCGGCCCGGCAGTGGGGCGTCGCCGAGGTCGTCGCCACCCCGCCCGGCGACGCCGGGCTTGTCTCCGCGCTGATCGACTGGTTCAATCGCCATCATGACTGATAGCCCCGCTCCCGAAACGGCCGCCGCGCCGCCGCCCGCCGCCGAGCCGGCCCGGCACGGCTGGGTGCTGCCCCTGGCGCTGATCCTGGCCGTCCTGGCCTTCGCCACCACGGGCGGGGTGTTCTGGTACATGCAGATGCGCATGCAGGACCTCGAGGTGCAACTGGCCCGGCGCATCGGCCAGTTCGACACCTCCAGCCAGGAGGCCCGGGCCGCCGCCAAGGAGGCGCGCGCCAGCATCGAGAACGTGGTCGCCCGCATCGGCGCCCTGGAGACCAAGGCGCTCGAGACGCAGAACCAGCAACTGGCCCTGGAGGCCATGTACCAGGACATCGCGCGCAGCCAGGACGAGCGCCTGCTGGCCGACATCGAGCAGACCCTGCTCCTGGCCGACCAGCAGCTCCAGATGGCCGGCAACGTGCGCGCCGCCCTGCTCGGCCTGGACGCCGCCGAGCAGCGCCTGGTCCGCATGAAGAAGCCGCAGTTCGACCGCCTGCGCGATGCCATCAACCATGACGCCGCGCACCTGCGCCTGTTGCCGGCCGCCGACGTCGTGGGCATCAACGGCCGCCTGGACGCCCTCCTGCTGGGCGTCGACCAGCTCAAGCTGGAGATGGAGCCGGAGACGGCCGCCCGGCCGGCCCCGGCGCCCGAGACCGGGCCGGTCGACTGGATGGGCCGGATCGGCCGCGAGACCTGGTCCGAGATCAAGCAGCTGGTGCGCATACGGCGCCTGGACAATCCGAATACCGAGTTGCTGGCACCGTCGCAGACCTATTTTCTGCGCGAGAACCTGAAGCTGCGCCTGCTTTCCGCGCGCCTGGCCGTGCTGCAGCGCGACGAGGCCACCTTCCACGCCGACATGAGCGCGGCGCGGCAGTGGCTGGCCCGCTACTTCCGGCGCAGCGATCCGGTCAGCGTGGCCATGGACAAGGACCTCAAGGCCCTGGAGACGATGCCGGTGGCGCTCCAGAACGCCAATCTGGACGAGAGCCTCAAGGTCTTGCGCAGCCTGGCCAAGGGAGACCACTGATGCGGCCGGTGCTCTGGCTGCTCGGCCTGTTCGCGCTCGCGGTGGCGCTCACCCTGGCGGCGCGTTTCGACGAGGGCTACGTCATCATCGTCATGCCGCCCTGGCGCATGGAGATGTCCTTCGTGATGGCGGCGCTGTCCATGCTGGGCCTGTTCGTCGCCCTCTACGCCGTCGCCAAGCTGCTCCACATGGCGCTCAGCCTGCCCGCCGACGTGCGTGCCTGGCACCACCGCCGGCGCAGCGACAAGGCCGACGACGAACTCACCCGCGCCACCGCCGCCTACCTGTCGGGGCAGCCGGCGCACGCCCGCAAGCTGGCCGCGAGCGCCTTCAAGCGCGAGGGCGACCAGCTCGCCGCCCTGGTTGCCGCCCATGCCGCCCTGGCCGAGGGCGATGCGCTCACCGCCCACCTGTACGTGGACGAGTTGAAGACCGATGCCGGCGAACTGACCGCCGCCCGCCAGGCCGCCGAGGCCAGGCTGGCCGAGGCGGAGACGGCGGCGGAACTGCCGCCGCCGGCCGCCTGAGCCCCGTTACTGGAACGAGAAGGCGTCCGAGTAGAACTCGTCCTCGGGCAGTCCCCGGGCCATGAAGTCGCGCTTGGCCGCCTCGATCATGGCCGGGGCGCCGCAGGCGTAGACCTGCCAGCCGGACAGGTCGGCGATGTCGGCCAGGACCGCCTGGTGCACGTGGCCGGTGCGGCCGGGCCAGTTGTCGGCGGCCTTGGGCTCGGACAGGACCGGGATGAAGCGGAAGTTGTCGTGCGCCTGCTGCCAGCCGGCCGGCAGTTGCGGCTGATACAGATCGGCGAGCGACTTGGCGCCCCAGTACAGCACCATCTGGCGCCCGATGCCGTGCTGGAAGGCGTGCGCCAGGATGCTCTTGATCGGCGCGAAGCCGGTGCCGCCGGCCAGGAACAGGGCCGGCTTGTCCGACTCGCGCAGGAAGAAGCTGCCGAGCGGGCCCTTGATGCGCATGATGTCCTTGGCCTTCATGGTGCCGAACACCTGGTCGGTGAAGAAGCCGCCGGGGACGTGGCGGATGTGCAGTTCCAGGAGCTGGTCCTCTTCGGGCGCATTGGCGAGCGAGAAGCTGCGCTGCTTGCCGTCCTTGAGCAGGAAGTCGATGTACTGGCCGGGCAGGAACTGCAGGCGCTCGCTGCTGGGCAGCTTGAGCCAGAGCGCCATGACGTCGTCGGCCAGCTTTTCCATCTTCTCGATCCGGCAGGGCAGGGTCTTGATCGGGATGTCCTTGGCGGCGCCGATCTCCTTCACCTCGATGACCAGGTCGGTCTTCGGCCGGGCTGTGCAGAACAGGGCCATGCCCTTGGCCTTGTCGTCCGCGGTCAGGGTGGCCGGCTGGTGGCTGCCGTAGTCGACCTCGCCTGCCAGCACCTTGCCCTTGCAGGCCCCGCAGGCGCCGTTGCGGCAGCCGTAGGGGAGGGCGAAATTTTCCCGCAGGGCGGCCGCCAGCACGGTTTCGTCGTCCTGCACGGTAAACTGGTGGCCGCTGGGTTGGATGGTGACCTGGTGAGACATCTTGGTTCCCTTTATGCGAAAGCTATGTTGCGAATTCTGATCGTCGGTTGCGGTGACGTCGGCCTGCGCGCCGCCCGCCTGCTGCGTGGACGCGCCCGCGTCTACGGCCTCCTGCGCTCGCCCGAGCGCGCCGCCGAACTGCGCGCCGCCGGGGTGATCCCGGTGCCCGGCGACCTCGACGACCGGGCCAGCCTGGCGCGCC
Organism: Parasulfuritortus cantonensis; assembly: GCF_004337445.1. Taxonomy (GTDB): domain Bacteria; phylum Pseudomonadota; class Gammaproteobacteria; order Burkholderiales; family Thiobacillaceae; genus Parasulfuritortus; species Parasulfuritortus cantonensis. Next base: position 21,272 of record NZ_SJZB01000046.1, on the reverse strand, counting down.
TGGCCGGCCTGGCCGACGTCGTCCTGCACTTCGCGCCGCCGCCGCCCGAGGGCGCGGCCGACCCGCGTACCCGGCGCCTGATCGGGGCGCTGGGGCGGGCAAGTTTACCCCGCACCCTGATCTACGTCAGCACCAGCGGCGTGTACGGCGACTGCGCCGGCGCGCCGGTGCCGGAGACCCGGCCGGCGCGCCCCGGCAACGCCCGCGCGCGCCGCCGCCTGGACGCCGAGCGGCGCCTGCGCGCCTGGGCCGCGCGCACCCGCGTCGGCCTCGCCATCCTGCGCGCGCCGGGCATCTACGCCGGCGACCGCATGCCCGAGGAACGGGTGCGCAAGGGCCTGCCGGCCCTGCTGCCCGAAGACGACATCTACACCAACCACATCCACGCCGAGGACCTCGCCGGCCTGGCCGTGGCGGCCCTGTTCCGGGGCCGCCGCAACCGCGTCTACAACGCGGTCGACGACAGCGGCCTGAAGATGGCCGACTGGTTCGACGTGGTCGCCGACCACATCGGCGTGGCGCGGCCGCCGCGCCTGGCGCGGGCCGAGGTGATGGCGGCGGTGACGCCGGCCATGCGCAGCTTCCTGAGCGAGTCCAGGCGCATGGCCAACCGCCGCCTGAAGACCGAGCTGCGCTATGCCCTGCGCTACCCGAGCGTGCGCGAGGGCCTGGCCGGGGGCGCCTGAAGGGCGCGCTCAGGCACTGCCGATGGCGATGCCGAGGGCGAACACCAGGAGGCCGCCGACCACGACCTGGAGCACCGCCAGGCCGAACGGGGTGTCCATGTAGCGCTTGCGTATCCAGGCGATCAGGCCCAGTTCCACGGCCACCACGGCGAAGGCCAGGGCGGTGGCGAGCTCGAAGTGGGGGATCAGGTAGGGCAGGGCATGGCCGAGGCCGCCCACGGTGGTCATCAGGCCGATCACCCAGCCGCGCAGGAACGGGCTGCCGCGCCCGGTCAGGGCGCCGTCGTCGGAAAGCGCCTCGGCGAAGGCCATGCTGATGCCGGAGCCGATCGCCGCGGCCAGGCCGACCAGGAAGGTGCTCCAGGTGTCGTGGGTGGCGAAGGCGGCCGCGAACAGGGGTGCCAGCGTCGACACCGAGCCGTCCATGAGGCCGGCCAGGCCGGGCTGGACGAACTGCAGGACGAACAGCCGGCGCTGGGTCTGGTGCTCGCTGTGCACGGCGTCCGGGGTGATGAAGCGGTCGCCCAGGCGTTCCGCCTGGGACTCGTGCCGGCTTTCCTCGGCGGCGAGGTCGCCGAGCAGCTGGCGGATCGCCGCGTCGGTGGTGTGGCGGGCCGCCTGGGCGTAGAAACGGCGCGAATCGGCCTCCATGATCTCGGCCTGGGCGCGGATCTTCTCGAGGTCGAGCGGGCGAATCAGCCAGACCGGCTTGCGTTCGACGAAGCCGCGCACGTCCTGGCGCCGGATCAGCAGGATGCGCTCGCCGAAGCGCTGGCGGTAGAGCTCGATCAGGCGGTGGCGGTGACCGTCCTCCTCGGCCGCCATGGCCCGGAACAGCTTGGCGGAGTCCGGGAACTCCTCGGCCAGGACCTCGGCATAGGTGTTGTAGATGCGCGCGTCCTCCTCCTCGAGGGCGATGGCCAGGCTGAGTATCTGCTGTTCGCTGAGGTCGGAGAAGCGCAGGCCGGCCGAGCCCCGCCAGGGGCTGACCGGGAAGCTGAGCCAGGAGGTCAGGGGCATGGCGGCGTCCGGTTCGATGAAAAGCTCAAGGATAAAGCAACAGGTCGGCGCACTGGGCCCGCCAGGCCGCTTCGTCGGCCGTCGCCAGGCGTTCCAGGTCGCCCGGCTCGGCGGCCGGGTCGTCCACCCACTGCCTGAGCAGCGGGCCGCCGTTGATCAGGTCGATGGCCAGGCGGTCGTGCTCGTATTCGTAGGCGAAGTCGCGCCAGAGCGAGTAGTCCGGGCGCAGGTCGCGCAGGGCCTTGAAGGCCAGGGCCATGAGGCGCCAGGGCCGGAAGGCGCGGTGGTCGTAGTGGCCGTGCTCGACGTGGATCTGGATGCCGGCGCACAGCCTGCCGGCGTGCTTGTGGAAGGTCGGCTCGAACCAGCATTCGCGCAGCCGGCAGCCGGCCAGCCAGTCCGGCGCCAGGGCCTGCATCCGGGCCATCAGCCGGCGCGGTTCCAGGTCGGGGGCGCCGAACAGCTCCAGCGGCCGGGTGGTGCCGCGGCCCTCCGACAGGGTGGTGCCCTCCAGCATCACGGTGCCGGCGTAGCAGCGCGCCATCGCCAGGTTGGGCGCGTTCGGGCTCGGATTGACCCAGCTCCGTTCGGCCAATGGCCAGCCGTAGCCCGGCGCCGCGTCCGGCTGCCAGCCGGCCATCTCGACCACCCGGTAGTCGACGTCGAGGTCGTATTCGCGCACGAACCAGCGCCCCATCTCGGCCAGGCTGAGGCCGTGCCGCATGGGCATCGGGCCGGCCCCGACGAAGCTCTGCCAGCCCGGCTGCAGGGTCAGCCCCTCGACCGGGCGCCCGGCCGGGTTGGGCCGGTCCAGCAGCCACACCGACTTGCCGTGCCGGGCGGCCGCCTCGAGCACGTAGAGCAGGGTGGTGATGAAGGTGTAGATGCGGCAGCCGAGGTCCTGGAGGTCGACCAGGAGGACGTCGAAGCTCGCCAGCATGGCCTCGCTCGGCCGCCGCACGCTGCCGTACAGGCTGTACACCGGGATGCCGTGCACCGGGTCCAGGTAGTCGGGCGACTCCATCATGTTGTCCTGCTTGTCGCCGCGCAGGCCGTGCTGGGGCCCGAAGGCGGCGGCCAGCTCGATCCCGGGCAGGCCGGCGAGGGCGTCCAGGGCGTGGGTCAGCTCGGCCGTCACCGAGGCGGGATGGGCCAGCAGGGCGACCCGGCGGCCCTGCAGGGGCGCGCGCAGGGCCGGGTCTTCGAGCAGGCGGTCGAGGCCGAATTTCATGGCGGGAACGCTAATTGGACGATTTATGGGAGGAGCGCAAGCTCGAGCCGGGCAGCATACGGAAGCCTTTGAATATGAGCCAGGCGCCGATCGCGCAGAACAGTATGGACAAGCCAGGCGAGCCAACCAGCTGGCGAATCACCCGGCTGGCAAGGTCAAGCCGGATGCGGCCGAACTGTAGCGGCTCGACAAGCTCGGACAGGCCGAGGTAAATGGCAAAGATCCCCAGACCGATGACCGCCAAGGCGAGCAGCAAGCGAACGAACAAATACTGAAATGCATAAAGGGCAGTGCCTCGGCGGGGCCTGGCTTCAAGGAACAAGAATGCGCCCGCTGCGGCGAGCACGATCAGAACGCCCCAGTAGCTGCCGGTTCTCGTCCCGGCGGATATGGCCGACCACAAGGCAACCGCGGCAATCAGGCCGGCTAGAAGGCGAATGACCATGTGCCGCGCCGGAGGGCGATATCCGGAAGCGCTATTCGTATCGGGATGAAACGGCAATTAGGCTGCAACGGCCAAAGGCAGCGGCAACTGGAAGCGGCCTTCGACCACGCCACGCACGGTGATGTCCTCGTCGAGGTCTTCCCAGCGTAGCGCGGCACCGTTCAAGCAGAGTTCCACTTGCGCCAATTCCGCGTCCGTCGCTTGCGCGAGCAGCCGGAAACGGGCGGCCGGGAAACCGATCTGCCGGCCGTCGGTCAATTCGACGAAGATCATTCGGTTCGAAATCCAGGCCCTGATGGCGCGGGGGTCGAGATCAAGCGCGGCCGTGTTCATGCCATTTCTCCATCAATAACGCTTCATGTTCCATCACTGCGCATTCGATACGCCGGACTTCCGCCGGTTTCACGCCGTCGACTCGGGCGAGCCGTACAGGAGAGAGCCAGAATTTGCATTCGCCATCCGGTGTCCTGACGTGGATATGGGGTGGCTCCTGACCTTCGTCCGAATAAAAATGAAAGCGCCAGTTGAGCAATCGCAGGACAGTGGGCATTGCTTATTCGACAAAGGATTTGTCTGTCAAGGATAGCGGAAACGCCGGCACGACGTCGGGCTTCGATGTCATGATCCGGGTAGTTCCAGGGCGAAGCTATCCGGGTGATGGAAGTCGGGTTTGCCGGGCGCATGGCGCAACGCCCAGTAGCCGACTCGTCCAGCCGCATCCTCGACCACCGTGCTCAGGCCCAGGCGCAGGCGCCCACCCGGCAGGGCGATCCCGGGTAAGCGAGCGCTCAGCTCGAAGCCGTCCGCGCGGGTCCGGCAGGCAATGTCCGGTGCCGGCATGGCGAGATCGCGGCCGCCTGCCCGGTAGGCGGTGAAGGCGTAGGCGGCCCAGCTCGCGGACGGGGCGAAGTTGAATTCCCGATAGGCCGGGCCGTCGCCGGCCATGACGAAGGCCTCGCAGCAGGTGTGGCGCCAGAGGCCGTCGCGGCGTTCCGGCGCGGCCGGCGCCGGGATGGCCAGGGCGGCGAGGTCGCCGGCCAGGCGATAGCTCAGGACCAGCGCGCCGTCGGCCTCCCGGGCGACCGCGACGGTGAGCCGGACCCCTGCCGGGCCGGCCGTATCCGGGTGCGGGCGCAGTTCGACGCTCACCGGCATGATTTGTACAACGCCAGGGTGGCGGCGCGGGCGCGGCCGTGGTCGACGATCGGGGGCGGATAGTCGAGGCGGGCCGCCTGCCCGGCCGGCAGGGTCCAGGGGGCGTGGATGTGGCGGGCCGGAATGCCGGCCAGCTCGGGCAGCCAGCGCCGGATGTAGGTCCCGTCCGGATCGAAACGCTCGGACTGGCTGACCGGGTTGAAGAGGCGGAACCAGGGTTGCGCGTCGGTGCCGGTGGAGGCGCACCACTGCCAGTTGCCGACGTTGGCGGCCTGGTCGTAGTCGAGCAGCTGGCTGGCGAACCAGCGTTCGCCCTGGCGCCAGTCGCAATGCAGGTCCTTGACCAGGAACGAGGCCGTGACCATGCGCAGGCGGTTGTGCAGGCGGCCGGTCCGGGCCAGCTCGCGCATGGCCGCGTCGACGATCGGGTAGCCGGTGCGTGCCTCGGTCCAGGCCGCGAAATGGCCGGGCGGGTTGGGCCAGGGGAGGGCGTCCAGGTTGGCCAGGAAGGCATGCTCGACGGTGTCCGGGTAGTGCCAGAGCAGCATCTGGTAGAACTCGCGCCAGATCAGCTCGGCCAGCCAGGCCTGGGCGCCCTCGCCTGCGTCGGCGCGGGCGTAGCGGACCAGCTCGCGGATCGACAGGGTGCCGAAGCGCAGGTGGGCCGAGAGGCCGGAGGTGGCTGCCAGGGCGGGGTAGTCGCGCTCGACGTGGTAGCGCCCGATGCGGGTACGGAAGTCGTGCCAGAGCACGGTGGCGGGGGCAGGCCGGGGTCGGCCGGCCGGAAGCCCAGTTCGGCCAGCTCGGGCAGGCGGCCGTCCGGTGCCGGTGCCAGGCGGCCGGCGGCGCTCGGCCAGGGTGCCAGGTCGGCGGCCGTCAGGCGTGCCAGCCAGGCGCGCCGGTAGGGGCCGAAGACGCGGTAGGGGCGGCCGCTGGCGCCGACCAGCTCGTCGGCCTCGAAGATCACCTGGTCCTTGTGCAGGTGCAGGCGTTGCCCCTGGCCGGCCAGTTCTTCGGCGACCGCGTCGTCGCGCCGGCGGGCGTACGGCTCGTAGTCGCGCGCGGCATGGACCTCGGCGACGCCGAGCCGGCGCGCCAGCTCGGGCAGGACCCGGCGGGCCGGGCCGTGCAGGACGTGCAGGCCGCCGCCCCGCTCCGCCAGGGCGGCCCGGAGCTCGGCGACGCGGGCGTGGATGAAGCTCACCCGGCGGTCGGCGCGTTCGCTCAGGCCGGCCAGGATGTCGGTGTCGAAAACGAAGGCGCAGTGGACCGGCCCCCCGGCCGCCAGCGCGGCGTGCAGGGCGGCGTGGTCGTCGAGGCGCAAGTCGCGGCGGAACCAGACCAGTGAGGCGTTCATCCGGGCTATTTTATCTTCATGTTTAGGCTCGCTTTCGAGAGGTACAATCCGCGTCCATGGACAACGCCAACTTCACCGATCACTTCCTGATCGCCATGCCCAACATGACGGACCCCAATTTCGCCGGGGCCCTGACCTACATCTGCGACCACAACGCGGACGGGGCGCTGGGCGTCGTCGTGAACCGGCCCATCGACCTCAGCCTGGACAAGCTGTTCGAGCAGATCGGCATCGCCCTCGAGGACGAACGCCTGAAGGACGCGCCGGCCTATTTCGGCGGCCCGGTGCAGGTCGAGCGCGGCTTCGTCCTGCACCGGCCGGTCGGGCATTGGAATTCCACCCTGACGGTGAACGACGAGGTCGGCCTGACCACCTCCAAGGACATCCTGGAGGCGGCCGGCCACGGCGCCGGCCCGGAACAGATCATCGTCGCCCTCGGCTACGCGGGCTGGGGGCCGGGCCAGTTGGAGAACGAGATCAAGCAGAACGCCTGGCTGACCGTGCCGGCCGACCCCGCCCTGATCTTCGAGCTGCCGCCCGAGGAGCGCTTCCACGCCGCCCTGCAGTCGCTCGGCATCGACCCCTCCATGCTCTCGGAAGAGGCCGGCCACGCCTGATGGCCACCAGCGCTGCCGCGATGAAGGGCGCCGTGCTGGCCTTCGATTTCGGCGAGAAGCGCATCGGTGTCGCGGTGGGGGAGTGGGAGACGCGCCTGGCGCATCCCCTGGAAACCATCGCCGAGGAGGCCAACGCGCCGCGCTTCGCGCGCATCGGCGTCCTGATCGGCGAGTGGCGACCGGTGCAACTGGTGGTCGGCCTGGCCCTCGGCCTGGACGGCCAGGAACACGATTTGACCCGGCGCTGCCGGCGTTTCGCCAACCAGCTGAACGGCCGCTTCGGCCTGCCCGTGGCGCTGGTCGACGAGCGTCTGACCTCGGTCGAGGCCGAGCGCCGGCTGCGCGAGGCGGGCCACCCGGTTCGCGCCGACAAGGCGGCGGTCGATAGCCTGGCCGCCCAGGAAATCCTGCAGGACCATTTTGCGAATCAGCCATGAACCTACCCGATCCGAACCAACTCATCGACGCATTGGCCGAGCAGATCCGGCCCAATCTCATGCCCAATACCGCGATGCTCGGCATCCATACCGGCGGCGTCTGGGTGATGGAGGCGCTCGCCGAACGGCTGGGCGGCGACATCCCCTGCGGGGTCCTCGACATCGCCTTCTACCGTGACGACTTCTCGCGCATCGGCCTGCACCCGCAGGTCAAGCCGTCCAGCATCCCGTTCGACGTCGAGGGCCGCAACATCCTGCTGGTCGACGACGTCCTCTACACCGGCCGCACGATCCGGGCGGCCATGAACCTGGTGTTCGACTACGGCCGGCCGAACCGCATCCGGCTCGCCGTCCTGGTCGACCGCGGCGGCCGCGAGCTGCCCATCTGCGCGCACTACACGGGCGCGACCCTGGACCTGGGCCAGCACATCTGCCTGGTCCGCGACGCCGAGGGACGATTCGATCTGGTGTTGAAGGAGGAGGCCAAGTGAGCGCCAACCTGCAATTGACCGAGGACGGCAGGCTGCGCCACCTGCTCACCCTGGAAGGCCTGCCGGCGCGCATCCTGACCCAGATCCTCGACACCGCCGAATCCTTCGTCTCGGTCGGCGAGCGCGAGATCAAGAAGGTGCCGCTCCTGCGCGGCAAGGCGGTGTTCAACCTGTTCTTCGAGAACTCCACCCGCACCCGCACCACCTTCGAGATCGCCGCCAAGCGCCTGTCGGCCGACGTCATCAACCTGAACATCGCCACCTCGGCGACCAACAAGGGCGAGACCCTGCTCGACACGGTGGCCAACCTGTCCGCCATGCAGGCCGACATGTTCGTGGTCCGCCACGCCTCCAGCGGCGCCCCGCACCTGATCGCCCGCCACGTCGCCCCGCACATCTCGGTGGTCAACGCCGGCGACGGCCGCTGCGCGCACCCGACCCAGGGCCTCCTGGACATGTACACCATCCGCCACTACAAGGGCGGCTTCCACAACCTGCGCGTGGCCATCGTCGGCGACGTCCTGCATTCCCGCGTGGCGCGCTCCCAGATCCATGCCCTGTCCATCCTGGGCTGCCCGGAAATCCGCGTCGTGGCCCCCAAGACCCTGTTGCCGCGCGACGTCGAGAGCATGGGGGTGCACGTGCACCACAAGATGGAGACCGGCGTGAAGGACTGCGACGTGATCATCATGCTGCGCCTGCAGAACGAGCGCATGCAGGGCGCCCTCCTGCCCTCGGCGGGCGAGTACTACAAGTTCTGGGGCCTGACCGAGGACAAGCTCAAGCTGGCCAGGCCGGACGCCATCGTCATGCACCCGGGGCCGATGAACCGGGGCGTCGAGATCGATTCCGGGGTGGCCGACGGCAAGCATTCGGTCATCCTGCCGCAGGTGACCTTCGGCATTGCCGTGCGCATGGCGGTGATGAGCATGGTGACGGGGAGCAACGCATGAAGATCAAGATCAGCAACGGCCGCGTCATCGATCCGGCGAGCGGGCTGGACGCCGTCCGGGACATCTACATCGCCGCCGGACGGATCGTCGCCCTGGGTGCGGCGCCGGCCGATTTCCACGCCAATGCCGAGGTCGACGCCTCCGGCCTGGTGGTGGCCCCCGGCCTGGTGGACCTGTCGGTGCGCCTGCGCGAGCCGGGCCTGGAATACATGGCCACCCTGGAGTCCGAGATGCACGCCGCCGCCGTGGGCGGCATTACCTCGCTGGCCTGCCCGCCCGATACCGACCCGCCCCTGGACGAGCCGGGCCTGGTCGAGATGCTCAAGTTCCGGGCCAAGAACAGTCCCGGCCCGCGCGTCTACCCGATCGGCGCCCTGACCTGGAAGCTCAAGGGCGAGCGCCTGACCGAGATGGCCGAGCTGTCCGAGGCCGGCTGCGTCGCCTTCAGCCAGGCCGACGATCCCATCGTCGACACCATGGTCCTGCTGCGGGCCATGGAATATGCCTACACCTTCGGCTATCCGCTCTGGCTGCGGCCGCAGGATTTCCACCTGGCCCGCAGCGGCGTCGTCCACGACGGCGTCGTCTCGGCGCGCTACGGCCTGCCGGCCATCCCGGTGCCGGCCGAGACCGTGGCCCTGCAGACCATCCTGCTCCTGGTGCGCGAGACCAAGGCGCGCGTGCACCTGTGCCGGCTGTCCAGCCGGGCCGGCGTCGAGATGGTGCGCAAGGCCAAGGCGGACGGCCTGCCGGTGACCTGCGACGTCGGCGTCCACCACGTCCACCTGTCCGAGCTCGACACCGCCGACTTCAACGCCAACTGCCACCTGGTGCCGCCCCTGCGCAGCCAGCGCGACCGCGATGCCCTCCGGGCCGCCCTGCTCGACGGCACCATCGATTGCATCTGCTCGGACCATGCGCCGGTGGACGCCGATGCCAAGGAAAAGCCGTTCCAGGAATCGGAGGCCGGCGCCACGGGAGTGGAGCTGCTCCTGCCGCTGACCCTGAAGTGGGGTGCCGAGGCGGGCCTGTCGCTGGCCGAGTCGCTCGACCGCGTCACCCGCAAGCCGGCCGACATCCTGGGCGTCGACGGCGGCCGGATCGGTGCCGGCAAGCCGGCCGACCTGTGCCTGTTCGACCCCGATGCGCCCTGGACCGTGAGCACCAAGAGCCTGGCCAGCCTGGGCAAGAACTCGCCCTTCCTGGGCATGGAGCTGCAGGGCCGGGTGCGCTACACGGTGATCGACGGCCACCTCGACTACCGGGCCGGCTGAACGCCGGCCGGCTACCGGGAGGCGATCCGGGCCATCAGCTCCAGGGTGGCCTCGTACTTGGGCCGCACCGGCGAGTCGGGCGCGATGTGGCTGAGCGCCTGCTTGAGCTGGTCGGCTAGGTCGGCCATCTCGGCCTTTTCCTGGGCCAGCTTCTCCGCTTCCGTCCGCTCGCGCGGGCGCGGCGCCGCGTTCACCGCGCGGATGTGCCGGCGCAACTGCGCCTGGGCGTTTTCTGCGACCCGGTAGGTGGCGCGCAGGCTGACGAAGCGGAGCACGAACAGGAAGGCCATGATGGCCACCGACAGGTGCAGGTGGATGCGCGCGGACTCGAAGTCGCGGCTCGCCATGTCGATCAGGCCGAGCAGGAAGGCGATGGCCGACAACGCCCCCGCCAGCAGGCTGGCCTGTTTGTCCGGCACCAGGTAGAGGAGCAGGCGGTTCATCTCCGTTTGATAGCAAACTGCCGCGCCGCCGGCAACGGCCGTCAGCGCAGCAGGCGCCGCCGGGTCAGGTGCAGGCCGGCGGCCAGGCCGGCGCTGCCATAGGCGAGCAGGACCCCGCCGTGCAGCCAGGCCAGGGAGGGCACGTGGCCGAGCGCCAGGGGGCGCGCCAGTTCGATGGCGTGGGTGAGCGGCAGGGCGGCGGCGAAGGCGGCCAGCCAGCCGGGCAGGGCGTCGGGCGGGTAGAACACCCCGGACAGCAGCACCATGGGCGTGATGATCAGGGTGAAGTAGTACATGAAGAAGTCGTAGTTGGGCGCCACCGAGTTGACCATCAGGCCCAGCCCGGAGAAGCACAGGCCGGTGAGGACGATGACCGGCAGCAGCCAGAGCGTGAGGGCGAAGTCGGCGTAGAGGCCGAGCGCCCAGATCACCGCCAGGATGGCGAGGCCGGAGAGCAGGCTCTTGGAGGCCGCCCACAGCCATTCCCCGAGCAGGACGTCGGTGAGCGACAACGGCGTGTTGAGGATGGCGTCCCAGGTCTTCTGCACGTGCATGCGCGAGAACGACGAGTACAGGGTCTCGAAGGTGGCGCTGTTCATGACGCTGTAGGCCAGGGTGCCGGCGGCCAGGAAGTTCAGGTAGGGGACGCCGCCGATGTCGCCCAGGAACTGGCCGAGGCCGTAGCCGAGGCCGAGCATGTAGAGCAGGGGATCGGCCAGGTTGCCCAGGATGGCCGGGATGGCGAGCTTCCTCCAGACCAGGTAGTTGCGGTGCCAGACCGGGAAGAAGTGCATGGGCGGAGGGCGTCGGTGGGTGGGCGTTGGCCGGATTATCCATGATTTCCCGGGCGCGGCCGTGTCCGGCACGACGGAGTATAAATGCCTACAATAGCGGGATAGAAAATCGAAAGGGACGATATGCGCTGGGCATGGCTGGTTGCGTTGTGGCTGGGGGCCTGCGCGCAAGCGGACACGATACGCTTCGCGCCCCTGCCGCTGGTGGACGAGAAGACGTTGCGCACCCAGTACCTGCCCATGCTCGACTACCTGGCGGCCAAAACCGGCGACGACTATCGCTGGGTCTACTACGAGCAGTACCACGACCTGCTCGCCGCCCTGGTCGACGACAAGGTCGACCTCGCCGTCCTCGGGCCGCTCCCCTATGCCGAGATTTCCGGCCGCAAGGGCGGCTTCGAGGCCTTGGTCGAGTTTCTCGAGAGCGACGGCAAGGCCGACTACCACTGCGCCCTGGTGAGCTTCGGGCCGGCCGGCAAGCTGACCCTGCGGGACATCCGGGACAAGCGCATCGGCCTCACCCAGCCGGAGTCGACCTGCGGCTATTTCGCCGTTGCGCTCATGCTCAAGCGCGTCGGCCTGGCGCCGGACCGCGACGGCAACCGCTTCGAATACGCCGACGACCACACCAAGGCGGCGCTCGGCGTCCTCCAGGGCCGCTACGACGTCGCCGGGGTGAAGCGCAACCTGGCCGACCGCTATGCCCATCTGGGCCTGACCGTGATCGCCGAGGCCGGGCCGTTCCCGGCCTTCGTCCTGGTTGCCAACAGCCGCCGCCTGTCGGTCGCGAAACGGCGTGCCATCCGGGCCGCCATGCTGGCCGCGGACCCGGCTGCGCGGGCCGAATGGGGCGGCCTGATCCAGCGCGGCACGGTGCCGGTCCAGGAGGAGCTCTACGAGGAGGTGCGCCGCAACCTGGAGACGGTAGCGCCGATCCCGGGCATGCTCTCGATCCGCTAGAACGATGCTCGGCGCCGAGAGGAAGCTCATCACCTGGCTGGCCGCGGCGGTGCTCGCCCTGGCCGGCCTGCTGTACGGCCTCTACCTGCGCCAGGTCGGTCAGCGCCTGGATATCGGCGCGGCCCAGGCCATGGCGGCGTACGCCGGCGTGCTGCAAGGCTACAACGAATTCGCCGACGTGACGGCGCGCTGGCTGCTCCAGGACGCCGGCAACGCGGACCTGGTCCACGACCTGTTCGGCCGCCGGCCGGACGCGGCCGGCCTGCTCTACCGCCGGCTGTACCCGATGTACGAGTCCCTGCGCGCCAAGCAGGTGCGCCAGCTCCACTTCATCGACCGGGAGGGCTATTCCCGCCTGCGCATGCACGCGCCCGACCTGTACGGCGACAAGATCGCCGACTTGCGCCCCCTGGTCGCCTCGGTCCTGGCCACCGGGCAGCCGCGCACCGGCTTCGAATACGGCCGCGTGTTCAGCGGCTTCCGCTTCGTCTATCCGGTGTACACCGGCGAGCGGGTCGCCGGCGCCATGGAAATCAGCCTGTCGTTCACCGCCATCCGGCGCCTGATGGGCAAGACGCTGCCGGAAGGCACCACGGTCCGCTTCCTGCTGCGCCGGGACGAACTGGCCCAGGCCCTGGCCTCGGGCGAGGACCGGTCCGGCATGCTGGCCCTGATGAAGTCGATGTACCTGGTCTCGCCGATCAACGACGGCTACCTGACCGAGGACCTCGTCCACCCGCTCTTCGGCGAGGCCGCCGAGCCCTTGCCCGGCTACGCCGGCCGGCTCGAACGGGTGATCGGCGGCGATGCCGCCGTGGCCGCCGGCATGGCGACCGGCGCCGAGTTCTCGCGGCACGCCTGCCTGGCGCTGGACGACTGCTACCTGGTCAACTTCCTGCCCGTCCGCGAGGCCGGCGGCGCGCTGGCCGCCTACGTGGTGGCCTACGGCCCGGACGTCGGCCAGGTCAGCCGGGTGGCGTTCCTGTCCGGCACCTTCCTGTTCGGCGCCCTGTCCGTGCTCGGCCTCGGCTTCCTCGGCGTCTCCGGCCTGCGCGCCCGCTCCCGCATGCGGGCGATCAGCGAACACGTCGGCAAGGGCATCTACGTGATCGACCGGGCCGGCGTCGTCACCTACGCCAACCCGGCGGTGCAGGCGATACTCGGCTACCGTCCCGACGAACTGGTCGGCCAGCACGCGCACGACCTGCTGCACCTGGAGAGCGACCACATGGCGGTACCGGCCGCCGACTGCCCGATCGTCCGCGTCACCCTGAACGGCGGCAACTACGTGAGCAGCGCCGAGACCTTCCGGTGCAAGGACGGCACCACGGTGCCGGTCGAGGTCACCGCCTCGCCGATCCGCGAGCTGGGCGAGATATCCGGCGTGGTGACCGTGTTCAGCGACATCCGCGAGCGCCTGGCGGTGGAATCCAAGCTGCGCCAGAGCGACGCCGCCATCAACCAGACGGTCGAGGGCGTGATGATCACCGACGCCCGCAACCGGGTCGTCGCGGTCAACCACGCCTTCACCCGCATGACCGGCTACACGGAATCCGACATCGTCGGCATGGAACCCAAGCTGCTGCGTTCCGGCCGGCATACGCCGGAGTTCTTCCGCGCCATGTGGGCCAGCATCGCGGAGACCGGCTACTGGCAGGGCGAGGTGTACAACCGGCGCAAGAACGGCAGCCTGTTCCCGGCCTGGCTGTCGATCGCCGCGATCCTCGACGACGAGGGCCGGGCGACCAGCTACGTGGCGGTGTTCAACGACATCTCGGACATCAAGGAGAAAGAGGCCAAGCTGGACTTCCTGGCCCACCACGACCAGCTCACCGGGTTGCCCAACCGGGCCCTGTTCGGCGACCGCCTCGAACACGCCATCGCGCGCGCCGCCCGCAACCGCCGCCACCTGGCCGTGATGTTCATGGACCTGGATCGCTTCAAGCAGGTCAACGACAGCCTCGGCCACGACGCCGGCGACCGCCTGCTGGTCGACTGCGCGGCCCGCCTGACCGCCTGCATCCGCGAGGAAGACACCCTGGCGCGCCAGGGCGGCGACGAATTCGTCATCCTGGTCGAGGATCTGGGCGACGGCCGCGACGCCGCCCAGGTCGCCGACAAGCTGATCGCCGCCCTGCGCCCGGCCTTCGCGGTGCAGGGCCACAGCGTCTACGTCGGCGGCTCGGTCGGCATCAGCCTGTACCCCGACGACGGTGTCGACGTGCCCACCCTGCTGCGCCACGCCGACGCCTCGATGTATTTGGCCAAGCAGGCAGGCGGCAACACCTACCGTTTCTCCAACCCGTCCCTGGCCCGCGACGCGGCCGAGCGCCTGGTCCTGGAGGCGGAACTGCGCCGGGCGCTGGCCGAGGACGAACTGGTCCTGCATTACCAACCCAAGGTCGAACTCGGCAGCGGCCGCATCCTGGCCTTCGAGGCCCTGCTGCGCTGGCGCCATCCCGGCCGCGGCATGCTTTCTCCGGCGGCCTTCCTGCACGTCGCCAGCGAGGCCGGCATGATGCACGACATCGGCCGCTGGGTGATGCGCGTCGCGGCGGCCCAGGCGGCGGCCTGGCACGCCGCCGGCCTGGGCGCGGCCGTGAGCGTCAACGTCGACGGCAGCCAGCTGTCCGGCGACCGCCTCGGCGAACTGGTGCGCGAGGTCCTGCGCGAGACCGGCCTGGACGCGGCGCAGTTGGGCCTGGAGATCACCGAGACGGCGATCATGGAGCAGCCGGCCGGCGTGCTCGCCAAGCTGAGCCAGCTGCGCGACCTCGGCGTGAAGCTGTACATCGACGACTTCGGTACCGGCCACTCGTCCCTGGCCCGGTTGAAGCAGTTGCCCATCTCGGTGCTCAAGGTGGACGCCGCTTTCGTGCGCGACATCGTCGACGACGTCAGCGACCGCGCCATCGTCCGGGCCACCGTGGCGCTCGGCCACGAGCTCGGCCTGCGCGTGCTGGCCGAGGGGGTGGAGACCGTGGAACAGTTGCACCTGCTGCGCGAGATGGGCTGCGACAGCGCCCAGGGCTACCACCTCTCCAGGCCGATCCCGGCCGCCGAGGCCACCGCGCTGCTGCAGGCGGGCGGCAGCCTGCCGCTCTAGCCGCTCAGTCGCGCAGGTCGCGCCCGGTCAGCTTGAGGAACACGTCCTCCAGGTTGGCCGGCCGGTGCAGGTAGCGCAGGCCGGCCTGGCGGTCCAGCTCGGCGATCACCGGCCTGGGGTCGCCGGTGTAGCAGAACAGCGACTCGCCGGCCCGCTCGCAGCGCTGGCAGTAGTCCAGGGCGCAATCGCGCCAGTCGGCCAGGGTGTCGCCGAAGATCTCCACCACCTGCGGCTCGATATGCTCGGCGATGAGCGCGCGCGGCGAGCCCTCGGCGATGATGCGGCCGCGGTCGATGATGCTGATGACGTCGCACAGGCGCTCCGCCTCGTCCATGAAATGGGTGGTCAGGAGCAGGGTCTTGCCCCGCGCGGTGAGCCGGCGCAGACCTTGCCAGACCAGGTGGCGGGCCTGCGGGTCGAGGCCGGTGGTGGGTTCGTCCAGGACCACCAGGTCGGGGTCGTTGATCAGGGCGCGCGCCAGGGTCAGGCGCCGCTTCATGCCGCCCGACAGGCTGGGCACCGTGGCGTCGGCCTTGCCGGCCAGGCCGGCGAAGTCGAGCAGGTCGGGTACCCGGGCCTCGACCTCGGCGGGCTTGAGGCCGAAGTAACGGCCGTAGGCGAGCAGGTTCTCGCGCACCGTGAAGTCCGGGTCCAGGCTGTCGGTCTGCGGCACCACGCCGACCCGGGCCCGGGCGCGGCGCGCGCCGGCCGGCATCGGCTCGCCGAGCAGGCGGATGTCGCCGGCGTCGGCCGCGATCAGGCCCAGGGCCAGGCGCAGGGTGGTGGTCTTGCCGGCGCCATTGGGCCCGAGCAGGCCGTGGCACTGGCCGGCCCGGATGCTCAGGCTGACGCCGTCGACCACGGCGGTCGCCCCGTAGCGCTTGGTCAGGTTGGTCAGGACGAGAGGGGCGGTCATGGTTCGAGCAGGCCTTCCACCAGGGTACGCAGGGGCACCAGTTTGCCATGGAAGAAGTGGCCGGCGCCGGGGATCGTGTGGAGCGGGACGGCGTGCGCCTCGGCATAGGCGCGCACCGCGGCCAGGGGGATCAACTCGTCCTCCTCGCCGTGCACGATGGCGGTCGGTACGGCCGGGGCACCGAAGTCGTACATGGACACGGCCGGGCCGACCATGACGAGGCGCCGGGCCTCGATCTCGCGCGCCACCCGGTGCTGCACGTAGGCGCCGAAGGAGAAGCCGAGCAGGGTCCAGGGCAGGTAGCCGAACTGGGCGGCCAGGTGTTCGGCGACGGCGACCAGGTCGCGCGCCTCGCCGATGCCGTAGTCGTAGGCGCCGGTGCTGGCGCCGACGCCGCGGAAGTTCGGCCGCACCGCCAGGTAACCGCGCGCCAGGGCGGCACGCGCCAGGGTATAGGCGACCTTGTTGTCCAGGCTGCCGCCATGCAGCGGGTGCGGATGGGCGATCAGGGCGAGGCCGGCCAACTCGCGGCCCGGGTCCTCCACCACGGTCTCGACGCTGGCGCCCGGGCAGGCGATCTGGAGTCGGTGCGCCTTCAAATCTTCAGGCGTTCGACGACCTTGCCGTCGCGCAGGTGCGATTCCAGGATCTCGTCGATGTCGGCGGCGTCGACGTAGGTGTACCAGACGGCGTCCGGGTAGACCACGCAGACCGGGCCCTCGCCGCAACGGTCGAAGCAGCCGGCCCGGTTGACCCGGCAGTCGCCGCCCTTGCCGTGCAGGCCCATCTGCTTGGCCTTCTTCTTGGCGTGTTCGAACATCGCCTCGGCGTCGCGGTCGCCGCAGCATTGGCCGCCGTCCTCGCGCCGGTTGAGGCAGAAAAACAGGTGGTGTCGGAAATGGCTCATAGTTCGTCGTACTTGGCCGCGTTGCCCTTGGCCTTTTCGACCGGGTACTTGGCGGCGTTGATGGCCAGCTTGTCCTCGGCCGCCTTGATCAGGTCGATGTCCAGGCAGTTGGCCAGGCTGACCAGGTAGATCAGGACGTCGGCCATTTCCTGGCGCACCGCCTCCTTCTTGGCCGCGGGCAGGTTCAGGCTCTGCTCCGGGGTGAGCCACTGGAACGGCTCCAGGAGTTCGGCGGCCTCGACGATGAGGGCGGCGGTGAGGTTCTTGGGCGTGTGGTAGAGGTGCCAGTCGCGCTCGCGGCCGAAGGCGCGTACCGCCTCGGCCAGTTCGGGCAGGGTGGCGATGGTCACGGCTGCTCCTGCGGCGGCCCGGGCGGCTGGTCGGCCGGTGCGCCGGCCGGCGCCTGAGCGGCGCCCGCCGGGTAGCCGCCCATCTCGAGCATCTTGTCCCAGATGCCGGGCGAGAAGCCCCGCTGCATCGACTCGCCGACGAACAGCACCGGCACCTCGTTGTTGCCGGTGCGCTGCTTCAACTCGGCGAGCAGCTTGGCGTTGCCGTCGACATTCTTGAGCGTGTAGGGAATGTTGCGCTGGCTCATGTAGTCGGCCGCCTGGTCGCAGGCGGAACCGCAGTTGGCGGTGAACAGCACCACTGGCTGGCGGACCGTGTCGGTGCCGGTATCGGCACTGGCGCCCAGCCGTTTGACGGTCTTGGCGCCGGCCGGCGGCGGCTGGTCCGAGTAGTGCACCTGGCCGTGCGAATCGGTCCAGCGGTAAAGGTCGCCGGCCAGGACGGGCAGGCCGGCGAGCAGGGCGAAGAGCAGGACGCAGACACGTTTCATGGCACGCCTCCCGGGGTGGGATCAGACCATGCCATTATGCCTGAGCAGGGCATCGATGGTGGGTTCGCGGCCGCGGAAGGCCTTGAACGAGTCGATCGCGTCGCGGCTGCCGCCGACGCCCAGGATTTCGCTCCAGAAACGCTCGCCGATCTCCGGGTTGAGGACGCCGTGTTCCTCGAACAGGGCGTAGACGTCGGCCGACAGCACCTCGGCCCACTTGTAGCTGTAGTAGCCGGCCGCATAGCCGCCCGCGAAGATGTGCGAGAAGTTGTTGGCGAAGCGGTTGTACTCGGGCGGGATGAGCACGGCGAAGCGGCGCCGGATGGCGTTGAGCAGCTGCTGCGGGCTCTGGCCGGCCGGGTCGAAGTCGCTGTGCAGGTGCATGTCGAAGAGGGCGAACTCGAGCTGGCGCATGGTCTGCATGCCGGCCTGGAAGTTCTTCGCCGCGAGCATCTTGTCGAACAGCTCGCGCGGCAGCGGCGCACCGCTGTCGACGTGGGCGGTCATGTGCTTGAGCACGTCCCATTCCCAGCAGAAGTTCTCCATGAACTGGGACGGCAGTTCGACCGCATCCCACTCGACGCCGTTGATGCCCGACACGCCCAGTTCGTCGACCCGGGTGAGCAGGTGGTGCAGGCCGTGGCCGAACTCGTGGAACAGCGTGATCACCTCGTCGTGGGTGAACAGGGCCGGCTTGTCGCCGATCGGGCTGGTGAAGTTGCAGGTCAGGTAGGCCACCGGGGTCTGGATGCCCCCGTCCGTGCGCCGGCGCGTGATGGCGTCGTCCATCCAGGCGCCGCCGCGTTTGCTCTCGCGGGCGTAGAGGTCGAGGTAGAACTGGCCGACCAGCTTGCCGGCCTTGTCGTGGATGGCGTGGAAGTGGACCGACTCGTGCCAGACTGGGGCGTCGTCGGCGCGGATGTCCAGGCCGTACAGCGTTTCGATCAGGTGGAACAGGCCCTTGAGCACCACCGGCTCGGGGAAGTATTGCTTCACCTCCTGCTCGGAGAAGGCGTAACGCGCCTCGCGCAGCTTCTCGGAGACGTAGCCGACGTCCCAGACCTGCGGGTCGGCCAGGCCGAGTTCCTGGCCGGCGAACTCGCGGATCTCGGCCATGTCGCGTTCGGCGTAGGGCTTGGCGCGCCCGGCCAGGGTCTCCAGGAAGTCGAGCACCTCGGCCGGCGCACGCGCCATCTTGGGCTCCAGCGACAGCTCGGCGTAGTTGGCGAAGCCGAGCATGCGGGCGGCCTCGCCGCGCAACTCGACGATGCGGTCGATCAGGCGGCTGTTGTCGAGGGCTTCGGGACCGAACTCGGAGGCCCGGGTGACGTAGGCCTTGTACATCTCCTCGCGCAGGGCACGGTTGCCGCAGAACTGCATGATCGGCAGGTAGGACGGGCCGCGCAGGTTGAGCAGGAAGCCGGTCTTGCCGGCCTTCTCGGCCTGGGCCCGGAACATCGCCTTGGTGTCCTCGGGCACGCCGGCCAGTTCGGCCTCGTCCTCGATCAGCTTGCTCCAGGCATTGGTGGCGTCGAGCAGGTTCTCCTCGAACTTCGCGGACAGCTTGGCCAGTTCTTCCTGGATCGCCATGAAGCGGGCCTTCTGGTCCTCGGGCAGGTCGGCACCGCCGAGGCGGAAGTCGCGCAGCTCGTTCTCCACCACCTTGCGCCGGGCCGGCGACAGGTCCTGGAACGCGCGCCGGGCGCGCAGCGCCTTGTAGCGGGCGAACAGGCCGGCATGCTGGCCCAGTTCGGCATAGTACTGGGTGATCTTGGGCAGGTTCTCGTTGTAGACCTCGCGCAGTTCCGGACTGTCCAGCACGGAATGCAGGTGCGAGACCTGGCCCCAGGCGCGGGCCAGGCGTTCGTTGGCGTCTTCCAGGGGGGCGACGAAATCGTCCCAGCCCGGTTCGCCCTGGGCGCCCGCCTGGCGCTCGACCTCGGCGCGCGCCTCGGCGAGCAACTGGTCGATGGCGGGGGTGACGTGTTCGGGTTTGACCTCCGCGAAGCGCGGCAGGCTGGAGAAGTCGAGCAATGGGTTCATGGTGGCAATCGATCTGGGCTGTGTTGGCGGGAATTATACTGGTGGCCTTCGGAGGGAGCTTCCTATCGTGTCCATAGATTCCTACAAAGGCGTGGCCCCGACCCTGGGCGCTGCCGTTTACGTGCACCCGTCCGCCAGCGTGATCGGCGACGTGGTCCTCGGCGACGGGGTCTCGATCTGGCCCGGGGTCGTCGTGCGCGGCGACGTCAACCACATCCGCATCGGTGCCGGCAGCAACGTCCAGGACAATTCCGTGCTGCACGTCAGCCGGCCCAGCCCGGCCCACCCGGGCGGCGCGCCGCTGGTCCTCGGCCGCCGCGTCACCGTCGGCCACGCCTGCATCCTGCACGGCTGCGAGATCGGCGACGAGTGCCTGATCGGCATGGGCGCCATCGTCATGGACCGTGCCGTGCTGCAACCGCAGGTCCTGGTCGGCGCCGGCAGCCTGGTGTCGGAAGGCCGGGTGCTGGAGTCGGGCTGGCTTTATCTGGGCCGTCCGGCCCGGCCGGTGCGGCGCCTGGCCGAGGCGGAGATCGCCGATCTCCGTGCCGGTGCCGAGCGTTACCAGGCCCTGGCCGCCGAGTACCGGGGCGGCCGGGAGTAGGCCGGCGCCGCCGCAGGCGGTATCATCGCGTACAAATACCTATCGGGTGCGGCCGTCCGGCGAGCCCCCGGGGGCGGCCGTCACGGCGCGTCGCCCACATAACGAGTACGTGTCCTGGATGATCTGGATGGAGGAACAAGCATGGGACTGATGGATTGGTTCAAGAATCTCGCCGCCGGCACGCCGGGCGACGAGGCCGCGTCCGACGCGGCACCGGAGGGCGGGCTGGCGCAGCCGGCCCAGGCCGCCGGCGCGGCGGAGGAGGAAGGCACCGTGGCGGGGCTCAACTTCAAGACCGCGATCGACGCCCACATGAAGTGGAAGGTGCGCCTGGAAGCGTGCATGGAGAACGACAACCAGGAGGGTCTGCTGGTCGACGTGGTGTCGCGCGACGACCAATGCCCGCTGGGCAAGTGGATCCAGGGCGTCGGCAGCCAGCGCTTCGGCCACCTGCGCGAGTTCCAGGAGATGAAGATGGAACACGCCCGTTTCCATCTCTGCGCGGGTGACGTCCTCGCCTGCTGCATCGCCGGGGACAAGGAAGGCGCCGGCCAGAAGCTGCGTTCCGGCGACTACTCGCGTGCCTCCGCCAGGGTCAAGCTGCATCTGGCCCGGCTCTACGTCCAGGTCGCCGAGAAGCACTGACCGCCGCCCGCCGACATCAGGCTGTAACTGAACGGCGGTATACCGAAGGCATTTCCGGGGAGACACCATCATGACAGCGTCGCAAGCGGCGGCCGGGCCCGTGCTCCGGGCACCGGTCCGTTACCATTTCGATCAGGAACTCGTCCGCCACAGGGTCGCGCCCATCCTGGGGCTGGCCGGCGAGAAGGACATGGATACCGTGCTCTATCTGGCCCTGGTGGAGCTGCACAAGCTCTATCCAAGCGTGCCGGACTACGAGCTGGAAGGCCTGCTGCAGGACATCATCAGGCAGGCCGGCCGGTCCTGACCGGCCTCAGTCGTCGCGCGCACCCGGCAGGCCAGGGTGT
>NZ_SJZB01000043.1 GCF_004337445.1 Parasulfuritortus cantonensis | reverse complement strand
TACCTCGGCCAGAGCCTGGAGCACGGCTTCGCCGACGCCGACCTCGTGCGCGGCTACCTGGGCCAGATCAACGAGGGCCGCCAGCGTTATGACAAGGCGCTCGAGTGGTACCTGCAGGTGGAGCCGGGCGAGCATTATTTCGAGGCGCGCCTGAAGGCCGCCGTGGTGATGGGCAAACTGGGCCGGGTCGACGATGGCCGTGCCCTGCTCACCCAGCTGCCCACCTCCGGCGAGGCCGAGCAGGTCCAGGTGATCCAGGCCGAGGCGCAGCTGCTGCGCGAGGCCAAGCGTTACCAGGATGCCTATGCGGTGCTGGGGGCGGCCCTGGTCAAGATGCCGGACAGCGGCGAGTTGCTCTACGACCATGCCATGATCGCCGAGCGCCTGGACAAGCTCGACGTCCTCGAAGCCGACCTGCGCCGGCTGATCAAGCTCGAGCCGGACCATGCCCATGCCTACAATGCGCTCGGTTACACCCTGATCGACCGTACCGATCGCCTGGACGAGGGTATCGCCCTGCTCGAGAAGGCGCTCAAGCTGAGTCCGGACGATGCCTTCATCCTCGACAGCATGGGCTGGGCGCAATTCAAGGCCAAGCACCTCGACCGCGCGGTCGGCTACCTCAAGCAGGCCTTCGGCCGGCGTGCCGATCCGGAGATCGCCGCCCACCTGGGCGAGGCGCTCTGGGCAGCCGGCCAGCGCGACGACGCGCGCAAGGTCTGGCAGGGCTCCCTGCGCGAGCACCCGGACAGCGACGTCCTCCAGGAAACGGTGTCCCGTTTCAGCCACTGAGCGATGGCTCCGGGGCATCTGCTCGGCCGCATCGGCGCGCTGCTTCTGCTCGGCTTGGCCGGCTGCGCCGGTCTGCCGGTGGCGGTCGCGCCGGAGACCCTCGCCGGGCGCACGCCGGTGGAACATTTCGAACTCGACGGCCGTCTCGCGGTGCAGACCGCAGACCAGCATCTCTCCGGCAGCCTGACCTGGCGCCGCCTGGCCGGCGAGGAAACCCTGCTGATGTCGGGGCCGCTCGGCCAGGGGGCCGTGGAAATCCGCCGCCAGGGGGGGCGTCTGACGCTCAAGGGCGCCGACGGCGAGGAGATCAGCGAGGATAGCGACGAGCGCCTGATGGAGCGGGCGCTCGGCCTGCGTCTGCCGCTCGACGGCCTGGTCTGGTGGCTGTCCGCCCTGCCAAGGCCCGGGCAGCCGTTCCGTGCCGCCGCCGATGCCGACGGCCATGTCGCCCGCCTGGACCAGGACGGCTGGCACATCGAGTACAGCCGCTACCAGCTGCGCGGCGACCGCTGGCTGCCGGGCCGCCTGTTCGCCAGCCGGGGCGAGATCGAGTTCCGCCTGGTGGTCGACAACTGGGTGACGCCGTGAACGCGTTTCCCGCACCGGCCAAGCTGAACCTGTTCCTGCACGTCGTCGGCCGGCGTCCGGACGGCTATCACCTGCTGCAGACCGTGTTCCGCTTCCTGGACTACGGCGATACCGTGCACATCGCGCCCAGGGCGGACGGCGACATCCGGCTGCTGACGCCGCTGCCGGGCGTGCCCGAGCACGCCGACCTCTGTTTCCGGGCCGCCAGCCTGTTGCGGGAACACACCGGCTGCCGGCTCGGGGCCGACATCCGCCTGGAAAAGCACCTGCCCATGGGCGGGGGCCTGGGCGGCGGCAGCTCGGATGCCGCGACCGTCCTGATGGCCCTGAACCGGCTCTGGCGCCTGGACCTGCCGCGCGCCGAGTTGCAGGCACTCGGCCTGCGCCTGGGCGCCGACGTCCCGGTCTTCGTGTTCGGGCGCAGTGCCTTCGCCGAGGGTGTCGGCGAACGTCTCCGGGCGGTCAGCCTGGCACCGGCCAGCTACGTGGTGCTGGTGCCGCCCGTCCAGGTCGCCACGGCGACAATTTTTTCGCATCCGGGATTGACACGGGATACGCCAGAGTTGAAAATCCCGCCCCTCTCCGGTGGCCACAACGATCTCGAGCCGGTTGCGCTGGTGCTTTACCCCGTGATCGGCGAATATCTGCGTTGGCTGGGCCGCTACGGCGATGCCCGCATGACCGGGTCCGGGGCCTGCGTGTTCGCGGCCTTCGCGGGCCGGGCAGAGGCCGAGGCAGTGTTCGGGCAGCGGCCGGAGGGGATGAAGGGTTTTGTGGCGGACGGCCTCGACGTACATCCGATGTACGACGGGGCGGGGTCGCCGGCAGGTTAGCTTGGGGAGTCGCCAAGTGGTAAGGCACCGGATTTTGATTCCGGCATTCGTAGGTTCGATCCCTACCTCCCCAGCCAGATAATTCGCAAGCGTGCAGCGGGGCTGCACGCTTTTTGTTTTTGTTTGACGCGCGGGTAGTCCAGTGGCCTACGACAGCTTGATGGTGTTTACCGGCAACGCGAATCCCAAGCTTGCCGAGGAAGTCGCACGCAGCCTCAACATTCGTTTGGGACGGGCCACTGTCGGCCGTTTCTCGGACGGCGAGGTGGCGGTGGAGATACTCGAGAACGTCCGCGGCAAGGACGTTTTCGTGCTGCAGTCCACCTGCATGCCGACCAACGACAACCTGATGGAAGTGATGCTCATGGTGGACGCCCTGCGGCGTGCCTCGGCCGGCCGCATCACCGCCGCCATGCCTTATTTCGGCTATGCCCGCCAGGATCGCCGGGTGCGCTCGGCGCGGGTGCCGATCACCGCCCGGGTGGTGGCCGACATGCTCACCGCGGTGGGGGTCAACCGCCTGCTCACCATGGACCTGCACTCGGACCAGATCCAGGGCTTCTTCGACGTGCCGGTCGACAACGTCTATTCCACCCCCATCCTGATGGGCGACATCTGGAAGCAGAACCTGGACAACCTCCTGGTGGTGTCGCCCGACGTCGGCGGCGTGGTGCGCGCGCGCGCCGTGGCCAAGCGCCTGGACTGCGACCTGGCGATCATCGACAAGCGCCGGCCGAAGCCGAACGTGGCTAAGGTGATGCACATCATCGGCGAGGTCAAGGACCGCACCTGCATCATCATGGACGACATGGTGGATACCGCCAACACCCTGTGCGAGGCCGCTGCCGCGCTCAAGGAGCATGGTGCCAAGAAGGTGTTGGCCTACATCACCCACCCGGTGCTGTCGGGCAGCGCGATCGAGCGGATCAGCGGCTCGCAGCTCGACGAGCTGGTGGTGACCGACACCATCCCCCTGCGCGACGACGCCGTGCGTTGCGCCAAGATTCGCCAGGTGTCGGTGGCGGAACTGCTGGCGGAGACCATCCGCCGCATCAGTAACGAGGATTCGGTCAGCTCGCTGTTCACCGAGTAGCGGGCTGCTGGAGTGCCGCCTGGTCGCGGGCGGTTTTTTTTGATCATTTGGAGAACGTCATGCAATTCGAAATCAATGCCGCCAAGCGCGATGGACAAGGTTCGGGTGCGAGCCGCCGCCTGCGTCGCGCCGGCCGCGTGCCCGGCATCGTCTATGGTGCCGACCTGGCCCCCGTGGCCATCGACATCGACCACAAGGAACTGCTCCTGGGTCTGCGCAACGAGGCCTTCCACTCCTCCGTGCTGAGCCTGAACCTGGAAGGTGCCAAGCAGTCCGTGCTGCTCAAGGACGTCCAGGTCCACCCCTACAAGGTCCAGGTCCTGCACGTCGACTTCCAGCGCGTCGATGCCGGCCACAAGATCCACATGAAGGTGCCCCTGCACTTCGTCAATGCCGAGGTCAGCCCGGGCGTCAAGCTGGAAGGCGGCGTGGTCAGCCACGTGATGGCCGAAATCGAAGTCATCTGCCTGCCCGGCAGCCTGCCCGAGTACGTCGAGGTCGACTGCAAGGAACTGGCCACCGGCAACTCCATCCACCTGTCGCACATCAAGCTGCCGGCCGGTGTCGAGTCGGTCCTGGTGCACCGCGGCGAAGACCCGACCGTCGCCACCATCCTGGGCGCCAAGGCGGAGTCGGCCGATGAGGGCGAAGCGGCTGCCGAGGGCGAAGCCCCGGCCGCCTGATAGGCGATGCAGGTCGCGCCGCGACTCGTCGTCGGCCTCGGCAATCCCGGGGCCGAATATTCCGAAACCCGGCACAACGCCGGGTTTTGGTTTTGTGAGCGCCTGGCCGCCCGCCTGGGGGTGACGCTCGCGCGGGAGGCGCGTTTCCACGGCCTGGCCGGGCTCGCCCGCACTGCCGGCGCCTGGCTCCTGTTGCCGCAGACCTACATGAACCGGTCCGGCCAGGCGGTCGGCGCCCTGGCCCGGTTCCACAAGATCGCCCCGGCGGAGATCCTGGTCGTGCACGACGAGCTGGACATCCCGCCCGGTCAGCTGCGCCTCAAGTTCGGCGGCGGTCTGGGCGGCCACAACGGCCTCAAGGACATCACCGCCCACCTGGGCAGCCAGGACTACTGGCGCCTGCGCATCGGCATCGGCCATCCGGGCGACCGCAACGAGGTGGTCAACTACGTCCTCAAGCCGCCGCGCAAGGAAGAGTTCATCGAGATCGACCGCGCCATCGACCGTGCCCTCGATCTCTGGCCCCTGATCGCCCAGGCCGATTGGCCGGCCGCCACCCAGCGCGCCAATACCAAACCGAAGGAAGACCAGCCATGAAATGCGGAATCGTCGGCCTGCCCAACGTGGGCAAGTCCACCCTGTTCAACGCCCTGACCAAGTCCGGCATCGCGGCGGAGAACTATCCCTTCTGCACCATCGAGCCCAACGTCGGCATCGTCGAGGTGCCCGATCGGCGCCTGGAGCGGCTGTCCGAGATCGTCAAGCCGCAGAAGGTGCAGCATGCCATCGTCGAGTTCGTCGACATCGCCGGCCTGGTGGCGGGCGCCTCCAAGGGCGAGGGTCTGGGCAACCAGTTCCTGGCCAACATCCGCGAGACCGACGCCATCGTCCACGTGGTGCGCTGCTTCGAGGACGAGAACGTGGTCCACGTGGCCGGCAAGGTCGACCCGGTCTCCGACATCGAGGTGATCAACACGGAGCTGGCCCTGGCCGACCTGGCCACGGTGGAGAAGGCCCTGGCCCGCTACTCCAAGCAGGCCAAGGCCGGCGGCGACAAGGAGGCCAAGCTGCTGGTCGGGGTACTGGAACAGTGCCAGGCCCAGCTCAACGAGGCCAAGCCGGTGCGCGCCCTGGACCTGTCCAAGGAGGATCGGGTCCTGTTGCGGCAATTCTTCCTGCTCACCGCGAAGCCGGTCCTGTATGCGGCCAACGTCAAGGAAGGCGGCTTCGAGAACAATCCCTACCTGGATGCCGTGAACAAGCTGGCCGAGGCCGAGAAGGCCGACGTCGTGGCGATCTGTGCCGCCATCGAGGCCGAGATCGCCGATCTCTCCGACGATGACAAGCAGGTCTTCCTGGAGGACATGGGCATGCACGAGCCGGGTCTGAACCGGCTGATTCGGGCCGCCTACCACCTGCTCGGCCTGCAGACCTATTTCACCGCCGGGGTCAAGGAGGTGCGCGCCTGGACCATCCATCAGGGCGATACCGCGCCCCAGGCGGCGGGCGTGATCCACACCGACTTCGAGCGCGGCTTCATCCGCGCCCAGACCATCGCCTACGAGGATTTCATCGCCTGCGGCGGCGAGCAGGGGCCAAGGAGGCCGGCAAGATGCGCGCCGAGGGCAAGGAATACGTCGTCCGGGATGGCGACGTGATGAATTTCCTGTTCAACGTCTGAGCCCGCGCAGGCAATTTCCTCAGGTTCTATTTGACAAGCGCGGTGAACGTCGAGATAATGCCGCGCTTTCCCGGAGGGGTTCCCGAGCGGTCAAAGGGATCAGACTGTAAATCTGACGGCACTGCCTTCGAAGGTTCGAATCCTTCCCCCTCCACCAGATTTACAAAGCGCCCGATAGATCGAGTCGGGCGCCGGCTGTTAAGGTAACGGCGGGTGTAGTTCAATGGTAGAACCACAGCCTTCCAAGCTGATGACGTGGGTTCGATTCCCATCACCCGCTCCAGTTGGTCGGCCGTGTGCAAAGGTTTTCGCCCATGTGGCTCAGTGGTAGAGCACTCCCTTGGTAAGGGAGAGGTCGGCAGTTCGATCCTGCCCATGGGCACCAGTTTTCTAGTTCGTAAATTTTGCTGAGGGGTAGTAACGATGGCCAAGGAAAAGTTTGAGCGTACGAAGCCGCACGTAAACGTGGGTACGATTGGGCACGTGGACCATGGCAAGACCACGTTGACGGCGGCGATCACGACGATTCTGTCGCGTAAGTTTGGTGGTGCGGCGAAGGCGTATGCGGATATCGACAGCGCGCCGGAAGAGAAGGCCCGCGGTATCACCATCAACACCGCGCACGTGGAATACGAGACGGCGACCCGTCACTACGCCCACGTGGACTGCCCCGGCCACGCCGACTACGTGAAGAACATGATTACCGGTGCCGCCCAGATGGACGGCGCGATTCTGGTGGTGTCGGCCGCGGACGGCCCGATGCCGCAGACCCGCGAGCACATCCTGCTGGCCCGTCAGGTCGGCGTGCCGTACATCATCGTGTACATGAACAAGGCCGACATGGTCGACGACGCCGAGCTGCTCGAGCTGGTCGAAATGGAAGTGCGCGAGCTGCTGAGCAAGTACGACTTCCCGGGCGACGACATTCCCATCGTCATCGGTTCCGCGCTGAAGGCGCTGGAAGGCGACCAGAGCGACATCGGCGAGCCGAGCATCTTCAAGCTGGCGGACGCGCTGGACAGCTACATCCCGACGCCGGAGCGCGCCGTGGACAAGCCGTTCCTGCTGCCGATCGAAGACGTGTTCTCGATCTCCGGCCGTGGCACCGTGGTGACCGGTCGTGTCGAGCGCGGCATCATCAAGGTCGGTGAAGAAGTCGAGATCGTCGGCATCAAGCCGACCACCAAGACCACCTGCACCGGCGTGGAAATGTTCCGCAAGCTGCTGGACCAGGGTCAGGCCGGTGACAACGTCGGCGTGCTGCTGCGCGGCACGAAGCGTGAAGAAGTCGAGCGTGGCCAAGTGCTGGCCAAGCCGGGTTCGATCACGCCGCACACCAAGTTCAGCGCTGAGATTTACGTGCTGAGCAAGGAAGAAGGCGGCCGTCACACGCCGTTCTTCAACGGCTACCGTCCGCAGTTCTACTTCCGTACGACCGACGTGACCGGCGCGATTGAGCTGCCGGCCGGCACCGAGATGGTGATGCCTGGCGACAACGTGTCGATCACGGCCGCCCTGATCGCCCCGATCGCCATGGAAGAAGGTCTGCGCTTCGCCATCCGCGAAGGCGGTCGTACCGTCGGCGCCGGCGTCGTCGCCAAGATCATCGAGTAAGTGTTGTAAAGCGTAAGAAACAGGGCGCTCCCATGTGGGGCGCCTTGGTGTCTCTGCCGCAGGGGCATAGCTCAATTGGCAGAGCGTCGGTCTCCAAAACCGAAGGTTGGGGGTTCGAGACCCTCTGCCCCTGCCACTCTATAAAGTTTTAACGATAGCCATGGCCGACAAGATCAAACTCGCGGTTGCCTTCCTTTTGGTGGCAGCCGGGATTGCGGGGTTTTACCTGCTTTCCGGCAGTCCCACGGTGGTGCGCGTGTTGTCCGTGCTGGCCGGTGTGGGGGTGGCGGCCGGCGTCGCCTATATGACGGTGCCCGGCAAGGCGTTCTATGCCTTCAGCCAGGAATCGGTCGCCGAAGCGCGCAAGGTGGTCTGGCCCACGCGCAAGGAAACCATGCAGATGACCGGGGTCGTGATCGTATTCGTCCTGGTCATGGCGCTTTTTCTGTGGTTGGTGGACAGCAGCCTGTTCTGGCTGGTCAAGCTGGCTATGGGCAGGAGTGAGTGATGGCGATGCAATGGTACGTGGTGCATGCCTATTCCGGCTTTGAGAAGAGCGTCATGCGCGCCCTCAAGGAGCGCGTCGAGCGCGCCGGCATGCAGGATCAGTTCGGCGAGATCCTGGTTCCGGTCGAGGAAGTGGTCGAGATGAAGGGCGGCCAGAAGCGCACCTCCGAGCGCAAGTTCTTCCCCGGCTACGTCCTGGTCCAGATGGAAATGAACGACGCCACCTGGCACCTGGTCAAGAGCACCGCCAAGGTTACCGGCTTCGTCGGCGGCACGGCGAACAAGCCGGCGCCCATCCCTGAGCGCGAGGTCGACGCCATCATGCAGCAGATGCAGGAGGGCGTGGAAAAGCCGAAGCCGAAGATCACCTTCGAGGCGGGCGAGCTGGTCCGCGTCGTCGACGGTCCCTTCACCGACTTCAACGGCACGGTGGAAGAGGCCAACTACGAGAAGAGCAAGCTGCGCGTGACGGTGACCATCTTCGGTCGGCCGACACCCGTGGAACTGGATTTCTCCCAGGTGGAGAAGGCCTGACCGAGGCCCTAAACCGGCAGAGGAGCGCCGTCAGGCCGCAAGGCCGAGGGCGCGCTACCACTCAAGTCTGAAAGGAACGCCATCATGGCAAAGAAGATCATCGGCTACATCAAGCTGCAAGTGCCGGCCGGCAAGGCCAACCCGTCGCCGCCTATTGGCCCGGCCCTCGGCCAACGCGGCCTCAACATCATGGAATTCTGCAAGGCGTTCAACGCCAAGACCCAGGAACTCGAGCCGGGTCTGCCGATCCCCGTGGTGATCACCGCCTACGCGGACAAGTCCTTCACCTTCATCATGAAGACCCCGCCGGCCACGGTCCTGATCAAGAAGGCCACCGGCATCCAGAAGGGCAGCGCCAAGCCGCATACCGACAAGGTGGGCACGATCACCCGTGCCCAGCTGGAAGAAATTGCCAAGACCAAGATGCCGGACCTCACCGCCGCCGACATGGACGCCGCCGTGCGCACCATCGCCGGCAGCGCCCGCAGCATGGGTCTCAACGTGGAGGGTGTCTGACATGGCCAAGGTTTCCAAGCGTCTCGCGGCCCTCAAGGCCAAGGTTGACCGCAACAAGGCGTATGCCATCGACGACGCCCTGGCGCTCGTCAAGGAAGCGGCCACCGCCAAGTTCAACGAGTCCATCGACGTCGCCGTGAACCTCGGCGTCGACCCGCGCAAGTCCGACCAGGTCGTGCGCGGTTCCGTGGTGCTGCCGCGCGGTACCGGCAAGTCGGTGCGCGTCGCCGTGTTCACCCAGGGTGCCAACGTCGAGGCCGCCAAGGCCGCCGGCGCCGATATCGTCGGCTTCGACGACCTGGCCGCCGAGATCAAGGGTGGCCGCATGGACTTCGACGTCGTCATCGCCTCGCCGGACGCCATGCGTGTGGTCGGCCAGCTGGGCCAGATCCTCGGTCCGCGCGGCCTGATGCCGAACCCGAAGGTCGGCACCGTCACCCCGAACGTCGCCGAAGCGGTGAAGAACGCCAAGGCCGGTCAGGTCCAGTACCGTACCGACAAGGCCGGTATCGTGCACGCCACCCTGGGTCGCGCCTCCTTCGAGGTCGGTGCGCTCAAGGAAAACCTGGCCGCCATCGTCGAAGCGCTGAACAAGGCCCGTCCGGCCAGCGCCAAGGGTGTCTATCTCAAGAAGGTCGCCGTGTCGTCCACCATGGGCGTCGGTGTCCGCGTCGACCAGGCCAGCCTGGTCCAGCAGCAGTAAGAATTTGGGTGCCCGCCGGTTTCGGCCGGCGGGCGTGTCCAAGACCGTAGACGCCGCCGAGGCTCGTCCAGCGAAGCGGCTTAATTGGGAGCGATCCCGGTCTACGCAGACGGTGTCACCCGAAACAGGAATGCCACTCCTGAATCAGGTCGCCGTAGGGTGGTGTGGCGAATGCCGCACCGATTGTTGGCTTGATAGGAGAAAAGACCCGTGGGTCTCAATCTTGATGACAAGAAAGCTGTCGTAGCCGAGGTGTCGGCCGAGCTCGCCAACGCCCAGACCATGGTCCTGGCCGAATACAGCGGGGTGAAGGTCGCCGACCTCACCGTGCTGCGTGCCAAGGCCCGCCAGTCTGGCGTGTACCTGCGCGTGCTGAAGAACACCCTGGTGCGTCGTGCCGTCGTCGGCACCTCGTTCGAGCCCCTGGCCGAACAGATGGCCGGCCACCTGATCTACAGCGTCTCCGAAGACGCCGTGGCGGCCGCCAAGGTGCTGAACGACTTCGCCAAGGGCAACGACAAGCTGGTTCTGAAGGCAGGCTGCTACGGCGGCAAGGTGCTGGACAAGTCGGGCGTGCAAGCCCTGGCGTCCATCCCCAGCCGCGAGGAACTGCTCGCCAGGCTGCTCGGCGTCATGCAGGCGCCGGTTTCCGGCTTCGCCGGCGCCCTGGCCGCTCTGGCCAAGCAGCGCGAAGAAGCGCCTGCCGCCTGATTCATTTATCAAACATCTCGATTTTAGGAGTGCATAGAAATGGCTGTTAGCAAGGAAGACATCCTGGAAGCCGTAGGCGCCATGACCGTCATGGAACTGAATGACCTGGTCAAGGCCTTCGAAGAGAAGTTCGGCGTTTCCGCCGCTTCCCTGGCCGTCGCCGGTCCCGCCGGCGGCGCCGCCGCCCCGGCCGCCGAAGAAAAGACCGAGTTCGACGTCGTCCTGATGGCCGCCGGTGCCAACAAGGTCAACGTCATCAAGGTCGTCCGCGCGATCACCGGCCTGGGCCTGAAGGAAGCCAAGGACATGGTCGACGGCGCCCCCAAGACCGTCAAGGAAGCGTGTGCCAAGGCCGAGGCCGAGGACATCAAGAAGCAGCTCACCGAAGCTGGCGCGACCGTCGAGGTCAAGTAACTCGACGTGCCGAGGCGTTTCGCCTTGGTTGTGGCTGGTGGCCCTCGGGCCGCCAGCCTTTAGCTATTTCAGGCTTCAGGAATCGGCCTGCATCCGGACCGATTCCTGAAACCTGAGTCCTGTCACCGACACGGAGCCGACATGAACTACACATTCGCCGAGAAAAAGCGCATCCGCAAGAGCTTCGCCAAGCGCGAGAGCGTCCTGCAGGTGCCTTACCTGCTGACCACCCAGATCCAGTCCTACATCGAGTTCCTGCAAGAATACACCCTGCCGCACACGCGCAAGGATGTCGGCCTGCAGGCGGCGTTCGGCTCCATCTTCCCGATCACCAGCCATAACGGTGGTGCCCGGCTGGACTTCGTCAGCTACACCCTCGGCCAACCGGTCTTCGACATCGTCGAATGCCAGCAGCGCGGCCTGACCTTCGCCGCCAGCCTGCGCGCCAAGGTGCGCCTGGTCATCCTGGACCGCGAGAGCAGCAAGGAAAAGATCAAGGAAGTGAAGGAGCAGGAGGTCTACATGGGCGAGATCCCGCTCATGACCCCGAACGGCTCCTTCATCATCAACGGGACCGAGCGCGTCATCGTCTCCCAGCTGCACCGTTCGCCGGGCGTGTTCTTCGAGCATGACCGCGGCAAGACCCACAGCTCCGGCAAGCTGCTGTTCTCGGCCCGCATCATCCCCTACCGCGGCTCCTGGCTCGACTTCGAGTTCGATCCCAAGGACTTCGTCTATTTCCGGATCGACCGTCGCCGCAAGATGCCGGTCACCATCCTGCTCAAGTCGCTCGGCTACACGCCCGAGCGCATCCTCGCCGAGTTCTATGAATTCGAGACCTTCCACTTCGGCAAGAAGGGCATCGAGTACGAGATCAAGGCCGAGCGCCTGAAGGGCGACGTGGCCCGCTTCGACGTGGTCGACAAGGATGGCAAGGTCATCGTCGCCAAGGACAAGCGCATCACCGCCAAGCACATCCGCGATCTCGAAGCCGCCGGCGTCAAGAAGATCACCGTCGACAACGACTTCGTGCTCGGCCGCACCGTGGCCGCCAACGTCGTCGACAAGGAGACCGGCGAGGTCATCGCGCGCGCCAACGACGAGATCACCGAGGCCCTGCTGGAGAAGCTGGTCGAGGCCAAGGTCGCCAAGTTCGACACCCTGTATACCAACGAGCTCGACCACGGCCCGTTCGTCTCGCAGACCCTGCGCACCGACGAGACGGTCGACCAGTGGACTGCGCGCGTGGCCATCTACCGCATGATGCGCCCGGGCGAGCCGCCCACCGAGGACGCCGTCGAGGCCCTGTTCCAGCGCCTGTTCTTCTCGCCCGAGACCTATGACCTGTCCAAGGTCGGCCGCATGAAGTTCAACCGCCGCATCGGCAACGACGAGCTGACCGGCCTCGGCACCCTGGAGACCGCCGACATCGTCGCCGTGATCAAGATCCTGGTCGAGCTGCGCAACGGCCGCGGCGAGGTCGACGACATCGACCACCTGGGCAACCGGCGCGTGCGTTCGGTCGGCGAACTGGCCGAGAACCAGTTCCGCGCCGGCCTGGTCCGGGTCGAGCGGGCCGTCAAGGAACGCCTGAACCAGGCCGAGTCCGACAACCTGATGCCGCATGACCTGATCAACGCCAAGCCGATCAGCGCCGCCATCAAGGAGTTCTTCGGTTCCAGCCAGCTGTCCCAGTTCATGGACCAGACCAACCCGCTGTCCGAGATCACCCACAAGCGCCGTATCTCCGCGCTGGGCCCCGGCGGCCTGACCCGCGAACGGGCCGGCTTCGAGGTGCGCGACGTGCACCCGACCCACTACGGCCGGGTCTGCCCGATCGAGACCCCGGAAGGTCCGAACATCGGTCTGATCAACTCCCTGGCCCTGTACGCCCGCACCAACGAGTACGGCTTCATCGAGACGCCCTACCGCAAGGTGAACGACAGCAAGGTGACCGACCAGATCGAATACCTGTCCGCCATCGAGGAAAGCCAGTACGTCATCGCCCAGGCCAACGCGGCCCTGAACGACAAGGGCGAGCTGATCGACGAGCTGGTCTCCGCCCGCCACCACAACGAATCCGCCCTGACCACGCCGGACCGCATCCAGTACATGGACATCGCGCCGTCGCAGATCGTCTCGGTGGCGGCCTCGCTGATCCCCTTCCTGGAGCACGATGACGCCAACCGCGCCCTGATGGGTTCCAACATGCAGCGCCAGGCCGTGCCCTGCCTGCGTCCGGATACCCCGCTGGTCGGTACCGGCATCGAGCGCACCGCGGCGGTCGACTCGGGTACCGTGGTCAAGGCCCTGCGCGGCGGCGTGGTCGACTACGTCGACGCCAGCCGGGTCGTGGTCCGGGTCAACGACGAGGAGGCGGTGGCCGGCCAGGTCGGCGTCGACATCTACTCGCTGACCAAGTACCAGCGTTCCAACCAGAACACCAACATCAACCAGCGTCCCCTGGTCCGGCGCGGCGACAAGATCGCCCGCGGCGACGTCATCGCCGACGGCGCCTCCACCGACAAGGGCGAGCTGGCCCTGGGCCAGAACATGCTGGTCGCGTTCATGCCCTGGAACGGCTACAACTTCGAAGACTCGATCCTGATCTCCGAACGCGTCGTCGCCGACGACCGCTACACCTCGATCCACATCGAGGAACTCAACGTGGTCGCCCGCGACACCAAGCTGGGCCCCGAGGAAATCACCCGCGACATCTCCAACCTGTCGCCCCAGCAGCTCGGCCGCCTGGACGAGGCCGGCATCGTCTACATCGGTGCCGAGGTCGAGGCCGGCGACGTCCTGGTCGGCAAGGTCACGCCCAAGGGCGAAACCCAGCTGACCCCGGAAGAGAAGCTGCTGCGCGCCATCTTCGGCGAGAAGGCGTCCGACGTGAAGGACACCTCCCTGCGCGTGCCGACCGGCATGAGCGGTACCGTCATCGACGTCCAGGTGTTCACCCGCGAGGGTATCGAGCGTGACTCGCGCGCGAACCAGATCATCGACGACATGCTGAAGAAGTACCAGAAGGACCTGGCCGACCAGATGCGCATCGTCGAGCACGACGCCTTCGAGCGTATGCGCCGCATCCTCCTGGGCAAGACCGCCAAGGGCGGCCCGAAGAAGCTGGCCAAGGGCGCCGAGATCAGCGACGCCTACCTGGACGACGTCAGCCCGTACGACTGGTTCGACATCCGGGTCGCCGACGAGGACGTCAGCCGCCAGATGGAAGGCATCAAGGACGGCCTCGACAAGCAGCGCGAGGACTTCGCCGCCATGCTGGAGAACAAGAAGCGCAAGCTGACCTCCGGCGACGAACTGCCCCCGGGCGTGATCAAGATGGTCAAGGTCTACCTGGCGGTGAAGCGCCGCCTGCAGCCCGGCGACAAGATGGCCGGCCGCCACGGCAACAAGGGTGTCGTGTCCAAGATCGTGCCGGTCGAGGACATGCCCTTCATGGCCGACGGCACGCCGGTCGACCTGGTGCTGAATCCGCTCGGCGTGCCGTCGCGGATGAACGTCGGCCAGATCCTCGAGGTGCACCTCGGCTGGGCCGCCAAGGGCGTCGGCCGGCGCATCGCGCGCATGCTGGAAGAGCAGGCCAAGGCGGCGGAACTGCGCAAGTTCCTCGAGCAGGTGTACAACTCCTCGGGCCGCAAGGAAGACCTGAAGTCGTTCTCCGATGTCGAGATCGTCGAGATGGCCGGCAACCTGCGCGGCGGCGTGCCGTTCGCCACCCCGGTGTTCGACGGCGCCAAGGAAGACGAAATCAAGGGCATGCTGGATCTCGCCTTCCCGGACGACGATCCGAACACCGCGCGCCTCGGCTTCACCCCGGGCAAGACCCAGGTGCAGCTCTACGACGGCCGCAGCGGCGAACCCTTCGACCGCACCACCACCGTCGGCTACATGCACATCCTGAAGCTGCACCACCTGGTCGACGACAAGATGCACGCCCGCTCGACCGGCCCGTACTCCCTGGTCACCCAGCAGCCGCTGGGCGGCAAGGCCCAGTTCGGTGGCCAGCGCTTCGGTGAAATGGAAGTGTGGGCGCTGGAAGCCTACGGCGCCGCCTACACCCTGCAGGAGATGCTCACCGTCAAGTCGGACGACGTCACCGGCCGGACCAAGGTGTACGAGAACATCGTCAAGGGCGAGCACAAGATCGACGCCGGCATGCCGGAGTCCTTCAACGTGCTGGTGAAGGAAATCCGTTCGCTGGCCATCGACATGGACCTCGAGCGTTACTAACCGGGTATCAGGAGCAAAGCAAAGATGAAAGCCCTTCTCGACCTGTTCAAGCAAGTCAGCCAGGACGAAGAATTCGACGCCATCAAGATCGGCCTCGCTTCGCCCGAGAAGATCCGTTCCTGGTCCTACGGTGAAGTGAAGAAGCCGGAGACCATCAACTACCGTACCTTCAAGCCGGAGCGCGACGGCCTGTTCTGCGCCAAGATCTTCGGCCCGGTGAAGGACTACGAGTGCCTGTGCGGCAAGTACAAGCGCCTCAAGCATCGCGGCGTGATCTGCGAGAAGTGCGGCGTCGAAGTGACTCTGTCCAAGGTGCGTCGCGAGCGCATGGGCCACATCGAGCTGGCCAGCCCGGTCGCCCACATCTGGTTCCTGAAGTCCCTGCCCAGCCGTCTCGGCATGGTGTTGGACATGACCCTGCGCGACATCGAGCGGGTCCTCTACTTCGAGGCCTACGTGGTCACCGAGCCGGGCATGACCCCGCTCAACCGCTGCCAGATCATGACCGAGGACGACTACCTCGCGAAGCTCGAGGAGTACGGCGACGAGTTCAAGGCCGGGATGGGCGCCGAAGGCATCCGTGACCTCCTCAAGGGCATCAACCTGGACAGCGAGGTCGAGATCCTGCGCGCCGAGCTGGACAAGACCAGCTCCGACACCAAGATCAAGAAGCTGGCCAAGCGCCTGAAGGTCCTCGAGGCCTTCCAGAAGTCCGGCATCCACCCCGAGTGGATGATCCTCGAAGTCCTGCCCGTGCTGCCGCCCGAGCTGCGCCCCCTGGTGCCCCTGGACGGCGGCCGCTTCGCCACCTCCGACCTGAACGACCTCTATCGCCGGGTCATCAACCGGAACAACCGTCTGAAGCGCCTCTTGGAGCTGAAGGCCCCCGAGATCATCGTGCGCAACGAAAAGCGCATGCTCCAGGAAGCCGTCGACTCGCTGCTCGACAACGGTCGCCGCGGCAAGGCCATGACCGGCGCCAACAAGCGCCCGCTAAAGTCCCTGGCCGACATGATCAAGGGCAAGGGCGGCCGCTTCCGCCAGAACCTGCTCGGCAAGCGGGTCGACTACTCCGGCCGTTCCGTCATCGTGGTGGGCCCGACCCTCAAGCTGCACCAGTGCGGCCTGCCCAAGCTGATGGCCCTGGAGCTGTTCAAACCGTTCATCTTCAACCGCCTGGAAACCATGGGCCTGGCCACCACCATCAAGGCCGCCAAGCGCATGGTCGAGGCCCAGGAACCGGTGGTCTGGGACATCCTGGAAGAGGTCATCCGCGAGCATCCGGTGATGCTGAACCGCGCCCCGACCCTGCACCGCCTGGGCATCCAGGCCTTCGAGCCGACCCTGATCGAGGGCAAGGCCATCCAACTGCACCCGCTGGTCTGTACCGCCTTCAACGCCGACTTCGACGGCGACCAGATGGCCGTCCACGTACCGCTGTCGCTGGAAGCGCAGTTGGAAGCCCGCACCCTGATGATGGCCTCCAACAACGTGCTGTCGCCCGCCAACGGCGAGCCCATCATCGTGCCGTCCCAGGATATCGTGCTGGGCCTGTACTACATGACCCGCGAGCGCATCAACGCCAAGGGCGAGGGCATGCTGTTCTCCAACACCGACGAGGTCCGGCGCGCCTGGCAGTCCGGCCTGCTGGACATCAACGCCAAGGTCACCGTGCGGCTGAAGGAGCGCCTGCTCAAGGACGACGGCAGCGTCGAGACCCAGATCAACCGCTACGACACCGTCGCGGGACGGGCGCTGCTGTCCGAGATCCTGCCGCTCAACCTGTCCTTCTCGCACATCAACAAGGTGCTCAAGAAGAAGGAGATCTCCCGCCTCATCAACGCGGCCTTCCGCAAGAGCGGCCTCAAGGAGACCGTGGTGTTCGCCGACCGGCTGATGTACACCGGCTTCTCGATGGCGGCCAAGGGCGGCATCTCGATCTGCATGCAGGACATGCTGATGCCGCCGCAGAAGCAGGACATCATCGCCAAGGCCGAGCAGGAGGTGAAGGAGATCGAATCCCAGTACACCTCCGGTCTGGTCACCCAGGGCGAGCGCTACAACAAGGTCGTGGACATCTGGGGCAAGGTCGGCGACGACGTCGCCCGCGCCATGATGGAACAGCTCTCGCACGAGACCGTCACCGACCGCGAAGGCAAGCAGGTCAAGCAGGAGTCGTTCAACTCCATCTACATGATGGCCGACTCGGGCGCCCGCGGTT
Source organism: Parasulfuritortus cantonensis (assembly GCF_004337445.1). GTDB lineage: Bacteria > Pseudomonadota > Gammaproteobacteria > Burkholderiales > Thiobacillaceae > Parasulfuritortus > Parasulfuritortus cantonensis. The sequence continues at coordinate 56,161 of NZ_SJZB01000043.1, read as the reverse complement.
CCGCCGCCCAGATCCGCCAGCTGGCCGGCATGCGGGGCCTGATGGCGAAGCCGGACGGCTCCATCATCGAGACGCCGATCACGGCGAACTTCCGCGAAGGCCTCAACGTGCTGCAGTACTTCATCTCGACCCACGGCGCCCGTAAGGGCCTCGCGGACACCGCGCTGAAGACCGCGAACTCCGGCTACCTGACCCGCCGCCTGGTCGACGTGACCCAGGATCTGGTGATCACCGAGGACGACTGCGGCACCAGCAACGGCATGGTCATGAAGGCGCTGGTCGAGGGCGGCGACGTCATCGAGCCGCTGCGCGACCGCATCCTCGGCCGCGTGGCCGCCACCGACGTGATCGACCCGGACAGCGGCGAGACCATCATCGAGGCCGGCACCCTGTTGGCCGAGGACAAGGTCGAGCTGATCGACGCCCGCGGCGTCGACGAGGTCAAGGTGCGCACCCCGCTCACCTGCGACACGCGCTGGGGTCTGTGCGCCAAGTGCTACGGCCGCGATCTCGGCCGCGGCCACCTGGTCAACTCCGGCGAAGCGGTCGGCGTCATCGCCGCCCAGTCGATCGGCGAACCGGGTACCCAGCTGACCATGCGTACCTTCCACATCGGCGGTGCCGCGTCGCGGGCCGCCGCGGCCAGCCAGGTCGAATGTAAGTCGGCCGGTACCGTGCGCTTCGCCGCGACCATGCGCTACGTCACCAACGTCAAGGGCGAGCAGGTCGTCATCTCCCGTACCGGCGAGGTCCTGATCACCGACGAGCACGGTCGCGAGCGCGAACGCCACAAGGTGCCCTACGGCGCCACCCTGGCGGTCAAGGATGGCGACGTCATCAAGGCCGGCGTGGCACTGGCCAACTGGGACCCGCACACCCGCCCGATCATCACCGAGTACGCCGGCCGGGTGAAGTTCGAGAATGTCGAGGAAGGCGTCACGGTCGCCAAACAGATCGACGACATCACCGGTCTGTCGACCCTGATCGTCATCGACGGCAAGCGCCGCGGCTCCAGCGCCAGCAGCAAGGGCGTGCGCCCGCAGGTCCGCTTCATCGGCCCGGACGGCATGGAGGTCAATGCGGCCGGTACCGACCACCCGGTGAACATCACCTTCCAGGTCGGCTCCCTGATCACCGTCAAGGACGGCCAGGAAGTCAACATCGGCGACGTGCTGGCCCGCATCCCGCAGGAAACCTCGAAGACCCGCGACATCACCGGCGGTCTGCCGCGCGTGGCCGAGCTGTTCGAGGCCCGTTCGCCCAAGGATGCCGGCGTCCTCGCCGAGGTCACCGGCACCATCACCTTCGGCAAGGACACCAAGGGCAAGCAGCGCCTGATCATCACCGATCTGGACGGCGTCGCCCACGAGTACCTGATCCCGAAGGACAAGCACGTCACGGTGCACGATGGCCAGGTGGTGCAGAAGGGCGAAATGATCGTCGACGGTCCGGTCGATCCGCACGACATCCTGCGCCTGCAGGGTATCGAGGCGCTGGCCCGCTACGTCATCAACGAGGTCCAGGACGTCTACCGTCTGCAGGGCGTGAAGATCAACGACAAGCACATCGAGGTCGTGGTGCGCCAGATGCTGCGCCGCGTCACCGTGTCCGATCCGGGTGATACCGGCTTCATCCTCGGCGAGCAGGTCGAGCGTTCCGAGGTGTTGCAGGAGAACGACAAGATGGTCGCGGAAGAGAAGCAGCCCGCCGCCTACGACGACATCCTGCTCGGCATCACCAAGGCCTCGTTGTCCACCGACTCCTTCATCTCGGCGGCTTCCTTCCAGGAAACCACCCGCGTCCTCACCGAGGCCGCGATCATGGCCAAGAAGGACGACCTGCGCGGCCTGAAGGAAAACGTCATCGTCGGCCGCCTGATTCCCGCCGGCACCGGCCTGGCCCACCACAAGATCCGCAAGCAGCAGGCGGAAATGGAGGCCAACGCCAGCTATGCCGAAGCCGAGGCGATGTTCGCTCCGGTGGAAGAAGGCGATCCGGAGGCTTGACAGGGTGCTTGACGCTGAATAGAATCCGCAGTCTTTTTTAATGGCGGCCCACGTCTTCGTGGGCCGCATTCATTCCCCTGTCGCCGGGTTCGGCTTCGGGTTAACGGTTTAGATCTGAACAGAAGGCGCAACACAAATGCCAACCATCAACCAACTGGTGCGGAAGCCCCGCAAGGCTCCGATCGAAAAGAGCAAGGTTCCGGCCATGGAGTCCTGCCCGCAGAAGCGTGGCGTGTGCACCCGGGTCTATACCACCACCCCGAAGAAGCCGAACTCCGCGCTCCGTAAGGTCGCCAAGGTCCGTCTCTCGAACGGCTTCGAAATCATCGGCTACATCGGCGGCGAAGGCCACAACCTCCAGGAGCACTCGGTGGTCCTGGTGCGCGGCGGTCGTGTCAAGGACTTGCCGGGTGTGCGTTACCACATCGTGCGCGGTTCCCTGGACACCCAGGGCGTCAAGGACCGGAAGCAGTCCCGTTCCAAGTACGGCGCCAAGCGTCCGAAGGCCGGCAAGTAATCGGCCCGTCATGTATTTGGGATAGAAAGGTTAGAAAATGCCCCGTCGTCGTGAAGTTCCCAAGCGCAACATCCTGCCCGATCCGAAGTTCGGCAACCAGGAAGTGGCCAAGTTCGTCAACGTGATCATGAACAGCGGCAAGAAGGCCGTTGCCGAGCGCATCGTCTACGGTGCCTTCGAGCTGATCGAGAAGAAGAGCGGCAAGGATCCCATCGAGGTGTTCAACACCGCGATGTCCAATGTCCGTCCGGTCGTGGAAGTGAAGTCCCGCCGCGTCGGTGGTGCCAACTACCAGGTGCCGGTGGAAGTCCGTCCGGCTCGTCGCAACGCCCTGGCGATGCGCTGGCTGAAGGAATTCGCCCGCAAGCGCGGCGAGAAGTCCATGGGCCAGCGTCTGGCCGGCGAGTTGCTGGACGCCGCCGAAGGCCGTGGTGGCGCCATGAAGAAGCGTGAGGAAGTTCACCGCATGGCCGAGGCCAACAAGGCCTTCTCGCATTTCCGCTTCTAAGAAAGCTAAGGACTCAACGTGGCACGCAAAACCCCCATCGAGCGCTATCGCAATATCGGTATCTCCGCCCACATCGACGCCGGCAAGACGACGACGACCGAGCGCATCCTGTTCTACACCGGTGTCAACCACAAGATCGGTGAAGTGCACGACGGCGCGGCGACGATGGACTGGATGGAGCAGGAACAGGAGCGCGGCATCACCATCACCTCCGCCGCGACCACCACGTTCTGGAAGGGCATGGACATGTCCTTCCCCGAGCATCGCATCAACATCATCGACACCCCCGGGCACGTTGACTTCACCATCGAGGTGGAGCGTTCCATGCGCGTCCTGGACGGTGCCTGCATGGTGTACTGCGCCGTGGGTGGTGTGCAGCCGCAGTCCGAGACCGTGTGGCGTCAGGCCAACAAGTACAAGGTGCCGCGTCTGGCGTTCGTCAACAAGATGGACCGCTCCGGTGCCAACTTCTTCAAGGTCTACGAGCAGATGCGCTCGCGCCTGAAGGCCAACCCCGTGCCCATCCAGGTGCCCATCGGTGCCGAGGACAAGTTCGCCGGCGTGGTCGACCTGGTCAAGATGAAGGCCATCCTGTGGGACGATGCGACCCAGGGCATGAAGTTCCAATACGGCGACATCCCAGCCGACCTGGTCGATACCTGCCAGGAGTGGCGCGAGAAGATGGTCGAGGCCGCCGCCGAGGCGACCGAAGACCTGATGAACAAGTATCTGGAAGAGGGCGATCTCTCCGAGGTCGACATCAAGTCCGCCCTGCGTGCCCGTACCCTGGCCGGCGAGATCGTCCCCATGATGTGCGGCTCCGCCTTCAAGAACAAGGGCGTCCAGGCCATGCTCGATGCCGTCGTCGAGTACATGCCGTCGCCTCTGGACGTACCCGCGGTCGAGGGCGAGCTGGATGACGGCGGCAAGGATACCCGCGAGGCGTCCGACGAGGCCCCGTTCTCCGCGCTGGCGTTCAAGATCATGACCGACCCCTATGTCGGCCAGCTGACCTTCTTCCGGGTCTACTCCGGCGTGGTCAACTCCGGCGACTCCATCTACAACTCGGTCAAGGGCAAGAAGGAACGCCTGGGCCGCATCCTGCAGATGCACGCCAACAACCGCGAAGAGATCAAGGAAGTGCGTGCCGGCGACATCGCGGCCGCCGTGGGCCTGAAGGATGCCACCACCGGCGACACCCTGTGCGCCATGGATAAGCCGATCATCCTCGAGCGCATGATCTTCCCCGAGCCCGTGATCCACGTCGCCGTCGAGCCGAAGACCAAGGCCGACCAGGAAAAGATGGGTCTGGCCCTGAACCGCCTGGCTCAGGAAGATCCGTCCTTCCGCGTCCGTACCGACGAGGAAACCAGCCAGACCATCATCTCCGGCATGGGCGAGCTGCACCTGGAGATCCTGGTCGACCGCATGCGCCGCGAATTCAACGTCGAGGCCAACGTCGGTGCGCCCCAGGTGGCCTACCGGGAGTGCATCCGCAAGTCGATCGAGCAGGAAGGCAAGTTCGTCAAGCAGTCCGGCGGTAAGGGCCAATACGGCCACGTCTGGCTCAAGATGGAGCCGAACGAAGCGGGTAAGGGCTACGAGTTCGTGGACGCCATCAAGGGCGGCACCGTGCCGCGCGAGTACATCCCCGCGGTGGACAAGGGTCTGCGCGAGGCGATCAACAATGGCGTGCTGGCCGGTTTCCCGGTGGTGGACGTCAAGGTCACCCTGTTCGACGGTTCCTACCACGAGGTCGACTCCTCCGAGCAGGCCTTCAAGATGGCCGCGATCATGGGCTTCAAGGATGGCATGCGCAAAGCCAGCCCGTCCCTGCTGGAGCCGATGATGGCCGTGGAAGTGGAGACCCCGGAAGACTACATGGGCGACGTCATGGGCGACCTGAATCGCCGACGCGGCATCATCCAGGGCATGGAAGACCTGCCCGGCGGCAAGGCCATCAAGGCCGAGGTGCCGCTGGCCGAGATGTTCGGCTACTCCACCGACCTGCGTTCCATGTCCCAGGGCCGCGCGACCTACTCCATGGAATTCAAGCACTACTCCGAGGCCCCGAAGAACGTGGCCGAGGCCGTCATCAACAGCAAGACGAAGTAACGAGGTTACGAAATGGCCAAGGAAAAGTTTGAGCGTACGAAGCCGCACGTAAACGTGGGTACGATTGGGCACGTGGACCATGGCAAGACCACGTTGACGGCGGCGATCACGACGATTCTGTCGCGTAAGTTTGGTGGTGCGGCGAAGGCGTATGCGGATATCGACAGCGCGCCGGAAGAGAAGGCCCGCGGTATCACCATCAACACCGCGCACGTGGAATACGAGACGGCGACCCGTCACTACGCCCACGTGGACTGCCCCGGCCACGCCGACTACGTGAAGAACATGATTACCGGTGCCGCCCAGATGGACGGCGCGATTCTGGTGGTGTCGGCCGCGGACGGCCCGATGCCGCAGACCCGCGAGCACATCCTGCTGGCCCGTCAGGTCGGCGTGCCGTACATCATCGTGTACATGAACAAGGCCGACATGGTCGACGACGCCGAGTTGCTCGAGCTGGTCGAAATGGAGGTGCGCGAACTGCTGAGCAAGTACGACTTCCCGGGCGACGACATTCCCATCGTCATCGGTTCCGCGCTGAAGGCGCTGGAAGGCGACCAGAGCGACATCGGCGAGCCGAGCATCTTCAAGCTGGCAGACGCGCTGGACAGCTACATCCCGACGCCGGAGCGCGCCGTGGACAAGCCGTTCCTGCTGCCGATCGAAGACGTGTTCTCGATCTCCGGCCGTGGCACCGTGGTGACCGGTCGTGTCGAGCGCGGCATCATCAAGGTCGGTGAAGAAGTCGAGATCGTCGGCATCAAGCCGACCACCAAGACCACCTGCACCGGCGTGGAAATGTTCCGCAAGCTGCTGGACCAGGGTCAGGCCGGTGACAACGTCGGCGTGCTGCTGCGCGGCACGAAGCGTGAAGAAGTCGAGCGTGGCCAAGTGCTGGCCAAGCCGGGTTCGATCACGCCGCACACCAAGTTCAGCGCTGAGATTTACGTGCTGAGCAAGGAAGAAGGCGGCCGTCACACGCCGTTCTTCAACGGCTACCGTCCGCAGTTCTACTTCCGTACGACCGACGTGACCGGCGCGATTGAGCTGCCGGCCGGTACCGAGATGGTGATGCCTGGCGACAACGTGTCGATCACGGCCGCCCTGATCGCCCCGATCGCCATGGAAGAAGGTCTGCGCTTCGCCATCCGCGAAGGCGGTCGTACCGTCGGCGCCGGCGTCGTCGCCAAGATCATCGAATAATCGAAAGACATATCATGCAAAGCCAGAAGATTCGCATCCGCCTCAAGGGCTACGACTACAAGCTGATCGACCAGTCCGCCCTGGAGATCGTCGACACCGCCAAGCGCACCGGCGCCGTGGTCAAGGGCCCGGTGCCCCTGCCCACCTCCATCGAGCGCTTCGACATCCTGCGTTCGCCGCACGTCAACAAGACCTCGCGCGACCAGCTCGAGATCCGCACCCACAAGCGCCTGATGGACATCGTCGATCCCACCGACAAGACCGTCGATGCGCTGATGAAGCTGGATCTGCCGGCCGGCGTGGACGTCGAGATCAAGCTGCAATAGCCGAGTTTTAATTCGGGGGCTTTACAAGTCCGGAGGGGCGGGTATAATCCCGCCTCTTTGTTTTGCCGTACTTTTGTGCAACCGCCGACCAATTGAAGTCGGCGCCTTAATAGGGAACTAGAAAATGACTCTAGGCCTTGTCGGTCGCAAGATCGGCATGACCCGCGTTTTCACCGACGATGGCGTGTCCATCCCGGTGACCGTGCTGGACATGTCGAACAACCGCGTCAGTCAGATCAAGACGGCGGAAACGGATGGCTACGACGCCCTCCAGATCGCCTACGGCAGCCGTAAGGCGAGCCGTGTCAGCAAGCCCCTGGCGGGTCACTACGCCAAGGCCGGCACCGAAGCCGGTCGCGGCATGACCGAATTCCGCGTCAGCGCCGATGTCGCCGGCCAATATCAGCCGGCCGGTGCCGTGTCGGTCGAGATTTTCGCCGCCGGGCAACTGGTCGATGTCTCCGGCGTCACCCAGGGTAAGGGCTTCGCCGGCACCATCAAGCGCTACCACTTCAGCTCCCAGCGTGCCTCCCACGGCAACTCGCGCTCCCACAACGTGCCCGGCTCCATCGGCCAGGCCCAGGATCCCGGCCGCATCTTCCCGGGCAAGCGCATGTCCGGTCAGCTGGGTGCCGTCAACCGCACCATCCAGAATCTGGAAGTCGTGCGTGTCGACGCCGAGCGTCAGCTGCTCCTGATCAAGGGCGCTGTGCCGGGTCCCAAGGGCGGCGACGTCGTCGTGCGTCCCGCAGTCAAAGGGGGTGCCTGATGGATCTCAAGCTCATTAACGACCAGGGTCAGGACGCCGGCACCGTTGCCGCCTCCGACGCTCTGTTCGCCCGCGAATACAACGAGGCCCTCGTGCATCAGCTGGTCACCGCCTACCAGGCCAACGGCCGCAGCGGCGACCGTGCTCAGCTGACCCGTGCCGAGGTGCATCACTCCACGAAGAAGCCGTTCCGCCAAAAGGGTACCGGCAACGCCCGTGCCGGTATGACCTCGACCAACATCCGCCGTGGCGGTGGTCGTGCGTTCCCGAACAAGCCGGACGAGAACTTCAGCCAGAAGGTCAACCGCAAGATGTTCCGTGCCGGCATGGCCGCCATCCTGTCCAAGCTGGTTGCCGACGGTCGCCTGCGCGTCATCGAGGGTATCGCCGTCGAGGCCCCGAAGACCAAGATGCTGGCCGGCAAGGTGAAGAATATGGGCATCGACAGCCGCGTCCTGATCATCACCCCGGAAGTGGACGACAACCTCTATCTGTCCTCCCGCAACCTGGCCAACGTGCTGGTCCTGGAGCCCCGTCATGCCGACCCGGTCAGTCTGGTCCGCTTCGACCAGGTGCTGCTGACCCGCGACGCCGTGGCATCGTTCGAGGAGATGTACGCATGAACGCCGTCAAGTTCAACGAGAACCGCCTGCTCCAGATCATCCTGGCGCCGGTGATTTCCGAGAAGTCCACCATGATCGCCGACAAGAGCGAGCAGGTCGCCTTCCGCGTCGCCACCGATGCGACCAAGCCGGAAATCAAGGCGGCGGTCGAGCTGCTCTTCAAGGTCCAGGTCAAGGACGTCAAGGTTGCCAACGTGAAGGGCAAGCAGAAGCGCTTCGGTCGCTTCATCGGCCGCCGGGACAACTGGAAGAAGGCCTATGTCTGCCTGCAGCCTGGCCAGGAACTCAACTTCGTGGCGGGGGAATAAGTCATGGCCCTGATCAAAGTCAAGCCCACCTCCAACGGCCGTCGCTCGGTCGTCAAGGTGGTCACCCCGGGTCTGCACAAGGGCAAGCCCGTGGCGGCCCTGGTCGAGAAGCAGAACCGTGGTTCCGGCCGTAACAACAACGGCCACATCACCACCCGTCACAAGGGCGGTGGCCACAAGCAGCACTACCGCCTGGTCGACTTCAAGCGCGACAAGGACGGCGTGCCGGCGAAGGTGGAACGGATCGAATACGACCCGAACCGCAGCGCCCACATCGCCCTGCTGTGCTACGCCGACGGCGAGCGCCGCTACATCATTGCCCCGCGCGGTGTCGAGGCCGGTGCCACCCTGATGAGCGGCTCCGAGGCCCCGATCAAGCCGGGCAACTGCCTGCCCCTGCGCAACATCCCGGTGGGTTCGACGATCCACTGCATCGAGATGATGCCCGGCAAGGGTGCCCAGCTGGCCCGTTCGGCCGGTGCCGGCGTCCAGCTCTTGGCCCGTGAAGGCAGCTACGCCCAGTTGCGCCTGCGTTCCGGTGAAATCCGCAAGGTGCACATCGACTGCCGCGCCACCCTGGGTGAAGTCGGCAACAGTGAGCACAACCTGCGTTCCATCGGCAAGGCCGGTGCGATGCGCTGGCGTGGTGTCCGTCCGACCGTCCGCGGTACCGCGATGAACCCGATCGATCACCCGCACGGCGGTGGCGAGGGCAAGACCGGCGAAGGCCGCGTGCCCGTGTCGCCCTGGGGTCAGCCGACCAAGGGTTATCGTACCCGTAGCAACAAGCGCACGAACAACATGATCGTGCGCCGCCGGCAGAAATAAGAGGTAAGTCGATATGGCACGTTCTATCAAAAAGGGTCCGTTCATCGACGGTCATCTGCTCAAGAAGGTGGAAGCCGCCCGGGCTGGCACGGACAAGCGTCCGATCAAGACCTGGTCCCGCCGCTCCACCATCCTGCCGGATTTCATCGGGCTGACCATTGCCGTGCACAACGGCAAGCAGCACATCCCCGTGTTCGTCACGGAAAACATGGTGGGCCACAAGCTGGGCGAGTTCTCTCTGACTCGCACCTTCAAGGGCCACGCCGCCGACAAAAAAGCCAAGAAGTAGGAGCCAAGCATGGAAGTTTCCGCTATTTTGCGCGGCACCCGCCTGTCCGCCCAGAAGGCCCGCTTGGTGGCTGACCTGGTGCGCGGCAAGCCCGTGGACAACGCGCTCAACATCCTGACCTTCACGCCCCGCAAGGCGGCCGAGGTCATCCGCAAGGTGCTCGAATCGGCCATCGCCAACGCCGAGCACAACGAAGGTGCCGACATCGATGAACTGACCGTCAAGCGCATCTACGTCGACGAGGGCCCGACCCTGAAGCGCTTCACCGCGCGCGCCAAGGGCCGTGGCAACCGTATCCACAAACCCACCTGTCACATCACCGTGACGGTTGGCGACTGAGGTAGCGTAATGGGACAGAAAATTCATCCGACCGGTTTCCGCCTGAGCGTGAACCGCAATTGGACCTCCAAGTGGTACGCCAACAGCAAGACCTTCGCCGGCACCCTGGCCGAAGACCTGAAGGTGCGTGAGTTCCTGAAGAAGAAGCTCGCCCACGCCTCGCTGTCGCGCGTCGTCATCGAGCGTCCGGCGAAGAACGCCCGCATCACGCTGTTCTCCGCCCGCCCGGGCGTGGTGATCGGCAAGAAGGGTGAGGACATCGAGAATCTGCGCAAGCAGCTGGCCGGCATGATGTCGGTGCCGGTGACCCTGAACATCGAGGAAATCCGCAAGCCGGAACTCGACGCCGCGATCATCGCCCAGTCCATCGCCACCCAGCTGGAAAAGCGGATCATGTTCCGCCGCGCCATGAAGCGTGCCATGCAGAGCGCCATGCGCTTCGGTGCCCAGGGCATCAAGATCATGAGCTCCGGCCGCCTGAACGGTGCCGACATCGCCCGTACCGAGTGGTACCGCGAAGGCCGCGTGCCCCTCCACACCCTGCGTGCCGACATCGACTACGGCCTGGCCGAAGCCAACACCACCTACGGTGTCATCGGCATCAAGGTCTGGGTCTACAAGGGCGAGAACCTCGGCAAGGGTGACAAGCCGGTGGCCGCTCCGGAACCCGAGCGCCGTCCGCGTCGCCCGTCCAACCGGGCCGGAAAGGAGTAATCAGCCATGCTGCAACCCAACCGCAGAAAGTACCGCAAGGAACAGAAGGGCCGTAACACCGGCCTGGCGACTCGCGGCGCCAAGGTGAGCTTCGGCGAGTACGGCCTCAAGGCCATCGGCCGCGGCCGCCTGACCGCGCGCCAGATCGAAGCCGCCCGTCGTGCCATGACCCGTCACATCAAGCGCGGTGGCCGCATCTGGATCCGCATCTTCCCGGACAAGCCGATCTCCCAGAAGCCCGCCGAAGTCCGTATGGGTAACGGTAAGGGCAACCCCGAATACTGGGTCGCCGAGATCCAGCCGGGCAAGGTCCTGTACGAGATGGACGGCGTCGACGAGGCCCTGGCCCGCGAGGCCTTCCGCCTGGCCGCCGCCAAGCTGCCCATCCCGACCACGTTCGTTACCCGTCACATTGGGATCTGACATGAAAGCCAGTGAACTTCGCACCAAGACCAAGGCCGAGCTCGAGGCCGAGCTGAAGGAGCTTCTGCGCGCCCAGTTCAGCCTGCGCATGCAGATTGCCACCCAGCAGACCAACAAGACCCACGAAGTGCGCAACACCCGGCGAGCCATCGCCCGCGTCCGCACCGTCCTGGGCCAGGTCGGCAACTGACAAGGTAGATAGAGATGGCTGAACAGGAAAACAGCAAGAACGTCCGCTCGCTCACCGGCAAGGTGGTCAGCGACAAGATGAACAAGACCGTCACCGTGCTGGTCGAGCGTCGCGCCAAGCACCCGCTCTACGGCAAGGTGATCCGTCTGTCCAAGAAGTACCACGCCCATGACGAGGAAAACGCCTGCAACGAGGGCGATACCGTGGTCATCGAGGAGTGCCGTCCGCTGTCCAAGAGCAAGACTTGGAAGGTGGTGCGGGTGGTCGAACAGGCCAAGGTCGTTTGATCGCTGTAAATTAGTGCTTGCAATGCGCTGAGGCCGCGGCTATACTCCGCGGCCTTTTTACCCGCCCCGGTAGTGATAGGGGCATCAACCCTTCGGGATCCAAAACTGCTCGACCGTGACTGAATCGCGGCGGGGTAAGTTGGAGAGTGATCATGATTCAGATGCAGTCCATGCTCGACGTGGCTGACAACACGGGTGCGCGTTCCGTTATGTGCATCAAGGTGTTGGGCGGCTCCAAGCGTCGTTACGCCAGTATTGGCGACATTATCAAGGTGAGCATCAAGGATGCTGCGCCGCGTGGCCGTGTTAAGAAGGGCGACGTCTACAACGCCGTGGTGGTGCGTACCGCCAAGGGCGTGCGCCGTCCGGATGGCTCGCTGGTGAAGTTCGACGGCAATGCCGCCGTGCTGCTCAACAACAAGCTCGAGCCCATCGGCACCCGCATCTTTGGGCCGGTGACCCGCGAACTGCGTACGGAGCGATTCATGAAGATCGTCTCCCTGGCGCCCGAAGTTCTGTAAGGAGTCGGAGCATGAACAAGATTCGCCGTGGCGATGAGGTCGTGGTCCTGACCGGCAAGGACAAGGGTAAGCGCGGCACCGTGCTGCACATCCTGGAAGACAAGGTGGTGGTGGAAGGCGTCAATCGCGTCAAGCGGGCGACCAAGCCGAACCCCATGCGCGGTACGACTGGCGGTTTCGTGGACAAGGATATGCCCATCGATATCTCCAATGTCGCGCTGTTCAACCCGGCGACCGGCAAAGGCGATCGCGTGGGCATCAAGGTGCTGGAGGACGGGCGCAAGGTGCGCTTCTACAAGTCCAACGGCGAAGTGCTGGATGCGTGAGGTCTAGGTCATGGCACGATTCAAGACGTATTACAAGGAAACCGTAGTCCCTGAACTGCTCAAGCAGTTCGGCTACAAGTCCATCATGGAAGTCCCGCGCATCGAGAAGATCACCCTGAACATGGGTGTCGGCGAGGCGGTCGGCGACAAGAAGGTGCTCGAGAACGCGGTCGGCGACATGACCAAGATCGCCGGTCAGAAGCCCGTCGTCACCCTCGCCCGCAAGTCGATCGCCGGCTTCAAGATCCGCGACGATTATCCGATCGGCTGCAAGGTCACCCTGCGCAAGGAACGCATGTTCGAGTTCCTCGATCGCCTGGTCACCATCGCCATCCCCCGTATCCGCGACTTCCGCGGTATTGGCGGCAAGGGCTTCGACGGCCGCGGCAACTACAACATGGGTGTCAAGGAACAAATCATGTTCCCGGAGATCGAGTACGACAAGATCGACGCCCTGCGCGGTATGAACATCACCATCACCACGACTGCGAAGACGGATGCGGAGGCCAAGGCCTTGCTGGCTGCCTTCAAGTTCCCGTTCAAGAATTGAGGTCGACATGGCTAAGAAAGCACTGATCAACCGCGAAGCCAAGCGCCGTGACATGGTGAAGAAGTTCGCCGCCAAGCGTGACGCCCTGAAGGCCGTCATGGCCGACCAGAGCAAGACCGACGAAGAGCGTATGGATGCCCGCCTGAAGTACATGGCCCTGCCCCGCGACGCCAGCCCCGCCCGTCTGCGCAACCGTTGCGCCCTGACCGGCCGCCCGCGCGGCGTCTTCCGCAAGTTCGGCCTGTGCCGGAACAAGATCCGCGAACTCGCCATGACCGGCGACATTCCCGGCGTCATCAAGGCCAGCTGGTAAGGAGCATACAAGATGAGCATGAGTGATCCCATCTCCGATATGCTGACCCGCATCCGCAATGCGCAGCAGGCGGAAAAGGTTTCCGTGGCAATGCCGGCTTCCAAGTTGAAGAAGGCCATTGCGCAGGTTCTCAAGGACGAAGGCTACATCGACGACTACGCCGTGCGTACCGTCGACGGCCTGCCGCAAATGGAAGTCGCCCTGAAGTACTACGCCGGCCGCCCCGTGATCGAAAAGATCGAGCGCGTGAGCAAGCCCGGTCTGCGTATCTACAAGGGTCGCGAGGACCTGCCCCGAGTGATGAACGGCCTGGGCGTGGCGATCGTGTCCACCTCCAAGGGTGTCATGACCGACCGCCGTGCCCGCACGCTCGGTGTCGGTGGCGAAGTGTTGTGCGTGGTTGCGTGAGGTAGAACATGTCCCGAGTTGCCAAGAATCCGATTCCTGTGCCGGCCGGGGTTGAAGTCAACCTCAACGCCGCCGCCATCACGGTCAAGGGCCCCCAGGGTGCGCTCACCCAGGCCCTCACCACCTACGTCACGGTCGCGCACGCCGACGGCAAGCTGCAGGTTGCCGCTGTCGACGAGAGCACCGCGGCGAACGCCATGGCCGGTACCACCCGCGCCATCCTGGCCAACATGGTGCTCGGCGTGTCCAAGGGTTTCGAGCGCAAGCTCAACCTGGTCGGCGTCGGCTACCGTGCCCAGGCGCAGGGCAGCAAGCTGAGCCTGAGCCTCGGTTTTTCCCACCCGGTCGAGCACGAGATGCCCGAGGGTGTGAAGGTCGAGACCCCGACTCAGACCGAGATCCTGATCAAGGGCGCGGACAAGCAGAAGGTCGGCCAGGTGGCCGCCGACGTGCGCGCCTATCGTCCGCCCGAGCCGTACAAGGGCAAGGGTGTCCGCTATGCGGATGAAGTGGTTTCCCTCAAGGAAACCAAGAAGAAATAATCTGGAGTCACGAGCATGGACAAGAAGATCCGGCGTCTGCGCAGGGCGCGCAAAACCCGCGCCAAGATCGCGGAACTGGGCGTGGCCCGCCTCTGCATCTACCGCAGCAACTGCCACATTTACGCGCAAGTCATCGACGCCACCGGCGGTACGGTGGTGTGCAGCGCCTCCACCCAGGAGAAGGAACTGCGCGACCAGGTCAAGAACGGCGGCAACGCCGAAGCGGCCAAGCTGGTCGGTCAGCGCATCGCCGAGAAGGCCAAGGCCGCCGGCGTCGAGCAGGTTGCCTTCGACCGCAGTGGCTTCATCTATCACGGCCGCGTCAAGGCGCTGGCCGAGGCCGCCCGTGAAAACGGTCTGCGGTTCTAACGCGAGGTACTGAAGATGGCGAAGATGGAACAACAGCAGGAAGAACGCGGCGACGGCCTGCGCGAGAAGATGATCGCGGTCAACCGCGTCACCAAGGTGGTGAAGGGTGGCCGGATCCTCGGTTTCGCCGCCCTCACCGTGGTCGGTGACGGCGACGGCGCGGTCGGCATGGGCAAGGGCAAGTCCCGCGAAGTGCCGGTGGCCGTGCAGAAGGCCATGGAAGAGGCGCGCCGCAAGATGGTCAAGGTGAACCTGAAGAACGGCACCTTCCATCATGCCGTGATCGGCCGCCACGGCGGTTCCAAGGTCCTGATCCAGCCGGCCTCCGAAGGTACCGGCATCATCGCCGGCGGCGCCATGCGCGCGGTCTTCGAGGTGATGGGCGTGACCAACGTGCTCGCCAAGTGCATGGGCTCCACCAACCCCTACAACGTGGTCCGCGCCACGCTGGACGGCCTGGCCCAGATGTATACCCCGAGCGAAGTCGCCGCCAAGCGTGGCAAGACCGTCGCCGAGATCCTGGAGTAAGCCATGAGCGACAAGAAGATCAAGGTAACCCTGGTCAAGAGCCCGATCGGCACCCAGTCGTTCCACCGCGCCTCCGTGCGCGGCCTCGGTCTCAAGCGTATGCACCAATCGGTCGTAGTCGAGGACACCCCCGCCAACCGCGGCATGGTGACCCGTGCGGCCTTCCTGGTTAAGTGCGAGGAAGTCTGATCATGCAACTGAACACCCTGAAACCCGGCGCTGGCAGCAAGCACGCCGCCAAGCGCGTCGGCCGTGGCATCGGTTCCGGCCTCGGCAAGACGGCCGGTCGTGGCCACAAGGGCCAGAAGTCCCGTGCCGGCGGCTTCCACAAGGTCGGCTTCGAAGGCGGTCAGATGCCCATGCATCGCCGTCTGCCCAAGCGCGGCTTCATCTCCCTGGAACGCGCCTTCAAGGCCGAAGTGCGGCTCGGCGACATCGCCGCCCTGCCGGTCGACACCGTCGACCTGCTGGTGCTGCGTCAGGCCGGCCTGATCTCCCAACTGGCCAGCAAGGTGCGTGTCATCCTGGCCGGCGAGATCGCCAAGCCCGTCAAGCTGGTCGGCATCGTTGCCACCAAGGGTGCCAAGGCGGCCATCGAGGCCGCCGGCGGTTCCGTCGAAGCGTAACGGAGTCTGACCTTGGCCAACGCTGGCAATCTGCTGCAGATGTCCGGAAAGATGGGCGACCTCAAGCGTCGCCTGTGGTTCCTGATCGGCGCCCTGATCGTCTACCGGATCGGGGCGCACATCCCCGTGCCCGGTATCGATCCGATGGTGCTGGAAGATCTGTTCAAGAGCCAGCAGGGCGGCATCCTGGGCATGTTCAACATGTTCTCGGGCGGCGCGCTGAAACGGTTCACCGTCTTCGCGCTCGGGATCATGCCGTACATCTCGGCCTCCATCATCGTCCAGCTGCTGACCGTCGTGTCGCCGCAGCTCGAGGCGCTGAAGAAGGAGGGCGAGGCCGGCCGACGCAAGATCACCCAGTACACCCGGTACGGCACCGTCATGCTGGCGCTGTTCCAGGGCCTCGGCATCTCGATCGCCTTGGAATCGCAGCCCGGCCTGGTCATCGACCCGGGCCTGATGTTCCGGCTCACCACGGTGGTCACCCTGGTCGCCGGCACCATGTTCCTGATGTGGCTGGGCGAGCAGATCACCGAGCGCGGTATCGGCAACGGCATCTCGATCATCATCTTCGGCGGTATCGCGGCGGGCCTGCCGCAGGCCGTCGGCGGCACCCTGGAGCTGACCCGGACGGGCGCCTTCTCGATTCCGCTCGTGCTGCTCCTGTTCATCGGCGCGCTGCTGGTCACCGCCCTGGTGGTGTTCGTCGAGCGCGGCCAGCGCAAGGTGCTGGTCAACTACGCCAAGCGCCAGGTGGGCAACAAGCTGTACGGCGGCCAGAGCTCGCACCTGCCCCTGAAGCTGAACATGGCCGGCGTGATTCCGCCCATCTTCGCGTCCTCGATCATCCTGTTCCCGGCCACCCTGGGTGGTTGGTTCGGCAGCCACGAGGGCATGACCTGGTTGAAGGACATCGCGGCGACCCTGTCGCCCGGCCAGCCGATCTACGTCATCCTGTACGCGCTGGCCATCATCTTCTTCTGCTTCTTCTACACGGCCCTGGTGTTCAATCCCAAGGAGACCGCGGACAACCTGAAGAAGAGCGGCGCCTTCGTGCCGGGCATTCGTCCGGGTGAGCAGACCGCCAAGTACATCGATAAGATCATGACCCGGCTGACCCTGATCGGCGCGATCTATATCACGCTGGTCTGTCTGCTGCCCGAGTTTCTGATCGTCAACTGGAACGTGCCGTTCTACTTTGGCGGTACCTCCCTCTTGATCATCGTGGTGGTGACCATGGACTTCATGGCGCAGGTGCAGGCCTATGTCATGACCCACCAGTACGAAAGCTTGCTCAAGAAGGCAAACTTCAAGGGCGGCAACTTCCTCGCCAGGTAACTGGTATGAGCAAGGAAGACGTCATCCAGATGCAGGGAGAGGTCCTGGAGACCCTCCCGAACGCCACTTTCCGGGTCAAGCTGGAAAATGGCCACGTGGTGTTGGGGCACATTTCCGGCAAGATGCGCATGCATTACATCCGCATCCTGCCCGGTGACAAAGTCACCGTGGAACTGACCCCGTACGATTTGAGTCGCGCGCGCATCGTTTATCGCGCCAAGTAGTCAGAGAAAAGGAGCAGACCATGCGTGTTCAAGCCTCGGTCAAGAAGATTTGCCGCAAGTGCCGTATCGTCAAGCGCAAGGGCGTCGTTCGCGTCATTTGCAGCGAAGCGCGGCACAAGCAGCGTCAAGGTTGATTTACAGTGGGTGGCGTTCTGCTTGCAATGTCAAGCGTAACGTCGCTATAATTACCAGTTTTCCGCACGGAGTTTTTCATGGCCCGTATTGCTGGGGTTAACATCCCGAATCACAAGCATGCCGAGATCGCGCTGACCGCCGTCTACGGCATCGGCCGCACGCGTGCTCGTAAGATTTGCGAGCAAGCCGGCGTGAACCCCTCCACCAAGATCAAAGACCTCACCGACGAGGCTGTCGACAAACTGCGTGACGGCGTCACCAAGTTCACGGTGGAAGGCGACCTGCGTCGCGAAATCACCATGAACATCAAGCGCCTGATGGACCTGGGCTGCTACCGCGGCCAGCGTCATCGTCGCGGTCTGCCGGTCCGCGGTCAGCGTACCCGCACCAACGCCCGTACCCGCAAGGGCCCGCGCAAGCAGATGCAAGTCAAAAAGTGAGCTAGGTAAATACTATGGCCAAGGCAACCACCGCCCGCGTGCGGAAGAAAGTCAAGAAGAGCGTAGCCGACGCGATCGCGCACATCCACGCTTCCTTCAACAACACCATCGTGACCATCACGGACCGTCAGGGCAACGCCCTGTCCTGGTTCACCGCTGGCGCTGCTGGCTTCAAGGGCTCGCGCAAGAGCACGCCGTTCGCGGCTCAGGTGGCTGCCGAGAACGCCGGCAAGCAGGCGCAGGAATACGGTGTCAAGAACATCGAAGTCCGCATCAAGGGTCCCGGCCCCGGCCGTGAATCCACCGTGCGCGCCCTGAACGCCCTCGGCTTCAAGATCACCAGCATCTCCGACGTGACGCCCATGCCGCACAACGGCTGCCGTCCGCCGAAGAAGCGCCGCGTCTAATCAAGGAGAACGAACGTGGCTCGCAATACCGATCCCAAGTGCCGCCAGTGCCGCCGTGAGGGCGAAAAGCTGTTCCTCAAGGGCGAGAAGTGCTTCACCGAAAAGTGCGCCGTCGAGCGTCGCAACCAGGCCCCCGGCCAACACGGTGCCCGTCAGGCCCGTCTGTCCGACTACGGCGTGCAACTGCGTGAAAAGCAAAAGATCCGCAAGATCTACGGCGTCCTCGAGCGTCAGTTCCGCCTGACCTACAAGCGCGCCGAGCAGTCCAAGGGCGTGACCGGCGAGGCCCTGCTGCAGAACCTGGAAAGCCGCTTGGACAGCGTCGCCTACCGCATGGGCTTCGGCGCCTCCCGTACCGAGGCCCGCCAGGTCGTGCGCCACAACGGCATCCTGGTCAACGGCAAGCGCGTGAACATCCCGTCGTACCAGGTCAAGCCCGGTGACGTCGTGGAAGTGACCGAGAAGGCCAAGGCTCATCTGCGCGTCAAGGGTGCCTGCGAGGCCGCCGAAGGCCGTGGCTTCCCGGAGTGGGTGACGGTCGACGTCAAGGCCCTGAAGGGGACCTACAAGGCCCGCCCGCAGCGCGCCGAACTGCCCGCCACGATCAACGAATCGCTCGTGATCGAACTGTATTCCAAGTAATCCCAGCGGTCTGAACAAGGATTAGCACTATGTCGAATACCGGTGAACTGCTGAAGCCGCGTAGCGTGGAGGTGAACAGCATCTCCCCCCGCCAGGCGCGCATCACGCTCGAACCGTTCGAACGCGGCTACGGCCACACCCTGGGTAACTCCCTGCGCCGCATCCTGCTGTCTTCCATGCAGGGCTACGCCCCGACCGAGGTGAAGATCGTCGGAGTGGTGCACGAGTACTCCGCGATGGACGGCGTTCAGGAAGATGTCGTCGACATCCTGCTGAACCTGAAAGGCCTGGCAGTCAAGCTGAACAACCGCAGCGAAGCTCTGGTCACCATCCGCAAGGAAGGCGAGGGCGTGGTTACCGCCGCCGACATCCAGGCCGGCCATGACGTCGAGATCCTGAATCCCGAGCACGTCATCGCCCACGTCACCAAGGGTGGCAAGCTGGAGATGGAGATCAAGATCGAGGCCGGCCGCGGCTACGTCCCGGCCAGCACCCGTCGTCTCGGCGACGAGACCCGCTCGGTCGGCACCATCCTGATCGACGCCCTCTACAGCCCGGTCAAGAAGGTCAGCTTCAGCGTCGAGGCCGCCCGCGTCGAGCAGCGTACCGACCTGGACAAGCTGATCCTCGAGATCGAGACCAACGGTGTCGTGGATCCGGAAGAAGCCGTGCGCCATTCCGCCCGCCTGCTGATCGAACAGCTGTCGCCGTTCGCCGATCTCAAGGGTGTCACCCTGCCGAGCGAGGCGCCGAAGGCGGCCGGTCCGCAGATGGACCCGATCCTGCTGCGTCCGGTGGACGAACTGGAACTCACCGTCCGTTCGGCCAACTGCCTGAAGGCGGAGAACATCTACTACATCGGCGACCTGATCCAGCGTACCGAAACCGAGCTGCTCAAGACCCCGAACCTGGGCCGCAAGTCCCTGAACGAAATCAAGGAAGTGCTGGCCGCCCGTGGTCTGACCCTCGGCATGAAGCTCGAGAACTGGCCGCCCGCGGGCTACGACAAGCCCTGATTGAACCGAGGTAACTAAAATGCGTCACCGCCTGTCCAACCGCAAACTCAACCGCACCAGCAGCCATCGCCAGGCCCTGCTGCGCAACCTGTCCAACGCCCTGCTCGAGCACGAGGTCATCAAGACCACCCTGCCCAAGGCCAAGGAACTGCGTCGCGTGGTCGAGCCCCTGATCACCCTGGGCAAGACCCCCACCCTGGCCAACCGCCGTCTGGCCTTTGACCGTCTGCGCAACCGCGACATGGTGGTCAAGCTGTTCGACGACCTCGGCCCCCGCTTCAAGGCCCGCCCGGGTGGCTACCTGCGCATCCTGAAGTTCGGCTACCGCGTCGGCGACAACGCCCCCATGGCGCTGGTCGAGCTGGTGGACCGTCCGGAAGCCGCCGCTCCCGCCGCCGAATAAGCGCGTCCACGGTGTATGCTGAAAGGCCGGCCTAGCCGGCCTTTTTGCATTTGGGAGCGCGGAGATGCTCGTACTGTTCACGGATTTCGGCGTACGCGACCCCTACGTCGGCCAGATCAAAGCGCGCCTCGGCGCGGCCGCCCCGGGCGTCGCGGTCATCGACCTGCTGCACGACGTGCCGGATTTCAACGCCCACGCCGGCGCCCACCTGCTCGATGCCCTGGCCCGGGAGTTCCCGGCCGGCAGCGTCTTCCTGTGCGTGGTCGACCCGGGCGTCGGCGGGCCGCGCGACGGCCTGGTGATGGAGGCGGACGGGCGCTGGTACGTCGGCCCCGACAACGGCCTGCTCGCCGTCGTCGGCGCGCGTGCGGCGACGGCACGTTACTGGCGGATCGACTGGCTACCCGAGCGCCTGTCGGCCAGCTTCCACGGCCGCGACCTCTTTGCGCCGGTGGCGGCGGCGCTGGCGGTCGGGCCGTTCCCCGAGGCCAAGCTTGCCGACATCGCCGCGCCCACCGTGCAGTTCGACGCCGCCGACCTGCCCCGCGTCGTCTACCTCGACCACTACGGCAACGCCTGGACCGGGCTGCGCGGCGGCCTCCTCGGCCCGGCGGAAACGCTGGAAGTGAAGGGCAAGACCCTAGCGCGCCGTGCCGTGTTCCACGAGGCGGCCAAGGGCGAGGCGTTCTGGTACGTCAACAGCGTCGGCCTGGTCGAGATCGCGGTCAACCGGGGCAGCGCCGCCGCCGCGCTCGATCTGCACGTGGGCGACCTGGTCCGGGTCGGCCGGCCGGCCGGCGGCCTGCACTGAGGGCGGCCTAGAAGCGCTCGTCGGCCCCGAGCACGCGCCACTGGCCGAGCGGCAGCCGGCCGAGGCTGACCCGGCCGATACGCACGCGCTTGAGGCCGACCACCCTGAGCCCGACCAGCTCGCACATGCGCCGGATCTGGCGTTTCTTGCCTTCCTTGAGGATGAACTTGAGCTGGTCCTCGTTCTGCCAGGTCACCTGGGCCGGCCTGAGCGCCCTGCCATCCAGGGCGAGGCCGTGGTTGAGCAGACGCAGGCCGTTCTCGGCCAGTTGGCCCTCGACCCGGACCAGGTACTCCTTCTCGACGTCGGAGTCGTCGCCGATCAACTGGCGGGCGACCCGGCCGTCCTGGGTGAGCACCAGCAGGCCGGTCGAATCGATGTCCAGGCGGCCGGCCGGGGCCAGGCCCTTGAGCATCGCCGGGCTGAATACCGGGCCGCCGCCCTCGCGCCACTGGCTGTCGGCCCGGATGAGGGTCACCGCGGGCTGGTAGCCCGGCTCCGGCTGACCGGACACGTAGCCGACCGGCTTGTGCAGCAGGAGGGTGACGCGCTGGCTCTGGGCACTCTTGGCCTGGCCGGCCAGGGTGATGGTGCAGGCCGGGTCGACCCGGGTGCCGAGCACGTCGATCTTCTGGCCGTCGACGTAGACCCAGCCGCGCTCGATGTAGACGTCGGCCTCGCGCCGGGAACACAGGCCGCGCTCGGCCATCAGCTTGGACAGGCGTACGGGTTCGCTCATGGGCTTTCCTTGGCGGCGCCGGCGGCGGCCAACTCGGCGAGTTGCCGACGCAGGGCGCGGATTTCGTCCTGGAGGGCGTCGAGGTCGGCCTCCTGGCGTGTTTCGGCCGGGCGCAACAGGAGCGACGCGACCAGACCGGACAGGGCACCGAACAGCCCTACCCCGGCGACCATCACGGCCGCCGCGAGTACACGGCCGCCGCCGGTCACCGGGTACAGGTCGCCGTAGCCTACCGTGGTCAGGGTGGTGATCGACCACCACAGGGCATCGCCGGCGCTACGTATGTTGGCGTTCGGCGCGGTTTCCAGCTGCAGGATGGCGATGGCCGAGAACACCACCATGAGCAGGGTGATCAACGCCGCGGAGAGCAGGGCGCTTTCGTGCCGGTGCAGGACCACCAGTTCGGTGACCAGCTTGGCCGAGCGCAGGCCGCGCAGGATGCGGAATATCCGGAATATGCGCGCCACGCGGCCCCAGCGCAGCTCGTCCACCATGGGCACGCTCGAGAGCAAGTCGAGCCAGCCCCAGCGCATAAAGTAGCCGAGCCGGTCCTCGGCACGCCAGAAGGTGACCAGGAAGTCGAGGAAGAACAGCAGGCAGACGCCGTTGTCGAGCCAAGCGATGATCTCCCGGGTGCGCGGGTCGAGCCGGAACAGGGCGTCGGCCGCCAGCATGGCGAGCGCGAACAGGCTGAGCGCCAGGGTGAAGAGCAGGTAGGGACCGGACTGTCGGCGAGCGGAATGCATTTCAGAACAGCATCATGAAATCAGCTAGTTGGACGAGTGACAAGGGGAGTTGGATCTTCTCCGCCAAGGTTTGCCGC
The DNA here is from genome assembly GCF_004337445.1 of Parasulfuritortus cantonensis. GTDB lineage: Bacteria > Pseudomonadota > Gammaproteobacteria > Burkholderiales > Thiobacillaceae > Parasulfuritortus > Parasulfuritortus cantonensis. The sequence continues at coordinate 33,555 of NZ_SJZB01000043.1, read as the reverse complement.
AAAGCATCGTCCGGCGCGTGCTTGCTGACAACGACAAAGCCGGCACAATCCAGCCGCTTGGCAATGGCGGCACTCTTCAATAGTTCGCGCAAATTCAACTCGTTCCGGTATTTGACTTCAATACCGAGCCGGGCGTTGCCCAGGTCAACGATGAAATCGAGTTCATCGTCGCGCTCGCGGAAGTAGGCCAGTTCGACCAGGCCGGGCCAACGGCGCAGGTGGTTGGCAACAACGTTCTCCGCATAATGGCCGAGCATGGTCGGATCGTCGCGTAACTGCTTGGGCGAAAGCTTGAGGACGGCATTGCGTACCGCGAGATCGACCAGATAGGTCTTGAAGTTGCCGGCCTTGGCGCTGGACTTGCCGCCTGTGTACTTGTTCAGGCGCCAGACCAGGTCGGTGGCTTCGAGCAGGGGAAAGTAATGCTCAATGGTGGTTCGGCCGATGCTGATATCGTTGGCCAGCCGGGTCAGATTGGTTTCCCGGCCCGGGTCGGTAAGCAGGCTGAGGTAAAACCGGCGCAGCATCTCTGGCTTGCGGAATTCCGCCGCGACCAGCAAATCTTCAAAGATGACGCGCTCCACCTGGTTCTGATAGAGGTATTCCTGCTTGGCCAGAATGTCTGGTAGCTTCCAGACCTCCGGGAAGCCACCTTGGTAGAAATAGTCCTCCACCAGAGGGGTGAAATCGCCGAAGGTCACGACAGTTTCGTCCAGACGTGCCAGGATGCCAGCGACGTTGTCCGAGCTGCGTAGCCGATTGCCGAACTCGAAAAACTCGCGCGAAACCGCTTTGTCCTGTTCACCTCTCTGGAAGAAAAACCGCTCCCGGAATGAGAAGGGCAGGACGTAGAACGACTTGATCCGGCCCAACAGGCTCTCGTGGGACTTCCGGAAGATCGGCGCCGAGGCCGAGCCGGAGACGATGAAGCGCACCGACGTATGCAAATCGTAGAATTTTTTAAGATACAGCTCCCAGCGGGGGAATTTCTGAATTTCGTCGAGGAGCAGATAGGCCGGGCCCGCTTTGGCCCGGCTAGCGAAGTCCGCGACCAAGTCGTTGAAGAATCGGTCGGGGTCCTGGTGTGGCAGGCTGAGGGCGGGATCGTCCAGACTGAAGTAGGCGATGCGGCCGGCCTGTCCAGGATCGCCCTCGGCGATGAGTCGCTGAATGCACTGGCGCAGCAGGGTAGTCTTGCCGACCCGGCGTGGTCCGGTTACCGAGATCATCTGCGGCAGCCGCACGACGTCGCTATACAGGTCCTCGAATACATCCCGATGGAAGGCGGGCAGCTGGGTAAATGCACTACTGCCGGACTCCCACCATGGGTTGTAGGAGATCAGAAAGGGATATTGATTCAATAACATAGCAACGAAGCTACATTATTTATGATTGTAATGTCAAAAAATGTTCGGTAAATCCTAACTCATTGATCGGCCGGGATTATTAGCTCCGTTCCAGCACCGGCTTGAGATAGCGCCCGGTGTGGCTGGCCGGGTTGGCCGCCACCTGCTCCGGCGTGCCCTCGGCGATGATGCGGCCGCCGCCGTCGCCGCCCTCCGGGCCGAGGTCGACGATCCAGTCGCCGGTCTTGATGACGTCCAGGTTGTGTTCGATCACCACCACGGTGTTGCCGTGCTCGACCAGGCGCTGCAGCACGGTCAGCAGCATCGAGATGTCGTGGAAGTGCAGCCCGGTGGTCGGCTCGTCGAGGATGTACAGGGTGCGCCCGGTGTCGCGCTTGGAAAGCTCCAGGGCCAGCTTGACCCGTTGTGCCTCGCCGCCGGACAGGGTCGTCGCCGACTGGCCGAGTCGGATGTAGGACAGCCCGACGTCCATCAGTGTCTGCAGCTTGCGTTTCACCGCCGGGACCGCGTCGAAGAAGTCGCGTGCCTCCTCGACGGTCATCTGCAGGATCTGGTGGATGTTGCGGCCCTTGTACTCCACCTCCAGGGTCTCGCGGTTGTAGCGGTGGCCGTGGCAGACGTCGCAGGGGACGTAGATGTCGGGCAGGAAGTGCATCTCCACCTTGATCATGCCGTCGCCCTGGCAGGCCTCGCAGCGGCCGCCCTTGACGTTGAAGGAGAAGCGGCCGGGTTCGTAGCCGCGCTCGCGTGCCTGCGGGGTGCCGGCGAACAGCTCCCGGATGGGCGTGAACAGGCCGGTGTAGGTGGCCGGGTTGGAACGCGGCGTGCGCCCGATCGGGCTCTGGTCGACGTTGACGATCTTGTCGAAGAACTCATCGCCGTCCAGGGATTCGAACGGCGCCGGCTCCAGGGCGGCGCCGTTCAGCCGGTTGGCGAGGGTGGCGTGCAGGGTGTCGTTGATCAGGGTCGACTTGCCCGAGCCCGAGACGCCGGTGACGCACACCATCACGCCGGTGGGCAGGTTCAGGGTGACGTTCTTCAGGTTGTTGCCGTAGGCGCCGTGCAGGGTCAGGACCCGGCCCTCGCGCGGCGTGCGGCGCTGCGCCGGCACCGGGATGGCGAGGCGGCCGGACAGGTAGGCGCCGGTGAGCGAGTGCTCGCTCGCCAGGATGTCCGCAAGACCGCCCTGGGCGATGATCTCGCCGCCGTGTTCGCCAGCCCCGGGGCCCATGTCGACGATGTGGTCGGCATGCCGGATGGCGTCCTCGTCGTGCTCCACCACGATCACCGAATTGCCCAGGTCGCGCAGGTGCTTGAGGGTGCCGAGCAGGCGGTCGTTGTCGCGCTGGTGCAGGCCGATGGAGGGCTCGTCGAGCACGTACATTACCCCGGTCAGGCCGGAGCCGATTTGCGAGGCCAAACGGATGCGCTGGGCCTCGCCGCCGGACAGGGTGTCCGCCGAGCGGTCCAGCGACAGGTAGTCGAGGCCGACGTCGTTGAGGAAGTTCAGGCGGGCGACGATCTCCTTGACGATCTTGTCCGCCACCTGGGCCTTGTGGCCGGTCAGGCTGAGCTCGGCGAAGAAGGCCAGGGCCTGGTGGATGGGCAGGCGCGAGAGGTCGTGCAGGGTGCGGCCGCCGACCGTGACGTTGCGCGCCTCGACGCGCAGGCGGCTGCCGCCGCATTCCGGACACGGCCGGGTGGCGATGTAGCGCGCCAGGTCCTCGCGCACGAGCTGCGACTCGCTTTCCTTGTAACGCCGCTCCAGGATCGGGATGACGCCGTCGAAACTGTGTTTGCGGGTGACCCGGCGGCCACCCTCGCCCATGTAGTGGAAGGCGATCACCTCGCTGCCGCTGCCGTGCAGGATGGTTTCCTGGACCGCCGTCGGCAGGCCTTCGAACGGCGTGTCGATGTCGAAGCCATAGTGCATGGCCAGCGATTCCAGCATGCGGTAGAAGAAGGCGTTGCGCCGGTCCCAGCCCTTGATCGCGCCGCCGGCCAGCGACAGGTGCGGGAAGGCGACCACCCGCTTGGGGTCGAAGAAGGTGATGCTGCCCAGGCCGTCGCACTTCGGGCAGGCGCCCATCGGGTTGTTGAAGGAGAAGATGCGCGGCTCCAGCTCGGGCAGGGCGTAGTCGCACACCGGGCAGGCGAACTTGGCCGAGAACAGGGTCTCCTTGCCGGTATCCATCTCCACCGCCAGGGCCTTGCCGTCGGAATGGCGCAGGGCGGTCTCGAACGACTCGGCCAGGCGCTGCTTGACGTCGGCGCGTACCTTCAGGCGGTCCACCACCGCCTCGATGGTGTGCTTCTTGTTGCGGTCCAGCTTGGGCAGGGTGTCGATGTCGTGGACCTCGCCGTCGATGCGCAGGCGCACGAAACCCTGGGCGCGCAGTTCGTCGAACAGGCCGACCTGCTCGCCCTTGCGGCCGACCACCAGCGGCGCCAGGATCATCAGCCGGGTGTCCTCGGGCAGTTCCAGCACCTGGTCGACCATCTGCGACACGGTCTGGGCCGACAGCTCGATGCCGTGGTGCGGGCAGCGCGGCGTGCCGGCGCGCGCGAACAGCAGGCGCAGGTAGTCGTGGATCTCGGTCACCGTACCGACCGTGGAACGCGGGTTGTGGCTGGTCGCCTTCTGTTCGATCGAGATGGCCGGCGACAGGCCCTCGATCAGGTCCACGTCCGGCTTTTCCATGAGCTGCAGGAACTGGCGCGCGTAGGCCGAAAGCGATTCCACGTAGCGGCGCTGGCCCTCGGCGTACAGGGTGTCGAAGGCGAGCGACGACTTGCCCGAGCCGGACAGGCCGGTGATCACCACCAGCTCGTGCTGGGGCAGATCCAGGCTGATGTTCTTCAGGTTGTGCGTGCGGGCGCCGCGGACGCGGATCATGGCAGGGCCGGAGCAGAGGGAAACGGCCAACTATACCCGTGCCCTTCCGTTCGGCTCAACTTTGGCGTTGCGCCCCGCCCGGCCGGCGCGGCGCGGATCGGCATGCCGGTTGCGGCCGCCTCCGGTATCCTCGGGCATCTGTCCGGCGCCGCCGGCGCCCGCCCGCGCGGGCCTACCGGCCCGCCCCGACGCCATCCGACACGGAGCAAGCATGCATAGCACAGCGATGCCGCCCTACCGGGCCCCGGCCTGGCTGCCCGGCGGCGACCTGCAGACCATCTGGGCGGTGGCCGTGCCGCGTCCGCCGGTTGCCTACCGGCGCGAGCGCTGGGAGCTGCCGGACGGCGATTTCATCGACCTCGACTGGCTGGACGGCCCGGCCGGGGCGCCCCTGGTGGTCCTGTTCCACGGCCTCGAGGGCAGTTCCGACAGCCATTACGCGCGCTTCCTCATGGCCGCCCTGGCCGGGCGCGGCTGGCGCGGCGTGGTGGCGCACTTCCGTGGCTGCTCGGGCGAGGTGAACCGCCTGGCGCGTGCCTACCATTCCGGCGACAGCGCCGAGATCGAGCGCATCCTGACCCGCCTGCATGCGGACGCGGCCGGCGCGCCGCTCCATGCCGTCGGCGTCTCCCTGGGCGGCAACGCCCTGCTCAAGTGGCTGGGCGAACGGGGTGCCGACGCGGCGCGCTGGCTGGGGCGCGCCGCCGCGGTGTCGGCACCGCTCGACCTGCCGGCCGCGGGCGCCACCCTGGACCGCGGCTTCGGGCGCGTCTACGGCCTGCGTTTCCTCGGCACCCTGAAAGAGAAGGCGCGCGCCAAGCTGGGCCGCCACCCGTTGCCCTACGACCGCGCCGCCCTCGCCCGGGTCAACACCCTGCATGCCTTCGACAGCGTGGTGACCGCCCCGCTGCACGGCTTCCGCGACGCCGACGACTACTGGACGCGCTGCGCCAGCAAGCCTTACCTGAAGGGCATCGGCCTGCCCACCCTGGTGCTCAACGCCCGCAACGACCCCTTCATGCCGGCCGCCTCGCTGCCCGGGGCGGATGCGGTCGCCGCCTGCGTCACCCTGGATTTCCCGGACCAGGGCGGCCACGTCGGCTTCCTGAGCGGCCCGCCGCCCGGCAACCAGGATTGGCTCACCGGGCGCCTGCTGGCCTTCCTCGGCGCCGACGCCGGCGCGGGGCCTCGGTTATAATCTCGACCCCTTCTCTCGGCTACCCAACGACCTTGTCCAGCCCAGACACACCCAACGCCGCCGTGCTCAAGCTGGAGCGCCGGGCGGCCACCTCCCTTGCCGCCATCTTCGGCCTGCGCATGCTCGGCATGTTCCTGATCCTGCCGGTGTTCGCCCTGTACGCCAAGGGCCTCACCGACGACCACGCCAAGATCGGCCTGGCGCTCGGCATGTACGGCCTCACCCAGGCCATCCTGATGATTCCCTTCGGCATGATGTCGGATCGCATCGGGCGCAAGCCGGTGATCATGTTCGGCCTGCTCATGTTCGCGGTTGGCAGCTTCGTCGCGGCCTCCGCGACCAGCATCGAGACGATCATCCTGGGCCGCGCCATCCAGGGCGCTGGCGCCATCTCGGCGGCCGTCACCGCGCTGCTCGCCGACCTCACCCGGGAGGAGAACCGCACCCACGCCATGGCCATGATCGGCGGCACCATCGGCCTGGCCTTCGCCGCCTCGCTCGCGGTCGGCCCGGTCATCTACGGCTGGATCGGCGTGCCCGGCATGTTCGCGCTGACCGGCGTGCTCTCCCTGGCTGCCATCCTGGTGGTCAAGTTCGTCACCCCGAACCCGGGCAAGACCGCCTTCCACTCCGATGCCGAGGCCAACCCGGCCAAGTTGAAGGACGTCCTCAGGGACGGCCAGCTGCTGCGTCTGAACTGGGGCATCTTCGCCCTGCACGCGGCTCAGATGGCCATGTTCACCGTGGTTCCCTTTGCCCTCGCCCAGGACGGCCTGGAGGCCAGCCGGCAATGGCTGGTCTACCTGCCGGTGGTGGTCGCCGCCTTCATCTTGATGGTCCCCGCCATCATCGTCGGCGAGAAGCGCGGCAAGCTGAAACAGGTGCTGGTCGGCGCCATCGCCATCATGCTGGCGGCCCAGATCGGCCTGGCGCTGTCGCTGGATTTCTTCTGGGGCGTCGTCGCCGCGCTACTGTTCTACTTCATCGCCTTCAACATACTCGAGGCCAGCCTGCCGTCGCTGATCTCCAAGATCGCGCCGCCCGAGGCCAAGGGCACGGCCATGGGCGTATACAATACCTCGCAGGCGACCGGGCTGTTCTTCGGCGGCGCCGCCGGCGGCTGGCTGGCCCAGCATGCCGGGCACGGCACCGTGTTCCTGTTCTGCGCCGGCTTGATGGCGGCCTGGCTGGCCCTCGCCGCCACCATGCGGCCGCCGCCCAGGGTGAAGACCCAGATGTTCCATGTCGGGCGCCTCGACCAGCTCGGGGCGCAGGGCCTGGCCGGGCGCTTGGCGGCCTTGGCCGGCATCGTCGCGGTGACCGTGCTGCCCGAGGAAGGCACCGTGATGCTCAAGGTCAGCCAGACCGGCTGGGACGAGGACGGCGTGAAACAGTTGTTGGAATCGCAAGGGGGACAGTGAAATGGCTTCGGTCAACAAGGTAATACTCATCGGCAACCTGGGTCGCGACCCGGAAATGCGCTACCTGCCCAGCGGCGACGCCGTGGCCAACCTGCGCGTCGCCACCACGGACAAGTTCAAGGACCGCAACGGCGACATGCAGGAGCAGACCGAATGGCATAGCGTCGCCTTCTTCGGCCGCCAGGCCGAGGTGTGCGGCCAGTACCTGAAGAAGGGCAGCCAGGTCTACATCGAGGGCAGCCTGCGCACGCGCAAATGGCAGGACAAGGAAGGCAACGACCGCTACACCACGGAAATCCGCGGCGACCGCATGCAGATGCTGGGCGGCCGCGGCGCCGGCGGTGCCAGCGCCGACTACGATGCGCCGCCGATGGAAGGCGCCAGCCCGGCCCCGCGCGGCAAGCCGGCCGGCGGTGGTGGCGGTGGCGGCGGTTTCGACGACCTGGACGACGACATCCCGTTCTGAGCCGCGCCTGGCCGCGCCGCCGGCTGGCAGAAGCCCCACTCGATGGGGCTTTTTCATGTCCAGCCTCGGGGCCCCCGGCCGGGGCCGGCGGTGTAACAATGCGGCGGCGCCGAGCGACTATCATCAACTGGTCAATGCACCGGAGAACATCCATGACCAGTGAAAAATCCGCCGTCAAACGCGTGGTGAAGAAGGCCCTTTCCGCCGAGGTCGAGGCGCTGAAGAAGGAGGCCAAGGCGGCCAAGCCCGCGGCGGAACCGAAGAAGAAGGCGGCGGATACCGAGGCCAAGGCGGCCAAGGCGCGGCCGAAGCCGAAGGCGGCCAGCAAGAAGCCGGCCGACGTCACCAAGAAGGAACTCAAGCACCTGATCGCCGTCGCCGCCTACCATCGCGCCGAGAAGCGCGGCTTCGCGCCCGGCTACGAACTGCAGGACTGGCTCGATGCCGAGGCCGAGATCAGCGCCATGCTCGGCTCCGACGCCTCCTGAGGGGACTGCCGCCAGCCGGCGGCGGCGGGCCGGCAGGGGTCCGGGTACCCGGACCCTTGGGGTCAGGGGGCGATGCGGGGCAGGCCGGCCCGGTTGGTCACCAGGTCCGTCCGCTTCTTGGCAAGGACGCGGCCGCAACGCAGCCAGCGCATCGGCACCGGCGTGATGACGCTCGGGTGGCCGTTGCTGTCGGCGAAATCGACCAGCGCGACCTCCTCGCTCAACAGATCGATCACCATGCCCATCTGCCCGGCCGAGATACGCCAGGCAGGGAAATCTTTCGTCACCATCACCAGATCCGAAGGTTCAAACACGACCGCCTCGCACACGTCCTGAAATGACCCGCGATCATGGGCCGGCAAGGTTGCAGGGATATTAACGCCGGCCGCCCGGGCGTCAGGGCAGGCGCATCTCGAACACCGCGCCGGCGTCGTTGTACAGGCGCAGTTCGCCTTCCCGTTCCTCGTTCCGGTGCGCCTGGGCGATCAGACGCGCGAACCGGATGCCCAGGCCGGTGCCGTTGGACTGCAGCGGCAGGCCCTGGGCGGTCAGCTCCAGGATGTGCTCCGGGTAGCCGTCGGAATCGTCCCGCACCGACAGCGCCAGCATGCCGTCGCTCAACGCGGCACGGACCTCGATGCGGGCGCGGGCGTAGCTGATCGAGTTGTGGATGGCATTCATGAGCGCCATCTGGAGCAGGTTGCGGTCGAAGAACCAGATCGGCGGCACGTCGGCGTCGACCCGGGCGACGACCTCCAGATGCTTGGCCAGGGAGCGGGCCTGTTGCGCCATTTCCGCCACCATGTCCTCGGGCGAGTAGGCGTTCACCGCGTTCAGGCGCAGCGCGCCGGCCTCGGCCTTGTACAGGAGCATCGCTTGCATGAGCCGTTCGGCGACCTTGTGGCCGAGCAGGCGGGCGGCGTCGAGCGGGGCGTCGTGGGCGTCCTGGCGGGTGTGCGGGATGCTGTCGAGGGTCAGGGTGAGCAGCACGAGGTGGTTCTTGGTCTCGTGCAGCAAGGCGGCGTAGAGGTCATGGTCGTCCATGGCTGGGCCCCTTCTTGCGCAGCGGGACGCTCCGGAAGCCGAGCTTCGCCTCGACCAGGCGCAGCTTGGTCTGCAGGCCGCCGATGCGCGGGTGGTCGGGCGCGATGTTCCAGGCCTCCTCGAGGAGGGCGCGGACCTCGGCCAGGTGCTGGCTCTGGCCGGCATCCTCCTCCATCAGGCGCAGCGCCACCCAGGCGGCGTTCATGAGCACGCGCGGATTGCGCGGGGCTTGTTGCGCGGCCTGCAGCAGCGTGCCGGTGGCGTTGACCAAGTCGCCTTTCTGGGCCAGCAGGGCGCCCTCCTTGGACAGCCGCGCCACCTGCTCGGTGGCCTTGCGGATGACCTCGTCGATCTCGCTGCCCTTGCCGGCGGCGGCGTAGATGCGCTTGGCCTGGTCGAGCAACTGCTCGCTGTCGTGGGCGTTGCGCGCCACCTCGCTGACCAGTTGCGCGGCCTGCTCGTCCAGGCCCGACTTGAGGCAGGCCTCGGCCATGTCGAGCAACAGTTCCGGCTTGCCGTCGGCACCCATCTGGCGATGCCTGAGGGCCTCCTTCATGTGCCGTTCGGCCTCCGCGACGTTGCCCTTGCGGGCCTGGTACAGGCCGGTCATGACCGAGGCCACCAGCTTGCCCTCGGTACTTTCCTGGAGCCAGGACTGGTTGTCCTGGATGACCCGCAGGGCGTCGCTGCCGCGCTCCGTCTCCAGGTAGACGCGGGATAGGTTGGCGAAGTCGTCCGGGGCCAGGTAGATGGAATTCTTGCCCTTGCTGACCACGGCGCCGAAGGCGCCCTCGGCCTCCTCGATGTCCTGGTTCTTGTAGGAGACCTGGCCGAGGCGACGCTGGCGCTGTACCGAGCGGGGCGACATGGTGACGCCGCGCTTCAGGGTGACCTGCGCCTCGTGGCTCTTGTCCATGGCGACCTGCACGTCGGCGAGCAGGTCGTAGCCGGACACCAGTTCCGGATACTGGCCGACCAGGGTGACCAGCAGGCGTTCCGCCTCCGGCAGGCGGTTGCGCAACTGCAGGGTACGCGCCAGGCCGAGCCGGGCCCAGGGCACGGCCCGCATGCGGATGACCTGCTCGTACAGTTCGCCGGCCTCGTCGTGGCGCCCCATGGCGACCAGGACTTCGCCCTTGAAACGCATGGCGTCGATCAGGTACTTGGAACGGCCCTTGATCAGCCCATCGCAGCCGGCCAGCGCCGCCTCCATGTGGCCGGCCATGAAGTCGCGGTGAATCTGCCGGAAGGTCTCCTTCTTGGCCAGGATGCCGTCCAGCCGGGTACGCATGATGTCGGCGTTGAACGGCTTGATCAGGTAGTCGTCGGGCGCCAGTTCGGCGGCCGCCACCACCCGCTCGTAGACGCTCTCCGCGGTGACCATCAGGAAGGCGGTCTCGAGCCCGATCAGGCCGAGGTGGCGCATCTCCTCGAGCACCTGCTGGCCGTCCCGGCCGCCGCCCAGGTTGTAGTCGCTGATGATGATGTCGTAGCGGGTGCGCTTGACCCGGCTGATCGCCTCGGCGGCGGTCGCCGCCATGTCCACCTTGGTCAGCCCGAAGGCGGCCAGGGCGGTCTTGAAGGCCGCCCGCATGCTCGGGAAGTCGTCGATCACGAGCGCCGTCTTGCTCTTGTAATCGAACGCCGGGGCGGGATCGGCGAGGGCCATCTGCTAGGTATCCAGGTTGTTGATCGGGGGCGGGGCCCACCTTCCATAGCCTAGGCCAGCCGCCTGCGCCCGACAATAGCGAAGCGGGGCCGGCGGCCGGGCTGCCGGGGCCTCACTCCGGGTAGCCCACCGTCTGGGCCAGCACCACCTCCTGGCCGGGAGCCAGCCGCAAGGCCGCCGCCAGGGCCGGGCGGTCGACCGAGCCGCGGACCACCGTGGCCAGGCCGGCCGAGGCGCAGAAGAGATAGACGTTCTCGGCGATCACGCCGGCGTCGGCACCGGCATACAGCGCCCTGCTCGCGGGGTCGGCGTCGAGGCGGCCGGGGTCGGCCACGTAGACCAGGTTGACCGGCGCGGTGGCGACGAAATCCTGGCTGCCGGTGCGTCCGCGCAGGTCGCCCTCGACGACCGGGCGCAGGCGGTGCCCGGCCGGCTCGTATAGGTAGGCGGCCCGGGCGGTGACCACGTAGACGGCGATCTCCCGGGCGTCGCGCGCCGAGGGTGCCGTGCGTTTGCCCGAGTCGGCCCGGTTGATCCCTGCGGCCGCCCAGAGCAGGTCGGACAGGAGCGCCGGGGGCAGCGCCCGGGTGGCGAAGGCGCGCGTGGAGTGGCGGGCCTTGAGCGCCTCCATGAGCGGCATGCCGCCCTGCAGGTGCGGGGCCGGCAGGATCAGGGGGTCGGCCGCCCCGGCGCTGCCGATGCCGGCGGCCAGGAGGACGGGCCAGAGCAAGCGGGTCATGATGGTCTCCTCTCGGATGGGCGGGCGTGCCGGCCGGTCAGCGCCCGGCGGCGGCCGGTTGCCCGAGGGTGACCGCGACCTCCTGCTCATGCTCGGGCGCGAACGCCGAGGCCGGCCGGCGCACCTTGAGGCGCACCATGTCGCCCGGCTTGTGGTCGAGCAGGGCGGCCCGGAGGGCGACCGAGTCGGGCAGCGGCTTGCCGTCCAGGGCCAGCAGCAGGTCGCCGGACAGGATGCCGGCCGCGCGCGCGCCGCCCTCGGCGTCGACGTCGCCGGCCTGGAGCCCGGCCGGGCCGTCGCTCAGGACAATGCCCAGGCGGCCGGCCGGCGGCAGTTCCTGGCGTTCCGGGAAGAGCAGGATGTCGGCCATGTCCGGGGCGAGTTCGTCGCCCGGATTGTTGACCACGATCACGCTCGGGGCGCCGACCCGGCGGCTCAGCCGCTTCGGTATGCCGGCGCCCCGGAGCAGGTGGCCGTTGCCGGCCAGGATGACCAGGCGGCGGGCCGGGTTGCGGATCAGGTAGTCGGCCGCGCGTGCCGCCATCACCTCGTCCTTGAGCACCTGGGCGGTGACGAAGTTCTCGAAGTCGGCACGGACGTGCGCCGGGTGCTGGTCGAAGGCGGCCCGGATGCGTTGCCGGTAGCCGTCGTCGGCCGCCTCCATCTGGGCCGGCAGCCAGAGCCGTTCGGTCACGGTCAGGGCCGCGACGCCGCCGCGCGCGACCTTGTGGGCGATCTCGTCGGGCAGGTTGAGGGCGAGCACCGGGACGCCGTGCTCGCGGGCGAAGCGGAGGATCGGCCGGTACAGCCGGTAGTCCAGGCTGGTGCGGAAGTAATCGCTGCGGCGCAGCAACTCCGTCTCGTCGATGGCCCCGCCGACGTAGGCGTCGAGCGCGCCCTGCACGGGCTGCGGGAACAGTTCCATGGCGATGGCCAGGTCAGGGTAGGCCCGGTGCAGGCGGCGGATCACCTCCAGTTGCGCCAGGTGGTGTTCGTAGCGGTCGTGATTTTCGCCCAGGTAGACGACCCGCTTGTCGAGCAGCACCGGCATGATCTCGTCGAGGCCGGCCAGGGCGTCCAGGTTGACCGCCCGGCAACAGGGGCCGGCGGGCTGCTCGGGTGCGGCCAGGGCGGGCAGGCTGGCGTACAGGGCGAGGGACAGGGACAGCAGGCGGATTCCGTTCATGGCAGGCCTCTCGGGACGGGAACAGGACCGATGCCGGCCCCTGAAGGCCACTATAGAGCAGCCGCCGCCGGCCTGCCGAACGGCGGCGCGCGCTCAGAAGGTCAGGCGCAGGGCGAGGCCGACGCGGGTGTCCTGGCGTGGCCGGGTGTCCTGCTCGAAGGCGTACTTCGGCTCGGCCGGCAACATCTCCAGGCGCCAGCCGGGGGCGGCCAGATGCGCCTCGGCGAGGTGCGGGAGGAGGGCGATATAGGCCTCCTGGCCGGCCGGTACGTAGCCGCGCAGGGCGCCGTCCGCCTTGCCGCCGGCCTTGGCTACGGCCGGCGCGGCGGCCCCGGCCGCCACGGCCATGCTCATCATGAACAAGCGCCGCTTCACCTTCCGTCTCATGGCATCCCCCTGTCCTGGCAAGGTCACGCAACTGACTGATTTCTATATAGCAAGCCGATGGCCGAGCGGGGAAAAAAGCGCGCCTCAGGCGGTGGCTTCCGGCGCCCGGTCGAGGCGTGCGCGCTGGGCCGCATGGAGGCCGACCAGGAGCACCGGCAGGGCCGCCAGGCTCCACGGCGACGGGTGGCCGTAGGCGGCCAGGGCCACGGTCCCGCTCAGGAACAACATGACGTTGCCGAAGCCGACGCCCCGGGCGTAGGCGCCGAGTTGCATGGCGGCCAGCCAGACGGCCAGGCCGGCCTGCGCCCAGGTCGCCCAGGCCTCGGGCAGCGGCGTCAGGAGGCCGAGCACGGCCGGCCAGGTGACCAGGGCGAAGGCGTAGGGTTCGGCGAGGCGGTTGCTGAGGTCGGTGTCGGTCATGGCGGTCAGGGACGCACGCGGTAGCTGGACAGGGTGCGCTCGGGTTGGTTGTTCACGGGGGCCGGGTTGACGTTGCTGTCGACGCTGCCGTCGTCCTTCAGCACCTGGGCGGACAGGCTGATGCTGGTCGGGATGGTTTGTTCCTCGTCGACCACGCCTTTGACCCGGCGCAGGCGGCCGGCCTCGGCGGCGTTGCCGGCGGTCTCGGCGGCCACCGCGTCCTGCTCCAGGGCGGCCATGTCGGTGCTGCGGTCGTTGCTGCCGTAGTTGGCGGTGACCACGAAGTTGAGCACCGTACGGCCGGCCGCGACGGCGTTCTTCACCGGCGTCTCGAAGGTGCGCAGCATGGAGTCGCTGTCGCGGTTGTTGGCGCCCTGGGTGAGCGGCGTGAGGTTCTTCCAGTCGTCGCCCGGGCCGCCGATGTTGTGGTTGAGCAGGTGGCCGCGCACGTAATAGCTGCTCCGCCCGGAGGCGCTGCGGCGTTCGTTCAGGCGGTCCCAGTGGCCGCCGCCGACGCTCGGGCTGCCGCCGCTGAAGCCCCAGGCGGCGCGGTCGGCGGTCAGGCGCGGCACGCGCACGAAGGTGCCCCAGCCGCGTGCCGTCTTCGGGCCCCAGACCGGCGGCGTCGCCGGCTGGGCGCCGCCCAGGGGCATGAAGCGGGCGGTGACCGTGGCGAGGTCGGCGAGCAGGGTGTCGATGCGCGTCGCCTGGGCCGCCTGGGGCGCGCCGGCGTGCGAGGTTCCGGCCGGTGCGCCGGCGGGCGGTGCGGCCGCCGAGCCGGCCGGGGCCGCGGCCGCCTCCTGGATCGCCGTGTCGATCTGGCCGGCCAGGGTCAGGGCGGTGTCCTTGTCGGCCTGCTTGTCGGGCGCGACGGTCACCGCGCCGATGAACTCGGCATAGGTCTGCGGCGTCGAGGCGATCATCAGGCGGGCCGAGCGGTCGTTGCCGCGGATGTACAGGCTGTGGCTCTGGTTGCCGACCCGGAAGCTGCGCCGCGCCCGCCACCATTCGCGCACCCGGCCGACGGCGCCGCGCACCGCCGCGCCGGCCCGGCGCACCATGTCGATGACCGCCCGGCCCAGGCGCAGGGCACGCTCGATGAGCCAGTCGATGGCGCCGTTCACGCGTTCGCGCAGGCCGCCCAGGATCTCGCGCAGGCGTTGCGACAGCCGGCCCAGGCCGGCCTGGTTGGCCAGGAAGCCGATGGCGATGGGCAGGGATGCGGCCAGGGCCCCCTCGACGAACCCGGCCGCCTCGCCGATGGCGCCGCGGGCGATGCCGACGATGCCGTCGAGGACGCGGTTGACGATCTCCAGGATCTGGCGCAGGTAGGCGATGAACGACTGGATGGCCCGGTAGATGGCGATCAGGGTGTTGATCACCGGCATGATGCCGCTGACGTCGAGCAGGGACAGCAACCAGCGGCTGGCCCAGCCGATCACCCGCTCGGTGATGTAGCCGATGACGCCGCTGACCACGGTGTTCCACAGGTTGGCCAGGCGTTCCGAGAGCTCGCGCCAGAGCCCGGCGGGGCCGTCGTTGATCAGGGTGGCGACGAACGACCAGACCCCGGTGGCGATCGTCAGCATCTGCTGCAGGCGGGCCACGATGGCCGGGTCGAGGCGCCGGCGCAGGCGCGCGAAGATGTTGTCGACGGTGACGCCGAGCACCTCCATGACGAAGCCGAGCACCGAGCGCAGCGAGAAGTCGGCCGGCGGATTGATGCCGGCCTCGCGCACGGTGCTGAACAGCCAGCCGGTGAAGCCGGTCAGGAGGTGGCGGCCGATGTTGCCGAAGAAGCCCGTGAAGCCGGCCCCCATGGCGCGCAGCAGGTTGACCAGGAAGCCGATCGGGTTGCTCAGGATCGCGCCGATGGCCCCGGCCGCCTTGGCGAGTATCTGCACGACCAGCTGGGCCGGCACCCCGAGGATGCCCAGGACGGCCTGGAAGAAGGCCCAGGCGGCGCCCGCGAGGTCGCCGTCGACGAAGATGCGGCGCAGGATGCCGAGGGCGGTCTGCTGCACGCGCGGCCACAGGGTCGGGTCGCTGAAGAACTGGCCGAACACCGGGATGCGGGCCAGGATCTGGTTCTTGATGAAGTTCTCGATCGGGTCCCGGATGCAGGCCGGCACCCGTTGCCAGATCGAATTGAGGACCAGGAGCGGCAGTTGCAGCAGGTCGCCGAACACGGTGATCAGCTTGCGCACCGTCTCCAGGACCGTGTGCAGGAAGGGCGTCAGGGCGTCGAAGCCCTGCACCAGCCAGTTGAACAGGGCGGCGACGCCGTCGCGCGCCCAGGTGACCAGGCGGCCGACCGCCTCCTCCAGCCAGGTGAACGCCCCGGCCAGCCAGGACAGCAGGGCGTTGGCGCGCAGGCGCCCGACCAGGCCGCTGACCAGGGTGCCGACGCCGGCGATGCGCTGGCCCAGCCACTGGCCGGCGCCGACGATGATCCGGCGCACGGTGGCGATCACCGCCTGCACCGAGGGCAGCACCGAGGCCAGGGTGTCGCGCGACTGGGGTACCCCCTCGCCGCCGTTCATGCCTTCCGAGGCGCTGTTCAGCTCGCTCGACAACTGCTGGGCGTGCTGGCCCATCTCGCGCACGAAGGCGGGCGGGATCAGCTCGGCGACGCGGCCGGCGAATTCCGCCACCGGCTGCCAGACCGGCCGCGTGCGCGCCTTGACCCAGTCCCAGGCCTCGCCCGCCTTGCGGCTGATCCAGCCGATCACGCCGCCCTGGCTGGCGCCGTTGGCTTCGCCGTCTTCGGAGCCGAACAGCTTGTCCTTGAACCAGTTCCAGATGCGCGCCGCCGCCTCGCGCACCGGCCGGATCCACTCCCACAGGCGCCGGCCCAGGTCCTGGATGCCCTGCCAGACGGCGCCGCCGAAGTCGCGCAGCCATTGCACGGCCGGGGCGCCGAAGTTGCGCCAGAGGTCGCTGAAGAACTGGCCGACCGGGCGCAGGAACTCGGTCAGCTTGTCCCAGGCCACGCCGACCGTGTCGACCACGAAGGTCTTCAGGTCGGCAATGGCGCGCATGAGCGGCTCGCAGTTGCCCGAGGCCAGGGCGGCGACGATGCGGGCGGCGCGCTGGACCAGGCCGGCGAACAGGTCGATCAGCTGGCGCGGTCCCTCGAACGGCACCAGGGCGCGCAGGCCGGCGATGAAGCCGTCCCAGGCGCGCGCCACCTGGCGGCCCAGCCAGGCCAGGATGCCCTCCTCCTTGATGGCGCGCACGGTGCGGGCGAACTCCGGGGCGATCGACTCGAGCAGGCGCCAGCCGTACTCGGCCACCTTGTCCAGGGCCCAGTTGGCGATGTCGCCCAGGGTGTCGGCGACGCCGTGGTACAGGCGGCTCCAGAAGCCGCGCCGGACCGGCTGGCGGGCCGCGCCGGCGGCCTGGCCGCGCTGCTGGGCGACGTGGACCAGCTCGTGGGCGAGCAGGAAGCGGCCCGGCCCGGTGTCGGGCCGGAAGCGGCCGGCATTGAAGGCGATGTGCTCGCCGACCGCGAAGGCATGGGCGTGCAGGACCTCGTTCAGGCGTACCGCGTCGGCGCCGGTGTGGACGCGCACCGCGCCCAGGTCCATGCCCAGGCGCGCCTCCATGTCGGTGCGCAGCGGCGGCGGCAACGGTTCGCCGCCAGCCTGCAGGGCGGCGATCTCGCGTTCGACGGTCTCGGGCAGGGCCTGTTCGTCCTCGATCTCGGGAGGTGGGCGCTTGCTCTCGTCCGGCGGCGCCACGGCGCGCCGGATGGCCGGGCGCGGGTCGCCGGCGACCGGGGTCGGCGCGGGGCGCGCCAGGGCCTGGGCGGCGACGCGGTCGGCCTGCTTCTCGGCCTCGTCATGGGCCCCGCCCAGCTTGAGTTTGGCGCGCACGCCGACCGGCAGGGCCGGACGCGTCCGCGGCCGGGGCACCGGCGGCTTGTGGACGAGGACGGCCGCGGGCATGGCCTCAGCCCGGCCGGCGGCCGGTCAGGAGAGGCGCGCCGGCCCGGGTTGCCGCTACCATGGGCAGGCCGTGATCGTGCCGGTCGGGTCGGCAACCTGGATGGTGCCCGTGGCTCCGGCCTTGAAGGTCGTCAGGGTGGTGCCGTCCGCCGCCACGGTATGGAGCTGGATCACCGTGTAGAACGGGTGGAAGGGCCCGCTGCCGACCCGGTATTCGTGCGGGATGGCCAACAGCAGTGTCGCGGCAGTAAACGGCGGCGCCGTGCCGCAATGGCCCGAGTAGGCGCAGTCGCCCAGGATGGCCCGGGTGCCCAGGCCGGCCACGACGGTGTCGGTCATCGACAGCGCGTTGCATGGCGCGCCGCCGCCGCCCGCCCTGCAGTGGCCGCCGCTGGCCGGGTTGCACGAATAGGGCCCCGGACTGGAGGCCGTTCCCGCGACATCCATCTCCCGGTATTGGACGTTATGGAAGTTGACGACGTCCGGCAGCAGGTATGGCCGCGTCTGGATGCCGGAGTCGGCGCTGTTCTGGGTGTGCTTGACGACGGTGCCCGGTTCGCGGTCCATGACTAGGGCGGTGGGGGCCAGCACGGTGAAGGTGAGGCTGGCGGCGTTGGCCCGTACGGTGACGCCGCCAGCCGTGTCCGGGGCGGTGAAGGTGACCGATATCCCGTTGACGGCGGACAGCGTCCCGGCCGTACTCGTCCAGGCGGCGCTGCCGGCCGAATGGGTCAGGGTCACCTGTTCGCCGACGCCTATCGTGGTGCGCGTCCGCGCGCCCGGCGAGGTTTCGACGGTCTGGCTGGCAATGGTCGCAGGTGGCGTCGTAGCGGGCGGCGTGGTGCCGGGCGGCGTGGTCCCGGGCGGCGTGGTCCCGGGCGGCGTGGTGCCGGGTGGCGTGGTGCCGGGCGGCGTGGTGCCGGGCGGCGTGGTGCCGGGCGGCGTGGTGCCGGGCGGTGTGGTCCCGGGTGGCGTGGTGCCGGGCGGCGTGGTTCCGGGCGGCGTGGTTCCGGGCGGTGTGGTTCCGGGTGGTGTGGTTCCGGGTGGCGTGGTTCCGGGTGGCGTGGTGCCGCCGGCGAACTGGCTGTCCAGGGCGGTCATGGTACGCGGTCCGACCAGGCCGTCGGGGTCGAGGCCGTGGGCGCGCTGGTAGGCTTGCACGGCGGCCTGGGTTTCCGACTTGAAGACGCCGTCGACGCCATGCGCCGGCAGGGGGAACCCGGCATCGACCAGGGCCTGCTGGAGCTTCTCCACGGCGCCGCCGCGGCTGCCGTATTGCAGATAGCGCTCGTCGTCGTAGCAGGCCTCGAGCACGGGGTCGCCGGCAAACCGGGCCGCGCGCAGGTCGTGGCCGTCGCCCAGGCGGCGCTGCAGGGTTGCCGGGCCGCCCTGCTGGAGGGTGTGGGCCAGTTCGTGGGCCAGCAGCCGGCGGCCGCCGCCGGTCTCGGGCGAGTACTCGCCGGCGCCGAACACGATGTGCTGCCCGACCGTGTAGGCGCGGGCGTTCACGGACTGCGCGGAGCGCTCGGCGGCGTTGCCCTGGTGCAGGCGGACCTGGGAAAAATCGTGGCCGAAACGCTGTTCCATGTCGCGCCGCAACAGCGGTTCCAGCGGCCGGCCCGGCTGCCCGAGCGCCTGGTCGACGCTGGCTGGGGCCTGTCCCCCGGCCGGGTTGGCCGAGGCGACGGTTTCCTTGCGCCGCAGGTCGGGCGCGGAAGCGCCGGTGAGTCGCTTGCGTTCCTCGTCCTCATCCTCCTGCTGGCAGGACGCGCACTTGCGCTGGAGCATGCCCGCCGGTTCTGCCAGCGCCCGGTCGGCGGCGGCGTCGGCCTCGCGTTCGTAGACGTCGTCGGGGGCGCCGACCTTGAGCTTGGCGCGCAGTGGGTAGCCGAGCACTTCCCGGACGGCGGCCCGGTCGCTGTCCGCGCGCGCCGGGTGCACCGTCACCGCCTTGCGGTGGCTGCTCTTGCGTCGGAGGATGAACAGGGTCTTCATGGTGCTCTCCCGGACGGGTCGGTCAGGTGGGCGGGGTGGTCGCCACGGGGGTCAGGTCCGGCCGGGCGAAGGTGCCAGCAGGCCGGCCAGGGCGCCGACGGCGGCCGAGCCGATGGCGGTGAGCACCTCCGGAATCTTGACGTCGCCGGTACCGCTGTGGGCGGCGGCGAGGGCGACCGCGCCGGCGACCACGATCAGCACGGTACCGCCGAGGGCGAGGACCACGATCCGGTATATCCAGGGGTCGCTGTCGAGCGGCTTCGGTGGCAGCTCGCTGACCACCTGCTCGGCGATCCGGGGCAGTTCGACGCTCAGGTTGTTCTTCACCCGGTCGCTCAACTCCGGACTGTTGACGATGCGGTTGGCCAGAGTGATCGCCGAGCGGATGCTTTCCTGTTCCATGGGGTCTCCTTTGCGCGGTCGGGTTCCGGTCGTCACACCAGGGTGAAGCCGACCGCCGTGTTGACGGCGTCCTTGATGGTCGCCAGGCCGGCGTTCAGGGCGGCCTCGACGGCCAGGATGCCCAGCCCTTCCAGGGTCAGCATGACGGTGCGGGTGGCGTTCTTCTGGATCTCCAGATGCAGGCGGGCCTGTTCCTCGTTGATCTTGCCGGCCGCCTTGAGGGCCTCGATCATGACCAGGGTCTGGGCCAGTTTCTTGGCCTCGGCCTGGCCGTACTCCTTGATCTCTGGCCACTTCTTGGCGAACACGGTCTTGAATGCCGCGAGGATGTTCTTGCCCAACTGGGTGCTGTTCAGGCTCATGGTCGACTCCTAATCGCTACGCAGTAGGCACCGGATCAGTCGCCCCGGCGCTTGGCGAGTTCGAGCTTCAGGATCGCCGTGAAACAGGTGTTGAACTGGCTGCGCAAGGTGGCGATCTGGTCCTTGGACAGGCAGGCGATCTTGTGCAACTGCTCCAGGGCGTCGTAGTTCCTGGCCAGCAGCTGCGTCTCTTCCGTGGTCAGCTCGTTGTTCGGGATGGCGGCGGCGCGCACGGCGATCGCGCTGACGTCGACCTTGGCCTCCTTGTAGAAGGCCGGGTAGTGGTCGTAGCGGCACTCCGGCAGGCCCTCTGCGGCCTCCAGCGCGACCAGGTGGGTTTCGGTCTTCTTCTGCAACGCGCTGACCGCCTTGTCGGTGGTCTCGTCGTAGTTGCTGACCAGGCGTATGGAACAGCCGGCCGCGGCCAGGGCGAGCCCGGCGGCGAGCAGCAGGGCGGCGATGCGCGGGCGGTGTGCGGGGTGGGTCATGGCGGGGCTCCTTTCCGGTCCGGGCGTCAGCTGGCCAGCACGACCAGGTCGATCAGCACGTTGCCGACCGTGCTCCGGCGGTCGGCATGCAGGGTGCAGGTGAGCGACACGTTGTCGGCATAACCTTCGAGCACGTTGCCGACGAAGGCGGCGCGGTCGGCGATCACCGAGCCGGCCGGGGCCTGCTCCTTGGCGGCCCGGTACCAGGTGTTGCCCTGGCCGACGAAGCTGGCCGCGACCACCGTGTTGCGCGGCTCGGCGATGCTGTTGTCGACCAGGAACAGGCGGGCGTAGCCGTCCACCTGCTTGCTCAGCTTGCGTGCCGTGTCGAAGGTGCCGGCGGCCAGGTTGGCCTTGACCGCGCTCAACTGGTTGCCCTCGATGCGCAACTCGCTGCCGCCGGCCTTGACGTTGTCGCCGGTCAGGCTGCTGGCGACGATGCCGGCATCCGGGTTGCGGTAGCCGGCGACGCCGTTGCCGAGCAGCAACCAGCCGTCTACCGTGTTGCCGGCGAGGACGCCGCCGACCTTGGCGTTTTCCAGGCGCAAGGCCCAGTCGGGGGCGTAGCTGAACCACTGCGCGACCATGTCGTCGAGGGCCGCGGCGGTCTCGGCGACGTTCATCTTGCTGCCGGCGAGCAGGTCGGACATCGAGGCGCCGGGGCTGGTCCGGGCCAGCCGGACCGTCGTCCCGGTGGTCTGGCCGAGCTTGCCCTTCCAGCTCGTCCGCGCCGTCTTGGACATGCCGGCGATCAGGCTGGCCGCCTTGCCCAGGGCGGCGTCGTAGGCGTTCGGGTCGTTGAGCAGTTCGGCCTTGCCGAGGGCCAGGATGGCCTCGCTGACGGCGGCATCGCCGACCGCGTCGGCCGCCGCCCATTTCTTGCCGGCACTGGCGACCAGGGTCTTGATCTGGGCATACAGGACGTTGTCGCGCCAGGCCAGGTCGCAGGTGGCGCTGCCCTGGCCGGCCACGCTGATCATGGCCGGGCCGTCCGCGCTGCCACTGGTGCGCGCGAACCGGCAGCCGGCGGCGCGCGCCGTCGCCGCCTGGATGGCGAGCTGGCCGGTGGCGGTGCCGAAGCTGAGCGTGAGGTTCTCCAGGATCACTTCGTCGGCCTCGACCGCCAGCTTGGCCCCGGCATAGGTGATGCGCGCCGATTCCGGCCCTTCGCCGCTGATGCGCAGGCTGCGCTTGCCGGCGATCTCGGGCAGCTGGGCGAGGGCATAGTTGCCGGCCTTCAGGCACAGCCAGAGATCGCTGAGCTTGTCCGACTTGGCGAATTGCTCGAGCAGGATGCCCAACTGCTCGGGCGAGGTGACCGTGACGGCACAGCCGCCCGACTTGTCGCAGAGCACGCGCAGGGCGTCCTGCACGGTGGTCACCGAGGGCGATTGCAGGTCGCTGCAGAGGCCGTCGTCGTCCTTGTCGAAGGGTAGGTGGCCGGCGTTGAACGTGCACAGCAGTTTGTCGACCACGGCGCCGAGGCTGGTCGGCCCGGCCAGGCCGAGCCCGCCGGCGACGCTGGCCGCACTGCCGCAGGCCGGCACGGTGTAGGGCAGGTGGCCGCCATCGAGCTTGCAGAGCAGGGTGTCGAGGGCGTCGCGCACGGTCAGCTTGCCGTCGCCGTCCGGGTCGAAGGCGGTCTTGAGGAGGCCCCGCACCGTGTTGCCGGCGCTACCGGCGCAACTGGGCAGGCCGTAGGCGATGTCCTCGGCGCTGATCGCGCACAGGATGTCGAGGGCGTCCTGGACGTTCTTGGCGCCGGCATACAGGCCGACGCACTGGTCGCTGAAGCCGACGTCGCGGGCGGTGATGTCGGTCAGGGGCGGGAAGGCCAGGCGCCGGCGCATGGCATCGTCGGCGGCGACCAGCTTGGTGTCCTTGCCGATCTCGCCCAGGAACAGGTAGTGGTGGCGCACGCCGGCCGGCGGCGCCTCCTCGAGGACGTAGTCGCCGCTGGCGTCGGCCGCCTCGCGCACCGGCGCCAGCCAGTAGTCGCCGGGCACGAAGGCGCGGTCCTTGCAGGCCAGGGCCAGCTCCAGGCGTTCCAGGTTGACGGCGAGCGCGCCGGCGTCGAAATAGACCCGCCCGGGCGCCTGGCTGGCGGCCGCGCCCGGTTTCAGCTCGACGCCGCGGTCCTGGTTCGGGAAACCCGGGTCGAGCTGGCCGTCGCTCAGGCGGATGCGCATGGCGCCGTCCCACTGGCGCACGTAGGTCTTCGGCTCGTCGGCATCGGTCGGGGCCTCGCAGGTGGCCTTGATCAGGCCGCGCAGCTTCTTCGGGTTGGCGGCGAAATGGTTGCCGAGCAGGCGCTCGGTGTCGGCGTCGTAGAATTCCCACAGCCACTCGCCCTGGTTGAAGCCGGTCGGCATGGCGGCCACGGCGCAGGCCTCGGCGCCGTTGTCGCGCGACCACTTCAGGGTCAGCCATTGGCCCTGCGGGACGTAGTCGTGCACCTCGACCCGGAACAGGTAGTTGCCGATGCGCTCGTCGGCCTTGGCCTGGCTGGCGCACGGGTCGCAGGCATCGCCGGCGCTGTCGACCAGGTTCAGCTTGAGGCTGAGCGGGGCGTCGCCCATGGCCGGGTTCTGGGCCGGGTCCATGGGGTCGGTCTGACGGCTCGGGTCGGTCGCGTCCCAGGTGCACCACTTCACCTGCAGCATGGTCTGGCTGCGCGTCGCGGTGTCGGCGCCGTGCAGGGCGGCGTCGAGCAGGGCCGGCTCTTCCAAGGCGGTGACCGTGCGTTCCCATACGTCGGCGTAGAGGCGCACCTTGGCCGCCGTGTAGTCGGCTTGGATGGGGTAGTCGGGCTGGCCGGCGACCGGCACCGGGGCGGCGCCGGCCAGGCCGGCCGGCACGCCCTCGACGTACAGCCGGCCGGGCCGGATGCGGATGTCGGGCGGGTTGCCGGAGGAGGCGACGTTGACCAGGCCGAGGCCGCCGACCCGCGGCGCGCCGCCCGGCACGGCGCCGTCCGTGACCAGGCTGCCGGAGATGGCGTCGCGCAGGGCGGCGACCAGGGCCGCCTTCTGGATCTCGGTCAGCTCGTTCCAGTCGGCGTCCAGGATCATCCGGCCCTGTTGCAGGTAGACGCCGGAGTAATGGCGTTCGGGGTCGAAGGTGGCGCGGGAGATTTGGCTTTTCATGGTGTTCCCCGTTAGATGGCGACCGGCGGCGGGCAGGCCAGGCCGGAATCGGCGACCAGCACGGCCTCCATGCCCACCGGCAGGAATTCCTGGAGCTTGTCGAGCACGGCGCGCCGGCGCAGGACGTGGCGGTAGTCGTGGCAGGCACCCATCTCGCCGCCGTCCTCGGCGCCGGCCTGGATGGCCGGGTCGCAGTCCGGGTGCAGGACGGCGCAGCCCGGGCTGCCGAAGGCGGTGTTCCAGAACAGCGGTACGGCCGTGCTGCAGCTGGCGCCGTAGCAGCGCAGGTCGGCGATGTGGCCGTCCGAGCGCCAGGGCGTGCCGGCCAGTTCCTCGTCGGCCGGGATGTAGAACAGGCGGCTGTAGCGGATGCAGCCGGCGGCCGGGACGTCGTCGCCGACGCCGTCGGCGCGCAGGGGCGGCAGCAGGATGCTGTCGCTCGCCTCCAGCTCGGCGGCGACCAGGCTGTCGAGCACGGTGGCGTACTCCAGGCGCACCCGGCCGGCCGCGGCTGCGAGCTCACCGAACAGGCAGGCCCGGGCGGCGAGCACCGGGGCGTCGGCGGCGGCGCCGGCGACCTGCACCCGGCGCAGCGCGCAGCCGGCCAGCTCGACGGCACCGTTGCCGACCTCCAGGCGGTCGTCGAACCAGAAGTTCTCGAACCGGTACACGGCCGCCTCGGCGAGCTGGACCACGCCGGTCAGGCGCAGGGGCGCCGGGGTCAGGGCACGCAGGGTGAGCCGGGGCCGCTCGGCGCCCTGCCAGGTGCCGCGCCGGAGTTCGAATTCGACGTCGCCGTCCTGCCACAGCCGGTCGCTGTCGCTGCCCAGGTCGGTCGCCAGCGCGGCCGCGACGGCGCCGGCCAGGCCGCTCCAGTCCCGGCTCGCCGGCGCCGGCGCGAAGAAGCCGTCCGGCGGCGCCAGATGCAGCAGGACCCGGCGCGGGTGGGCGTGGCCGCGGCGGCCGTCCGGCGTGCGCAGGTCGGCGGTGCGGCGGGACACGTCCTGGTAGCCGTCCGCCTGGCAGGGCAGGCCATGGCGGTTGACCTGGCGCCAGGTGACCGGCGCGCCGGCGAAGGTGGTGGTGTGGGCGCCCGAGTTGCCGGTGTCGCATTGCACCGCGCGCGAGCAGTAGCGCAGGTCGAGCGTGGCGGCCGGCAGGCCGGGGTGGCGAGCACGCAGGGCCGGCGTCGCGGGCTCCGCGATGGCCGCCTCGCCGTAGGCCGCCTCGGGCAGCAGGGCGCGGTCGACGCGCGGCGTGATGGCGACCCGCTTCCAGCCTTCCTGGATCTCGACCTCGAACTGGCCGACCGCCTCGGCGATGGCCTCGATGGCGCGCCGGGTCCCCTTGCGCTGGCGCCAGGCCACGGCGTCGGCCAGCTCGGCCCGGCGCCCGGCCTCGTCGGGCGACACCAGGCTGACGTCGAGCAACTGGGCGAAGTAGGGCAGCAGCCAGGCCTGGCAATGCTCGCCGTCCGGGTCCAGGTCCGGGAAGCTGTCGGCCCGGCGCTGCTCGACGGTGGCGTGCAGGGCGTCGAGCAGTTCGCCGTACACGGCGAGCAGGCGCTTCAGGTCGCCCGAGCTGTCTTCCTCGCGCCAGCGCGCGGGCAGCCATTCGAGCAGGCGGGCGGCGTAGTCCGGGCTCATAGTCCGTATTCCTTGACGAGGATGTCGGCCTGGTCGAGGACCAGGCACTGGCCGGCGCCGGGCGTCGCGGTCAGGGCGGCGCCGTCGACCTGGGCGACGCGGGCGGGCGTCGCGCCGGCCGGCGCGGCCGACAGGGCGATGGCGCAGTCGCTGTTCTCGACCCCGGCGACGCCGTCCACCACCTGGTAGACCTCGCCCCGGTAGAGGACCTGGCCGAGTTGCCGGACCTGTTCGGAAAAGGCCGCCGCGAGCGCGTCCGCGACCGCCTCCCTGACCGCCTGGACATCGTAGGCGTCGCTGCGCACGCGCAGGGTCACGGCGAGGCGGAAGCCGAGCCGCTGGTAGTCGGTCACCGCCAGCGCCACGCCGGGCTGGGCGCGCGCCGCCAGGTAGTCGCGCAGGTCCTGCTTGAGCGGGGCCGAAAGGGTGCCGCCGCCGGCCGCCATGACCACCACCTCGATGCGTTCGCGCTGGCCCAGGCCGGGCGGGCGCCGGAACGCCCGGGCCTGCCAGACGCTGGCGTGGCCGCGCGCCAGCTTGGCGTAGTCGGCCAGGGAGACGGCGCGGTCGAGGGCGAGCAGGGTGGCCGGCGCCTCGACGCGCAGGTCGGCGTTGGCCTCGCGGTCGGCGCCGCCGCTGGCGGCGATCGGCTGGGCCACCGTCTCGACCAGGGAATGCGGCTTGGCCGGCTTGGCGAAGCTGCCGGCGGCCAGGTTGCCGGCCGCGCCGGCACCCTGGCGGAAGGCCACCCGGACGTTGTTGCCGCCGCTCGGCAGGCGGCGGCCGTGGCGGCCGTCGCCGAACTGGACCTCGGCGTGGCCGTCCTGGTCGACGCGCACCTGGTAGTGGGCAGCGCTGGGGCCGGAATCCTTCAGGCTGGCGACCTGGGTCCAGGTCTCGCCGGCCACCGTCACGGCCAGGGCGGCGCGCACCCCGGCGCTCATGCCGGCGTCGGCGACGTAGGCGAGGTCGGCCACGGCGAGGGTGAAACGCTGGTTGCTCAAGGTGCCGTCGCCGCTGCCCAGCACGCGTGCCGGCCGGCTCTCGCCGTGGCCGGCGGCGACCACGTTGGCGTGGATGCGCAGGTTGCCGCAGGTGGTGCCGGCCGGCAGGTCGTCGCCGAGGTCGAACCAGGAACGGTCCGGGGCGAGCCTGGCGAGCACGGTCTCGCGCGTCGCCGTGCCGTTGCCGGCGAGCACGGCGCGGCCGGCCTTGAGGCCGGCGGGCAGGCTTTCCGGGACGACCCGGCGGCCGTTCAGGGGGGTGGCGTTGTCCTGCCAGCCGAGGGCCCGGGCGACCAGGGCGAAGTGGCTGTAGAGCCGGCTCGCGGCCAGGAAGAACGGGCCGCCGCCGCGGTCCTGCCAGGTCCCGGCGGCGCCCAGGGTGGCCTCGCCGTGTTCCAGGTCGAGGGCGACCGTGGCGAGCCGGGCCCAGGCCAGCTGGTTGCCCTTGGCCAGCACGGCGAGGTCGCCGGCGCCGGTCTGCTTGCCGGCCTCGGTGACCAGTTCGCGCACCAGGTGGCCGTCGGCGCTCTTGTTCAGGAAGCGGTCCACCGGCCAGGCGCCGGGCGTCGGTGGCGGCGCCAGCAGGGCCTGCGGGTTGGCCAGGCGCAGGTCGGCCGTGCCGGGCACGTCGTCGCTGTCCGGGTGCCAGGTCAGGGTCAGGGCGGTGTAGCCTGGCCGCTCGTCGGCGGCGATCCGGGTGTTGGTCACCGGCACGTACTTGGCGTGCAGGCAGCGGTACATCGGCAGGTACTCGCGCCCGGCCACGGTGCGGATGTCGGCCAGCCAGAGGCCGGCCAGGCGCGACCAGTCGCCGGCCGCGTAGACGACGTCGAGCACGCTGCCGGGCGGGGTCTCGGTGGTCCGGCCGTCGGGCGGCTCCCGGAGGTCGGACAGCGGCACGGTCAGCGCGCGTGCCACGGTGGCGCCGGTCAGGGTCAGTTGCCCGACCGGGCGATGGAAGACCAGGCGCTGGCCGGCGGCGGACTTGATGCGCCGGTAGTAGGGCTTGTCGTCGCCGGAGGCGATCACGACGATGTCGCCGGCGGCCAGGCCGGCGGCCGGCACGGCCAGCTGCAGGGCGTGGCCGACCGCGTCGACGCCGGTCGTCGCGGGGCCGAGCGGGGCGAGCTTCTCCCGGGCCTGGCCGTGCACCCGGGTCCAGCCCTTGGCGTAGCCGGCCGGGACCGGCGGGGTGACGGTCAGGGTGGTGGTTTCGTCGCCGAGCAGGATGCCCTGGACCTGGTGGGCGGACAGGGCGCCGCTGCGCTCGTCCTCCAGGACCACCGGCTCGCCGCTCTTGAGCTTGTCCAGGCGGCCGGCCAGGACCAGGCTGTGGCCGTCGCCACTGAGCGCCTGCGGGTTGCGCAGGCGGTCGCGCGCGTACAGGGTGTTGCAGGCGCTGTCGGCGTCCAGGTCGGCCAGGGTCTCGAACACCACCGGCGAGCCCTTGGCCGGGCTGTACTTGACCTGCAGGCCGGCCGCCACGCTGCCGGCCAGGCCGGCCTTGACGAACAGGGCCAGCGGCGTGCCGGCCGAGGCGGGCGGGCGCGGCGCGTAGTCGAGCAGGGCGACCAGGCGGCGCAGGTTGTCCCACTGGCTGGCGGTGCCCAGGTAGGCCTCGTTGGCGTAGGCGTCCAAGTGGCCGCCGAGGACGTGGCAGGCGCGCGCGAACTGGCGCGTGAGCTGCCAGAGCATGTCGTCCGGGTCGGTCGCGTAGAGGTCCTCGATGCGCGCCCGGCGCTGCTCGGCCGTCTCGCCGCCGGCCGGCAGCGCGGCCTGGGCCGGCGGCCAGGCCGGGAACTGCGCGGCCAGGCCGGCGCGCAGGCGTTCCAGGAACAGCGCGGCGTTGCCGTCCAGGTAGTCGAAGCGGGCCAGGCCGGCACGGTTCCAGCGCGTCAGGTCGGTCATCCTTTCCTCCCGCCGTGCAGGTTGAGGCGGTAGTAGCCGCGTTCGGGCTCGGCCGGGTCGTTGTCGCAGATGGCGACCTCGAGGCCGTCGAGCGGGATGCGCCCGGCCGCGGTCTGGTCGGGGTAGCGGTCGCCCAGGCGCTTGAAGCGGTTCAGGCAGACGTTGTCGACGCCGTCCAGGGCCATCAGGGTCTGGTAGATGTCGCTCGCCCAGAGGTCCTCGCCGAAACGCAGGCGGCCGGGCGCGAAGAAGCCGCCCGGGCCCTTGCCGAGCGCCGACTCGACGGCGTGGCGGACCTCGGACTGGAAGTAGTCGGCGTCGATCTGCACCGACAGGGCCATGACCACGCCGACCTCGACCGCCTCTTCGAGCACCACCTCCTGGCCGACCATGCGGTAGGCCTCCAGGTAGGGGTAGAGCACGGCGCGCACCGTCGGATGGTCGGCCGGGTCGGGCAGGTAGAGGTCGCGCTCGTCGTGGAAGCGGTCGGTGTCGAGCCAGACTGCCTCGTCGTAATCGCCCGGCTCGTCCAGGCCCAGGTGGGCGCCGCCGTCCGGCTGCCAGGGGATGACGGCGACGTGCACGGTCGACCAGGCGCCGTCCCAGCGTTCCCAGGCGTGGGCGCGCAGGACCAGCGGGTGTTCGCCCAGGCGGGCCTCGAAGTCGGCCAGGGTGACCATGCGGTGCTGGTCGTGGATGGCGCGCGGGCCGTCCAGGCGGGCCTGGTCCATCTTCTCCGGATGGTCCAGCCACCAGTGGTCGAAGCGGGTCCGGTCGGCCGCCGTGACCGGGGCGCGCGACTCGGCTTCGCTGAGGCCGTCGAAGGGCTGGGCGCGGGTGCGCTTGGCCAGGCCGGCGACGTCGTAGCCGACCAGGCCGAGCAGCCGGCGCAGCGACTGCGGCCGCCGGGCGGAGTCCAGGTAGGCCTCGGCGGCGGCCCGGTCGAGGCCGTCGGAAAGCTGGTCGAGGGCGTAGGCGAGCACCTCGACGAGGGCGACCTCGACGTCGGCCGGCGTCCAGCGCTGGCGTTCCGGGAAGCGCGCCACGAGTTCCTGGAGCATGGCCAGGCGGAAACCGTCGTAGTCGCGCTGGTCCCAGTCGAAGTCGTCGCCCAGGCGCGGCAGCGGCGCCGGCAGGTCGGCCTGGCGGCGGCCGCAGTCCGGACATTGGCCCTGGAACGACAGCGTGAGTTCGGGGTCCTTGGCCATCACAGGCCTCCCAGGCTGAACAGCTGGCTTTCGCGGTGGCCGACGGCGGCCAGGGTGTAGGCGATGGCGATGGTCAGTTCGGCGTCGTCGCCGCTCACCGTCACCTCGATGCTCTTGGGGTCGACCTCGCCCTGCAGGGCCTCGGCCAGGGAGGCGAGCAGGCGGCGCTTGGTGATCTGCCAGAGCGGGGTGTCGTTGGGCTCGAACACCAGGGCCTGGATGCCGGC
Organism: Parasulfuritortus cantonensis; assembly: GCF_004337445.1. Classification (GTDB taxonomy): domain Bacteria; phylum Pseudomonadota; class Gammaproteobacteria; order Burkholderiales; family Thiobacillaceae; genus Parasulfuritortus; species Parasulfuritortus cantonensis. The sequence goes on along the minus strand of NZ_SJZB01000043.1, from coordinate 3,938 downwards.
GCCGAACTCGGGCCGGAACACGCGCTCGCCCGGCAGGGTGAACAGGACCTGCTCGATCTGGTCGCGCACGTGTTCGGAACGGCTCGCCAGTTCAGGCTGGCCGGCGGCGACGGCGAACGGGAAGGCCAGGTAGGGGGGGTCAACCAGTCGGCGTGCCATCGCGGTTCCTTGCCGGGCCCGGGACGGGTGCCGGCGCCGTGGCCGGGAGGAGCGGGGACGAGCGCCCGCGCAGCGGCAGCCGCCCCGGGAAGGCGAGCGCGAGCCAATGCCAGCCGCCCAGGCTGGGCATCCCCGTGTCGAGTCTGATCAGCTTCTTCTTCATGCGCTCATCACCTTGCTGGACAGGCTGCTCATCTCGCCCTGCGGCACCGGCGGGCCGGACGGGCCGACCCCGGTCGGGTGCACGTGGGTGGCGAACAGCGTGAGGAAACTGGTGCCCTTGATGACCGGTTCGCCGCCGGCCCCGCCCAGCATCACCTGGCTGCCTTCCAGGGTGACGGTGGCGCTGGTGCTCACCTTCACGCCGCTGGCGGTCATCTCGATCTTGTTGCCGTTGCCGTCCTCCAGGGTCGCGCCCTGGCTGGATAGGGTGAGCACGTTGCCGTTGGCGTCCTCCAGCACGGCCTGGTTGTCGGCCGCGCTCAGGGTCAGCCGGGCGCCGTTGTTGTCGGTCAGCTCGACGTTGCCGTCCTGGTCCATGTCCAACCGGGCCCCCGCGCCGTGGGCTAGGCGCACCGTCTCGGCGTCGTCCTTGTCCTCCAGGACCAGGACGTGGCCCTTGCCGGTGCGCCAGACCTGGCTGGTCGGCTGGTCCTGGACCTCTTCCGGGATGTCGGCGCTTTGCTGCCAGAAGGTGCCGGTCCAGATCGGGAAGTCCATGTTGCCGCCTTCGAACTCGACCCAGACCTGGGCCCCGACGGCCGGGACGCTGAACAGGCCCTGGTTGGCCAGGCCGCCGCAGGGCAGGCAGGGCAGGGCCCAGCCGGTCACCGCCTCGCCGAGCAGGGCGGGCACCGAGAGCTTGACCCGGGCGCGCTTGTCCGGGTCCGCGTTGTCGACCACGAAGCCGCGGTACTTGCCGTAGGCGCGCCGCTGCGACAGGGTCTGGGCGAGTTGCCGTTGCAGTTCGTCGTCGGCCATCACATGACTCCGGCCAGCTTGCCGGCCAGGCCGGCGACGCTGTCGAGGTTGTCACCGTAGGCGTTGCGCAGGAGCCGGAAGCGCTGCTTGTAGCCGGCCGGCGTGAAGCTGTGGCTGACGCTGTCGACGTAATAGACGCCGGACAGCCATTCGCCCAGGCCGTCCACCGGTACCGGCAGGCCGGCCTGGAGGACGTGGCCGTACAGGCTGCCGTCCAGCTCGCCTTCGCCCTGGACGCGGTGCATGTCGAGGTCGTTGGCCTTCATCTGGGCCAGGGCGCGCAGGCGCTCGGCGCTGGCGCCGGCCTGGCCGGACAGTTTCCAGACGAAGGGTTCCAGGCCGGCCGCCTGGCTGTTCGCCTCCCGGGTGCCGAGCAGGGGTACCTGGTCGCGGTCCGGGTAGACGGTCTCGGGCCGGGTGGCGTCGCCGCTCTCGGCCGGGGCGTCGTAAGCCACGGCGTCGGCCTGGTGGCCGTCGGCGCGCACGTTCAGGGACAGGCAGTTGCTGTCGGCGCCGGCGTACACCAGCAGGGTGTCCTGCGGGTCGGCGGAGACGCGCATGGGACCGAAGTAGACCTGGCCGGCGCGGAAGATCAGCTCGTAGCCGTTGAACTCGGCACGCGCCTTGAGGAACTTGATGTCGGTGTCGTCCTGGGCCAGGCCGACCAGGCCGTCCTGGCCCGACTCGCTGTCGCCGTCGGCGGCCAGGCCGTAGCCGGCGAGCACCTCGTCCAGGATCATGCGGTCGCTGTAGGGCAGGTCGTCGCTGCCCCAGGTGACGCGGTGCTGCTGGCGGTCCAGGCGGATGGAGTCGTCCTGGCAGGTCACCCGGACCTGGGCCGCGCCGGCGTCCTGCGGGGTCTCCAAAGTCACCTCGCGGATGTAGCCGCGCATCACCTCCTCGACCCGGCTGCCGAACGCCGCCGAGATGACGATGCGCGCCCAGGGCTTGAGGACGTCGGCGTCCTGCACCGTCCAGCGGCCCAGTTCGTCGCGCCGGGTCTCGAGGCTGAGCGTGGCGGTGGCCGCCTCGGCGCGTCCGGCCTCGACCGCGACTTCGAGCAGGAAGGGATACAGGTCGGCGATCTCGCGGCCGTCCACCGTGATCAGCACCTCGGCGGGGGCGCGTTCCTTTTCCATGAACAGGTTCAGGAACATGGCGTCCTCATTCCTTCGCCTTGGGGATCAGGATGACCTCGCCGACGCGCGCCGCGAGCGCCAGCTCGACGCCGCTGCCGAGGTCCGGGTTGGCGTCCAGGATGCGCCACCACAGGCGGGCGTCGCTGTAGTAGTGGCGGGCCAGGAGGTCGAGGCGGTCGCCTTCCTGGACGACGTGTTCGAGGACGCCGACGGCGGCGCCGATGACGCGCGGCCGGGTGCCCTTGCAGGGCACGTTGCCCTGCTCGTCGGCCTCGAAGCGGCGGGCGTCCTTGTAGCGCGAGTCCTTGAGCAGCATCAGAACAGCCCTCCCAGTGCGCTGGCGACGGTGCGCCCGGTGTTGAGCGCGGCGCCGACGGTCTGGCGCACCTTCTCGACCTCGTAGAACGGGTTGTTGCCCTCGATCACCTGCAGGCTCAGCTTGACCGTGGCGCGATAGGGGGTGAGGTCGGGCAGGTGGGCCGACTCGGCGACCTCGATGCCCTTGAGGAACACCGGCAGGACGTGCTGGCCCCAGACGAACAGCAGCACCGAGGCGGACTGGGCGCGCTGGAAGGCGCGCGTGCCGACCTGGCCCAGGCTGGCGAGCACCTGCAGGCCGCCCGGGCCCTGGGTCTTCGGCTCGACCATGCTGCGCAGGGTGTCCAGCTCGGGCTGGATGCCCAGGCTGCGTGCCAGGGCGTCGTCCTCGTTCATGCGGTCGGTGGCGTCGAGCAGGATCTCGACGTCGAAGCTCTCCGGCTCCACGGCGACGCCTTGGGCGACCCGGGCGGTCTCGGTCGGCAGGGTGAAGTCGTAGCCGCCCCGGGTGGCCGGGGTGTTGCCCAGGGTGAGGGTGACGCTGCGGCTGCGGCTCAGGCCCTGCGGGTTGAACTCGAAGGCCAGGACCAGGGGCGGGATGGCGAGGGCGTATTCGACCAGGAAGCCTTTGACCGGGTTGAGCATGGTTCAGGCCTCCGGTCCCCAGGCGTCATGCCCGCGCGGGTGGGCACGACGGTTGGAAAGGTTCCGGCTCATGAGCGGACTCCTTGCGTAATGGCGGCCCGGATCGACTGGGCGATGTGTTCGGCGATGGCGCGGTCGGAGCGGCGCGCGTCGACCCTGACCGGGCCGACGCCGAGCTGGGCGAGCCGGCCGGCCGGCAAGGCGCAGTCGGCCAGGTGTTCCCCGACCAGGCGGCCGATGTGCTTGGCGCGGCCCTCGAAGCCGGCCGGCAGGGTGATGGCCAGGCGGCCGATCTCAGTCGTCATCGAGCAACTCCCGGGGCAGGTGGGCGGCCAGCGGGCCGAGGTCCTGGGTGGCCACCTCGCGGCCCTCCTTGGCCAGTTCGCGGTACACGGCGTGGGCGATGTGGCCGAGCCCGATCGCCTGGCCCCGGCCGGCCGCCAGGTAGGCGGCGTGCAGGGCGGCGTTGCGGATGCCGCCGCCGGTCAGGGCGATGGCGTTGCCCAGGAACGCCGGGTCGACCTCGGCCGCCACCGGCGCGCGCGGCGGCAGCAGGCGGCGCCACAGCTCGGCCCGGCTGCCGGCGTCCGGGCGCGGGAACTCGATGACCATCTGGAAGCGCCGGGTGAAGGCGGAATCGAGCTGCTTGCGCAGGTTGGTGGTCAGGATGCAGGGGCCGTCGTGGGCCTCGATGCG
>NZ_SJZB01000012.1 GCF_004337445.1 Parasulfuritortus cantonensis | reverse complement strand
TGCAGATAGGGCTCGACGTACTCGGCGAACAGCGGCGCGAAGATGAACAGGCCCCAGATGCCGTAGATGATGGACGGCACGCCGGCGAGCAGTTCGATGGCGGTGCCGAGCGGCCGGCGCAGCCAGGCCGGGCAGGTCTCGGTTAGGAACAGGGCGATGCCGAAGCTGACCGGCACGGCGATCAGCAGGGCGATGGCGGAGGTGACCAGGGTGCCGTAGATGGCGATCAGGGCGCCGTACTCGTCGTCCGGCACGCTCCAGACGTTGGTCCAGAGGAAGGCCGGCCCGAACGCCTTCAGGCTCGGCGTCGCCTCGACCGCCAGGGAGACCAGGATGCCGACCAGGCCGGCCAGGACGATCAGGGCAAACAGCAGGGTGGTGTTGTGGAACACCATGTCCTGCAGCTTGAACAGCTTGATTTTGGCGGCTTGCACATCCACCTGGCCGGTCCCAGCCGCTTCGCTCATCGCATCGTCCTGATCAATTCGGGGCTCTTCGGCAACCGCCTCGCGCGCAGCGAAGCGGCTCCCGAAGACGGTCCGGCGGAGCAACCCGCCGGACCGGCCGACACTTTACTTGATGTTCTTCATCTCGGCTTCAACCATCTTCACGACGTTGCCCGGCAGCGGCACGAAGTCGAGCTCGTCCGCCATCTTCTGGCCGTTGTTCAGAGCCCAGGTGAAGAACTCGACGACACCCTTCTGCTTGCTGGCGTCGCTGCCCTTCTCGTAGGCCAGGATGTAGGTGGCGGTGACGATCGGCCAGGCGTTCTTGTGGCTCTGGTCGAGCAGGTCGGGGGCCATGCCCTTGACCTTGAAGTTGGCGCCCGAGGCGGCCGCCTCGAAGGTGTCGCCGCTCGGCAGGACGAAGTTGCCGGCCTTGTTCTTCAGGGCCACGAAGGCCAGGCCGTTCTTCTTGGCGTCGGCGTAGTCGACGTAGCCGATGGCGCCGGCGATCTTCTGGACGTTGGCGGCGACGCCCGGGTTGCCCTTACCGCCGATCTCGTTGGCGGGCCAGTTCACGGTCTTGCCGGCGCCGACATCGCGCATGAAGGCGACCGACTGCTTGGCCAGGTAGTGGGTGACCACGTCGGTGGTGCCGGAACCGTCGGAACGGTGCACGATGGTGATGGCGGTATCGGGCAGGGCCATGCCGGGGTTCAGCTTGGCGATGGCGGGGGCGTTCCACTTGGTCACGGCACCGCGGAAGATTTCGGCGGCAGTGGCGCCGTCCAGCTTCAGCTGGCCGGACTTCACGCCGGGCAGGTTGACGACGATGGTGGCACCGCCCATGACGGCCGGGAACTGCACCAGGCCGGCGCCGTCCAGTTCGGATTCGCTCAGGGGCGCGTCGGTGCCGCCGAAGTCGACCGTCTTGGCCTTGATCTGCTTGATGCCGCCCGAGGAACCGATGCCCTGGTAGTTGACGGTGTTGCCGGTACTCGCCTTGTAGGCCTCGGCCCACTTGGTGTAGACGGCGTACGGGAAGGTGGCGCCCGCACCGGTGATGTCGGCGGCGAAGGCGGTGGCGCTGGCGGCGATGCCCATGGCCATCGCGGCGGCCAGACCGGCCAGTTTGAATTGGATGCGCTTGCTAACGAACATGTTGAGTCTCCGATCTAAGTGGACGGGCCGCCAATTGCGACTGGCCCGCATGTTAGTCGGGGCTTATTACAAATTTATTAACATTGTAATGTTGGTCCGAACATACCGCGGGCTGTCACAGCCCTGTCACGGACTCAAGGCAAGGTAGCGGGCCATGCAAGCCAGCGACCTGCTTTTCGAACACCTGCCCGTGGCCGCCCGGCGGCTGCGCGTGGCCATGGTCACCGAGACCTTCCCGCCCGAGATCAACGGCGTCGCCATGACCATCGGCCGCATCGTCGCCGCCCTGCAGGCGCGCGACCACCAGGTCCAGCTCATCCGTCCGCGCCAGCGCGGCGACGCCGCCGGCGCCAGCGCGGATGGGCATCTCGAACAGGTCCTGCGGCCGGGCATCCCGATCCCGCACTACCAGGGCCTGCACATGGGCCTGCCTGCCAAGCGCCTGCTCGCCAGGCTGTGGACCATGCGGCGCCCGGATGTCGTGCACATCGCCACCGAGGGGCCGCTCGGCTGGTCGGCCATGGCCGCCGCGCGCAAGCTCGGCATCCCGGTCCTGTCCGGCTTCCACACCAATTTCCACAGCTACAGCCGGCACTACGGCCTGGGCTGGCTGAAGAAGCCCATCCATGCCTACCTGCGCAAGTTCCACAACCAGGCCCGCCTCACCGTGGTGCCGACGCGCGGCCTGCGCGACGAGCTGACCGGCCAGGGCTACCGCAACATCGAAGTCCTGGCGCGCGGCGTCGACGGCGCCCTCTTCACCCCGGAGCGGCGCGACCCGGACCTGCGCCGGCACTGGGGCGTCGGCGACGCCGGCCTCGCCGTGCTCTACGTCGGCCGCCTGGCCCCGGAAAAGAACCTCGAACTCCTGGTGCGCGCCTTCGAGGCCGTCGAGGCCGTCCGCCCGGACGCCCGCCTGGTCCTGGTCGGCGACGGCCCGGAGGCGGCCACCCTGAAGGCCGCCCATCCGCGCTTCGTCCACGCCGGCGCCCACACCGGCACCGACCTGGCCCGCCATTACGCGTCCGCCGACCTGTTCCTGTTCCCCAGCCTGACCGAGACCTTCGGCAACGTCGTCCTCGAGGCCATGGCCAGCGGCCTGGCGGTGCTCGGCTTCGACTACGCGGCCGCCGCCGAGCACATCCGGCACGGCGAGAACGGCCTCAAGCCGGCCTTCGGCGACGAGGTCGCCTTCCTTGCCGAGGCGCGTCGACTGGCCGGCGCGCCGGCCCTGCTCGGCGATCTGCGCGAAGAAGCGCGTGCGGCGGCCCTGGCGGCATCCTGGAACGGCATCTACGAACGCCTGGAAGGCTATTACCTGCGCCTGGTGCGGGAAGGCGAGATCGGCCAGGAGGCCGCCCTGCGCCGGCTCGGGGTCGACGGCGCCTAGCTGACCAGGCCGCGGTACAGCTCGGCCAGGCGGCCGGCCATGCGGTCGTCGGCCCAGTCGCGGGCATAGCTCCTGGCCTCGGCGGCCAACCGGGCCCGCTTGGGATCGTCCTCGAGCAGGTCGGCGAGCGCCGCCGCGAAACCATCGACATCGTCGGGCGCGGCGACGCCGCCCAGGCCCGGCGCCAGGATGTCCTTGGTGCCCATGGCCGCCAGGGCCACCACCGGCAGCCCCATGGCCATGGCCTCCAGCAGCACCAGGCCCTGGGTCTCGGTGCGCGAGGCGAAGATGAAGGCGTCGGCCGCGGCGTAGGCGTCCGGCAACTGGTGCTGGCGGTCGAGATAGCCCAGAAAGCGCACCTGCTCGGCCACGCCGAGCGCGGCGGCACGCTGGCGCAGGGCCTTCTCGGCCGGGCCCTCGCCGGTGACCAGGAACAGCAACTCGGGCAGGCGACGGCGCGCCCGGGCCACCACCTCGATCAGGAAGCCGATGTTCTTCTCGTGCGCGACGCGGCCGACGAAGAGGACCACCGGGCGCCCCTCCGGGATGCCGTGGTCGGCCCGGAAACGGGCCCGGTCACCCTTGGCGAAGCGGCTCAGCGGGATGCCCGTGGGCAGGACGTGCATGGGTGCCCGGACGCCGTAGTCGGCCAGGCGGTCGCGCATGGCGGTGGACGGCACCACCACGGCGTCGAGGTCGTTGCACTGGGTGCGCGAGAAGCGGCGCGCCAGGCCCTTGAGCCAGGCCGGCGGCAGGAACGGCGCATAGTGGAACAGGTATTCCTCGAAGAAGGTGTGGTAGGTGGCGAGGACCGGCTTGTCCAGCCGGCGCGCCGCACGCAGGCCGGCGTAGTGGGCGATGAACGGCGTCTGGATGTGCACCAGGTCGCACTCGGCGGCCTCGGCGTGCACGGTGTCGCGGGTCTCCCGCCAGGGCAGCAGGCGGTCCTCCGGGTCGCGCGGGATGCGCCGGGCGCCGATGCGGGCGATGCCGTGCTGGTCCGGCTCCTCGCCATAGCGCGGCGCCACCAGGCGGATGTCCACGCCGGCCGGCGCAAGGGCCTGGCGGAAGGTCTCGATCGACGTCGACACCCCGTTGACGCGCGGGAAGTAGACGTCCGACACCATCAGTACGCGCGTGCTCACGCCGCCTTGCGCTCCGTCACGGCGGCGGCCACCTCGGCCACGGCCAGGGGCACCGGCCGGTGCCGTTCCAGGCCATCCCAGTCGACCAGTTCCAGCCGGCCGTCGAGGTGCTCGACGATGGCGGTGCAGGAATCCACCCAATCGCCGCAGTTGATGTAGGTGAGGCCGTCGACCTCCTTCATCGCGGCCCAGTGTATGTGGCCGCAGATGACCCCGTCGAGGCCGCGTTCGCGGACGTTGCGGATGACCGAGTGCTCGAAGTCGAAGATGAACTCCAGGGCCCGCTTGACCTTGCGCTTGGCGTAGCCGGCCAGGGACCAGTAGCCGGCCAGGCCGAGGCTGCGGCGCACCCAGGACAGCCAGCCGTTGAGGCGCACCAGGGTGTTGTAGGCGATGTCGCCGAGCACCGCCACCCACCTGTGGTAGCGGGTCACCTGGTCGAACTCGTCGCCGTGGACGAGCAGGAAGCGGCGCCCGTCGGCGGTCTCGTGCACGTATTCCCCGACCACCTCGATGTCGCCGAAGGCAACGCCGTGGTACTCCCGCAGGGCCTCGTCGTGGTTGCCCGGGATGAACACCACGCGCTCACCGTGGCGGGCCCGGCGCAGTATCTTCTGGACCACGGTGTTCTGCGCCGGGCTCCAGTGGATGCCGCGGCTCATCGACCAGAAGTCGATGATGTCGCCGACCAGGAACAGGTGCTCGGACGGGTGTTCGCGCAGGAAGTCCAGCAGCCGGTCGGCCTGGCAGGCACGCGTACCCAGGTGGATGTCGGACAGGAAGACGGAACGGACATTCGGCATGGCCGGCATCCTGCCCGCGGTGTGTGACACGGCGATGACAGGGCCTCGGCATCCGTCATCAGGGCGTCAAACGGGTCTGCTAGTGTCGCGCCGCCCAATCACGCCGCCGCCCCGATGGAACTCGCCAGCATCCTGCGCCACCGCCGCCTGCAGCCTCTGCTGCAGCCCATACTGGATCTCGAGGACGCCGGCGCGCACGGTTACGAAGGGCTCATCCGCGGCCCCTCCGACAGCGTCCTGCATTCGCCCTTCGCCCTGCTGCGGGCCGCCGACCAGGCCGGCCTGCGCCTGGAAACCGAACTGCTCTGCATCGACATCATCGTCGCCGACTTCGCCCGCCAGGGCCTGGCCGGCCGGCTGTTCCTGAACCTCTCGCCGCGGCTCATGGTCGACCACCACCCGCTCCCGCTCGAACGCCTGCAGGCGACCCTCAGGGCGCATTCGGTCGCCCCCGAACGCATCGTCATCGAGCTCACCGAGGACGCCGTACCGGCCGAGTCGGCCGCCCTCCTCGACGTCCTGCCCGACTACCGCGGCCTCGGCCTGCACATCGCCCTCGACGACCTCGGCGAGGGCTACTCGAGCCTGCGCCGCTGGTCGGAACTGCGGCCGCATTACGTCAAGATCGACAAGCACTTCGTCTCCGGCATCAACCAGGACCCCGTGAAGCTGCAGTTCGTCCGCTCCCTGCAGCAGATCGCGGTCAACTCCGGTGCCCGGCTGATCGCCGAGGGCGTCGAGACGCGTGCCGAGCTGGGTCTGATGCGGGAACTCGGCATCCGCTTCGCCCAGGGCTATTTCATCGGCCGCCCCATGGCCACGCCGGGCGTCAGCCTGGAGGTTCTGGAGGCCATGAAGACGGGCGGCCGAGGCCAGGTAGTGGCCGGCTTCAACGTCCAGGCCGACAAGCTGCTCATCGAGGCCCCCGTGCTGCGCGCCAGCGACAGCAACGAGACGGCCCTCGACCTGTTCAAGAGCCACGCCCACCTGCACGCCCTGGCCGTGGTCGAGAGCGCCCGGCCGATCGGCCTGGTCAACCGCTACACCCTCATCGACCACTTCTCGCGGGTCTTCGTGCGCGAACTGCACGGGCGCCGATCCTGCACCCAATTCATGGATCCGGCCCCGCTGGTGGTCGACCGCGCGACGCCGGTCGAGGAACTGAGCAAGCTGGTCGTCCACAAGGGCAAGGCGACCTTCACGGACGGTTTCGTCATCACCGACGACGGTGCCTACCTGGGCATCGGTTCCGGCTTCGACCTGATGCAGGTCATCATGCAGTTGCAGATCACCGCGGCGCGCTATTCCAACCCCCTCACCCAGTTGCCCGGCAACGTCCCCATCAACAACCACATCCAGCGCCTGCTCGACGAAGGGCTGCGCTTCCGCGCCGCCTACTGCGATATCGACAATTTCAAGCCGTTCAACGACATCTACGGCTACGACCGCGGCGACGAGGTGATCCTGCTGGTCTCCGAGGTGCTCCGGGAAGGCGTCGAGGCCGGGCGCGACTTCCTCGGCCACATCGGCGGCGACGACTTCTTCATCCTGTTCCGCAGCGACGACTGGGAAGACCGCTGCATGGCGATACTGGCACGCTTCCAGGCCCGCTGCGCGCGCCTGTACGAGGCCGGCCACGTGATCGAGGGCGGCTACTACAGCGAGGACCGCGCCGGCCACACGGTGTTCCATCCCCTGCCCACCCTGTCGATCGGCATCGTCGACGCCGAGGCGGCCGCCTACCGGTCCCACCACGAGGTCGCCGCGACGGCGGCGGTGGCCAAGAAGCAGGCCAAGAAGCAGGCCAAGAAGAAGCCCGGCAACAGCCTGTTCGTGGAACGGCGCCGGGCGCCGGCGCCGGTAACCAATCTTTCACCGTCGGTTAACTCCGCTGTCACGCAGCCTTCCTAGAGTGTCCACACCGCAACGAGATGGACACATAACGATCATGCATACCGGATTGCAGGTAGAAGAAGGCCGCAAGAAGCGCCAGTTCCGCGTGGCGCTGGCGAGCAGCCGAGAGGAGATACGCGAGGCCCAGAAGCTGCGCTGGCAGATCTTCGCCGAGGAGATGGGCGCGCACCTGGATTCGCCCGAGCCGGGCCTGGACATCGACCTGTACGACCGCTGGTGCGACCACCTGATCGTGCGCGACCTCGACAACGGCGAGGTCGTCGGCACCTACCGCATCCTCAGCCCGGAGGCCGCCAAGCAGATCGGCAACTACTACTCCGACCAGGAGTTCGACCTCACCCGCCTGGGCCACATCCGCGAGCGCATGGTCGAGATCGGCCGCTCCTGCGTCCACCCCGACTACCGTAACGGCGGCACCATCGCCTTGCTCTGGTCCGGCCTCGCCAGCTACATGCAGGAACGCGGCTACGACTACCTGATGGGCTGCGCCAGCATCGCCATGCAGGACGGCGGCCACAACGCCGCCGGGGTCTGGCACGCGGTGCGCAAGAAGCACTTGGCGCCGGTCGAATGGCGCGTCTTCCCGCGCTGCCCGCTGCCGCTGGAGGCGCTCACCAGCGAAGCCGCCCCCATCGTGCCGCCGCTGATCAAGGGCTACCTGCGCGCCGGCGCCTACGTGTGCGGGGAACCGGCCTGGGACCCCGACTTCAACACCGCCGACATCCTGATCCTCCTACCCATGCTCAAGGTCAGTCCCGCCTACGCCCGCCACTTCCTGGCCGGGCAGCCGGAATAAGCGTCCGGCAGCCCCCCTCCCGAGGCCCGGCCGCCCGCATGGACGGCCGGGCCTCGGCGTCTCCGCGCGGGCGCGCAGCGCGGGCGTGATTTCCATATTTCACACTTATTGATCCGTATTTACGTAATTTAAAAAACACGATCAATAGAATCACCCCATCCGGCGTTGTGCCGGATGCCCGGTCACCCACACGGGCCGCGGCGTAGTTCGACTCCTCTGATGAACACCCTCGATCCAACCTTGAACTTAACTTAGGAGACTCCCCCATGGCGATTCAAGAACTCAACCGGCAAGAAATCGAGGAAGTATCCGGCGGCAGCCTCGACCTGAGTACCCTGCTGAGCCCGGTCTTCGACCTGGTCGGCAGCGTGGTCAGCCTGGTATCCACCGTGGTCGGCACCGTCGTCAGCCTGGTGTCCGGCCTGCTCACCAGCGTCCTCAGCGTCGTCAGCGGCTTGCTCGGCTGATCCCCGGGGCGGCCGCGCGATAGCGCGTGCCGCCCCCTCCTTGCGCGCCGGTGCCGGGCTGGCGCCGGCGGCGACCCGAAGCCCGCTCCGTCACCCCGAACCCGGTCGCCGCCACCCGCTGTCATATTTCCTGAACGGCAGCTTGCTAGATTGATACGGAAATCCAGTCAACAAGGTTACCGTGTCCGTACCCACCACCGCCGAGATCGCCGCCGCCAGCCTCCGCACCCTGCTCGAACTCCGCCGCCACGCCCTCGATCTGGAGCTCGGCCATCGCCCCAAGATACGCGCCGTGCCCGCCAGCCACCGGGCCAGTGCCAGCAACCTGCTCCACTACCTCGCCCTCCGGCAGCACGACATCCGCACCCTGCAACAGCAACTGAGGCTGCTCGGCGTCAGCCGCCTGGCCGCCGCCGAGGCGCACACCCTGGCGTCACTGGATGCCGTCGCCGGCGCCCTGCGCGCCCTGGCCGGGCTGCCCGCCGAGGCGCCCGGGCCCGAGGCCGAGGGTGCCGTCGCCATCGCCGCGGGCGAGGCCGTGCTGCGGGCGCGCGCCGAGGAACTGTTCGGCCCGGCCCGGGCCAGCCACGCCAGCCGGATCATGGTCACCCTGCCGTCCGAGGCGGCCAGCCAGCCGAAGCTGCTGCACGACCTGCTCAATGCCGGCCTCGACATCATCCGCATCAATTGCGCCCACGACGGGCCGGAGGCCTGGCTGGCCATGATCGGCAACCTGCGGGCGGCCGAGCAGGCCACCGGGCGCCGCTGCAAGGTGCACGCCGACCTGGCCGGACCCAAGCTGCGCACCGGCGCCATCGCGCCGATCGGCCGCCTGGTGGAATTCAAGCCCGAACGCGACAGCTGGGGCCGGGTGACGGCGCCGGCACGCATCTGGCTGACCCCGCGCAGCCGCACCGAGCCGGCCAGCGTCGACGTCGACGCCTGCCTGCCGGTCGACGACGCGGTGATCGCGGCGGCCAACGCCCGCGACATCCTCGACGTCCAGGACAGCCGCGGCTCCCAGCGCCACCTGCGCATCAAGGAACGCTTCGGCGATTCCTGGCTGGCTCTCTGCTTCCAGCGCGGCTATATCCCGGACGGCAGTCCGTGCGAACTGTACCGCGAGGACAAGGCGATCGTCCAGGGGACGGTCGGCCCGCTGCCCGAGGTCTGCCTGCCGATCCAGCTGCGCATCGGCGACAAGCTGCTGGTCACCAGCGAGACGCGCCCCGGCCAGATGGCCCGGCACGACGAGGCCGGCCGCCTGCTGCGCGCCGCCTCCATCCCGTGCACCCTGGACGCGGTATTCCCGGCCGCCGAGGCCGGCCAGGCGATCTGGTTCGACGACGGCCGCCTGGGTGGCCGCATCCTGGACAACCACGACGGCGTCATCACGGTCGAGATCACCCATGCCTCGCCGCAGGGCAGCAAGCTGCGCGCCGAGAAGGGCATCAACCTGCCCGACACCGACCTCGCCATCCCGGCCCTGACCGAGCAGGACAAGGCCGACCTGGCGGTCCTGGCGCCGCACATCGACATGGTCGGCCTGTCCTTCGTACGCCACCCCGCCGACCTCGCCGACCTCCAGCAGGAGCTTACCCGCCTCGGTGCCGGCCGGGTCGGCACGGTGGTCAAGATCGAGACCCGCCAGGCCTTCGAACATCTGCCGGAAATCCTCCTGGCCGGCCTGCGCCACCCGCCCCTGGGGGTCATGGTGGCGCGCGGCGACCTGGCCGTGGAGATCGGCTTCGAACGCCTGTCCGAGGTGCAGGAGGAGATCCTCTGGCTGTGCGAGGCGGCGCACGTGCCGGTGGTCTGGGCCACCCAGGTGCTGGAGACCATGACCAAGCGCGGCATCCCGTCGCGCGCCGAGGTCTCCGACGCCGCCCTGTCGGCGCGGGCGGAGTGCGTGATGCTCAACAAGGGGCCGTACATCGTCGAGACGACGGCCTTCCTGAGCGACATCCTGACCCGCATGGAAGGCCACCGCGCCAAGCGCTCGCCGACCATGCGCCGGCTCGCCGTGTCCGACCTGCCGGGCGAGGCGCCCGCGGCCGACTAGCGGGGCTCAGGCGGTCTGGCCGAGGGCCGCGAAACGCGCGTCCCGGGTCTGGATGTGCTTGAGCAGGAAATCCTGGACGGCGCGGACCTTGGCCAGTTCCAGCGCCGCCTGCCCGGCCTTGTGCAGCTCCAGGATGGCGTCGAGCTCGTCCATCATGTGCATGTGGTCGGCGACGTGGTCGTCGTAGTCCACGTAGCTGGCCAGGCGCATGAGCAGCTCCTCGGACATGAAGTGCGCCGAGCTGTAGGCCACCAGCTGATCGAGTATCTCGGCGGCCAGCTTGGCGTCGCCGCCCTGTTCGAGGTGGTCGACCAAGGCCTGCGCCAGGCCGATCTGGATCTGGTGCTCGCGCTCCATGACGGCGCCGGGCGCCTTGGCGTGTTCTGCGGAATGGGGCATGACGGACTCCGTTGGTTGGACCTGCTGAATGGACCTAATGGTACCGCAAGCGCCCGCCTCAAACCCCGGCCGCGGCCCGCACCGCGGCGGCGATGCGCTCGGCGCAGCGGCTGACCTGGTCGGCGTCGCGGCCTTCCACCATGACGCGGATGAGCGGCTCGGTGCCGGAGGCGCGCAGGACGACCCGGCCGTTGTCGCCCAGTTCCGCCTCGACGGCGGCGACCGCGGCCGGGACGCCGGCCTGGCCCTCGAGCGTGAAGCCGCGCGCGACGCGGACGTTGATGAGGACCTGCGGGAAGACCGGGCAGTCGCGGATGACGTCGGCCAGGCTGCGGCCCGAGCGGCGCAGGGCGGCCAGGACCTGGAGCGCCGAGATGATGCCGTCGCCGGTCGTGTGGCGGTCCAGGCAGAGTATGTGGCCCGACGTCTCGCCGCCCAGCTGCCAGCCGGCCTCGTTGAGCATCTCGAGGACGTAGCGGTCGCCCACCTTGGCGCGCCGGAAGTCGCAGCCGAGGGCACGCAGGGCCGTCTCGGTGCCCAGGTTGGTCATCAGGGTGCCGACCACGCCGCCCTTGAGCTGGCCGCTCTCCAGGCGGTGCCGGGCGATGGCGTAGAGCAGGCGGTCGCCGTCGGCGATCTCGCCGCTGCGGTCGGCCATGATCAGGCGGTCGCCGTCGCCGTCCAGGGCAATGCCGAGGTCGGCGCCCTGTTCCCGCACGGCCCGGGCCAGGGCTTCGGGATGGGTGGCGCCGCAGGCCTCGTTGATGTTGAAGCCGTCCGGCCGGTTGCCGACCGCGATGACCTCGGCGCCCAGTTCGTGGAATACCGGCGGGGCGATGTGGTAGCCGGCGCCGTGGGCGCAGTCGACCACCACGCGCAGGCCGCGCAGGTCCATGTCGTTCGGGAAGGTGCTCTTGCAGAACTCGATGTAGCGGCCGGCCGCGTCGTCCAGGCGCTTGACCTTGCCGAGGCCGCGCGAGGCCACGGTCTGCATGGGCGCGTCGAGGGCGGCCTCGATGGCCAGCTCGGTGTCGTCCGGCAGCTTGGCGCCGGTGGCCGAGAAGAACTTGATGCCGTTGTCGTCGTACGGGTTGTGCGAGGCCGAGATGACCACGCCGGCCTGCAGGCGCAGGGCCCGGGTCAGGTAGGCGATGCCGGGCGTCGGGATCGGCCCGGTCAGGCGCACGTCGACGCCGGCGGCGGTGAAGCCGGCCTCGAGGGCCGACTCGAGCATGTAGCCGGACACCCGGGTGTCCTTGCCGATCAGCACGCAGGGCCGTTCGCCGCCCAGGCTGGCGTGCCCGGTGGCGACCAGCACCTTGCCCGCGGCATAGCCCAGGCGCATGACGAAATCGGGCGTGATCGGGGTCTCGCCCACCTTGCCGCGCACGCCGTCGGTACCGAAATACTTCCTGCTCATGTCTGCCTCGTCCTCGTTGTTGCCGGCGCGGTCGCCACCGCGCCGGATGCTGGCCGCGCTCAGGCCCGGCCGGCGCTCGCCAGCCAGACCTTCAGCGCATCCACGGTTTCCGCGACATCGTGCACGCGCACGATGCCGGCGCCATTCTCCACCGCCCGCAACGCCGCCGCCACACTCCCGGCGACGCGGTCCGCCGGCACCTCCCGGCCGGTCAGGGCACCGATCATGCGCTTGCGCGACAGCCCGGCCAGTACCGGCGCGAGCCTGGCCAGCCGGGGCAGGGCTCGCAGGAGGGCGAGGTTGTGTTCCAGGCTCTTGCCGAAGCCGAAACCCGGGTCGATCCACAGCCGTGCACGGGCGATGCCGGCGGCCTCGGCGGCGGCGATGCGGTCGGCCAGGAAGGCCTCGACCTCGGCCACCACGTCGTCGTAACGGGGCGCGACCTGCATGCTGCGCGGCTCGCCCTGCATGTGCATGATGCAGAGTGCGCAATCGCTGTCCCGGACCGCCTCCCAGGCGCCCTCGGCACGGAAGCCGTAGACGTCGTTGATCATCGCCGCGCCGGCGGCGACGGCGGCGCGCATCACGGCCGGCTTCATGGTGTCGACGGAGACCGGCACGCCGAGGTCGTGGACGGCCTGGAGCACCGGCAGCACGCGCGCCAACTCGGCCTCGACCGGCACCGGCAGGGAGCCCGGCCGGGTCGACTCGCCACCCAGGTCCAGGATGGCGGCGCCGGCCGCGACCAGGGCGCCGGCATGGTCGAGCGCGGCGGCGTGGTCGAGGTAGCGGCCACCGTCGGAGAAGGAGTCCGGGGTGACGTTGACGATGCCCATCACCAATGGGCGGTCGGCGGGTATCGGCATGGCAGTGAGCGGAAATAAAGAAGCCCCGGCCGGCCGGCCGGGGCGCATCAGGCTAGTTCGGCGACGGCCTCAGGCTTCCTCGGCGGGCGTCGCGCTGGGCGCCGGGGCGCTCGGGGTATCGTTGCCGGAACGGGCCGGCGGCTGGGCGGCGGACGGCTTCGGCGGGCGCGGCGGGTTGCCGGCCATGATGTCGTCGATCTGCTCGGCGTCGATGGTCTCCCACTCCAGCAGGGCATGGGTCATGGCCTCGATCTTGTCGCGGTTGTCCTCGATGATCTTGCGCGCCCGGGCGTACTGCTCGTCGATGATGCGGCGCACCTCGCCATCGACCTTCTGCATGGTCGCTTCGGAGACGTTCTTGTGGGTGGTGATCGAGCGGCCCAGGAAGACCTCGCCCTCCTCCTCCCCGTAGACCATGGTGCCGAGTTCGTCGGACATGCCCCACTGGGTCACCATGCGCCGGGCCAGGTCGGTGGCGCGCTGGAAGTCGTTCGAGGCGCCGGTGGTCATCTGGTTCATGAACACCTCCTCGGCGATGCGGCCGCCGAACAGGACGCAGATGGTCGAGAGCAGGCGAATCTTGTCCTGGCTGTAGCGGTCCTCGGTGGGCAGCTGCATGGTCACGCCCAGGGCGCGGCCGCGCGGGATGATGGTGACCTTGTGCACCGGGTCGGTCTTGGGCAGGCAGCGTGCCACGACGGCATGGCCGGACTCGTGGTAGGCGGTGTTGCGGCGTTCCTCCTCGGGCATGACGATGGAGCGGCGCTCGGCGCCCATCATGATCTTGTCCTTGGCGCGCTCGAAGTCGTCCATGTCGACCACGCGCTTGTTGGCGCGCGCGGCGAACAGGGCCGCCTCGTTGACCAGGTTGGCCAGGTCGGCGCCGGAGAAGCCGGGCGTGCCGCGGGCGATGATGTCGGCCTTGACGTCGGCGGCCACGGGCACCTTGCGCATGTGCACCAGAAGGATCTGCTCGCGGCCGCGGATGTCGGGCAGCGGCACCACCACCTGGCGGTCGAAGCGGCCCGGGCGCATCAGGGCCGGGTCGAGGACGTCGGGACGGTTGGTGGCGGCGATCACGATGACGCCGAGGTTGCCCTCGAAGCCATCCATCTCGACCAGCAACTGGTTCAGGGTCTGTTCGCGTTCGTCGTTGCCGCCGCCCAGGCCGGCGCCGCGCTGGCGGCCGACCGCGTCGATTTCGTCGATGAAGATGATGCAGGGGGCCGACTTCTTGGCCTGCTCGAACATGTCGCGCACGCGGGCCGCGCCGACACCGACGAACATCTCGACGAAGTCGGAACCGGAGATCGAGAAGAACGGCACCTTGGCCTCGCCGGCGATGGCCTTGGCCAGCAGCGTCTTGCCGGTACCCGGGTTGCCGACCATCAGCACGCCGCGCGGGATGCGCCCGCCCAGCTTCTGGAACTTGGACGGGTCGCGCAGGAATTCGACCAGCTCGCTCACCTCTTCCTTGGCCTCGTCGCAGCCGGCCACGTCGGCGAAGGTGATCTGGTTGTTGTTCTCGTCCAGCATGCGGGCGCGGCTCTTCCCGAACGAGAAGGCGCCGCCCTTGCCGCCACCCTGCATCTGGCGCATGAAGAAGATCCAGACGCCGATCAGCAGCAACATGGGGAACCAGGACACGAAGATGCTCATCAGCATGGACGGCTCTTCGTCCGGCTTGGCCTCGATCACCACGCCGGCCTTGAGCAGGTCCGACACCATCCAGGGGTCGGAGGGCGCGTAGGTGGTGAAGCGGGCGCCGTCGCTGCGCACGCCGCGCAGGACGCGGCCGTCGATGGTCACCTTGGCGATCTGGCCCCCCTTCACCTCCTGGAGGAACTGGGAGTAGTCGACCTGGCTCTGCACCATCGGACGCGGCCCGAACTGGTTGAATACCGTCATCAGTATCACGGCGATGATCAGCCAGATGGCGACGTTCTTGAATAGATTGTTCAACGCGATTCCTTCGTACGACAGCTAAACGTTAGATGGGACCCTATCCGAATCCGACAGTTCAGGCAATCTATCGGCGTATTAGTCCCGGACTATCAAGCCCTTGGCCAACAGATAGACCTCCCGGCTGCGGTCGCGCGACGCTTTCGGCTTGCGTACCGCGACCGACCCGAAGACGGCCCGCAACTGCCGGACATAGTCCTCGAACCCGGAACCCTGAAAGACCTTGATCAGGAAGGCACCGTCCGGTTTCAGATGGCGTCCGGCGAAGTCCAGGGCCAACTCGGCCAGGTAGTAGCTCCGCGCCTGATCGGCCGAATCCACGCCGCTTATATTGGGGGCCATGTCGGAAAGGACAAGGTCGACGCCGGCGTCGATGCCGGCCGCCTCCAGCTCGGCCAGGACGGCGTCCTCGGTGAAGTCGCCCTGGATGAAGGTGACCCCGCCGATGCCGACCATCTCCAGGAGGTCGACGCCGACGATGCGGCCCTGGCCCTTCAGGCGCTGGACCGCCACCTGGCACCAGCCGCCCGGCGCGCAGCCGAGGTCCACCACGGTCTGGCCGGGCTTGAACAAGCGGTCCTTGTCGTCGATCTCCATGAGCTTGAAGGCGGCGCGCGAGCGCCAGCCCTGCTCGACCGACTGGCGGACGTAGAAGTCGTTGACGTGCTGGTGGTGCCAGGCGTGGGTCTTGGCTTGTCGTTTCATGTAATATCGGCCGCCTCTCAAACCGCCGAAGTCCGTATCAGGAGTCTGTTATGTTCGATCTCACGCCGCCCCAGCGCAAGTTCCTCAAGGCCCAGGCGCATAGCCTCAAGCCGGTGGTGATGATCGGCGGCAATGGCCTGACCGACGCCGTCCTGAAGGAGGCCGAGCGGGCCCTGGCCGCCCACGAGCTGGTCAAGATACGCTGCCTGGGCGACGACCGCGCCGCCCGCGAGGCCTGGCTGGTCGAGATCTGCGCGCGCCTGGACTGCGCGCCGGTCCAGCACATCGGCAAGATACTGCTGGTCTACAAGCCGGCCGAGGAGCCGCGCCTGGCGCTCCCCTGAGGCCTAGCGCGGCTTGGCCACCAGGACCAGGCCGAGCAGCGACTCGATCAGGTAGACCACGCTGGAGACGCCGTGCCAGGCCGCGAAGCGGTCCTTGAACAGGCTCTTCATGACGTCCTGCGGCATGGCCTGGTCCTTCAGATGCTGCATGATTGGCTGGATGCCGAAGTGCTGGGCCAGGGTGAGCAGCAGCATGACCAGGACGATCCAGAACGCCGCCTGCCGGAACGCCCCGACGCCGGAACGCAGCAAACGGTGGAGCAGCAGCCAGCCGCCGCACACCATGCCGGCGATGAATATCCAGGTGAACATGCGCCCGGCCAGGAATCCGGCCAACACGCGGTCGTCCAGGTGGTAGAACAGGGTCGGCGCGGCCAGGTAGCCGATCGCCCACATGCCGCCCACCCAGAGGGTGGCCGCCCAGCTGGCCAGCAGGTCCGGCAGGTTGCGCATCAGATGTAGTGGACGTCGAGGATTTCGTAGTGGCGCAGGCCGCCGGGCGCATGCACGTCGGCGATGTCGCCGGCGTACTTGCCGATCAGGGCGCGGGCGATGGGCGAGGACACGGAAATCTTGTTGGCCTTGATGTCGGCCTCGTCGTCGCCGACGATCTGGTACTTCACCTCGTCGCCGGTCTCGGCGTCGACCAGTTCCACGGTGGCGCCGAACACGATCCGGCCCTCGGCATCGAGGTGACGCGGATCGATGATCTGGGCGTTGGCCAGCTTGCCCTCCAGTTCCTTGATGCGCCCCTCGATGAAGCCCTGCTTCTCCTTGGCGGCATCGTATTCGGCGTTTTCCGACAGGTCGCCGTGGGAGCGCGCCTCGGCAATGGCGGCAATGACGTTGGGACGCTCGACCGACTTCAGACGCTGAAGCTCAGTCTTCAGCATCTCCGCGCCGGTGACGGTCAATGGCACTTTCTGCATCGGTATTCCTTCCGCCCGCTCAGCCCAGACGCTGGTGCAGGCTCTGCAAGTCGTAAACGGTGATTTCACCCCGGTCCTTCATGCCCAGGCAGGCCGCCTCGGCACCCGCCAGGGTGGTGTAGTAGGGGATGTTCTGGGCCAGCGCCGCGGTGCGGATGGACGACGAGTCCTTGATGGCCCGCTTGTCCTCGACGACGTTGATGATCAGTTGGACCTCCTGGTTCTTGATCATGTCGACGATGTGCGGCCGGCCCTCGGCCACCTTGTTGACCCGGGTGACCGGCATGCCGGCACCCTCGATCGCGCTCGCGGTGCCCTTGGTGGCGAGCAGACCGAAGCCGAGGTCGTTCAGGTGGCGCGCGATCTGCACCACGTCCGGGTGCTGGTAGTCGCGCACCGAGATGAACACGCTGCCCTTCTTCGGCAGGCTGACGCTGGCCGCGTACTGGGCCTTCAGGAAGGCCTCGCCGAAGCGGTCGGAGACGCCCATGACCTCGCCGGTGGACTTCATCTCCGGGCCCAGGATCGGATCGACGCCGGGGAACTTGCGGAACGGGAAGACCGCCTCCTTGACCGAATAGTAGGGCGGGATGACTTCGCGCACCGCGCCTTGGTCCTTGAGCGAGCGGCCGGTCATGCAGCGCGCGGCGATCTTGGCCAGGGGCCGGCCGGTGGCCTTGGACACGAAAGGCACCGTGCGCGAGGCGCGCGGGTTCACTTCCAGGACGTAGACGTCGTTGCCCTTGATGGCGAACTGCACGTTCATCAGGCCGACCACGTTGAGGGCCCTGGCCATCGCCACGGTCTGCCGGCGCAGCTCGTCCTGCAGGCGCGGCGACAGGCTGTAGGGCGGCAGCGAACAGGCGGAGTCGCCCGAGTGCACGCCGGCCTGCTCGATGTGCTCCATGATGCCGCCGATGAGGACGTCGGTACCGTCCGAGAGGGCGTCGACGTCGACCTCGATGGCGTCGCTCAGGAAGCGGTCCAGCAGCACCGGCGAATCGTTCGAGACCTTGACCGCCTCGCGCATGTAGCGCTGCAGGTCGGATTCCTCGTGGACGATCTCCATGGCCCGGCCGCCCAGCACGTAGGACGGCCGCACGACCAGCGGATAGCCGATTTCCTCGGCCAGGCGTATGGCCTCGTCCTCGGCCCGCGCGGTGCGGTTGGGCGGCTGCAGCAGGCCGAGGCCGTGCAGCATCTTCTGGAAGCGCTCGCGGTCCTCGGCGGCGTCGATCATGTCGGGCGTGGTGCCGATGATGGGCACGCCGTTCTTCTCCAGGTCGCGCGCCAGCTTGAGCGGCGTCTGGCCGCCGTACTGGACGATGACGCCCTCGGGCTTCTCGATGCGGACGATCTCCAGGACGTCTTCCAGAGTCAGCGGCTCGAAGTACAGGCGGTCGGAGGTGTCGTAGTCGGTCGACACGGTCTCTGGGTTGCAGTTGACCATGATGGTCTCGTAGCCGTCCTCGCGGCAGGCCTGGGCGGCATGCACGCAGCAGTAGTCGAACTCGATACCCTGGCCGATCCGGTTCGGGCCGCCGCCCAGGACCATGATCTTCTTGCGCTCGGACGGCTGCGCCTCGCATTCCTCCTCGTAGGTGGAATACAGGTAGGCCGTCGCGGTGGCGAACTCGGCGGCGCAGGTGTCGACGCGCTTGTAGACCGGGTGCACGCCCTGCTCCCAACGCCGGTGCCGGACCATGTGCTGGTCGGTGTCGAGGAGCTTGGCCAGGCGGCGGTCCGAGAAGCCGTTGCGCTTCAGGGTGTACAGCTCGTCCCGGGTCAGTTCGGCCAGGGAACGGCCGCGCAAGTCGTTCTCCTGCAGGACGATGGCGGCGATCTGGACCAGGAACCAGGGATCGATCTTGGTGATCCGGAACACCTCCTCCATGCTCATGCCGATCCGGAAGGCGTCGGCGACATAGAACAGCCGCTCGGCGCCCGGGTTGCTGATCTCGGCGACGATCTCGGCCTTGTCGGTGGACTTCTCGTCCAGACCGTCGGCACCGGTCTCGAGACCGCGCAGGGCCTTGTGCAGGGATTCCATCTGGGTGCGGCCGATCGCCATCACCTCGCCCACCGACTTCATCTGGGTGGTCAGGCGGTCGTTGGCGAGCGGGAACTTCTCGAACGCGAAACGCGGGATCTTGGTCACCACGTAGTCGATCGAGGGCTCGAACGAGGCCGGCGTGGCACCGCCGGTGATCTCGTTCCTGAGTTCGTCCAGGGTGTAGCCGACGGCCAGCTTGGCGGCCACCTTGGCGATCGGGAAACCGGTCGCCTTCGAGGCCAGGGCCGAGGAACGCGACACGCGCGGGTTCATCTCGATGACGATCATGCGGCCGTCATCGGGGTTGATGGCGAACTGGACGTTGGAGCCGCCGGTGTCGACGCCGATCTCGCGCAGGACCGCGATGGAGGCGTCGCGCAGGAGCTGGTATTCCTTGTCGGTCAGGGTCTGCGCCGGGGCGACGGTGATGGAGTCGCCGGTGTGCACGCCCATCGGGTCCAGGTTCTCGATCGAGCAGACGATGATGCAGTTGTCCGCCTTGTCGCGGACCACTTCCATCTCGTATTCCTTCCAGCCGATCAGGGATTCCTCGATCAGGAGTTCCTTGGTCGGCGAGGCCTCCAGGCCACGCTCGCAGATCTCGACGAACTCGCCCATGTTGTAGGCGATGCCGCCGCCGGTACCGCCCAGGGTGAAGGACGGCCGGATGATGACCGGGAAGCCGATGCCGGCCTGGACCTGCATGGCCTCCTCCATGGAGTGGGCGATGCCGGAGCGGGCCGAGCCGAGGCCGATGCGGGTCATCGCCTCCTTGAACAGCTGGCGGTCCTCGGCCATGTCGATGGCCTCTTTCTTGGCGCCGATCAGTTCGCAGCCGTACTTGTCGAGGACGCCGTGCCTGGCCAGGTCGAGGGCGCAGTTGAGCGCGGTCTGGCCACCCATGGTGGGCAGGACCGCATCCGGGCGCTCCTTCTCGATGATCTTCTCGATGGTCTGCCAGTTGATCGGCTCGATGTAGGTGGCATCGGCCGTCTCCGGGTCGGTCATGATGGTGGCCGGGTTGGAGTTCACCAGGATGACCCGGAAGCCTTCCTCGCGCAGGGCCTTGCAGGCCTGGGCGCCGGAATAGTCGAACTCGCAGGCCTGGCCGATGATGATCGGGCCGGCACCGATGATCAGGATGCTGTGGATATCGGTACGCTTAGGCATTGTTCCGCTCCTTCATCATGGCGACGAAGCGGTCGAACAGGTAACCGACGTCATGGGGGCCGGGACTGGCCTCCGGGTGGCCCTGGAAACTGAAGGCCGGGCAGTCGGTACGGGCAATGCCCTGCAGGCTGCCGTCGAACAGGGAGACATGGGTGGCGCGCAGGTTGCCCGGCAGGGTCTCGGCGTCGACCGCGAAGCCGTGGTTCTGGCTGGTGATCATGACGCGCTTGCTATCCAGGTCCTGGACCGGGTGGTTGCCGCCGTGGTGGCCGAACTTCATCTTCACGGTACGGGCCCCGGAGGCCAGGCCGAGGAGCTGGTGGCCCAGGCAGATGCCGTAGGTCGGCACGTTGGCCGCCAGGATCTCGCGGATGGCGTCGATGGCGTAATCGCACGGCTCCGGGTCGCCCGGGCCGTTGGACAGGAAGATGCCGTCCGGCTGCATCGCCAACACCTCGGCGGCCGGCGTCTGGGCCGGTACCACGGTAACCTTGCAGCCGCGACTGGTCAGCATGCGCAGGATGTTGCGCTTGACCCCGAAGTCGTAGGCGACGACGTGGAAAGCGGCCTCGCCGGGTTCGCCGAAGCCGCGGCCCAGCGCCCATTCGCCCTCGCGCCAGGCATAGGGTTCGGCACAGGTCACCACCTTGGCGAGGTCCTGGCCGGCCATGCTCGGGCAGGCCTGGGCACGCCGCAGCGCCTCGGCCTCGTCCACCGTGCCGGCCATGATGCAGCCGTTCTGGGCACCCTTCTCACGCAGCAGACGGGTCAGGCGGCGGGTATCGATGCCGGCGATGGCCACCACGCCCTGAGCGCGCAGATAGTCGGGCAGGGGCTGGGTCATGCGGAAGTTGCTGGCCAGGAGCGGCAGGTCGCGGATGATCAGCCCGGAGGCGTGCACCTTGGGCGACTCCTCATCCTGGGGGTTGGTGCCGACATTGCCGATGTGGGGATAGGTGAGGGTGATGATCTGCCGGCAATAGGACGGATCGGTAAGGATTTCCTGGTAGCCGGTCATGGAAGTGTTGAACACCACTTCGCCGACGCCAATGCCGTCGGCACCGATCGAGTAGCCGCGGAAGATGGAACCGTCGGCGAGCGTGAGGATCGCGGGCGCGAAGGAAGTCAAGATTACTCCTGCTTTAGAGCCTTAGACGTGACAAGCGGGACGGACTCGCATCCATCCCGCCGAAAGCTTGTTTGAAGTATTACAAGATTATACGCAGGGCCGCGATTTGGCTCAACGGTCGGACACCCGCGGCGCGCACGCACTCGGCTACAACGCCGTTCGTGCGGCCGACCTGCGAGGGGAAATAGATGGGGCGACGGAAGGGAATCGAACCCTCGACACCTGGAGCCACAATCCAGTGCTCTACCAACTGAGCTACCGCCGCCACTGAAAACCTTGGCCTGCCCGACAGGGATCGAACCTGTAACCCCCAGCTTAGAAGGCTGGTGCTCTATCCAATTGAGCTACGGGCAGATCGTCCGGCGGGCAGTGTGCAACTGCATGTCCGGCAACGCTTGGTCGGGGTGAGAGGATTCGAACCTCCGACATCCTGCTCCCAAAGCAGGCGCGCTACCGGGCTGCGCTACACCCCGAAGGGTGCGGAATATACCCGCGGGGCGCGCAAAAATCAATGTCATGACGATATCGGCGTCGGCTAAAATTTCCCTCTCGTCAAAAAGGCCACCCGCACACCATGACCGCCCGAATCATCGATGGCAAGGCCATCGCCGACGCCCTCCTGCTCAACATCCGCACCGAGGTCGACGCCCGTGTCGGTGCCGGCCGGCCGGCGCCCGGCCTCGCGGTGATCCTGGTCGGCGACAACCCGGCCTCGGCCATCTACGTGCGCAACAAGCGGCGTTCCTGCGCGATCGCCGGCGTACGCGACCTCGCCCACAACCTGCCGGCCACGACCTCGCAAGCCGAACTGCTCGCCCTGATCGACCGCCTGAACGGCGACGACGAGGTCGACGGCATCCTGGTGCAGCTGCCCCTGCCCGAGCACATCGACCCGAACGCGGTCATCGACCACATCGCCCCGGGCAAGGATGTCGACGGTTTCCATCCCTACAACCTGGGCCGCCTGGCCCAGCGGCGCCCGACCCTGCGTCCCTGCACGCCCTACGGCGTGATGCGCCTCCTGGCCACCACGAACATCGACCTGCGCGGCAAGGAGGCGGTAGTGGTGGGCGCCTCCAACATCGTCGGCCGCCCGATGGCGCTGGAACTCCTGATGGCCGGCTGCACGGTGACGGTCTGCCACAGCGCGACGCGCGACCTGAAGGCCCACATCGCGCGCGCCGAAGTGCTGGTGGCGGCGGTCGGCCGGCCGGAAATGATCCGCGGCGAATGGCTACGCGAGGGCGCCGTGGTGGTCGACGTCGGCATCAACCGCCTGGCGGACGGCCGCGTGGCCGGCGACGTCGATTTCGAGAGCGCGAAGGACCGCGCCGCCTGGATCACCCCGGTGCCCGGCGGCGTCGGCCCGATGACCGTGGCGACCCTGCTCCAGAACACCCTGGAAGCCGCCGACGCACGCGCCGGCCGAGGCGACGGCCGGCCGGTTCAGGCCTGATACCAAGCCTGCAGGCGTTCCAGGTCGACCACGCCGGTCTCGTCCCGATCCAGGCGCCGATAGGGCGCCTCCGGTTCGCCCAGATCCGTTAGCACGGCCAGGGCGCCGGAGAAATCGTCCGCCCGCGTGTAGTCATTCACCGTCACGATCGTCTTCAGGCCGGCCCCCTGCGAGGAACGGATGCCGTTCTTCGAATCCTCGAAGGCGAGGCACTCCCCGGCGGCCAAGCCGAGCCGCTCCAGCGCCCAGGCATAGATGTCCGGCGCCGGCTTCTTGGCCGGGACGATGTCGCCGGCGGCAATCACCGCGAACCAGTCGGGGCCGTCGTCGGCCAGGCTGTGCCGGAGCAGGGCCGTGACGTTGTCCGGCGTCGTCGTCGTGGCGACGCCCAGGATCAGACCGGCGGCGCGCGCCTCCGCCAGCAGGCGTTTGACGCCGGGACGCAGCGGGATGCCGCCCTCGGCCAGCATGCGCGTGTAATGCCGGGTCTTGGCCTTGTGCAGTTCGGCCACCATGGCGTCGAAATCCGCCGGCTTGACGTAATCGGCCCGGAACTGCTCGACGTAATAGCGCATGCGCTCCTTGCCGCCGGTCACCGCCAGCAGTTTTCCGTACAGCTCGACATCCCAGTCCCAGTCCAGCCCGAATTCCCGGAACGCGGCATTGAAGGCCGGCCGGTGGCCGTCACGCTCGGTGTCGGCCAGGGTGCCATCGACGTCGAACAACAGCGCTTTGAGCATTCCAAATCCTCTCTTGTTGCGGGGTTTTCAATTGAAAATCAAGAAGTAAAATACCGTACTCTTCCGATAGCGCAACACCCGTCCCCATGCTCCCTAATCAAAACCCGGAATTCGACGCCCTGTTCGACGGCATGCTGTTCAGTCTGCTGACCTGGGAGCAACTGGAAAACTTCTGGGGCCGCCTGGACGTCGGTGCCGGCTGGTACCTGTATGCCTTGGGCGAGACGCGTCCGGAGCTGCCGGCGGACGGCGCCCACGTCGCCACCTTCCTGCGCGAACTGGACATGCTGCTGCGCAAGGAACATGACGAGGAGTACTGCGGCATCGTCTACGCGGACAACCTCGAGCAACCCAGCCTGATCAAGATCTACGATCCGAATCACCTCGGCACCTCGTGCGGCTCCAGCAAGCAGAAGGTGCTGCCGGGCTGGGTGATGAGCCGGATGCCGCCCTCCGACCTCGATCCCAGCCATCACGTGCCGCAGAACCGGCGGCGTTGGTGGCAGGGCATCGTCGACTTGCTGGGCGGCAACGAGCGGACGTAAAAAAAGCGGCCGGAGCCGCTTTTTTTACCTTCCCGAACCCTGCCTCAGTCGGCGGCCGGGGTTTCGACCGGGGCCGGCGCGCGTACGGGCGGCTCGATCAGGGCCTTCATGGACAGGCGCATGCGGCCCTTGTCGTCGGTCTCCAGGACCTTGACCTTGATGGCCTGGCCTTCCTTGAGATGATCGGCGACGCTGTTGACGCGCTCGTGGGCGATCTGCGAGATGTGCAGCAGGCCGTCCTTGCCCGGCAGGACGTTGACGATGGCGCCGAAGTCCAGGATCTTCAGCACGGTACCGTCGTAGACGCGGCCCACTTCCACCTCGGCGGTGATGTCCTCGATACGCTTCTTGGCGGCCTCGCCGGCCTCGGAGCTGGTGCAGGCGATGGTGATGGTGCCGTCCTCGGCGATGTCGATCTGGGTGCCGGTTTCCTCGGTCAGGGCACGGATGACCGCACCACCCTTGCCGATCACGTCGCGGATCTTCTCCGGGTTGATCTTCATGGTCATCATGCGCGGCGCATACTGGCTCATCTCGTGCGGCTGGTTCTCAGCCTGGTTCATGATGCCCAGGATGTGCAGGCGGGCCTCGCGGGCCTGTTTCAGGGCGACCTGCATGATCTCCTTGGTGATACCCTCGATCTTGATGTCCATCTGCAGGGCGGTGACGCCGTCCTCGGTACCGGCGACCTTGAAGTCCATGTCGCCGAGGTGGTCCTCGTCGCCCAGGATGTCGGTCAGCACGGCGAAGCGGTTGCCTTCCTTGATCAGGCCCATGGCGATGCCGGCCACGTGCTTGCCCATGGGCACGCCGGCGTCCATCAGGGCGAGCGAGCCGCCGCACACGGAGGCCATGGAGGAGGAACCGTTCGACTCGGTGATCTCGGACACCACGCGGATGGTGTAGCCGAAGTCTTCCTTGCTCGGCAGCATGGCCAGGAGGGCACGCTTGGCGAGGCGGCCGTGGCCGATCTCGCGCCGCTTCGGGCTGCCCACGCGGCCGGTCTCGCCGGTGGCGAACGGGGGCATGTTGTAGTGCATGATGAAGCGGTCGGTGTACTCGCCGGTCAGGGCGTCGATGATCTGCTCGTCGCGGCCGGTGCCGAGGGTGGCGACCACCAGGGCCTGGGTCTCGCCGCGGGTGAACAGGGCGGAACCGTGGGTGCGCGGCAGGACGCCGGTGCGGATGCTGATCGGCCGCACGGTGCGGGTGTCGCGACCGTCGATGCGGGGCTCGCCGGCCAGGATGCGGCTACGCACCACCTTGGCCTCGAAGGCGTGGAACATGTCCTTGATCTCGTTGACCGCGACCGTGTCCATGTCTTCCTTGATCATCTCGGCGAAGACGCGGTTGCGCACTTCGTCGACGGCGGCCATGCGGGCCTGCTTCTGCTTGATCGAGTAGGCGCTGGCGAGATCGTCGCCGCACAGGGCGGTCATCTGCTCGACCAGGGCGGCGTTCTGCTCGGGGGCGGTCCAGTCCCAGGCGTCCTTGCCGGCCTCGTCGGTGAGCTCGTTGATGGCGTCGATGGCCGCCTTCATCTGTTCGTGGCCATAGACCACGGCGCCCAGCATGACGTCCTCGGAGAGGACGTTGGCCTCGGACTCGACCATCAGCACGGCGTCCTCGGTACCCGCCACGACCAGGTTCAGATCGGAGGTCTTAAGCTCGGTCAGGGTGGGATTGAGGACGTACTGGCCGTCGATGTAGCCGACCCGGGTGGCGCCGATCGGGCCGTTGAACGGCACGCCGGACAGCATCAGGGCGGCGGACGCGCCGAGCATGGCGGGGATGTCGGAATCCACTTCCGGGTTCTGCGACATCACCGTGGCGATGATCTGCACTTCGTTGAAGAAGCCGTCCGGGAACAGCGGGCGGATCGGCCGGTCGATCAGGCGGCAGGTCAGGATTTCCTTCTCGGAGGGCTTG
The DNA here is from genome assembly GCF_004337445.1 of Parasulfuritortus cantonensis. Taxonomy (GTDB): domain Bacteria; phylum Pseudomonadota; class Gammaproteobacteria; order Burkholderiales; family Thiobacillaceae; genus Parasulfuritortus; species Parasulfuritortus cantonensis. Next base: position 54,637 of record NZ_SJZB01000012.1, on the reverse strand, counting down.
CCCTCGCGCTTGAAGAAGCCGCCCGGGATGCGGCCCGCGGCGTAGGTCTTCTCCTGATAATCGACGGTGAGCGGGAAGAAATCCTGTCCGGGCTTCACCTCGTTCTTGGCCACCACGGTGACCAGCACCACGGTGTCGTCCATGTTCACCATCACGGCGCCGGAGGACTGACGGGCGATCTCGCCGGTTTCCAGGGTCACCGTGTGGCGACCGTATTGAAAGCTCTTCTTGACAGAATTCACGCTAACCTCGATTTCGATTGGACAGGATTACTTGCGCAGGCCGAGACGGTCGATCAGCTGACGGTAGCTGTCCAGGTTGCGGGACTTCAGGTAATCCAGCAGGCGACGACGGCGGCTCACCATCTTGAGCAGGCCGCGGCGGGAGTGGTGGTCCTTGGTGTTGGCCTTGAAGTGGCCGGTCAGGTCGTTGATGCGGGCGGTCAGCAGGGCGACCTGCACTTCCGGGGAACCGGTGTCGCCGGTGGCACGCTGGAAGTCCTTGACGATTTGGGCCTTTTGCGCGGTTTCGATAGCCATTTGAAACTACTCCGATCTGAAACGAATTTTGAAAACGTGGGATTTTACCCGCCAGCGGGGGATTTTCTCAAGCAAATTCAGGGGGCTGTCGCGAGCAACCGCTTCGGCGCCGCCTTGCCTTCGATGTCGACCTCGGCGACGCCCAGGAAGCGGCCGGCCGGATCGTAGAGGCGCAACAGGTCGCCCACGCGCAGCCCGGCGCGCCAGATCGCCTGGCCGTGGCGGATCTGCCAGGCCGACTCGACGTCGAGGTCGAGCCGGGCCAGGTCCTCGATCAGGCAGTCCGGCGGCAGAAGCTCCGCATCGCGCGCGTCCGCGGCCATGGCCTCCAACTCGGCCAGGCTGACGGCGTCCTCGATCGCGAACGGGCCGACCTGCTCGCGCCGCAACGCGGCCAGGTGGGCACCGCAACCGAGCGCGGCGCCGATGTCCTCGGCCAGGGTGCGTACGTAGACGCCCTTGCCGCAGTCCACCCGCACGGTCAGGCGGTCGCCGGCCAGGCCGAGCAGCTCGATGCCGTACACCTTCACCCGGCGCGCCTGGCGTTCCACTTCGACACCCTTGCGGGCCAGTTCGTAGAGTGGCCGACCGTCGCGCTTGATGGCCGAATGCATGGGCGGCACCTGGTCGATGGCGCCGATGAAGCGGGGCAGGATGCCGGCGATGTCGTTGCGCGTCACGGCCACCGGGCGGGTCTCGATCACCTCGCCCTCGGGGTCCGCGGTGGTCGTGCGGACGCCCAGATGCAGTTCGGCCAGGTAGACCTTGTCGGCGTCGAGCAGGAACTGGGAGAACTTGGTCGCCTCGCCCAGGCAAAGCGGCAGCAGGCCGGTGGCGAACGGGTCGAGGGTCCCGGTATGGCCGGCCTTCTCGGCATTGAACAGGCGGCGCGCCTTCTGCAGGGCCAGGTTGGAGGTGATGCCCTCCGGCTTGTCCAGCAGCAGTACGCCGTCGACCTTGCGCTTAGCCATCAGTCCTCGTCGTGGGGATGCTGCTTGTCTTCCTCGATCGCCCGGTCGATCAGTTGCGACAGGTGGGCGCCGCGCTCGACCGATTCGTCGTACTGGAAGGCCAGGCTGGGCACCATGCGCAGGCGCATGCGGTGGGCCAGTTCGCGGCGCAGGAAGCCGATCGAACTGTTCAGGCCCTTGGCGACGGCCTGGCGGTCGCCGACCATGACCGTGTACCAGACCTTGGCGTGCTCCAGGTCGGGACTGACCTCGACCGCGTTGATGGTGACGCCCTTGACGCGCGGGTCCTTGATGTCGCGCCAGAGTATGTCCGCCAATTCCTGGCGGATCTGCTCCGCGACGCGGCGGGAACGGGGAAAATCGGATGGCATGGCTGAACTGTTCAGGCGGGGCGGGCGCGGCTCGCCGCCGCGCCCGCCCCGGGTCGAGGCATCACAACGTCCGGGCCACCTCGACCACCTCGAAGCATTCGAGCTGGTCGCCTTCGACGAGGTCGTTGTAGTTCTTCAGGCTGAGACCGCATTCGAAGCCTTCCTTGACCTCGCGGACGTCGTCCTTGAAGCGCTTGAGGGCATCGATCTCGCCGGTGTGGATGACCACGTTGTCGCGGATCACGCGCACCGAACCGGCGCGCTTGATGAAGCCGTCGGTGACCATGCAGCCGGCCACGGTGCCGACCTTGGTGATGCGGAAGACCTGGCGCACCTCGGCCATACCGGTGACGTTCTCCTTCTTCTCCGGCGACAGGAGGCCACCCATGGCCGCCTTCACGTCGTCCACGGCCTCGTAGATGATGTTGTAGGTGCGGATGTCAACACCGGAGTTCTCGGCCAGCTTGCGCGCCTGGGCGTCGGCCCGGACGTTGAAGGCGATGATCACGGCGCCGGAGGCGATGGCCAGGTTGATGTCGGACTCCGACACCGCACCTACGGCGGCGTGGATGATGTTCACCCGCACCTCGCTGGTGGAGAGCTTCTGCAGGGCGTGGGTCAGGCCCTCGTAGGAACCCTGGACGTCGGCCTTGATGATCAGCGGCAGGCTCTTCACCTCGCCCTCGCCCATCTGCTCGAACATGGTCTCCAGCTTGGCCGCCTGCTGCTTGGCCAGCTTGACGTCGCGGAACTTGCCCTGGCGGAACAGGGCGATCTCGCGCGCCTTGCGCTCGTCGGGCAGGACCATGACGTCCTCGCCGGCGGCCGGGACTTCGGACAGGCCCTGGATCTCCACCGGGATGGACGGACCGGCCTCGGTGACCGGCTTGCCGTCCTCGTCCAGCATGGCACGCACCTTGCCGAAGGCGGCGCCGGCCAACATCATGTCGCCGCGCTTCAGGGTACCGGACTGCACCAGCACGGTGGCCACCGGGCCGCGCCCCTTGTCCAGGCGCGATTCGATGACGATGCCCTTGGCCAGGGCGTCGATCGGGGCCTTCAGTTCCAGCACCTCGGCCTGCAGGAGCACGGATTCCAGCAGCTGGTCGATACCGACGCCGGTCTTCGCGGAGACGTCGACGAACATGGTCTCGCCGCCCCATTCCTCGGGCACCACGCCCTCGGCGGAGACTTCCTGGCGAATCTTCTCGGGGTTGGCGCCCGGCTTGTCGATCTTGTTCACCGCCACCACGATGGGCACGTTGCCGGCCTTGGCGTGGTGGATGGCTTCCTTGGTCTGCGGCATGACGCCGTCGTCGGCCGCCACCACCAGGATGACGATGTCGGTGGCCTTGGCACCGCGCGCCCGCATGGCCGTGAAGGCCTCGTGGCCCGGGGTGTCCAGGAAGGTGATCATGCCGCGCGGGGTCTCGACGTGGTAGGCGCCGATGTGCTGGGTGATGCCGCCAGCTTCGCCGGCCGCCACGCGGGCACGCCGGATGAAGTCGAGCAGCGAGGTCTTGCCGTGGTCGACGTGGCCCATGACGGTGACCACCGGGGCGCGGTGCAGGAGTTCGACTTCCTTGACCTCGCCGGTATCCTCCAGATAGGCCTCGGGGTTGTCGGTCGGGGCCGGCTTGGCGACGTGACCCAGTTCCTCCACCACGATCATGGCGGTGTCCTGGTCGAGCACCTGGTTGATGGTGACCATGGAGCCCATCTTCATCAGGGTCTTGATCACCTCGGCCGCCTTCACCGCCATCTTGTGCGCCAGCTCGGCGACGGAGATGGTCTCGGGCACCAGGATTTCCTTGACCGTCGGTTCGGTCGGCGGCACGAACTGGGGCTGCTCGGACTTGTGCTTGGCCTTGCGGCTGCCACCGCGCCAACCGCTCTCGGCCTCCAGGGCACCACGCACCTTGAGGCCCTTCTTGCCGGCCGATTCGTCCTGGCCGGTTTTGCCCTTCTTGGCGGCCGCCTTGTCGACCTTGGGCTTGACGGCCGGCTTGGTCTCGGCCGGCTTCGGCGCGGCCGGCTTGGCGGCCTCGGCGGCCTTCTTGGCGGCCTCGGCCTCCTGGGCCGCCTTGCGTGCCGCTTCGCGTTCCTGCTTGGCCTTCAGTTCGGCCTCCTGGATGGCGCGCAGCGCGGCGTGGCGCGAGGCCTCGGCCTCGCGCAGCTTGAGCTCGTGCTCGCCGATGACCGGCGTCGGCGCCGGCTCGGGCGTCTCCTCGACGACCTCCTCGACAGGCTCGGGCGCCACCTCGACGACCGGTTCCTCGACGACCGGCTCTTCGACCGGTTCGGGCACCATTTCGACGACCGGTTCGGGCACCACCTCGACGACCGGCTCGGGCAGTAGCGGAGCCTCGTCGACGATCTCGCCCGGCAGTTCCTCGGTCGCCGCGACCGGGGTCTCACGCTTCACCAGGACGCGCTTCTTGCGCACCTCGACCTGGATGGTGCGGGACTTGCCCGAGCTGTCCGCGGTCTTGATCTCCGAGGTCTGCTTGCGGGTCAGCGTGATCTTGGTCTTGGGCGTCTTGGCGCCGTGCTTGTCGCGCAGGTAATCCAGCAAACGCGCCTTGTCCTGGTCGGACAGTTCGTCCGTGGTTTCCGTGACCGACACGCCGGCAGCCTGCAATTGTTCGACCAGCAGGGTCGGGGCGACTTTCAGCTCATTGGCGAATTGTTCGACGTTCATCTAACCCTCTATCTATGCAGCTCAGTCGAACCAGGGCGCACGCGCGGCCATGATCAGGGCCTGTGCCTGGTCCTCGGCCATGCCGGTGAGCTCCACCAGTTCGTCGACCGCCAGGTCGGCCAGGTCCTCGGCGGACTTGATGCCCTTGGCGGACAGGTCGGACGCCAGCTTGGCATCCATGCCCTCGACGCTCATGAGATCGGTAGATTCTTTCTCCACCGTCTCTTCCTGGGCGATGGCCGCGGTCAGCAGGGCATCGCGGGCGCGGGCACGCAATTCGTTGACGGTGTCCTCGTCGAACACCTCGATCTCGAGCATCTCGGCCAGGGGCACGTAGGCCACCTCCTCCAACGTGGAGAACCCCTCCTCGACCAGGACGTCGGCGACTTCCTGGTCGATGTCCAGCTTGTCCATGAACAGCTGGCGGATGGTGGAGACCTCGGATTCCTTCTTCTCCTCGGCCTCGGCCTCGGTCATGATGTTGATGGTCCAGCCGGTCAACTCCGAGGCCAGACGCACGTTCTGGCCGCCGCGGCCGATGGCGTTGGCCAGCTGGCTCTCGTCCACCACCACGTCCATGCTGTGCTTCTCCTCGTCCACCACGATGCTGGTGACTTCGGCGGGGGCCAGGGCGTTGATGACGAACTGGGCAGGCTCGGGCGACCACAGGACGATGTCGACGCGCTCGCCGTTCAACTCGTTGGTCACGGCGGTGACCCGGGTACCGCGCACACCGATGCAGGACCCCTGGGGATCGACGCGCGGGTCGTTCGATTTGACGGCGATCTTGGCGCGCAGGCCGGGGTCGCGGGCCGCCGCCTTGATCTCGATCAGTTCCTCGGCGATCTCGGGCACTTCGAGGGCGAACAGCTGCTTGATGAACTCCGGCGCGGTGCGCGACAGAATCAGTTGGGGGCCGCGGCCGCCGCGCTCGACGCGCAACAGGCAGGCACGCACCCGGTCGCCGATGCGCAGGTTTTCCTTCTGGATCATCTGGTCGCGCGCCAGCAGGCCTTCGATGCGACCGGACTCGATGATCGCGTTGCCGCGCTCCATGCGCTTGATGGTGCCGGACACCAGGGACTCGTTGCGGGCCAGGAAGTCGTTCAGGACCTGCTCGCGCTCGGCGTCGCGGATCTTCTGCAGGATCACCTGCTTGGCGGCCTGGGCGCCGATGCGGCCGAAGTCGACCGCCTCGGTCGGCTCCTCGACGAATTGGCCGATCTCGATCTCGGGATCGATCTCGCGGGCCTCGAACAGGAGGTATTGGCGATCCGGGAATTCCAGACCGGCCTCGTCGGGCAGCACCTCCCAGCGCCGGAACGCTTCATACTCGCCGGTCTTGCGGTCGATGCTCACGCGGATGTCGGCATCCTCGCTGAAGCGCTTCTTGGTGGCATGGGCCAGGGCCGATTCCAGGGCACCGAACACCACGTCCGGGTCGACATTCTTCTCGCGCGCCAGCGCATCGGCCAACAACAAAACTTCCCGACTCATCGCATCCTCCGGGGCAAAACTGTCAAATATTCGGTACCAGACGGGCCGAATCGATATCGGCGAGCGGGATTGCCTCGGCTCCCGTTTCCGTCTCCAGGTGCAGCACACCGTCCGTCACGCCGGCCAGCTTGCCGACGAACTTCTTGCGTCCGGCCTCGGTCGGCATGCGCAGCTTGATCGTCGCCGCCTCGCCGGCGAAGCGGACGAAATCGGCTTCCTTGACGAGCGGCCGGTCGAGCCCCGGCGACGACACCTCGAGACGGCTGTAGTCGACGTTCTCGACCATGAACAGGCGGGTCAGCTGGTTGCTGACCTTGACGCAATCCTCCACGCCGATGCCGTCCGGCTTGTCGATGTAGACGCGCAGCAGCCCGCGCCCGACCCGCTCGGTGGCGACCAGTTCATAGCCCATGCCGACCAGGGTCGGCTCGATCAAGTTTTGCAGTTCCATTCGCTTCAGAAACAAAAAATGGGCGCAACGCCCATCCAAGAAAACTTTTGAATTGTAACAGGTTTCCGGTTACGAAATAAGGGGTGAATTGAACTCTCTGGGATATGCCGCCCGACGCCTCGGACTGGTGCCCGGGACCGGACTCGAACCGGTACGACCGAAGTCGAGGGATTTTAAGTCCCTTGCGTCTACCTGTTTCGCCACCCGGGCGGGTCGGTAAGGCTGTTTGGAGGCGCGTGCCGGAGTCGAACCGACCTTCACGGATTTGCAATCCGGTGCATAACCGCTTTGCTAACGCGCCGCGAGAAACGGTGCCCTGATAAGGGAATGGGGAAAGCCCGCAAGCTTTCCCCATTGTAACTTGGAGCGGGAGACGAGTCTCGAACTCGCGACCTCAACCTTGGCAAGGTTGCGCTCTACCAACTGAGCTACTCCCGCATCGAGGCTGCGCATTTTAGCTATCGCAGTTTTTCTGTCAATAATATTTCGCGATTTATTTCCGAAAGGTTCGCCCATGCCTGAATCCGCCCTCCGCCACTCGGTCGCCGAGACCTCCCGCCTCACCGTCGTGGAACGCCTGAACCGGGGCAGTTCCGGCAATGTAAGTGCGCGTTGGGACGACGGTTTTCTGATCACGCCGTCCGGGCTTCCGTCCGCCGAGGTGCGTCCGGACCAGGTCGTGCGGATGACCATGGCCGGCGACGCCGAGGGCGACCTGGCGCCGTCCAGCGAATGGCGTTTCCACCGCGACCTCTACTCGGCCCGGCCGGAAGTGAACGCCGTGGTCCACGTCCATTCCCCGTTCGCGGTCTCCCTGGCGTGCCTGCGCCGGGCCATCCCGCCCTTCCACTACATGGTGGCCGTGGCCGGCGGCAAGGACATCCGCTGTGCCGGCTACGCCACGTTCGGCAGCCAGGCGCTGTCGGACCTGGTCGTCGCCGCCATGACCGACCGGCGCGCCTGCCTGATGGCCAACCATGGCCTGGTCGCGGTCGGCCCCGACCTGCGCCTGGCCCTGGCCCTCGCGGTGGAGGTGGAAAGCCTGTGCGAACAGTATTGGCGGGCCAGCCTGATGGGCGACCCCGTGCAACTCTCGGACGCCGAGATGGACGAGGCCCTGGCCAAGTTCGCCAACTACGGGCTGCGCTGAGACCTGCCCGGCCCGGACACCGTTGGCGAACGCCTCATGCTGAGCGAAGCCCTCGCCTGGCTGCTGACCCCGGCCACGGTGCGCGCACGCCGCCTGGGCTACCTGGCGGAGAGCATCGCCATCGCCGCCCGGCACCGGCGCTGCCGGCAGGCCTGGGCGCCGCACCTGGCTGCCAGCCGGCGCGCCCTGCTCGACTCGGCGCGTGCCGCGCCCGGGCGCGGCATCGCCCTGGTGCTCGGCTCCGGCCACCTGCTCGACGTGCCGCTCGACGAGCTGGCCGCCCTCTTCGGGCAGGTCTGGCTGGTCGACGTCGTGCACCCATGGCCGGCCCGGCGCGCCGCCCGCCGCTATGGCAACGTCCGCCTGATCAGCGCCGACGTCACCGGCTGCCTGGACAGGCTGCCGGCGTGGCCCGAGCCACCCGGGCTGTTCCTGGCCGAGCCGGGCATAGACTGGGTCGCTTCCGTCAACCTGCTGTCGCAGCTCGCCCGCCTCCCGGAGGCGTGGCTACGGACGCGCCAGGCATCCTGGCCGGCGGACAAGGTCGCCGAATTCGGCACCGTGCTGGCGCGTCAGCACCTGGCCTGGCTGGCCCGTTTCCGGGCCCCGGTCTGCGTGCTGGCCGACCTGGAACAGGTCCACCTGGATGGCGCCGGCGGCGAACTCGAACGCCGCGATCTCCGGCCCCTGCTGGCCGGCTGGCGGCTCGCTGCGGACTGGCGCTGGGACCTGGCCCCGGCCGGCGAACTGGCGCATGGCGAGTCCGCCTACCACCGGGTCGGCGCCCTATATCAGCACGGGCAGGACGAAGACCAGGATGATGTTGGCCAAACCTAGGCTGAGGTTGGTCGCGACGAGCGGCCGGATATGGTTCTGCGCCGCGCCGGCGGCCGGCCAGTTCTCCGCCGCGACCGCGCGGCGCAAGGCCGCGTAGGGCTTGAAGTAGATGTAGGCGAAGATCGCCGTCATCAGATAGCCGACGGCCGCCATGATGTGGACGTGCAGACCGACCACCGCCATGCCGCCCAACTGCAGCGCGAGTGCCTGGCCGGTCAGGATCAGGGCCAGGATCGCCGTCCACACCCAGGGGAAGAAGCGCCGGAACACGCCGTTCCAGAGGCGCAGGCGCTGGGGCGGTTCCAGTTCCGCCATGGCCACCGGGCGCAGGACCTGATGGGCGAAGAACATGCCGCCCACCCAGATCACGGTGGCCAGGACGTGGACCAGATACAGCAGCTTGAGGGTCATGGCTTAACTCCTATCCTTTTGATCGTCCGAATGTTTCGGGGGAAAAATATACCAGTAAAAAAATCGGGAACTGTTACGCAAGAATATAATCATTTACTTATAATCTAGCCGCGACCGGGCCACCGACGCCCGGCATTTCAATTTACCGTTTCGAGAGAGTGGGAGCTTCCATGACCGATAACTTCATCCTTCGTGGCGCGCGCGCGTGCCTAATCGCGCTCGCCGCCCTGGCCTGGCTCGCCACCCCCGGCTGGGCCGCCGACAGCGTCAAGAAACCCTCGGTGGTCTACGTGGTCGGCCAGGGCATCCTGGAAATGCCGCTGGCCGATGGCGTCAGCATGGACGACGCGGTCGAGTCGATGAAGCTGCGCGCCAACCAGCTGAACTTCAAGCTGGTCGCCGAACTGCCCCTGTCCAAGCAGGTCGAGGCGATGACCGGGAAGCCGCAGCGCCGCATGACCATCTACCAGTTCTGCGACGCCCTGACGGCCAAGAAGCTGCTTGAACTCAACCCCGCCTTCGCCGCCTTCCTGCCCTGCCGGGTCGCCCTGGTCGAGGACGAGCAGGGCAAGGGCCGGATCATCATGCTCAACATGGACAACATGATCAAGGCCGCCAACCTGCCCCCGGAAGTGAAGGCCAAGGCCGAGGAAGTGCGCGACAACCTGCTCAGCATCATGACGGCGGGCGCCAACGGCGACATCTGAGGTTAGCCCCGGGAAACGAAAAAGGGCGGGAATTCCCGCCCTTTTCATGGCCGTCGCGGCCGCGGTCAGACCGCCATCTGCAACTCCGGCTGATCGCCCGGGCTGCGCAGGCGGCGCTCCAGTATCTCCATGGTCGCGCGGCCGATGTAGTCGCTGCCCGGGTTGTGCGTCTCCATGGCCTCGAGATAGGCCTGGGCGATCAGACGGCCGAGCGGATCCGGGTTGTAGAGCAGCTTCTTGATCGTGAACGGGTTGAGGGTGAGCGGGTCGTAACCGGCCTTCAGATAGCCCTCGGCGATCAGACGCTTCTCGACCGGGGTATTGGGCTGGATGCCGATGAAGAAGATGAACGGCAGCACGCTGTCGCGCCCGAACATGCGGTACAGGTCCTTGATCCGGTCAATCGTCGCGAGCAGCGTCGCCTCGGTTTCGCCCGGCGCGTTGAGCGGCATGTACAGCTTGACCTGCTGGTCGGTGTGGCCGGCCTCCTTGAACAGCTTGAAGGCTTCCATCTGCTGGTCGAGGTCATAGCCCAGGGTCAGGCTGTCGATCACGTCCTGGGTGCCGGTGAACGAGAGGTCGATGCTGATCAGGCCGGATTTCAGCATCTTGCGGGCGATGTCCGCGGTCAGGTGGTTCAGGCGCAGGTAGCCGGTCCAGTAGACCTCCACCTGGCGCGCCATCATCTCGTCCAGGATGTCCTCGACGTGGCGGGTGCTGCGCAGGGTCGAGCAGAACTGGGCATCGGTGAACCAGATGTACTTGACCCCGTAGACCTTGTTCAGGGTCTCGACCTCCTTGGCCACCTCGGCCGGGTCGCGGAAGCGCTGGTGTGCGCCCTCGATCTTGTTGTACAGGCAGAAATGGCATTGGAACGGGCAGCCACGCTTGGTATGCACGCCGATGTAGCCGTCCAGGTACTCGCGGAACTGCGGGAACATCGTCTCGATGTAGGCGAAGTCGACCGCCGTCAGGTGTGCCAGGTCGAAGGTCTCCTCGGCCGGCCGATGGGTCACGCGGCCGGCGCGGTCCTTGTAGTAGTAATGCCCGGCCGGGTTCTCGAAGCCGTCGACCACGGAAAGCATGGCTTCCTCGCCCTCGCCCACGACCACCACGGTATCGGTCGGGCATTTCTCGGCGACGTACTTGCCGAAGATCGACACCGCGGTGCCGCCGACCACGATGCGCGCCTCCGGCAGCAGCTTGCGCACCAGCTTCATGTAGCCGAAGTTGCGCAGGCGCGACGCGGCGTAGTCCCAGATGATGCCGACCGCGTCCCAGGCCGCTTTGACCCGGCGCCACGGCTTCGGCGAGTAGTCGAAGTTCATGACCACGTCGAGGGCATCGTTCTCCGGATGCGGCCCGAAGGTCTGCATGTTGCGCCACGAGAAGGCCACCACGTCCGGCTTCAGCGCCTCGATGCGGCCACGCAGCGCCGCTTGGCGCTCGCCCGGCGGCACCAGCGCCATGTCGAGCAGTTCCTGGCGCACGCCGGGACGCTGCTTGTGGATGAAATCGGCCACATAGAGGACGCCGCCCGGATAGATCTTCCAGACCGGCAGACGAACATAAAGGATGGTTTCGACTGGCTTAGACATGCATGCGTTACGACTGCTACAAAGGCGGCCCATAGTATATTAGGAATCGCTAATCCCCGTCTTCCGGGACGCAACGCCCGGGGCGCCGAACGACCAACAGTGTCCCATAGCCGCCACGGCCACCGCCCTCGCCCGACCCGGCGGCCCGGGCTCGGGCCGGGTGGCCGGTCCCGGTACGGTAGAATGCGGGCTGGTTTCACAACTTCACGCACACATCATGAGTCCTCCCCCCATCGCAGAACGTGACGAATTCCGTCTCAGCCGCTTCGGCTCCGTCTGGAAGAACGATCTCGACGACATCTTCGTCGACGTGGCGCCGTATTACGACCGCGCCAACCGGATCGCCAGCCTCGGCTTGTGGGACTGGTTCTCGCGCCGCTTCATGGCCATGATCGACCTCCAGCCCGGAGAGCGCGTGCTCGACGTCTGCGCCGGCACCAACGCGGTCGGCATCGCCCTGCTCAAGCGCGAACCCACCCTGACGGTGCACGCCATCGACCGCAGCGCCGCCATGCAGGAAGTTGGCCGCCAGCGCGCCGAGGCGCTCGGCCTGCACATCGACAGCACCATCGGCGACGTCCACGTGCTGCCCTTCCCGGACAACCATTTCGACGTCATCACCCTGCAATGGGCGTCGCGCCACCTGCGCGTGCACGACTTGTTCCGCGAGATTCACCGGGTGCTCAAGCCGGGCGGCCACTTCCACCATTGCGACATGCTGCGCCCGGGCAACCCGGTGGTGGAGAAGCTCTACTACGGCTACCTGCGCCTGAGCCTGCCGGTCACCGGCCTGCTCTACCGGAGCGGGCGGGCGGCGATGAACGCGCAGACCTATTTCATCGACGCCCTCGAAGCCTTCTACACCACCGAGGAACTGTCGGAGGTCCTGCGCGGCATCGGCTACTGCGAGGTCGAGGGGCAATCGCTCCTGGGCGGCATGGTGGGCCTGCACCGGGCGGTCAAGGGCCGGCCTGGCGGCCCCTGTCCGGGCGTGGCCAAGCACCGGCCCAAGCATGGATCGCGCTGACGCGCTGGCCTCGTGTAACCGCTCCCTGTTGCGTGCGTTCAGCCGGCACGTCGCGGTCGGCCTGAACGACCGCCTGCCGGTACGCATGGCGCTGCCCTGGCTGGAACACTTCCTGAACCAGAACGTCGCCAAGGAAATCAAGAAGGACACCCTGGTCATCCGGCGGGCCGGCGCGCCCCTGGGCGCCGACGCGGTGCGCGAACTGCTCGCCGCCGCGCGCGACGTCGACCGCCATTTCCTGCGCAACGTCGCCGGCATTCCGGTCGACATCGTCATCCGCTACGACGAGATCGAGCCGATCCGGCGCCAGCGCATCGAACGCCTGGGCAGCGCCGCGCACGCCGTCCTGTCCGCCTGGCCGGACGGCCGGGGCGCCCGGTCGGCCTGCCAGGCGGCCTACCCGCGCGCCGAACTGGAACGCCAGGTGCACGAACTGCTGCACCTGTACGCCCGGGAGACGCGCGCGCTGGCCGGCGCGTTGCACATGCCCATGCTGCTGGCCCCCCTGCGCGACCGCCTCGCGCGCGCCCTCTACGAGGTCATGACCGAGGCCGCCGGCGTGCTCGCCCGGCGCGCCGGCCAGGAAGTCTTCCGACGCCGGCCCGCGGCCTGAGCCGCCCTCAGGCCGCGCCTTCGTCGCGCAGGCGCGGCAACTGGATGTGCCAGCGCATGGCGGCCAGGCGGATCGCCACGGTGCCGACCATGGCGATGAGCACCGCCGCGTTGTGGCCGATGCCCAGGGCATCCAGGGCGATGAGCACCCCGGCACCGGCCAGGGAGGCCGTGGCATAGATGTCGGTCCGGAAGATCAGCGGCACCTCGTTGCACAGGATGTCGCGTATGACGCCGCCGAACACCGCGGTGATCACGCCCATCAGAGCGGCAACCAGCGAGGGCGTGCCCAGGCCGAGGGCGATGCTGGTGCCGATCACGGTGAACAGCGCCATGCCCACGGCATCCGGGATCAGGAAGAAGTTCTTGGGCAGGACCAGGCGCCGGGCCAGGAAGAACGTCAACGTGCCCGCCACCAGGCCGACCACCACGTAGCTGGCGTCATAGACCCAGTAGACCGGCAGGCGCCCGAGCAGGAGGTCGCGCACGGTGCCGCCGCCGATCCCGGCGATGACCGCGATCACCGTCACCCCGAACAGGTCGAGTTCGCTGCGGCGAGCCTCCAGGGTAGCGGTGATGGCGCACACGGAGACTGCGCACAGGTCGAGAACATAGATCAGGGACATGACAGGCCGGCCGGAAAGGTTGCGGGCGTCCGGCCAGGACACCCCACCCCGGCCGGCGCGGCCGTGATCGCGACCCGCGCCCGACCGCCGGATGGCCGTCATGGAACCCGGCACGCGCCAGGGGCCGGCATTCTACTCCCTGCGCGCCGCCGGGCAATGCCGCTCAGGCGGCGAGGCGCGCCTCCGCGACCACGGTGCGCAGGTACTTCAACACCGGCAGGGTGGAGGCGCTGGCGAGCGCGTCGTAGCCGCCCGTGGTCTCCTTGCCGAGGTCGGCGCCGGCCTCGACCAGGCGCTTGAGCACGTCCAGCTTGCCGGTCGAGGCGGCGTAGATGGCACAGGTGGCGCCGTTGACGTTCTGGTTGTCGACATCGGCGCCGCGCCCCAGGAGCAGGCCGACCAGCTCCGGATCGCCGTGCACGCAGGCGAACCAGAGGGCGTGATGGTCGTCGTCGTTGACGTGGTTGGGATCGGCACCCTGCGCCAGGAGGGCCGCCACCACCTCGCGTTCGCCGGCCAGCGCCGCGACCATGAGCGGCGACATGCCGTTGTCGATCCGGCAGTGGATGCCGCCGTCGGCCGGGAAGCCCCGGCGTGCCAGCCAGTCCGCCAGGTCGGGACCGGACACCGCGCCGGCCGCGTACTGTTCCCAGGCCTGCCAGCCGCCGACCAGGTTGTGCACCCGGGTGAAGCCGAAGCCGGCGATGAAGTCGCAGATGTCGCGGCTGCTGTTGCCGTGATAGCAGTACACCAGCACCGGGCGCTGGCGTTGCCGGCTGCGCAGCAGCTGCTGGAGCAGGGCGTCCGAGACCGGCTGGGCGCCGTCCAGGTGGGCGCGCGCATAGCTGCCGGAGTCGCGTATGTCGATGACCAGCAGCTCGGACTCGGCACGCAGGGCGGCCACCTCGGCCGGCTGGATGTCTTGATAATAGTTCATGTCGTCTCCTCGGTGCGGGGCATGGCGGCCCCGATAAATGCCTTGAAATCCTTCATGACCGGCTTGGCGATCAGCGCCTCCGCGCGCGTGCGCCAACCGTGCACCGTCGCCGCCAGGTCGGCGTCCATGCCCTGGCGGGCGGCCGCGATCAAGTCGTGCACCTCGTCGGCGAGCGACTCGCCCGCCTGCCCCTTGACGACGTCGTAGACGGCCGTGATGGCCGCCTTGTCGGCCGGCCCCATCTTGCACTTGCCGTCCAGCACCTTGAGCATGATCGCCGCCACGCAGTCCAGCTGCGCCGGCGCGAAGACCGTACGGCGCGCCCAGGCGGCCGCGGGATGGCCGGCCCGGCGCGGGTTCGCCGCGTCCCACAAGGTCTTGTAGCGGCTGTCCAGCTCGGACAACTCGCGGTCGGTGGTCTCCAGTTGCGCAAAACCGGCGCGCGCTGCCAGTTCGCCTGCGGCGAGCGCCTGCTTGAGCCGCTCGCGCCGGGCATACACCTCCGCGATCCGATGCTTGATCTGTTGCATTTCCTGTTCGGCCGGCATGGTCGAGTCACCTGGGAATCCCATCGTTCTTCCCAGAGTGGCAATCGTCGTGCCAACCCAAGAGCGCAACTATCTTGTTGATTGATATATGAATCCACGCCCAACCCCGTGCGCGGGTCGTGCCAGACCCCGGGCCGTGGTCGGAAATGCGACAGACCCCGTCCGGACGGACGGGGTCCGGGGCGGCTTACTGGTGCGGAGGGCCGAAGATCGCGCCCATGACCGCCATGGCGATACCCATGCCGCCGGCGGCCATGTCGCCCATCATGGCGCCCATCTGCGGATTGCCGGCGCAACCCCGGGCCGGCCCCGCGTTCTCCTGCGGCACGGCGCAGGCCTGGTTGCGTTCCTGCGGCGCCGGTTGGCTGTTGCAGGCCGGTGCGCCGGCGCCGAACATCATCATGGGCATGCACGGCCCCATCGCCGCCTGGGCGGGCACGGTGGCGGACAGCAGGGTGGCGGCCGCCAGGGCGGCGACGGATTTGGATGGTGCGTTCATGGTGGACTCCATTCAGGTTGAACCCCGTCGATCACGGGTGGAGTCATCGTGCGCGTCGCCTGCTAGGGAGAAATTTCCCGTTTACGGTGCAGATGTAACCAGGTGTTACCGGTACGAAACACCTAGTCCGTAACCCCCGGCAGCCAGAACGGACTGCGGCGAAGCCGGAGGCCCCAGATTCCTCTCAGAAGCCCACATCGGCACTGTGATCGCTAACCCCAAGAAAAACCCGTGAAGCTATCGGAATCAGCAATCAGTAGTTCTTGGGGTTCTGAATATTTGCGACCAAACCAACCTTCATACTCAATCGATATTTTGATGACCGATTTGTACTTCCAGAAGCCAGCATTGTTGCGTTTTGTCACCCCAAACGAACAAGAAGCCCTGTCGCCGTTCTGCAAAACAGCTACTGCTGCTCTGTCGGAAAAACAGGCGAGCCATCGTCGTCTATTTTCTTCTGTCGCCTCATCACCCAGCGCTCCATGAAGCGACCTTTGATTTGCGCGAAGCACAACATTCTTTGCGGGGATCGCGCCCGAGTTCATCAGCACCAGGCTGTAATGGATGGCTTCACTCCCTCCAGAGTGCGTCTTCACTGCCGCCGTCACGATGGGTCTGAAGGATTGCTGCCAAAACCTTACGGATATCGCCAAGGCGATGATGGAGACGAGTAGTGAGACGCATGCGATCAGCGTATCCATCACTTCTCAGTACCCTCACCCGCACGCCCCCACCGCCCCGCAGGCGGTGCAGAAGTCGCAGCCATCCTTGCGGATCACCGTCTCGTTGCCGCATTCCTTGCAGCGCTTGCCCTTCATCGCCGGCATGGCGGCCGGGGCCTGGCCGGCCTGGTGGACCGGCTCCTGCAGGATGCCCATCTGCTGGATCGGCTGGCCGTCCTCGGTGAGCAGGCCCAGCATGGCGTAGCGGTGGATGATCAGCTGGGCGACGTAGGCGACGGTGGAGGGCCAGGTCTGGCTCTTCTCCGACCCCGGCGTCTTGGCCATGAAGTCGCCGAGCGGCTCCTGATAGTTCAGGAGCTTGCGCAGCTTCATGCCGATCCAGGCCGGGTCGATCACCCGCATGTCGAGCGACAGGATCTTGCACAGGCCGTCCAGGGCACGCGGATAGTCGCCCGACAGCCACACCGAGTACGGGCGGGTGACGCCGTCCGGCAGGGTGATCTCCTTGAGGCCGAGGACGAAGTCGTCGTCGGAGGCCGGGTTGAGCACGTCGACCGTCCAGGACAGGGTGCCGTCGGTGCCGGTCTTCGGTTCCTTGTGGCTGAACAGGACGTCCATCAGCGGGCTCGGGCCGTCGACGTTGAGGGCGCCGAGCTGTTCCAGGCGCCACTGCACGATCTGCGCCATGGCCGACACCATGCTGGGCACGGAGCGCAACTCGCCGTGCGGCGGGAAGGGGATGAAGCAGGCGTCGTCGCCGCGCGTCTTGGCCAGCGACTCCAGTTTCAGCTTCAGCCAGGCACGGTCGTTGGCGCGCATGTCCATGGACAGCGTCTTGGCCAGGGCGCCGAGGCCGCGCGGCTGCTCGGCACCGTTGACCCAGAGTTCGAACGGCCAGGCTTTGCCGCCGCCGTTCTCGACGTGGCCGACGAACAGGGCGAAGCTGCCATGCGGCGACTCGATCATGTAGCTCCAGGCCATGTTGCCGCCGGGCAGCTTGGGCCGGCCGGGCCACTTGAGGGACTCCAGTACCGGAGCCGGGACGTTCTTGATCTCGATGCGGCGGTTGACGTCGCTGATCTGGAAGTCCTGCGGCGCCACCTTTTCCTTCTCCACCGACAACACGCTGCCGAGCACCGCGTTCGGACGGTAGGTGGTGATGCCCTTGAGGCCGGCCTTCCAGGCCGCGCTGTAGAGTTCCGCGAAGTCGTCGAACGGATAGTCGGCCGGCACGTTGACGGTCTTCGAGATGGCCGAGTCGACGTAGGGTGCCACTGCGGCGACCATCTTCATGTGGTCGAGGGCGGAGATTTCCAGCGCCGTGACGAAGCTGTTTGGCAACTGCTCCATGACGCCGCCCTGGTCGCGGTACATGCGGTAGGCGTGGTCCTCGACCTGGTATTCCTTGTGGCCGCCGTCCGGCATGCGCTTCTTGCGCGTGTAGTACCAGGAGAACGGCGGCTCGATGCCGTTGCTGGCGTTGTCGGCGAAGGCGAGCGAGATGGTGCCGGTGGGGGCGATCGAGAGCAGGTGCGAGTTGCGGATGCCGTGCTCGCGGATATCGGCCTTGATCTCGGCCGGCAGGCGCGAGGCGAAGTTGCTGCCGGACAGGTACAGGTCGCGGTTGAAGAGCGGGAAGTGGCCGCGCTCCTTGGCCAGTTCCACGGACGCCTTGTAGGCCTCGTCGCGCATGAACTGGGCCGCCTTGCCGGCGAATACGCGCGCCAGGTCGGTGTCGTAGCGCAGGCCGAGCATGACCAGGGTGTCGCCCAGGCCGGTGAAGCCGAGGCCGATGCGGCGCTTGGACTGGGCCTCGTCGTGCTGCTTGTCGAGCGGCCAGGCGGTCAGGTCGAGGACGTTGTCGAGCATGCGCACGGCCGTGGCGACCGTCCTGGCCAGGGCCGCGAAGTCGAACTCGGCCTCGGGCAGGAAGCCGGACTTCACGAACCGGGTCAGGTTGATCGAGCCCAGGCAGCAGCAGCCGTAGGGCGGCAGGGGCTGCTCGCCGCACGGGTTGGTGGCCTCGATGGTCTCGCAGTAGCCGAGGTTGTTGTCCTTGTTGATGCGGTCGAGGAACAGCACGCCCGGCTCGGCATGGTCGTAGGTGGAATGCATGACCTGGGCCCACAGGGCGCGCGCCTTGACCTTGCGGTACACCCAGAGGCCGTCGCCGCGCTGGTAGGCGCCGGACGCCTTCTGTTCCTCGCCCGGCTCGGCCTTGTGCGCCAGCTCGACCTCGCCGTCGTCCTGTACGGCCTGCATGAAGGCGTCGCTGACGCCGAGCGAGATGTTGAAGTTGCGCAGGTCGCCCTGGTCCTTGGCGTGGATGAAGTCCTCGATGTCCGGATGGTCGCAGCGCAGCACGCCCATCTGGGCACCGCGCCGGGCGCCGGCCGATTCCACCGTCTCGCAGGAGCGGTCGAAGACGCGCATGTAGGAGATCGGGCCGCTGGCACGCGACTGGGTGCCTTTCACCAGGGCGCCCTTGGGCCGGATGGTGGAGAAGTCGTAGCCCACCCCGCCGCCCCGGCGCATGGTCTCGGCGGCCTCCTCGAGGGCGTTGTAGATGCCCGGCTTGCCGTCGTTGATGCCGGAGATGGCGTCGCCGACCGGTTGCACGAAACAGTTGATCAGGGTCGCCTGGAGTTCGGTGCCGGCGGCGGAATTGATGCGGCCGCCGGGAATGAAGCCGGCTTCCATCGCCTCGAAGAAACGTCGTTCCCATTGCGCCCGGCCCTTCTTGTCCTCCACCGCGGCGAGCGCGCGGGCGACCCGCATGCGCACGTCGGTGACGTTCTGCTCGGTACCCTTGGCGTATTTCTCCAGCAGGACTTCGGTGGAAATATCCTGCTCGGCCAGTTCCGGAAACAGCGCTTCTTGCATCGTTATATCTCCCCTTGCACGATTGGAACCAAGGCCGGCACCATACACTAAATCTAGCGGTCGGCACCAGCACTAAACACCATATGCATGGTTTATGCCAGACGCAAGGAAAATCTACTCAAACCGCGCCGGAGCGCGCCCGGCGGCGGTTCCGGCGGGCCGCGGGGAGGCCGCCGGCGGCGGCGAAAACTGCCGTTTTCCGGCAACCGGATCAGATCGGGGAGGCCGCCTGCGGCAGGCGAGCCGACGCCGCGGGAGGTCTCGGCTCAGCCGGGCGCGGCGATCTCGGCGACCACCGGCGCATGGTCCGAGGGGCGCTCCCAGGTGCGCGGCGTCTTGTCGATGCGGCAGGCGGTGCAGGCGCCGGCCAGGCCCCCGGACAGGAGGATGTGATCGATGCGCAGGCCGAGATTGCGCCGGAAGCCGCCCTGCCGGTAATCCCACCACGAGAACGACTTGTCCGCCTGCTCGAAGAGCCGGAAGGCATCGGTCAGGCCCTGGCCGATGAGGTCCCGGAAGTGCTGCCGCTCGGGCTCCGAGCAGAGCACCTGGCCCGCCCAGGCGGCCGGGTCATGGACGTCGCGGTCTTCCGGGGCGATGTTGAAATCGCCCAGCACGGCCAGGCGCGGGTGTGCCGCCAGTTCGGCCTTGAGCCAACCCTGCAGCGCGCTCAGCCAGGCCAGCTTGTACTGGTACTTGTCGGAGTCGACGCTCTGGCCGTTCGGGATGTACAGGCAGATGATCCGGGCCCCCGCCACCGTGGCGGCCAGCACCCGTTTCTGCTCGTCCGGGAAGCCCGGGATGCCGGCGACCACGTCGACGGCGTCGGCGCGGCTCAGGATGGCGACGCCGTTATAGGTCTTCTGGCCGGAGAAGACCGCCCGGTAGCCGGCCGCGGCAAGCGCCTCGACCGGGAAGACGTCATCGGTCGTCTTCGTCTCCTGCAGGCAGACCACGTCCGGCGCCTCCGCCGCCAGCCAGTCGAGCAGGTGGGGCAGGCGGACCTTGAGCGAATTGACGTTCCAGGTGGCGAGCTTCACGGGCGGCACGCCGGCATCACTTGAATATCCCCTTGATCTTCGCCGACACGTCGTCGATGGCGCCGTCCAGCTTGCCCGTCGGCAGGCCGAGCGTCGTCCGCTTGCGGTCCGCCACCACGCCCTTCATGCCCTGCATGCCGGCAATCTCGTAGCGCGACCCGCGGATGACTTCGCGTGACTTTTCGAACACGGGCTGCGCCTTGCGCACCATCACCTCGACCTCGAGCATCCAGCCGGTCTTGCCGTAGTCGCCCACCGCCATGTTGATGATGTCGCTGGTGTTGGAATTGCCGATCAGGTAGCAGCCCAGCAACGGACAGGTCTTGAACAGGGTCAGGTCGTACGGCCCCTTGGCCAGGAGTTCGTTGGCCTCCCGCATCTCGATCCAGTCGCGTGCGAACGCGTAGACCTTCTGGACCAGCAGGGCCATGGACTCGGCGGCCCCCAGCAACGGTCCGCTGACGCCGCCGAAATCCGCCGCGGTGAAGGCGGTCTTGGCCACCGCCGACGCGGAGTAGATGCCCGCCTGGGCGAGGTTGGCATTGATCTCCCGTTGCTGGATGCGCAGGATGGCCTCGAACGCGGCGGCCGGGTCCCCGGGCGCGAAGGAAAGCTCGGCCTTGCTCAGGCCATGCTTGTCGTACAGGCCCTTGGCGACCTTGCCCCACTTTATCGCCGCCTGGCCGGCCGACTTCACGGCGCCGAGGAAGGGCGCCACGTTGCCGATGAATTCGCCCACCGTCCCGCCCAGGGCCTCCATGACCGCCGGCATGGGCAAGTCGCCGAACAGCTTGACGAGCAGGGTCTGCGCCGCCGAGGTATCGGGAGCGACCCCCTTGGCCGCATCGACGATGGCTTTGGTCTTGCCCTTGAACTCCATCACCGCGCCGCGGACGTCGTTCGCGGTGGTGAACTTCGACGACGTCTTCATGGTCAGTTTCTGACCCATGAACATCGTTCGGGTGTTCTGCTTGATGTGGTCGGCGATGATCTTGCGGGCCCGCATCTCCTCCGGGTCCACCATCAGGTCGCCCCGGCTGCTCAGGCCGCCGGCCCCCATGATGACATGGCCGAGTTCGGCATCCAGCTTCTCGACGGCCTTGAGCTTGTTGCGCACGCTGCTGCGCCAGTCCTGACCCTTCGCCTTCTGGGCCGCCTTCCACGCCTCCAGGGCGTTTTGCAGGTTCTTCTTCTCCCGCAGGACCGAACCCGAGCCCGTCAGCGCCTGCTCGTAGAGCATCAGGGCATTGTCCAAAGCCTTCAATTCCTTGCTGCGCACGCGCCCGAAAGCGGCGGTGTCCTTCATCCATTGCGCATGGGTCATTTTCATTTTGGTTCCCTCGGCCGGTGATTCCTCCGGCGCGGCCGCGCCGCAAGGCCCCCGGCGACCGTGCATTACCATGATCATAGTCCGGATGCCGCACCTGCCCAAACCCGCCCCGGACCGACGCCGCCTCCGGGCCCGATCGGCCTAACGCTTATAATGGCGGGCATCGATATCCCGTGGTGCCACCATGCAAACCCTCACCGTCGACCTGGGCGACCGCAGCTACCCCATCCACATCGGCACCGGCCTGCTCGAGCGCGCCGACCTGATCCTGCCGCACCTGAAGCAGAAGCGCGTCGCCGTCGTCACCAACACCACGGTGGCGCCGCTCTACCTGGAACGCCTGACGGCCACGCTGAAGGACGCCGGCGTCGAGGTCCTGGCCATCGTCCTGCCCGACGGCGAGGCCTACAAGAACTGGGAAACGCTGAACCGGATCTTCGACGCCCTGCTGAGCAACCGGGCCGAGCGCAAGACCACGCTGATCGCCCTGGGCGGCGGCGTCATCGGCGACCTGACCGGCTTCGCCGCCGCCTCCTACCAGCGCGGCGTGCCCTTCATCCAGGTGCCGACCACCCTGCTCGCCCAGGTCGACTCCTCGGTGGGCGGCAAGACCGGCATCAACCACCCGCTCGGCAAGAACATGATCGGCGCCTTCTACCAGCCGCAGGTCGTGCTGGCCGACACCGGCACCCTGGCCACCCTGCCCGACCGCGAGCTGTCGGCCGGCCTGGCCGAAGTGATCAAGTACGGCCTGATCCGCGACCTGCCCTTCCTGGAGTGGCTGGAGGCCAACATGGACAGGCTGGTGGCGCGCGATGCCGAGGCCCTGGCCTATGCCATCCGGCGCTCCTGCGAGAACAAGGCCGAGGTGGTCGCCGCCGACGAGCGCGAGGCGGGCCAGCGCGCCCTGCTCAACCTGGGCCACACCTTCGGCCACGCCATCGAGGCCGGCATGGGCTACGGGGTCTGGCTGCACGGCGAGGGCGTCGCCGCCGGCACCGTGCTGGCGGCCGACCTGTCCCGGCGCATGGGCAACATCGACGGCGCCGACGTCGAACGGGTCGTCACCCTGTTCAAGCGCGCCAAGCTGCCGACCGTGGCCCCGGACCTGGGGGCCGACGCCTATCTCGGCTACATGGGCGTGGACAAGAAGGTCGAGGGCGGCAAGATCCGCTTCGTCCTGTTCCGCCGCCTGGGCGCATGCTATGTCGGCGCCGACGCCCCGGCCGAACTGCTCCGGCAGACCCTGACCGAGGCGACCGGCCCGGCGGCACCCTGACCTTCGCCGACTCAGGACGGATCGGGCACGAAGCCGTTGCCGGGGAAGGCCTGCGGTACCCGCGGGCGGCTCGGGATGATGCCGCGGGCGACCAGGTTGGCCCGGCTATCGTAGTAGATCCGGATGATCTCGGCGGGCGCCTGGCTGGCGCGCCGGAATTCCGTGGTCTCGGTGGGCGCGTACAGGCGTTCGCCGTGGCCGGTGCCGATCTTCTCCTCGGCGAGCGCCTTGGCGCGGCGGGCAGGCCCCGCGGCGGCCGCCGCCGGTGCCGCCGATTCCTGCGTGGCGGCGTCGCCCCAGGTATCCGACCGGGCCGGCGCCGGCTCGGCGATCGGTACCGGGGCGACGTATTCCCGGTAGACGGCGACCCCGATCACCCCGACGTTGTCCGGGCGTCCGGTCCGCGCCGCATAGCTGTCGCCCAGGGCCGTGAAGTAGAAGGCGGCGACGTTGTCCATGTCCTTGCGCCAGCCGGCGATCTCGGCGTTCGACCAGGCGCTCAGGACGTAGCCGTCCTGGTCGGTGGCGGCGTTCTGCCCAGTCACGGCATTGACGCCGTCGACCGACAGGATGGTGAGGATGCGGGCGCCGCTCCGGTTCGCCAGGCGGATGGCGTAGCGGTCGCCGGCGCGGCCCTCCACGTAGTAGCGGCCTTGGTGGCGGTAGACCGGCAGCGTCTCGCCGGTCGTGCGGTTGACGACCGCGACGTCGGCATAGCGGCCGGCCTCGGCGCCGCCCGCGCAGGCGATCAGCAGGGTGGCGGAAAGGATGGACAGGGTGTGGCGCAGCATGGTGGTCTCCTGGTGGTGGCTGGGTACCCCTTGAACGCCGGCGATCGGGCAATGGGGTTAAACCGGGAAGACGCACCGATGGCACAATCGGAACCTGCCCCGCCAACCCCATTCACACCGATCCGTCGTTAACGTGCTCGAAGACCCCAGAACCGACGAAGGTCTCATGCTGGCCTACCGGGACGGCGACGCCGCCGCCTTCGAGGTGTTGTACGGGCGCTGGCGCGGTCCCCTTTACCGCTATTTCCTGCGCCAGTGCGCGCAGGCCGGCGAGGCCGACGAACTCTTCCAGGACGTGTTCATGAAGGTGATCGGCGCCGCGCCAAGCTACCAACCGACCGCCAGGTTCCCGACCTGGCTGTTCCACATCGCCCATAACCGCCTGATCGACCACTGGCGCAAACGCGGCCGGGAGCCGCTCGATCCCCTGCCGGCGGATGCCGACGGCGACGACTGCGAATGGCAGGTGGCGGCACCCGAAGCCGACCGGCCGGATCGCCAGGTCGCCGGCAAGCAGCTGGCCGAGGCCCTGGCGGCGGCCGTCGCCGATCTCCCCGAGGCACAGCGCGAGGCCTTTCTGCTGGCCGAGGAGGGCGGCTTGACCCTGGAGGAGATCGCGGCGCTCGCCGGGGTCGGTCGCGAAACCGTGAAGAGCCGGCTACGCTATGCGGCAGCCAAGTTGCGCAAGTTCCTGGAGCCATGGCGATGACCGAGATCGATCCGCGGCTGTCCCGCCTGTATCGGGAAGCCGCCACCGAAACGCCCCCCGCCGCGGTCGACGCGGCCATCCTGGCGGCGGCCCGGCAGCCCCGGCCCGGGACCGCCCGGCGCCCGGCAACACGGTGGTCGCGCTGGCTGGTCCCGGCCAGCCTGACGGCGACGCTGGTGATCGGCGTCTCGGTCGGCCTGCTGGTCGAACGCGAGCATCCGGACGCCCTGCACGGCGATGCCGCGGTGCCGCTGGCGGCCGCACCGGCCCGGGCACCGGAGTTGGCGGCCGAACCGGCGCAACCCGCGGCGGCGCCGGCCAAGCGGACCGTCGCCGGCAAGGCCGTTGCGGCGCGTGCCCGCGCCGCCGGGGCAGCAGTCCGGCAGGACGCGGCGCCCATGGCCGAGGCCGTCCCGGAACCGCCCCCCGCCGAGGCTCCGCCGCCGCCCGTCGAACGCTTCGCCGCCGAGCCGGCCGGGGCGGCGGATGGCGCCGTCGCCGCGCGCAAGAAAAGCCTGGCTGCCGAAGCCCCGGCCGGCGCCCCGGCGCGCCCATCCCTCGCGCCGGCTGCCGCGGCGACCGCACCGGCAGATGCGGCGGAAGGCCCGGAGGCCTGGCTGGACGCCATCCGCCGCCTCAAGCTGGCCGGCCGGGACCGCGAAGCCGGCGACGAGCTGGCGGCGTTTCGCAGGGCCTACCCGGACTACGCGCTGCCCGCCGACCTCGGTCGCTGAGCCCGACCGGCATCCGGCGCCAAGGTGCGCCGGGGCTGTGCGAGAATCCAGCCAGCACGACCGCCGGGCGGTCCGTGCACCAGCCTGCTGCCAGAACGGGATGCCGACCATGACCGACCTCGCCCCCTACGCCGCCCATTCCAACGGCTCGCGCGGCCGCCGCCACCCGGAGCCGCCGGCGGCGCCGCGTTCCGAATTCCAGCGCGACCGCGACCGCATCATCCACTCCACCGCGTTCCGGCGCCTGGAGTACAAGACCCAGGTGTTCGTCAACCACGAGGGCGACCTGTTCCGCACTCGCCTGACGCACAGCCTCGAGGTGGCCCAGATCGGCCGCACCCTGGCCCGCATCCTGGACCTCAACGAGGACCTGATCGAGACCGTGGCCCTGGCCCACGATCTCGGCCACACGCCGTTCGGCCACACCGGCCAGGACGCGCTCAACGAATGCATGCGCGAGGACGGCGGTTTCGAGCACAACCTGCAGTCCCTGCGGGTGGTCGACGAGCTGGAACAGAAGTACGCCGAGTTCGAGGGCCTGAACCTCACCTTCGAGGCGCGCGAGGGCATACTCAAGCATTGCTCGAAGAAGAACGCCGAGAAGCTGGGCGATGTCGGCCAGCGCTTCCTGGACGGCCGCCAGCCCAGCCTGGAGGCGCAGATCGCCAACCTGGCCGACGAGATCGCCTACAACAACCACGACGTCGACGACGGCCTGCGCTCGGGCCTGATCACCCTGGCGCAGTTGGAGGAGATCGCGCTGTTCCGCCGCCACCTGGACGAGGTGCGCCGGCTCTACCCGGCCCTGACCGACCGGCGCCTGATCCACGAGACGATACGCCGCATGATCAACACCCTGGTGGTCGACCTGGTCGCCCAGACCCGCGCCAACATCGCCGCGCACCGGCCGGAAACCCTGGCCGACGTGCGCGCCTGCCCGGCGCTGGTGGCCTTCAGCCCAGACATGCAGGCGCAAAGCCTGGCCCTGAAGCGCTTCCTGTTCCAGAACCTGTACCGGCACTACCGGGTCATGCGCATGAGCGAAAAGGCGCGCCGCCTGATCCGCGACCTGTTCGCCACCTTCACGGCCGAGCCCCGCCTGCTGCCGCCGGAATTCCAGGAACGTGCCGGGGCCGGCGTCGCCCGCGCCGTGTGCGACTACGTCGCCGGCATGACTGACCGCTACGCCATCCTCGAACACCGGCGCCTGTTCGACATCGGCGAGACGGCCTGAGGCGTACCGGGTTAATCCCGCACGGTGCGGGCGACCACCCAGGCCGACACCTCGGCGGCGCCGGCGCGTTTCACCACCCGGGCCAGTTCGTCCAGGCTGGCGCCGCTGGTCATGACGTCGTCGACCAGGGCGACGTGCCTGCCCGCCAGGTCCATCGTGCAGTCGAACGCGCCGCGTAGGTTCCTGCGCCGGGCCTTGACCGGCAGGTCCACCTGGGGCGGCGTGTCGCGCAGGCGCCGGCAGGCCGTGGCCGCGAACGGCAGGGCCAGGCGCCTGGCCAGGTGGCCGGCCAGGAGCGCGGCCTGGTTGTAGCCGCGCTCGCGCAGGCGGTGCGGATGCAACGGCATGGCCACGATCAGGTCGGGACGTGCCGAGGGCGCCATCAGCCCGGCCAGGTAGCCGGCCAGGACGGTCTGGCCGCCGTACTTCAGGCGCTGGACCAGGACGTCGGCCGGAAAGGCGTACCGGAACACCGCCTCGGTCCGGTCGTAGGCCGGCGCCCGTTTCAGGCAGGCGCCGCACACCGCCCCGCCGGGCGTCGGCATGGCGCACACCGGGCAACGCTCGGCTGGCAGCCGTGGCAGATCGGCGGCGCAGGCCGGGCAGAGCAACCCGGCCCGGCTGCGCGCACCGCACAGCAGGCAGGGCTGGGCGAGCCGGGCTTGCATATAATTTATGCAGCTGTTCAACGCATCGGCAACAGGATTTGACAACCAACCTCCCCGCCGCGAACATGTGCGGCTTTATCTTTTACCTTTTTTATTATCATGGCTGAGACAAAAGTCGTCACCGCCGCGTCCTGCCTGCGTTCGGCACGGCTTTTCAATATCCTCGCCGTCGCCAGCACGGCCCTGTCGGCCACCCTGTTCACCATCGGCCACAATCTCGCCGACAAGAAGTTGGCCTTCCTGCCCATGGCCATGTCGCTGCCCCCGGTCATGATCTGGCTGGCGGCCTCGATGTTCGTGTACGCCGCTATCGCCCACCACCCCGACGCCAAGGTACGCCACTACAACAAGTGGGCCGGCTACCGCTACTACGCGCTGGTCGGCTTCCTGACCATCATGGCCAACGATCTCGCCCACCTGCCGACCGGCTGGGCCGGCGTCTGGGTGCTGTTCGTCGTCGCCCTGGTGCCGTGGTCGCTTTACGACATCTGGAAGGCCGGCAAGGAAACCTGGCAGGACATTCAACTGGAGCTTCAAGCATGACCGATTTAGCCAACCTCGACACCACCCCGGCCTGGACCCGCGAGGCCATCGCGGCCCTGTTCGACCTGCCCTTCAACGACCTGATCTTCCGTGCCCAGACCGTGCACCGGCAGCATTTCGACGCCAACGCGGTGCAGATGTCGACGCTGCTGTCGATCAAGACCGGCGGCTGTTCCGAGGACTGCGGCTACTGTTCCCAGTCCGCCCGCCACGACACCGGCCTGGAACGCGAGCGGCTGATGGAGGCCGACGAGGTGCTGGCGCGCGCCCGCGCCGCCAAGGAGAGCGGCGCCACCCGCTTCTGCATGGGCGCGGCCTGGCGCGGCCCCAAGGAGAACGACCTCGACGCCGTCGCCGACATGGTGCGCCAGGTCAAGGCCCTGGACATGGAGGCCTGCGTCACCCTGGGCATGCTCAAGGAAGGCCAGGCCGAAAAGCTCAAGGCGGCCGGCCTCGACTACTACAACCACAACATCGACACGGCGCCCGAGTTCTACGGCCAGGTCATCACCACGCACACCTACGCGGACCGCCTGGACACCCTGGCCAAGATTCGCCATGCCGGCATCTCGGTATGCTGCGGCGGTATCATCGGCATGGGCGAGTCGCGCGCCATGCGTGCCCGCATGGTCGCCGAACTGGCCTGCATGGACCCGCAGCCGGAGTCCGTGCCCATCAACATGCTGGTCAAGGTGGCCGGCACCCCGCTCGCGGCCAACGCCGACCTCGATCCGCTCGAGTTCGTGCGCACGATCGCCGTGGCCCGCATCACCATGCCGAGATCCTATGTGCGCCTGTCGGCGGGCCGCCACGAACTGGGCGAGATGGGCCAGGCCCTGTGTTTCCTGGCCGGCGCCAACTCCATCTTCTACGGCGACAAGCTGCTCACCACCGGCAACCCCGACGTCAGCGCCGACAACACCCTGATGGCCAAGCTGGGCCTGCATCCCGAGCCGGTCAAGGGTCGGCGCTGCGCCGAGGCCTGACCGGGGCAGCCGCCATGATGGACCTCGCGGCCCGGCTCGCCGAGCTGGACCGGCTCGGCCTGCGCCGGCGCCGGCGCGTCCTCGACGGACCCCAGGGTAGCCGGGTCAGGATCGACGGCCGCGACTACCTGTCCTTCGCCAGCAACGACTATCTCGGCCTGGCCGGCCACCCGGCCCTCGCCGAGGCGGCCCGGGCGGCCGCCGCCGAAGTCGGCACCGGGGCGGGGGCCGCCCACCTGGTCACCGGCCACCATGCCCTGCACGACAGGCTGGAGCACGAACTGGCCGGGTTCGTCGGCCTGCCCGCCGGCCTGCTTTTCGCGACCGGCTACATGGCCAACCTGGGCGTGGTCGGCGCCCTGGTCGACCGCCACGGCGCCGTGTTCGCCGACAAGCTCAACCACGCCTCCCTGGTCGACGCCGCCCGCCTCTCGCGCGCCGACCACCAGCGCTACCGGCACAACGACCTCGACCACCTGGAACAGCTGCTGCGCGCGAGCACGGCGCAGGACAAGCTGATCGCCTGCGACGCCGTGTTCAGCATGGACGGCGACCTCGCCCCGGTACCGGAACTGCTCGCCCTGGCGCAGCGCTACGACGCCTGGCTGTATCTCGACGACGCGCACGGCTTCGGCGTCCTCGGCGCCGGTGGCCGCGGCATCCTCGAGCACTACGGCATCACCCGGCCGGACGCCCGCCTGATCTACCTGGCCACCCTCGGCAAGGCGGCCGGTGTCTCTGGGGCCTGCGTGGCGGGCTCCGCAGACTTGATCGAATGGCTGGTCAACAAGGCGCGCACCTACGTCTACACGACCGCCACCCCGCCCATGCTCGCCGCCGCCGCGTCGGCCAGCCTGGCCCTGATTGCCGGCGAGCCGGCGCGGCGTCGCCACCTGGCCCGGCTGATCGCCCGCCTGAAGGCCGGCGCCGCCGGCCTGCCCTGGTCGCTGCTGCCTTCGGAGACGGCAATCCAGCCCCTCCTGGTGGGGGGCAACCGCGAAGCGCTGCGCCTCGCCGACGGCCTGGCCGAGCGCGCCATCCTGTGTCCGGCGATCCGCCCGCCGACCGTGCCCGAGGGCACGGCGCGCCTGCGCATCTCGCTCTCGGCCGGCCACGACGAGGCCGACGTCGACCGCCTGGTCGCGGCCCTGGCGGAGCTGGCATGAGCCTGCCGGTGATCCTGCTGCACGGCTGGGGCCTGCACGGCGGCATCTGGAACGAGGTCGCCAGCCGGCTCGACAACCGCGCCGTGGCGCAGCCCGAGCTGCCCGGCTACGGCACCGTGGCGACGGTGACGCCCTACGATGCGGCCGGCCTGGCCGACGCGCTCGCAGCCGGCCACCCGGGCCGCCGCGTTGTGGTCGGCTGGTCGATGGGCGGCATGGCGGCGCTGGCCTGGGCCGCCCGCCACCCGGACCAGGTCGCCGGCCTGGTCCTGGTCGCCACCAACCCGGCCTTCGTCAGCCGGGCCGACTGGCCGCATGGCCTCGCGCCGGAGGTCCTGGCCGGCTTCGCCGAGGCCCTGGCCAGCGACTACCGCGGCACCCTGCTGCGCTTCCTGTCCCTGCAGGCGCGCGGTGGCGACGACGCCCGCGCGACCGTCGGCCGCCTGCGCGAGACCGTATTCGCGCGCGGCGAGCCGGCCCCCGGCGTGCTCGCCGACGGCCTCGCCCTGTTGCGCGCCGTCGACCTGCGCGCCGAAGCGTCCCGGATCGCCTGCCCGACCCTGGTGCTGCACGGCGAGCACGACAACCTGTGCCCGGCCGGCGCCGCCGCCTGGCTGGCCGAGGCCATCCCGGACGCCCGCCTGGCCTGCCATCCGCGCGCCGCGCATGCCCCATTCCTGTCCCATCCGGACTGGTTTGTCACCCAACTGCGAGGATTCCTGGATGAACTCGAGACTTAGGCAAGCCATCCGGCGCTCCTTCGAACAGGCGGCCTCCGGCTACGACGCCTCCGCCTTCCTGCAGCAGGAGGTCTGCCGGCGCCTGGACGAACGCCTGGACATGATCAAGCTGGCGCCGGCACGCATCCTGGACGCCGGTTGCGGCACCGGCTTCGCCCTGCCGCTCCTGGACCGGCGCTACCCGAAGGCCGAACTGGTCGGCCTCGACCTCGCCCACGCCATGCTGGTCGAGGCGCGCCGGCGACGGCCGAAACCGTCCTTGCTCGGGCGCCTGTTCGGCGGCAGTTCCGCCGCGGCCCCCATGGTGTGCGCCGACATGACCAGCCTGCCCCTGGCGGCGGACAGCTGCGACCTGGTCTGGTCCAGCCTGGCCATGCAATGGCTGGACGACCCGGAAACCATGTTCCGCGAGGTACGCCGGGTACTGCGGCCGGGCGGCCTGGTCCTGTTCGCCAGCCTCGGCCCCGATACCCTGAAGGAACTGCGCGCGGCCTTCGCCGGCCTCGACGGCCACGGCCACGTCAACCGTTTCATCGACATGCACGACGTCGGCGACGCCCTGGTCCACGCCGGCTTCGCCAACCCCGTGATGGAGATGGAGCACCTCACCCTCACCTACGCCGACCTCAAGGACCTGCTGCGCGACCTCAAGGGCATCGGCGCCCATACCGTCCTGGAGGAGCGCCGGCAAGGCCTCATGGGGCGGCGCGAATGGTACCGGCTGGTCGAGAACTACGAAGCCTTCCGGCACGACGGCCGCCTGCCGGCCACCTACGAGGTGGTCTACGGCCACGCCTGGGTGGGCGACAAGGCGCACTGGGAGGACGGCCGCAAGGTCATCCAGCTGAAGATCGAGCAACGCCAGATGGGATTGCGCTGATGGCCGGGCTGTTCGTCACGGGTACCGACACCGAGGTGGGCAAGACCCTGGTCAGCGCCACCCTGCTCGTCGCCATGCGCCAACTGGGCCTGCGCGCCCTCGGCATGAAGCCGATCGCCGCCGGTGCCGAGCAGGTGGACGGCAGGTGGCAGAACGAGGACGTGCTGGCCCTGACCCGTGCGGCCTCGGTGCCGGCCCCGGCCGACCTGGTCAACCCCTACCTGTTCAGGGAACCGATCGCCCCCCACATCGCCGCCGAGCGCAAGGGCGTGCGCATCGAGATCCCGCGCATCGTCGAGGCCTACGAGGCGCTTGCCGGCCTGGCCGACTGGATCGTCGTGGAAGGCGCCGGCGGCTTCCGGGTGCCCCTCGACGCGCGCCGGGACAGCGCCGACCTCGCCGTCGCCCTGGGCCTGCCGGTGATCCTCGTCGTCGGCATGCGCCTGGGCTGCATAAACCACGCCCTGCTGACCGCCGAGGCGGTCGCGGCGCGTGGGCTCCGGCTGGCTGGTTGGGTGGCCAACCGGGTCGCCCCCGACATGCCGGTATTCGAGGAAAACCTGGCCACCCTGGAGGCGCGCCTGCCGGCCCCCTGCCTGGCGGTGATCCCGCACCTGCCGGCGGCCGATCCCGAGCAGGCGGCCCGCGTGCTGCCGCCGCGCCGCTTCTCGGCCTGGCTGGACAGCCTCTGAAATTCGCGCCTGGCCTCTAGGCAAAAAGCGTAACCTCGTTATAATTCGGACAAAAAACTCCTGAAGGAAACGAAATGGTTTTGTCGCGCACGAGTCAGTACGCGATTCAGGCCCTCATCTATATCGCCACGCAAGCCCCGGGCGAACCGGTGCTCAACCGCGATATTGCCGAGCGCCTGAACGTGCCCGCCGCCTATCTGGCCAAGATCTTGCAGAGCCTCTGCAAGCACGGCCTGCTCGACTCGTTTCGCGGCCGTTTGGGCGGTTTCTGCCTGCGCGAGGGCATGCACCGCACGACCCTGATGCAGGTGCTCCTGCTCACCGAGGGTCCCGATTTCACCAAGAGTTGCATCCTCGGCCTCAAGGAATGCAGCGACGAAACCGCCTGTCCCATGCATTTCAAGTGGAAGCCGGTCAAGAACAAGATCATCGCCATGATGAATGACATGCACTTGGAGGACCTGGCCAAGGCCGTGCAGACCGGCAAGTACCGTCTGGCCGACCTGCCCGCCGCCGCCCTGCCGGCGGCATGATGCGCCTGCGTGGCCTGCTCGGCCTGGTGTTCCTGGCCCTGCTGGCGGCCTGCGGACCCGGCAAGCGCAGCGATTTCAAGGCCACCGACATCACCGGCGCCGATTTCGGGCGTCACCTGGAACTCACCGACCACAACGGCGTACCGCGCAGCCTGGCCGACTTCCGCGGCAAGTTGGTGGTGTTGTTCTTCGGCTACACGCACTGCCCGGACGTCTGCCCGACCACCCTGGCCGACCTCGCCGCCGCCTTCAAGCGGATGGCGCCGGCGGACGCCGCCCAGGTCCAGGTATTGTTCGTGAGCGTCGACCCGGAACGCGACACCCCGGAGATCCTGAAGCAGTACGTGCCCTACTTCCAGCCGTCCTTCCTGGGCCTGACCGGCAGCCGGGAAGCGGTCGCCGCCGCCGCCCGGGAGTTCCGGGTCCACTACAGCAAGCACGTCGAGCCGGGCGCGGACGACTATCTGGTCGACCATACGGCGGGCAGCTACGTGCTCGATCGCCAGGGCCGGATGCGCCTTTTCCAGCCTTATGCGCAAGCGCCCGAGGAGATCGCCCACGATCTGACCCTCCTGTTGCGGGAATAGCCCGCCACCCGGCACCGGACCTTGCGAGTGGCCGCAGTTTCGGCCTATACTCGCATGTCAATTTGTCACGCCGGCATACGGCTTTACAACCCGCGACGACGTCCCAGCGTCGCGGACGCTGTAGGTAATTCCTGGAGGAGTGTCATGGCCGCAAGCAATCCCGCTGCAGGGGAGCAGTACGATTACGAGATCATCAAGAAGTTCACCGTCATGGCCATCGTCTGGGCCGTGGTGGGCATGTTCGTCGGCGTCTACATCGCCTCCGAACTGGCCTGGCCGTTCCTGAACTTCGACATCCCCTACATCACCTTCGGCCGCTTCCGCCCGGTCCACACCGGCGCGGTGATCTTCGGCTTCGGCGGTTCCGCCCTCTTCGCCACCTCCTACTACGTCGTCCAGCGCACCTGCCAGGCGCGCCTCTGGGGCGGCGGCCTGATCCCCTTCACCTTCTGGGGCTGGCAGGCGGTCATCGTCCTGGCCGCGCTGTCCTACGTGAACGGCTACAGCCAGGGCCGCGAATACGCCGAGATGGAATGGCCGATCGACATCCTGGTCGAGATCGTCTGGGTCAGCTACATGGCGGTCTTCATCGGCACCCTGATGAAGCGCAAGCAGCCGCACATCTACGTCGCCAACTGGTTCTACCTCTCCTTCCTGCTCGCCACCGCCCTGCTCCACACCTTCAACAACCTGGCGGTGCCGGTCGGCCTGTTCTCCATGAAGTCCTACAGCCTGTTCGCCGGTGCCCAGGACGCCATGACCCAGTGGTGGTACGGCCATAACGCGGTGGGCTTCTTCCTGACCGCCGCCTTCCTCGGCATGATGTACTACTTCGTGCCCAAGCACGCCGGCCGCCCGGTCTACTCCTACCGCCTGTCCATCGTGCACTTCTGGGCCCTGTCCTTCATGTACATGTGGGTGGGCACCCACCACCTGCACTGGACCGCCCTGCCCGACTGGGCCTCCACCCTCGGCGCCACCTTCTCCATCATGCTTCTGCTGCCCTCCTGGGGCGGCATGATCAACGGCATCATGACCCTCTCGGGCGCCTGGGACAAACTGCGTACCGACTACGTCATGCGCTTCATGATCGTGGCCCTGTCGTTCTACGGCATGTCCACCTTCGAAGGCCCGCTGATGTCCCTGAAGGACGTCAACGCCCTGTCCCACTACACCGACTGGACCGTCGGCCACGTGCACTCCGGTGCCCTCGGCTGGGTGGCCATGATTTCCTTCGGCTCGCTCTACCACATGATGCCGCGCCTCTGGAACACCAAGCTGTACAGCGACAAGCTGGTCGGCGTGCACTTCTGGCTGGCCACCATCGGCGTCCTCCTTTACATCACCGCGATGTGGATTTCCGGCATCTCGCAGGGCCTGATGTGGCGCGCCTTCGACGACTTCGGCAACCTGCAGTACTCGTTCGTGGAGTCGGTCGCCGCCATGCATCCGTTCTACGCGATGCGCGCCATCGGCGGCATGTTCTTCCTCTCCGGGATGTGCGTCATGGCCTTCAACGCCTACATGACCATCCGCCAGGGCGTGCGTGAGGCCAACCTGGTTGGCCAGACCGCCGGCGCTGCCGCCTGACCGAGGAAGACGACATGAAATTCAGCCACGAAATCCTGGAAACCAACGCCGGCATCCTGCTGATCGGCACCATGATCGCGATCAGCATCGGCGGTCTGGTCGAGATCACCCCGCTGTTCCTGATCAAGGACACGGTGGAAGACGTCCCCGGCGTCCGCCCCTACACCCCGCTCGAATCGCGCGGCCGCGACATCTTCGTGCGCGAGGGCTGCTACACCTGCCACTCGCAGATGATCCGCCCGTTCCGCGACGAGCAGCTCCGCTACGGCCACTACTCGCTGGCCGCCGAATCCAAGTACGACCACCCCTTCCAATGGGGTTCCAAGCGGACCGGCCCGGACCTCGCCCGGGTCGGCGGCAAGTACTCCAACGAATGGCATGTCCAACACTTGAACCAGCCCACCTCGGTGGTGCCCGAGTCGGTGATGCCTAACTACCCGTGGCTGGCCAAGACTCCGCTCGACTACTCCGACGTCGCCGATCGCCTGCGCGCCCTGCGCACCGTCGGCGTGCCCTACTCGGCCTCCGAGGCCGAGTACCAGGCCAACGTCAAGCAGTTCGGCGCCGAGGTGGCCAACACGCTGCGCATCGACAAGGCCCAGGAGAACCTGGTCGCCCAGGCCCAGGCCGGCAACTACGACGGCGACCGCTCGTTCGTCTCCGAGGCCGACGCGCTGATCGCCTACCTGCAGGTACTGGGGACCATGGTGGACTTCAGCAAGGTGAAGCCCGAAGACCTGGTGAAGTACCGCTGATGCTGGCGTGGCTGGCCCGACCGGAGAATGCGAAACCGATCGGGCTGATCATCTTCTTCGTCACCTTCTGCCTGATCGTGTGGTGGGTCTACGCGGGTGACAAGAAGCGCGCCGCACGCATGGAAGAACCTAAGAACATTCCTTTTCTAGACGACGATCTGGATCAAGAAACGAAGGACAAGTCCAATGGCTGAAAACGCCCAAACCCAAGGCCCCCAGACCACCGGTCACGTCTGGGACGAAACCCTGCAGGAATTCAACAACCCGCTGCCGAACTGGTGGATCTGGGGCTTCTACGCCACCATCGTGTTCGCGATCACCTACTGGCTGATCTACCCGTCCTGGCCGATCGGCAAGAGCTTCCTGCCCGGCGTCTTCGGCAAGATCGAGTACACCAACTCCGAAGGGCAGACCGAAACCTGGCACTGGAACACCCGCGCCAAGCTGCTCAAGGAGACCGAAGAGGCGGCCGCCCTGCAGAAGCCCTATTTCGACAAGCTGGCCAGCCTGCCCTACGACAAGATCAGCAAGGACCCGGAACTGTCCAGCTTCGTCGTCTCGGCCGGCAAGCCCCTGTTCGCCGACAACTGCGCCGCCTGCCACCAGAGCGGCGGCGGCGGCAAGATCGGTTCCTACCCGAACCTGACCGACGACAACTGGATCTACGGCGGTACCTACGACAAGATCCAGGAAACCATCACCAAGGGCCGCCACGGCTACATGCCGCCCTTCGCCGAGGCGCTCGACCCGGCCCAGATCGAGGAGCTGGCCAACTACGTCCTCTCCCTGTCCGGCGAGAAGGCCGATCCGGCCAAGGCGGCCCTCGGCAACCAGTTGTTCCACTCCCACACCGCGGCCTGCTTCTACTGCCACGGCAACGACGCCAAGGGCCGCCAGGACATCGGCTCCGCCAACCTGACCGACAAGGTCTGGCTGTGGGCCAACGTGCCCGGCGCCAGCGACCAGGCCGGCAAGGTGGCGGAAGTCGAGAAGGTCATCACCGGCGGTCTCAACCGCGGCGTGATGCCGACCTGGGAAGGTCGCCTGAAGCCGGAACAGATCAAGCTCTTGACGGTCTACGTCCATGAACTGGGCGGTGGCAAGTAAGCCGCAGCGACGATCGGGCCGTCCCGGTTGAGGTTGAAGCCCCGGCTCGCCGGGGCTTTTCCATTGCAGGATCGAATCAGGAAACACTGTGAACACGCAAGCTCAAGGCCAGGAACTCTACTTCAAGCGCGCCCCGATCATGACGCGCTCGATCAAGGGGCCCTTCCGCACCTTCAAGACCGCCATCCTGCTGCTCGGCTTTTCGGTCTACTTCCTGTTGCCGTGGCTGCCCTGGGACCGTCCCGGCGCCCCCTCGCAGGCGATCCTGTTCGACATCCCCGGCCGCCGTTACATGTTGTTCGGCCTGACCGTCTATCCGCAAGACGTGTTCTGGCTGTCGATGCTGCTGTTCATCGCCGCCGCCGTGCTGTTCTTCATCACCGCCCTGGCCGGGCGGGCATTCTGCGGCTACTTCTGCTTCCAGACCCTGTGGACCGACGCCTTCACCTGGCTGGAGCACTGGTTCCAGGGCGAACGGCCGTCCCGCCTGCGCCTGCACCGCCTGCCCTGGTCCGACCGCGAGAAGCTGCTCAAGCTCGGCGCGACGAAGCTGGCCTTCGTGCTGCTGTCCTTCTGGACCGCCATGACCTTCGTGCTCTACTTCGGCTACGCCCCGGACCTGATCGCCCACTTCTTCACCGGCCAGGCGGCGCCGGCGGCCTACATCACCGTCATCGCCCTGACCGCCTCGACCTACCTCGCCGCCTCCACCCTGCGCGAGCACGTTTGCACCTTCATCTGCCCGTACGGCCGCTTCCAGAGCGCCATGTACGACGCGGAGACCCTGACCGTGCATTACGAACGCGGCCGCGGCGAACGCGAGCTGGGCCGCGCGGCCGCCCGCCCCGGCCTGCGCGGCTACGACGACCGCCGCTATGCCGGCTACGGCGACTGCATCGACTGCGGCCTCTGCGTGCAGGTCTGCCCGGTCGGCATCGACATCCGCAACGGCCTGCAATACACCTGCATCTCCTGCGGCCTGTGCGTCGACGCCTGCAACACCATCATGGACAAGATGGGCTACCCGCGCGGCCTGGTGCGCTACGACTCCGAGGTCAACCTGAACAGCCCGGCCCCGGTCGAGCCGTTCCTGGACTGGAAGCGCCTCAAGGTGATCGGCTGGGGCCTGGCCATCGTCCTGATGACCGCCTACCTGTTCTATGACATCGACCACCGCGCCAGCTACGAGCACAGCATCCAGCAGATCCGCTCGCCGCTCTACGTCACCCTCTCCGACGGCAGCATCCGCAACCGCTACCAGATCCGCCTGACCAACATCTCGGGCCACGAGGAGACCTACCGCATCGCCGCCCGTGGCCTGCCCGAGGGTGCCCTCGACCTTGGCAACTTCGCCCAGGTGCCGGTCCGCAACGGCCGCAGCGTGATCGTCCAGGCCAGCGTCAAGCTGCCGCCGGACCAAGCCGAGCAACTGCACCAGTTCGAATTCGTGATCACCGACAGCAAGGGTGAGAGCGTGACCGATCCTGTCCACTTCTTCACCCGGCACGAACAATGAGCCTACTTATCACGATGTTCGGCGGCATGCTCCTGACCGCCCTGCTGTACGGCATCGGCCGCCGCGCCAAGCTGTCGAACTACTGGGCGGCGGTGGTGGCCGCGGCGATCCCGTCGTTCGCCTACCTGGGCTACGCCCTCGGCCATCCGGTCGGTCTCGACACCATCACCCTGCACGTCATCGCCTATCCGACCGTCTCGGTACTGCTGGCCATGATGAACGGCGAAAAGGCGAAGCAGCAGAACAACGTGCACTGGGCACCCAAGCTGCTGATCGGCTTCTTCCTGGTCCTCATGGTCCTCATGGCGAGCTTCGTGTACATCGCCGGCCAGGGGCTGCCGCCCGCCGTCGCCCAGGTGCTCCTGCCGCACGCCGAGGGCAAGAACGTCCACACCGGCTTTGCCGGCGTGGTCGAGCACCAGGAGGACGCCGCGAAGGGCATCGGCCAGCACCTGGGCATGGCCGACAAGTTGGAGAAGCTGGGTTGGCGCGTCGAGGTCGACGGCCTCGGCGAGCTACGCGCCGGGAACCCCGCCATCGTCGCCGTGAGCGTGGCCGACGTCGCCGGCCATCCGGAGCCTGGCGTCACCGTCGATCTCGCCCTCGCGCGCCCCGGCCAGCCGGCAACCGCGCGGTTGACCCTGGCGGCGGCCGGCGACCGCCACCGCGGCACCCTGCCCGGCCTCGGCGCAGGCAGCTGGGTTGCCAACCTGCGCCTGGCGCGCGGCGCCGACGTCGTGGTCCTGGAACACGCCGTCGAGGTGCACTGAACGCCGCGCTACAGCGCCATGGCCAGGTGGGCCAGGAATTCCTTCGCCTCGGTCTCCAGTTCGGCCATCTCGGCACCCCCGTCCAGCCCCAGCACCGCCAGGCTGGCTGCGCCCAGCTTGTCCCACTCATGGCTGCGGTTGAGGCCGCTGCTGTCCTGATGCAGCTTCTCCGCCAACTGCGCCAGCGCGACCTGGCGCCCGGCCGGTCCGCCCGCGTCGAGGTCGGTCAGCACCGCGCGCTCGTGATGGCGCCGGATCGCCGTGCAGATGGGCTCCGGCAGCCACCAGCTCTGCGCCATCAGGCCGCCCACCACGGCGTGGTTGGTCGGCAGCTCGGCCTCCTCCACCGCCGTGAACGGACGCTCGCTGTCCTCGTTGGCGCGCGCCAGCACCTGCGCATAGCCGCTGAACCGGCGCATCATCACCGGGATGCCGCAGTCGCGGAACAACCCGAAGGTGTAGGCGTCCTCGGCGCCGACGCCGTAACGCACGCCCAGGCGCTTGACCAGCCACGCCGCGAGCTCGCCGGTGCGCTGGGAGGCGTCCCAGAAGCGTTCCAGCTGGACGCTGGGCGGAAAGACCCGGCGCAGGATCAGTCCGGCCACCGCGTTCGCCGCCACGCGCAGGCCGAGCATGAGCAGGGCGTCGCGCACGTTCCGGGTCTTCTGGCGATAGCCGAAGAAGGGCGAATTGGCGACCTTGACCAGGCCCGCCGCCAGCGCCACGTCGGCCTGGATCAACTCGGCCAGGTAGTTGAAATCCGGCTCGCCGGCGCGCGCCTCGATGATGATCAATTCCAGGATGCGCGGCCGCGGCGGGATGCCGATCTCGCGCAGCGAGGCCTCAAGCTGGCGATTCAGCGCCAGATCCCCGGTTTCCCCGGCAGTGCCGTGTTCTTCGTCGCTCATGTCAGCCATCAGGACAACCA
Organism: Parasulfuritortus cantonensis; assembly: GCF_004337445.1. GTDB lineage: Bacteria > Pseudomonadota > Gammaproteobacteria > Burkholderiales > Thiobacillaceae > Parasulfuritortus > Parasulfuritortus cantonensis. The sequence goes on along the minus strand of NZ_SJZB01000012.1, from coordinate 15,011 downwards.
CTCGATCAAGTCGCCCTCGTTCATGGGGCGTGCGATATGGAAACCCTGCACCTCGTTGATGCCGGCCTCCCCCAGTAACTGTAGCTGAGCCGCCGTCTCGACCCCCTCCGCGACCACCTCCATGCCCAAGTCCGCTGCCAGCCCGGCGACCGCCCGTGCCACGCCGAAGGCGCGCCGGTCCACCGGCAGGTCGACGACGAAGGCGCGGTCGAGCTTGAGCTTGGCGGCGGGCAGGTCCTTCAGGCAGGCCAGGCTGGAATAGCCGGTGCCGAAGTCGTCGATGGCGAGCGGGAACCCGGCCGCCAAGGCGGCCCGTATGTTGCCCTTGACGACCTCGGAGGGGTCCATGAACAGCGACTCGGTGATCTCGAGCTCGATGCGCCCCGGCTGGATGCCGGTGTAGGCGAGGACGCCGTGCAGCGACTTCGCGAAGCTGCGGTTCTGCAACTGCACCCGGGACACGTTGACCGCCACCTTCAGGGCGGTACCGTGCCCCTGCATGCGGCTCACGAACTCCGCGGCGGTGACCAGGCACCAGTCGCCCAGGTGGCTGATCAGGCCGGTCTTTTCCGCCACCGGGATGAAACGCCCGGGCGGCAGGATCTCGCCGTCCACCCGGCAGCGCATGAGCGCCTCGGCCGCCACGGTAACGCCGTCCGTGACCCGCACGATGGGCTGGTAGTCCAGGTACAGGCCGCCAATCTCGAGGGCGCGGTGCAAGGTCTCCTCGACCGCCAGCTCCTCGCGTGCGAGGTACTTGCCGTCGCGCGCCGGCAGCAAGGCGTCGGCGGCCAGGCTGACCCGGCCACCGCCTTCGCGCTTGGCCTCGGCCATCGCCCGTTCGGCCCGTTCGAGGAGCTCGTTGGCGTCCTCGTCCGGCTGGCCGAGGGCGACCCCGACGCTGGCCGAGGGGCGCATGCGCGTGGTACCGATGCTCAGCCGCTGATGGACGGCCCCGACCAACTTGTGCGCGATGCGTTCCGCCTCATGGCCGCTCGCGTTCGGAAGGATTAGGACGAATTCGTCGCCGCCCACCCGGGCGAGGGTCGATTGCGGCGGCCGGCTGCGCTCCAGACGTCGGCACAGTTCAACCAGGACGCTGTCGCCGACGACGTAGCCGAAGGAGTTGTTGATCTGCCGAAAACGGTCGATGTCGAGCCACAGGACCGCCGGCAACCGGTCCCGGATGGGCAGTTCGGAGAGCAACGAGGTGAGCCGGGCGACGCAGCCGCCCCGGTCGGCCAGGCCGGTCAGCCAGTCGCCTGCGCCCAGATCGTCCTGCGGTAGGGTGACGACCGACATGGACCTGGCAGCGAAGTTTCAGCGCCTCCTTATCGGCAGGCGACCGGGAAACTTAAGCGGGCCGGGAGACCGCCGGCGTCAGGCCTGGCGCCGGGCGCGGGCGTATTCCAGGGCGCCGGGCAGGAGCGAGAGGACGATGATCAGCATGATCACCGCGGTCAGGTTGTTCTTGACCAGATCAAGGTTGCCGAAGAAGAAGCCGGCCGGCACCAGCAGGCCCACCCAGAGCAGGGCACCGAGGATCGAGAAGCCCAGGAAACGCAGGTAGGTCAGGCGCCCGAGGCCGCACACGAAGGGCACGAAGGTCCGCACGAGGGGGACGAAGCGGGCGATGACGATGGCCTTGGCGCCGTGCCGTTCCATGAACGCGTGGGTGCGTTCGAGGTTCTCGCGCTTCAGCCAGCGGCTGCCCTCGAACCGGAACAGGCGCGGGCCGACCAGGCGGCCGACCCAGTAGTTGACGTTGTCGCCGGAGAGCGCCGCCGCGACCAGGGTGGCCATGACCAGGGGCAGTTCCATGCCGCCCGCCGCCGCCACCGTGCCGGCCACGAAGAGCAGCGAGTCGCCGGGCAGGAAGGGGGTGACGACGAACCCCGTCTCCATGAAGACGATCAGGAACAGCAGGCCGTACACCCAGGCGCCGTGGTCGGTGACGAACAGGGCCAGGTGGCGGTCCAGGTGCAGCGCCAGGTCGACGAGCTGGGCGAGTATCTCCATGGCCGCGCCGCCCCGGCCTTACACCATGGCGCCCGGTTCCTGCTTGGGCGGCTTGATGAAGTCCTCGCGCGAGACGCCCAGCCACATGACGATGGGGCTGGCGACCAGGACCGAGGAATAGGTGCCGACCACGATGCCGATGGCCAGCGCGAGGGCGAAGCCGTACAGCACCTCGCCGCCCAGGAAGAGCATGGCGAGGACCATCAGCAAGGTGGTGCCGCTGGTGATCACGGTACGCGACAGGGTGGCGGTCTTGGCGTTGTCCATGATCGCCGCCACGTCCGTCATCCGGGTCTTGCGGAAGTTTTCCCGGATCCGGTCGAACACCACCACGGTATCGTTGACCGAGTAGCCCAGGAGGGCCAGGACGGCGGCCAGGACGGTGAGCGAGAACTCCCACTGGAACAGCGACCAGACGCCCAGGACGATGAACACGTCGTGCGCGGTGGCGAAGATGGCACCGAGCGAGAAACGCCACTCGAAGCGCAGGGCCAGGTAGATGACGATGCCGATGGAGACCACCAGCAGGGCCAGGGCGCCGTCCTCGAACAGCTCGCCGCCGACCTGCGGGCCGACGAACTCGACCCGGCGCATCTCGACCTTGGCGTCGGCCTGGCGGAGCACCGTCATGACATTCTCGGACAGCTGCGCGGAGGTCACGCCGGCCTTCACCGGCAGGCGGACCAGCACCTCGCTGGAGGTGCCGAAGTTCTGCACCTGGGCGTCGCCGTAGCCGCTCTTGGCCAGCACCGCGCGGATGGCCGGCACGTCGGCCGCGCCAGGATAGCCGACCTCCATGACCGTACCGCCGGTGAAGTCCACGCCCAGGTTCAGGCCCTTGGTGGCGAGCAGGACGACGGAGGCGAGGATGAAGGCCAGGGACACGTAGATGGTGCTGCGCGCCCAGCGCATGAACGGGATGTCGCGCTTGAGGTGGAACAGTTCGATCATGTCGCGGCCCTGCTTAGATGGATACCTTGGTCAAGCGCTTGGCCCGGCCGTAGGTGAGGTTGACCATGGCCCGCGAGACGGAGACCGCGCTGAACATGGAGGTGAGGATGCCCAGGCACAAGGTCACGGCGAAGCCGCGGACCGGACCGGAGCCGAGCCAGAACAACGCGATGCCGGCGATCAGGGTGGTGACGTTGGAGTCCAGGATGGTGTCCCAGGCCCGTTCGTAGCCGGCGGCGATGGCCGCCTGCGGCGAGTTGCCGTTGCGCAGCTCTTCCCGGATACGCTCGGCGATGATGACGTTGGCGTCGATGGCCATACCCAGGGTCAGCGCGATACCGGCGATGCCGGGCAGGGTCAGGGTGGCCTGCAGCATCGACAGCAGGGCGACCAGCAGGAACATGTTGGTGGCCAGCGCCAGCACCGAGACGATGCCGAAGCCCTGGTAGTAGATGACCATGAACACGGCGATCGCGGCGAAGCCGTAGAGGGTCGAGTTGAAGCCCTTCTGGATGTTGTCGGCACCCAGGGACGGGCCGACCGTGCGTTCCTCGACGATCTCCATGGGCGCGGCCAGGGCGCCGGCGCGCAGCAGCAGCGCGACGTCCTTGGATTCCTCGACCGAGTCCATGCCGGTGATCTGCACCCGGCCGCCGCCGATCTCCTCGCGGATGACCGGCGCCGTGACCACCTCGGTCTTGCCCTTCTCGACCAGCAGGATGGCCATGCGCTTGCCGACGTTCTCGCGCGTCACGTTCTTGAAGATGCGCGCACCGCGGCCGTCGAGGTTGACGTGCACGGCAGACTGGCCGTTGTTGTCGAAACCAGGCTGGGCATCGGTGATGTAGTCGCCGGTCAGCACCACGCTCTTCTTCACCAGTACCGGCTGGCCGTTGCGCTCGTAGTAGATCTCGTCGCCGAACGGCACCTGGCCGGCGGTCGCCGACTGGACGCGGGCCGTGTCCTGCATGGCCTCCTCGTCGACCATGCGCACCTCCAGGGTGGCGGTGCGGCCGAGGATCTCCTTGGCCTTGGCGGTGTCCTGCACGCCCGGCAGCTGGACCACGACGCGGTCGACGCCCTGCTGCTGGATCACCGGTTCGGCCACGCCCAGTTCGTTGACCCGGTTGCGCAAGGTGGTCAGGTTCTGTTGCAGGGCGTACTCCTGGGTCTGCTTCTTGGCCGTCTCCTTCAGCGTGGCCGTCAGCCACAGGCCCTCGGCGGTCTCGCTGTCGGCGAGCAGGAGGTCGGGATAGGTCGCCTCGATGGCCTGGCGTGCCTCGTCGCGGGTCGCCGCGTCGCTGAAGCGCAGGGTCACCGCCTCGCCCTGGCGGTCGATGCCGCCGTAGCGGACCTTCTTCTCGCGCAGCAGGGTGCGGATATCGCCCTGGTAACGCTCGGCCGCCTTTTCCAGCGCCTTGGGCATGTCGACCTGCATGAGGAAATGGACGCCGCCGCGCAGGTCCAGGCCCAGGTACATGGGCAGGGCACCCAGGCGCGACAGCCACTCGGGCGAGGCCGGCAGCAGGTTCAGCGCCACCGTGTAGCCATTGCCGAGAACGGCCTGCAAGGCGTCCTTGGCCTTCAGCTGGGTGTCGGTATTGGCGAAGCGCGCCTTGATGCTGCGTTCCGACATGGACACGCCCTGGGCGGCGATGCCGGCCTGCGCCAGTACCGTCTCGACCCGGCCCATGAGAGCGCTGTCGACCTTCTCGGTCGTGCGCACCGGCGCCACCTGGACGGCCGGCACCTCGCCGTAGAAGTTGGGCAGGGTATAGATGAGGCCGATCACCAGGGCGACCAGGACGACCAGGTATTTCCAGAGGGGGTAACGGTTCATGGCTCGACCGTGAAGGATGGAGGACGGGACGTTCGGGACAGGGGCCCGTGGCGCGGTCGCCGGCCGATCAGCCGCGCCGCGCCCCGGCAGGCGTCACAGGTCTTTGATGGTGCCCTTGGGCAGGACGGTATTGATGGCGCCGCGCTGGAAGATCGACTCGGTGCCGCCGCCGATGTCGAGGGTGACGTATTGGTCGCTGAGCTTGATGACCTTGCCGAGCTGGCCGCTCGCGGTGATCACCTCGTCGCCCTTCTGCAGGGCCTCCTGCATGGCCCGCTGTTCCTTGCTCCGTTTCATCTGCGGACGGATGATCAGGAAATAGAACACCACGAAGATGACGATCAGGGGCAGGAAGCTCATGATCGGATCGGGTTGGGCCGCATCGGCGGCGTAGGCGGGGGAAATCAACATCGTTCGGCACTCCGGGTAAAAATAGCTGAGGATTTTAACATGCGGCCATGCGGTCATTATTAAAGGCCGCGACAAACTCGGTATAACGGCCGGCCTCGATGGCCTGGCGCAGTTCGCGCATCAGGGTCTGGTAGTAATGCAGGTTGTGGATCGTGTTCAGGCGCCCGGCCAAGGACTCGCCGGCCCGGAACAGGTGGTGCAGGTAGGCCCGGCTGAAGTTCCGGCAGGTGTAGCAGTCGCAGGACGGGTCGATCGGACCGGTGTCGGTGCGGTGGCGGGCATTCTTGATCCGGAGGTCGCCGTAGCGGGTGAACAGGACGCCATGGCGGGCGTTGCGCGTCGGCATCACGCAGTCGAACATGTCGATGCCCTGGCCGACCGCCTGGACGATGTCCTCGGGGGTGCCGACGCCCATCAGGTAGCGCGGCCGGTCGGCCGGCAGGCGCGGCGCCGTGTACGCCAGGATGCGCACCATATCCTCCTTGGGCTCGCCGACGGAAAGCCCGCCGATGGCGTAGCCGTCGAAGCCGATCCGGCCCAACTCGGCCAGGGAACGGTCGCGCAGGTCCTCGTACATGCCGCCCTGGACGATGCCGAACAGGGCGTTCGGGTTGCCCTGGTGGGCCGCCTTCGAGCGCGCCGCCCAGCGCAGGGACAATTCCATGGAGATCTTCGCGGTCTGCCAATCGGCCGGATAAGGGGTGCACTCGTCGAAGATCATGACGATGTCGGAGTTCAGGGTGCGCTGGATCGCCATGGATTGCTCGGGCGTCAGCATCAGGCGGGCGCCGTCCAGGGGCGAGGCGAACTTGACGCCCTCCTCGGTAATCTTGCGCAGGTGGGTCAGGCTGTAGACCTGGAAGCCGCCCGAGTCGGTCAGGATCGGTCCGCGCCAGGCCATGAAGTCGTGCAGGCCGCCGAACGCGGCGACCACCTCCAGGCCGGGGCGCAGCCAGAGGTGGAAGGTGTTGCCGAGGACGATCTGGGCGCCCAGGGCCTCGACCTCGTCCGGGGTGACCGACTTCACCGCGCCGTAGGTGCCGACCGGCATGAACACCGGCGTCTCCACGACGCCGTGGGCGAGTTCCAGGCGGCCGCGCCGGGCCAAGCCCGAGGTGGTCAGGAGATCAAACTTCATGGGCGCCCTCGATAAGCATGGCATCGCCGTAACTGAAGAAGCGGTAGCGCTCCGCCACCGCATGGCCATAGGCACGGCGCATCAGGTCGTAGCCGCCGAAGGCCGACACCAGCATCAGCAGGGTCGACTTGGGCAGGTGGAAATTGGTGAGCAGGCGCTCGACCACGCGGAAGCGGTAGCCGGGCGTGATGAAGATGTCGGTCTCGTCCAGGCCGGGCCGCAGTTCACCGCCTTGCGCCGCCGACTCGAGGGCGCGCAGGCTGGTGGTGCCCACCGCGCAGACCCGGCCGCCGCGCCCGCGTGCGTCCGCGACGGCCGCCACCGTCGCCTCGGGTATCTCGTACAGCTCGCTATGCATGCGGTGCTCGGCGATGTCCTCGACGCGCACCGGCTGGAAGGTGCCGGCGCCGACGTGCAGGGTGACGAAGGCGGTCGCCACGCCCATGGCACCCAGTTTCTCGAGCATGGCGGCGTCGAAATGCAGGCCCGCCGTGGGGGCCGCGACCGCACCCGGTGCCCGGGCGTAGACCGTCTGGTAGCGGGCGTCGTCGCCGGCCTCCGCAGGCCGGTCGATATAGGGCGGCAGCGGCAGCAGCCCGTAGGCCTCGAGCCAGTCCAGCACCGTGCGGGCAGGATCGAAGGCGAGCCGGTAGAGGTCGCCGACGCGCTCGACCACCTCGACCTCGATGGCGTCGGCCAGGCGCAGGCGCATGCCTGGCTTCGGGGCCTTGCTGGCCCGGATGAAGGCCAGGGCCTCGCGCTCCGACAGCACGCGTTCGACCAGGGCCTCGATGCGTCCGCCGGTCGCCTTCTCGCCGTACAGGCGCGCCTTGATCACCCGCGTATCGTTGAACACCAGCAGGTCGCCGGGCCGGAACAGGGTCGGCAGGTCGACGAACAGGCGGTCGGTGAAAACACCGGCATCCGGGTCGACGTGGAGCAGCCGGCTGCCCCCCTTTGCGCAAGCGGGTAGCGGGCAATCAGTTCGTCGGGCAGAAAGTAGTCGAAATCGCTGGTCTTCATGGTGCGGGCGGATTATACGTTGCCGCAGGCACCGATTTTTCGCGATAATCCTCGTCCCTCATCTGCCCGGATGGCGGAATTGGTAGACGCACGGGACTCAAAATCCCGCGCCGCAAGGCGTGCCGGTTCGACCCCGGCTCCGGGCACCAGTCCCTTGCCGTATCGTCGTTGCGGCCGAATGGCCGTTGCGGTCACCCGCACCACGGTCCCGCATTCCTCCTGCCCGCCCGAAACCGCTGCGCGGACCCGGCGGCGGGGCGCGGCGCCGAAGCTCCGCCCCACCCGCGCGCCGACTGCCCGGCGCCAGCCGGCCAGAGCTCCTTACCAGCCGCCGCGGCCGTCACGGTCCCAGGGCGGGCCGCCGCGGTCGCCACCCCAGCGCGGGCCGCGGTTGTCATCGCGATCCCAGCGCCGGTCGCGGCGGTCGTCGCGATCCCAACGCCGGTCATGGCGGTCGTCGCGGTCGTAACGCCAGGCCGGGTAGACGACGCGCGGCCCCACCCAGTAGGGCGCCGGCTCATAGTAATAGTGGCGGACCGGCGGCGCGTAGACGACGTAAGGCCGACGGCGGTAACGCCAGTCGTCGTCGTCGGTCGCGGCGGCGCCGACCATGGCGCCGAACACACCGCCGACCACGGCACCGTCATGGCCGCCGACTTCATGGCCGACGACCGCACCGACACCGGCGCCCAGGATGGCCCCGGCGAGTGGGTCGGAAGCCGAGGCAGGCGTGGCGCCGAGGGCGAGCAGGCCGGCCAACAGGAGGCTGGGGGCAACGTATCTGGTCTTCATGATTCACTCCAATCGTGTGACTACGATTCCAGACTACGCGGCACCGGTTCCCGAGCGGTTGCCGACCGGTAAGCAAGTGTTACCAGTTGTAACCGGCCGCCTAGACCCAGCGGACGACGTCGGCCATGGCCTGGCGCACCTTGGCCGACGGCGGGGCGACCCGGTAGCCGAACGCCACCATCACGGCCAACCCCCATTCCCGGGTGTCGAGCACGCCCGCCCCGGCCAGGACCGCCTCCGCCTCGCCCTGGTCGTAGCCCTCGATGGCGCAGGAATCGACGCCGATCATGGCGGCGCCGGTCATCATGTCGGCGAGCGCGATGTAGGCCTGCTTGCAGCTCCAGTCGAACAGGGCACGCTCGCTGTCCAGCAGCCTGAAGTCGGATTCCTGGAACTTGCGGTAGACCTTCTCGCGGCCGGCGACGCGCTCGGCGGAGAACTTGTGGACGTCGTGCATCATGTGGCGGACGTGTTCGCCGTCGTAGCGCATGCCGCCCTTGCGGACCAGGATGGCGACGTAGTGGCTGGCGGTGGGCAGCTGCTTCCTGGCCCCCAGGTCACCGGCAGCAGCTTGTCGCGCAGCGCGGGATCCTGGATGACCAGGAACTGCCAGGGCTCGTAGCCGAACGAACTGGGCGACAGGCGCCCGGTTTCCAGGATCAGGTCGAAATCCTCGGCCGGAATCTTCCTGGCCGGGTCGAACTCCTTGCAGGCGTGGCGGAAATGGCAGATGTCGAGGACGGTTTGCTTGTCGATCATGGCGATGCTCCGAACGTGTACGGCCGGATTATCGCAAATGCCGGTCCCGGTATAATCCCCTGCCATGGAGTCCATCCTGCTCTCCCTGCGGCGCGCCGGCCAGGACCTGCTGGCGCCGCGCATGCTCACCCTGGCCTTCTGGCCCATGGTGCTCTCCCTGCTCGCCTGGGGCATCCTGGCCTGGCTGTTCGGCTCCGCCTGGAAGGCCGAGATCGCCGGCTTCCTGGCCGCCACGCCGCTCGACGACCTGGCCCGCTGGCTGGGCGCCGAATGGCTGACCGCCTATGCCGCGGTGTTCGTGCTCAGCCTGCTCTGGCTGCCGGCCATGTACGTCACCGCCCTGCTCATCACTTCCCTGGCCCTGATGCCGATCATCGTCGGCTTCGTCGCCCGCAACCATTACCCGGACCTGGAATACCGCCGTGGCGGCAGTCTGCTCGGCAGCGTATTCAACGGCCTGGTGGCCCTGGTGCTCTACCTGGCCGCCTGGCTGGTCCTGTTGCCGCTCTGGCTGTTCGCGCCCTTCGGCATCCTGGTGTCCGTCCTGCTCAACGCCTGGCTGAACCAGAAACTGTTCATGTACGACGCCCTCGCCGAGCACGCCTCGGCCGGCGAACTGAAGGACGAGCGCCATGCCGGCGGCTGGCGCCTGTTCGCGTTGAGCAGCCTGCTCGGCCTGCTCCATTTCGTACCGGTGGTCAACTTCGTCGCCCCGGTCTACATGGCCCTGGCCTTCACCCATCACGGCCTCGCCGCCCTGGAGCGGACCCGCCGAGGGCGGCCGGCATGATCCTGGGCATCGGCGTCGATCTGGTCCTGGTCGCCCGCATGCGCGACCTGCATGCGCGCCACGGCGAACGCCTGGCCCGGCGCATCCTGGCCGCCGCCGAGTTGCCCGAATACGACGCCGCCGGCGACCGCGACCGCTTCCTGGCCAAGCGCTTCGCCGCCAAGGAGGCCTTCGCCAAGGCGCTCGGCACCGGCCTCCGGGCACCGGTCAGCCTGACCGCCATCCGGATCGGCCACGACCCGCTCGGCCGCCCGGATTACGGCTGCAGCCCGGAACTCGACGCCTGGCTGGCGGCGCGCCGCATCCGCCGGGTACACCTGTCCATCAGCGACGAGAAGGAACATGTCGTCGCCTTCGCGGTAGCCGAAACATGACCTCCCTGCGCCAGCCACTCGGCCCCCTCATGCTCGACGTCGAGGGCAAGGCCCTGAACGACGACGACCGCCGCCACCTCAGCCACCCCTGGTCGGCGGCGTCATCCTGTTCGCGCGCAACTACGAGAGCCCGGAACAGATCGCCGAACTCAGCCGCGAGATCCACGCCCTGCGCCACCCGCCCCTGCTCATCGGCGTCGATCACGAAGGCGGCCGCGTGCAGCGTTTCCGCAACGGCTTCACGGCCATCCCGGCCATGGGCGGCCTGGGCGCCCTCTGGCGCGAACATCCCAACCAGGCCCGGCGCCTGGCCCGCGACGCCGGCTACGTGATGGGCGCCGAACTGCGCGCGGTCGGCGTCGACTTCAGCTTCGCCCCGGTACTCGACCTCGACTACGGGCGCAGCCAGGTGATCGGCGACCGCGCCTTCGCCGACGATCCGGAGACGGTGGCCGAACTGGGCCACGCCCTGGTGCTCGGCCTGCACGAGGCGGGCATGAACGCGGTCGGCAAGCACTTCCCCGGACACGGCTATGTCGCCGCCGACTCCCATCTCGCGGTGCCGGTCGACGAGCGCGACCTGCACAGCCTGGAGGCCGCCGACATCGTGCCGTTCCGGCGCCTGATCGACCTCGGCCTGGCCGGCATCATGCCCGCCCACGTCATCTACCCAGCCGTCGACGCCCAGCCGGCCGGCTTCTCGCACCGCTGGCTGCACGAACTCCTGCGCGGGCGCTACGGCTTCGAGGGCGTCATCTTCAGCGACGACCTGGGCATGGAGGGCGCCAGCGTGGCCGGCGGCGTGGTCGAGCGGGCCCGCGCCGCCCTCGCGGCCGGCTGCGACATGGCCCTGCTGTGCAACAAGCCCGAGCAGGCCGACCAGCTCCTGGCCGGCCTGAAGTGGGACAACGCACCGGTGGCGTTGATCCGCTACGCCCGCATGCACGGCCGCCCGCACCCGCCCAGCCGGGTCGCCCTGCACGAGAGCGCCCGCTACGTGAACGCCCTGCACCACCTGGCCGGCCTAGGCGCCGCCGACGCCGAACTCGCCCTGAGCGACGCGATGACGGTCAAGAATGTCTGAGCACCACCACCATCTCTCGGTCGACAAGGGCGAAAGCCATGAGTCGCACCACCTCGGTCACCACGGCCATCACCATCATCTGACCGGGGCGCTGTATCTCACCCTCGGCTTCGCCCTGGTCGAGGTCCTGGCCGGCTGGTGGTCCGGCTCCCTGGCCCTGATCTCCGACGCCGGCCACATGCTGACCGACTCCACCGCCCTCGGCCTGGCCGCCCTGGCCGCCTGGCTGGCCCGGAAACCGCCCACCGGACGGCACACCTACGGCCTGGTGCGCATGGAGGTGCTCGCCGCCCTGGCCAACAGCCTGCTCATGGTCATGTTGATCGTGTTCATCGCCCGCGAGGCGCTCGACCGCTTCGCCCAACCCATCGCGGTCCAGGGCGGCACCGTCACGGCGGTCGCGGTGCTCGGCCTGCTGGTCAACCTGGGCGTCGCCTGGCAGTTGTCCAAGGGCGAGGCGACCCTGAACACCCGGGCCGCCCTGATGCACGTCATGGGCGACATCCTCGGTTCCGTGGCCGCCCTGGTGGCCGGCCTGGTGATCCAGTTCACCGGTTGGACCACCATCGACCCGCTGCTCTCCCTCCTGGTGTCCGGCCTGATCCTGGTATCGGCCTGGCGCCTGCTGTCCGAGTCCGTCCACGTCCTGCTCGAGTCGGTGCCCGAGCACATCGACCTCAAGGCGGTCGGCGCCGACCTGGCCGCCATCAACGGCGTCGCCTCGGTGCACGACCTGCACATCTGGACCCTGTCGTCGGGCCGGATCGCCCTCTCGGCCCACCTGGACATCGACTACCTGGCCGACTGGACCGCCATCCTGGTCCGCGCCCGCCACCTGATGGACGCACACCACGGCATCGGTCATATCACCCTGCAACCCGAGGCGGTAAACTCGGTGCCCTGCCCATCCTGCTGTCCGGAACCGAAATGAAGCAACGTCGACACTATTCCTCCAACCGACTTTCCCGCGATGCCGAGCGCCTGGTCTGGCTGGCCAAGGGCCTGGCCGAATCGGGCAGCCGGGCCGAGGACGGCTGGTGGGAGGAGGAACTGGCCACCCTGATCGGCAAGATGCTCGGCGCCGGCCAGGAGGACGCCCTCAACCAGGCGCTCGACCGTCTGCACGAGACCAACGGCCGCGCCTACGACGACCTCGCCGACCTGATCGAGGCGGCCAGCGAGAGCCCGCGCAGCGAGGGCCGTCGCTGCCTGCTCCTGGCCATGCCCGTCCTGGCCTGGTCGCGCTACCGCATCCCCGACCGCAAGCTGCCGGCCGGCCTCCTGGCCAACCTGCGCGTGCAGCTCAAGGCGCACATCCTGGCCGACGAGGTCCGGGTGGGCATGGCCGACCTGCTGTTCAGCCCGGACCAGATGCCGCGCGGCTTCGTCGCCACCCAGCGCCTGGCGGCCGAACTCGCCGACCAGGCGGGACGCGAAGGCAACCTGGCGATCGCCCTCGACGGCCTGCCCGAGACCGGCCACTACATCGCCGATGTCCGCTACATCCTCGCCGTCGTCGGCAGCCCGGCCGGCCGGCCGCTGTTCCGCTGGCAGGAGACCGATGGCAGCCGCGACGCCGCGCTCAGGGAATGGCAGGCCCAGGCGGGGCCTAGCGTGCAGGCGTCGATGCCCGGCTGCGCCATCCAGCTGCTCCTGCCGGACGCCTATTTCTCGGCCTGGCGCCAGGCCGACCAGGCCGCGCGCGGCTACTCGCTGGTCGGCACGGCGGCCTACCTACAAGCCGCCCTCGACCTGCCGGCCACCGGTCTGCGCGCGATCGCGGCACCCTATTACGACCACCGCCTGGTGGAATGGCGGGTCGGCTTCGCGCGCCGCGGCGACGACCAGATACTGCACGGGGTCGTCTGGCCCCTGCTCGGCGGCGAGGACGAAAATACCGACGTCGCCGCCGAGATCGAACAGACGCTCAAGCAGGCCGGCCTCACCGACATCGTCATGCTCGACCAGCGCATGGCGCTGGAGTACTGCGAGGACTGCGGCGCGCCCCTGTTCCCGAATGCCGATGCCGACTCGGTGCATGCCGAGATGCCGGAAGAGGCGGAAGAGCAAGGCGCCCCCCTGCACCTGCACTAGACGGCAGCGATGTCCCGCCCAGCCAAGAACTTCGACGCCGAGTGCGCCGCCTGCCCGCGCCTGGCCGAGTTCCTGGCCACCACGCGCCGGGTCTACCCGGATTATTTCTGCCGCCCGGTACCGCCCTTCGGCGACCCCGACCCGCGCCTGCTCATCGTCGGGCTGGCGCCCGGACTGCACGGCGCCAACCGGACCGGCCGGCCGTTCACCGGCGACTTCGCCGGCCAGTTGCTGTACGAGACCCTGCACGAATTCGGCTACGCCGACCGGCCCGTCTCGGTGGCGGCCGATGACGGGCTCAGCCTGTCCGGCTGCCGGATCACCAACGCGGTGAAGTGCGTGCCGCCGGGCAACAAGCCGGAACCGGCCGAAATCCGGCGCTGCAACGGTTTCCTGCAGGCCGAGATCGCCAGCCTGCAGGAAACCGCCCGGGTCCTCGCCCTCGGCCAGGTCGCCCATGGCGCGGTGCTGCGCGCGCTCGGCCTGAAGGCCAGCCAGTTCCCGTTCGGCCACGGCGGCCGGCACGTCCTGCCGGACGGCCGCCGGCTGTACGATTCCTACCATTGCAGCCGCTACAACACCCAGACCCGCCGGCTGACGCCGGCGATGTTCAAGGCCGTATTCGCCTCAATCCGCAACGACATGGAGTAACCGTCATGCCCGTCGTCACCATCAAGCTGGCCGGCAGCCTGAGCCGCGACCAGAAACGGAAGATCGCCGAGGAAATCACCGACACCCTGGAACGCATCGCCCTGAAACCGAAGCGCTACACCTACGTCGCCTTCGAGGAACTACCCGACGAGAACTGGGCCATCGCCGGCCAGTTGCTCGACGAGGAGGAAGGCTGATCCGCGCCCCGGCCGTTTGGCCAAGGCCCGACAAGCTCCCTATACTGACCCAAGACCGACCCCTTCAAGGCAATGAAAAAACTCATATTCGCACTCATCGTCGCCGGCCTGCTGCTCGGCCCCGCCTACTGGACCTACGCCAAGTTCTTCACCGGCAGCGAGGCCGTCGTGGTGCCGTTGCGCCTCGCCGAGGCCGAAGCCGGCAAGGCCCCCGCCTGGCAAACCGGGCCGTTTCCGCTCACCGCCGGGATGGCGCCGATCGGCCTGATCCTCAAGGCGCAGGGCCACTTCTCGCCCAACATGGACGAGCAGCAACCGCCCGCCGACCGTTACAGCGCCATCCTGAGCCGGGACGGCGTCGCCGCCCAGCCGCTGGCCTTCACGCTCGGCGTCAAGACCGTCTCGAATTCCAACCCGGCCTTCCGCGAACACCTCCTGCTGATGCGCGAGGTGCGGCCCGGCACCTACGACCTGACCGTCGCGCCGGCGGCCGATCCGGACATCCGGATCGACCAGATGCAGCTCCAGATCCGTCAGAACCTGCATGAACCGAATCCGGACGTGGTCATGGCCGGGATCGGCATGTTGATCCTCGGCATATTCGCCCTGACCCTCATCTAGACCACAGGAGTCCGCCATGTCCCGCCGCCATCCCCTGATCCTTGCCGCCGTCATATTCCTCTCCCTGACCCTGGAACCGGTCTGGGCCGACCCGCCCGGCCAGGCTCCGGCGCACGGCTGGCGCAAGAAGCACGACCCCTACTACATGGGCTACACCGGCCGGAAATGGGACGACGACTACGGCATCACCCTGGGTCGCTGCAACCGCGACGCGGTCGGCGCCGTGCTCGGCGGCGTGGTCGGCGGCGCGATCGGCTCGCGCGTCGG
>NZ_SJZB01000022.1 GCF_004337445.1 Parasulfuritortus cantonensis | reverse complement strand
GGCGACTTGGGTGGTCGTGGCGCAGGCGCCGAGCAGGGGCAGGAGAAGGATAGGGAGCAGCTTGCGCATGGTGGGGCTCCTCGATGGTCAGGGTGCCGGGTGGTCTTCGCCTTCCTCGTGCTCGCCGCCCAGCGGCCACAGCTGATGGGCGTCGAGCATGAGCCGGGCGACGGCCTCGTTGGCGGCCAGGCGGGCCTGGCCGGCGGCGAGTTGGGCGTCCAGGGCGTTGCGTTGCGCGAGCAGGGTCTCGGACAGGCCCAGCTCGCCGAGTTCATGGGCCCGGCGCGCCAGGTCGGCGTGGCGGCCGACCGCCTCGGCGGCGTCGGCCAGGCGGCGCCAGCTGGCGACGCCGGCAACCGCGCGTTGCCAGTTGGCGGCCGACTCGGCGGCCAGGCGGCGCCGGGTGGCCGCGACGGCTTCGGCCAGCACGTCGGCCTGGGCCGCCATCGCCTGGGCTTGGGCCCGGCGGTTCTCGCCCGGGAGGGCAAGGTTCAGGCTGACGCCGAAGATGCGGTCGTTGCCGCCCTGTTCGTTGGCGACATGGAGGCCGACGGTCGGGTCCGGCACCCGGTTGGCCTCGGCGCGGCGGGCCATGAGGCCGGCCTGGTCGAGGGCGCGCTGGGCCGCCAACATCTCGTGGTTGTGCTCCAGGGTATGGGCCAGCCAGGCCGCCGCGTCGCCCGCCGGGGTGACCGGCTCGGCGGCGCTGGCATCGGGGGCCGGCAGGCCCGGGAAACGGGCGCTCAGCTCGGCCAGGGCGGCCTGTTCGCGGGCCTCGGCGGCGACCGCCTGGGAGCGGGCCTGGGCCAGGGCGGCCTCGGCCTGCAGGCTGTCCAGGCGGGCGGCGTCACCCAGCCGGACCCGGGTCTGTACCACCGCCAGGTCGGCCTGCAGCAGCTCGGCCTGGCGCTGCCAGAGCCGGGTCTCGAGGCCGGCCAGGCGGGCGCCGTACCACAGGGTCAGCAGTTGCCGGCCGCTCTCGTGGCGGGCATCGCCGATGCGCTCGCCGGCGGCGAGCACGCCTTGTCGGCCGATCCGGTCGTCGAGGGCGGCCTTGCCGGGCAGGCGCAGGCCGCGCTGCAGGCTGACGTTCCACTCGGAGTAGTTGGATGCGCCGCTGACGCGCCGTTGCTGGCCGGTCAGGCCGAGGCTGAATTCATGTTCGCCGGCCTGGAGGACGCGGTGCTGGGCCTCGGCGGCGCGCAACCCGGCCTGGGCGGCGCGCACCATGGGCTGGTCGGTCAGCACCTGGTCGACCGCGGCGAGGGGCGGCAGGTCGGCGGGCGGGACGGCCTGGCCGGGTTCGGCGCCGGCCGGCCCGTACAGGGCGGCGAGCGCGGCACCGAGCAGGCAGGCGGCGAAGCGTTTGTTCATGGTCATGCCAGTCTCCCGAAGTCGAGCACCGGCTCCAGCCACCAGGCCACGTCGCGTTTCGGGAAGCGTTGCCGGAGGTGCTCGAGCAGGGCCTCTGCGTTGTCGGTCTCCAGGACGATCTGCACCAGCATGCGCTGGGTGCGGCCGCGTACCTGCTCGGCCACGCTGAGGCTCTCGTGGTGGCGGCTGTAGCCTTCGGCCTTGAAGATGGTGAAGCCGGACGCCCACTCGGGGCGTTCCAGGAACTGCTCCACCAGTTCGTCCTCCAGGTGCAGCGGCGCCGCCAGGGACAGTTTCACCAGGGTCATGTCATTGGTCTTTCAGGATCAGGCGCCGGTACAGCACCGGCAACATCAACAGGGTCAGGGCGGTGGAGGTGAACAGGCCGCCCATGACGACGATGGCCAGCGGCTTCTGGATCTCCGAGCCGGGGCCGGTGGCGAGCAGCAGGGGGACCAGGCCGAAGGCGGTGATGCTGGCGGTCATCAGGACCGGGCGCAGGCGGCGCAGGGCGCCTTCGCGCACCACGCTGTCGGGCGCCATGCCTTCGCCGGCGAGCTGGTTGAAGTAGGACACCAGGACGACGCCGTTGAGCACCGCGATACCGAGCAGGGCGATGAAGCCCACCGAGGCCGGCACCGACATGTATTCGCCGGTCAGCCAGAGGGCGGCGATGCCGCCGACCAGGGCGAAGGGCACGTTGGCGATCACCAGACCGGCCTGCTTGAGCGACTTGAAGGTGGCGAACAGGAGGGCGAAGATCAGCGCCAGGGCGATCGGCACCACCACCGCCAGGCGGGCGGCGGCGCGCTGCTGGTTCTCGAACTGGCCGCCGTAGACCACCTGGTAGCCGTCCGGCAGCTTGACCGACTGCGCGACCCGGGCCTTCACCTCGTCGACGAAGCCGACCAGGTCGCGTCCGGACACGTTGCACTGGATGGTGACGTAGCGGGCCGCGTTTTCCCGGCTCACCGCCACCGGGCCGTCCGTGCGCACCAGCCGGGCCACCTCGTGCAGCGGCAGGGCGACGCCGTTCATGGTCGGGATGCGCAGGGCCTCGAACAGGGCCGGCGACATGCGCACGTCCTCGCCGGCGCGCAGCACCAGCGGCGTACGCTTGATGCCTTCCTGGACGATGCCCAGGCGCAGGCCTTCCAGGTTGGCGCGCAGGAAGGCCGAGACGTCGTCCACCGTGAGGCCGTAGCGGCCGGCGGCGAGGCGGTCGACCTCGACCTTGAAGTACTGCACGCCGTCGTTCTTCAGGCTGAACACGTCCTGGGCGCCGGGGATCTTGCCGAGCAGGGCCTCGACTTCGCCGGCCAGGCGGTTGAGGGTGTCCAGGTCGGAGCCGAAGACCTTGATGGCGAGGTCGCCGCGGGCGCCGGTGAGCATCTCGGAGACGCGCATGTCGATCGGCTGGGTGAAGCCGTAGGTGACGCCCGGGAAGTCGGCCATCACCTTGCGGATCTCTTCCATGAGCCAGTCCTTGTCCGGCTTGCGCCATTGCTCGCGCGGCTTCAGGACCAGGAAGGAGTCGGTCTGGTTGAGGCCCATGGGGTCGAGGCCGAGTTCGTCGGAACCGGCCCGGGCCACCACGCCGGCCACTTCCGGTACCCGCTTCATGAGGGCCTGCTGGACCGCGCGGTCGAGTGCCAGGCTCTCCTCCAGGCTGATCGAGGGCAGCTTCTCCAGTTGCACCAGGAGGTCGCCCTCGTCCAGGGTGGGCATGAACGACTTGCCGATGAGCGGATACATGGCGACGGCCAGCGCCAGCATGGCCGCGGCGGCGATCATGACCAGCTTGAACCTGGCCAGGACGAAGTCCAGGACCGGGGTGTACAGGCGCAGGGCCAGGCGGACCAGCCAGGGGTCGCCATGGGCGCCTTCCTTGAGCAGCCAGGTGGACAGCACCGGTACCACGGTGAGGGCCAGGACCAGGGCGGCACCGAGGGCGAACACGATGGTCAGGGCGACCGGCACGAACAGCTTGCCCTCCAGGCCCTCCAGGGTGAGCAGGGGCAGGAAGACGATCATGATGATGAGTACGCCCGCCCCGGTCGGGGTCGCCACCTCGCGCACGGCGCGGAACACCCGGTGCAGCTTGGATTGGCCGCTGGTGTCGTGGGCCAGGTGGGTGACGATGTTCTCGACCACCACGACGGCGCCGTCCACCAGCATGCCGATGGCGATGGCCAGGCCGCCCAGGCTCATCAGGTTGGCCGACAGGCCGAAGCGCTGCATGAGCAGGAAGGTGGCGAGGGCGGCCAGGGGCAGGGACAGGGCCACGGTGAGCGCGGCGCGGGCATTGCCGAGGAACAGGACGAGGAGGACCAGGACCAGGACGATGGCCTCGGTCAGGGCCTTGGTGACCGTGTGCACGGCCCGTTCGACGAGGGCCGAGCGGTCGTAGAAGGGCTTCACGGTGACGCCCTTGGGCAGAGTGGGCTGGATCTCGGCCAGGCGCTGCTTGACCGCCTGCACCACCCTCTGGGCGTTGGCGCCGCGCAGGCCCAGGACCAGGCCTTCGACCGCCTCGCCCTTGCCGTCCTTGCTGACGCCGCCGTAGCGGGTCAGGCTGCCCAGGCGCACCTGGGCGACGTCGGCGACCCGCACGGGCACGCCGCCGACGTTCTTGACCACGATGCCGGCCAGGTCGTCCAGGTTGGTGACCGCGCCTTCGACGCGCACCAGCCAGACTTCCTCGCCTTCGGTCAGGCGGCCGGCGCCGTCGTTGCGGTTGTTGGCCTGGATGGCGTCGCGCAGTTCCGCCAGGGTGACGCCGCGCGCGCTCATGGCGCTGTTGTCCGGCACCACCTCGAAGGTCTTCACGCTGCCGCCCAGGGCGTTCACGTCGGCGACGCCCGGCAGGGTGCGCAGCTTGGGCCGGATCACCCAGTCGAGCAGGGCGCGCCGCTCGGTCAGGCTGTACTGGTCGCCCTCGACGGTGAACATGAACATCTCGGACAACGGCGTGGTGATCGGGGCCAGGCCGCCGCTGACGCCTTCGGGCAGGTCGGCGAGCACGGAGTTCAGGCGCTCGGCGACCTGCTGGCGCGCCCAGTAGATGTCGGTGCCGTCCTCGAAGTCGATGGTGACGTCGGTGAGGCCGTACTTGGACATGGAGCGCAGGATGCGCTGTTTGGGAATGCCCAGCATCTCCATCTCGATGGGGGCGGCGATGCGGCTTTCCACCTCCTCGGGGGTCATGCCGGGGGCCTTCAGGATCAGCTTGACCTGGGTGGTCGAGACGTCCGGGAAGGCGTCGATGGGCAGGCTGCGCCAGGCCTGGATGCCGGCGGCCGCGAGCAGCAGGGTGAGGCCGAGCACCAGCAGGCGCTGGGTCAGCGAGAATTCGGTCAGACGGGCAAGCATGCCTATTCCCCTTGCCAGGCGGCCTTGAGGGTGGCGACGCCTTCAATGGCGATCTTCTCGTCGCCGACGAAGGCGGCATCGATGGCGACCGACTGGGCGGTCTTGGCGAGGACCTTGACCGGCTTCGGCTCGAAGCCGCCCGCCCGCTCGACGAACACCCAGTTCTGGCCGTCCTGGCGTACGACGGCGCTGACCGGCACGCGCCATTGCTTGTCGCCGGCGACGCCCTCGATGCGGGCCGAGACGCTCTGGTTCAGGCGCAGCAGGCCATCCCGGTTGCTGACCCGGGCGCGCACCGGCACGGTCTGGGCCTCGCTCACGCCGCGGCCGACCGAGAGGATGCTGCCGACGGCCTGGGTGCCCGGCACGCCGACCTTCTGGCCGGGCTTGATGCGCGCGGCCATCTCGGCCGGCGCCTGGATCTCCAGCCAGAGCGGGTCGAGCCGGGCGACCTTGAACAGCATGCCGGCGGTGTCGACCCGGGCGCCGACCATGGCCTGCTGTTCCAGGACCACGCCGGCGATCGGGCTGGCCAGGCCGATGCTGTCGGTCATGCGCTCGCCCCGTTCGGCGGCCACGATGGCGTTGCCGCCGAGGCCGATCAGGCGCAGCCAGGCGCGCCGCTCGTTAAACACCGCGCGCGCTTGGGCCAGGCCGGCGCGGGCGTTCTGCAGGCGCGACTCGGGGATGATGCCTTCCTTGAACAGGGCCTCGTCGCGTCGGGCCGACTCCTCGGCCAGGCGGTACTGGACCGCGGCCTGGGCGATGTCGCGCTGGGCGCCGATCAGGCCCTCGCCGCGCAGCACGGCCAGGGTCTGCCCGGCCTTGACCAGGTCGCCCGCCGCCACCCGGACCTCGCTGACGATGCCGGCCAGCGGCGCCATGACCAGGCGCTCCTGGGTCGGCGGCACGGTCACCCGGGCCGGCAGGCCGACGCTCACCGCGCCGGCGTCGGCCACCAGGGGGGCGGTGGCGATGCGCAGGGCGGCGCGTTGCGAGGCCGACAGGGCGACCAGGTTGTCGTTACCCCAGGCCTGGGTCGCGAGCATGAAGAGGATGAAAAACGGCAGATTGCGGGGCATCGAGTTCTCCCTGTTGATGCGAGGGGATGGGGCGGCAGGGCACCGGGAAGAGTGGTGAAATGAGTAAGGTGAATTTTAGAGCACCCGCCCGGGGCCGGCTTGCGACCGTCGGCCGGCATTTTGTAAGCTCGTGTCGCAGCCGTGCTCCTCGTTACATGCGTTTACAAACCGATGCCCATGCCGTTCCCGGGGGATAAATAATCAAGCGCCGAGTCCCGAAATAGCCGCCATGAAACAAGACCATATCCTGGTCGTCGATGACGACACCGAGTTGCGCAGCCTGCTGGGCGAGTACCTGGGCCAGGCCGGATTCCGGGTCACCGCGGCGGCGGACGGGCGCCAGATGGCGCGGGCCCTGGACAGCGCCCGCTTCGACCTGGTCATCCTGGACGTGATGTTGCCGGACGAGGACGGCCTCAGCCTGTGCCGCCGGCTGCGCGCGGGCAGCCGCATCCCGATCCTGATGCTGACGGCACGCGGGGACGAGGTCGATCGCATCATCGGCCTCGAGATGGGGGCGGACGACTACCTGCCGAAACCGTTCAATCCGCGCGAGCTGCTCGCCCGGGTGAAGAGCATCCTGCGCCGGGCCGGCTGCCTGCCGGAGAACCTGGCCGACGAGGACGTGCGCCGGTTCCGTTTCCAGGACTGGACCCTGGATACCCAGACCCGCCAGATGCTGTCGCCGGCCGGGGTGGTGGTCGACCTGTCCGGGGCCGAGTACAAGCTGCTCAGGGTGCTCCTGGAACACGCCAACCGGGTGCTCTCGCGCGACCAGATACTGGAGTTCACCCAGGGCCGCGAGGCGAGCGCCTTCGACCGCGCCATCGACGTGCAGATCGGCCGCCTGCGCCGCAAGCTCGGCGACGACCCGCGCGAGCCGCGCCTGATCAAGACCGTGCGCAACGAGGGCTACGTCCTGGCCGTGCCGGTGGTGCGCCAGTGAAGCGCCTCGACACCATCTACCTGCGCGTCGCCGGCATCCTGCTGCTGGGCCTGCTGGCCGCCCAGTGGATCGCCGAGCGGCTGTACCAGGAGGAACGCGAGCGCGTCCTGTCCATGCAGATCGCCGCGCCCCTGGTGACCCGCCTGGCCTCGGTGGCCGAGACCCTGGACCACACGGCGGCGGCCGGTCGGGAAGGCCTGCTGCCGGTGCTGAGCACGCCGCGCATCACCTTTTCCCTGGTCGGCCGGTCGGTCGGCGGCTCGGAGCAGGGCGCCCTCGGCAAGTTGCAGAAATACCTGCGCAAATACCTGGGCGAGGAGCGCGACGTCCACGTCGCCGGCGGCCCGGACGAAACCGTCGCCGGCATCCCGATCGCCACCCACATCACCTTCCGCCTGCACGACGGCCAGGTGGTCCAGGCGATCCACCATTACCCGAAGGACAACGGCGTCGAGCCGAGCCGGCACCTGCCGCTGCTGGCCGGTTACTTCATCGCCATCGCGGTCCTCGCCCTGGTCGCCATGCGCTGGGCGGTACAGCCCCTGCGGCGCCTGGCCCAGGCCGCCGATGCCCTGGGCCGCAACCTGGGCGGGCCGCCCCTGCCCGAGACCGGTCCGCGCGAACTGCGGCAGGCCGCGCACGCCTTCAACACCATGCAGCGCCGCCTGGCCAGTTATCTGGATGACCGTCTGCGCATCCTGGCGGCGGTCTCGCACGACCTCAAGACGCCCATCACCCGCCTCAAGCTGCGCGCCGAGATGCTGCCCGACGACGCCCAGCGGGCCAAGTTCGTGCGCGATCTGGAGGACATGGAGACCATGCTGGCGGCGACCCTGGATTTCCTGCGCGGCGAGTCGCGCCAGGAAGCGGGGGCGCCGCTCGACGTCAACGCCCTGCTGTCGACGCTCCAGGACGACATGGCCTCGGTGGGCCAGGAAGTGGTCGTCGAAGGCGAAGCCCTGCAGCCGATCCAGGCGCGCCCCCAGGCGCTCAAGCGCTGCCTGGCCAACCTGATCGAGAACGCCGTGCGCTATGGCGGCAACTGCCGCGTCCGGGTCGAGGACGGGGCGCAGGAGCTGCGCCTGCGCATCGACGACGACGGCCCCGGCATCCCGGACGAGAACCTCGAGTTGATGTTCCAGCCGTTCCGGCGCGGCGAGAATTCGCGCAACCGGGAGACCGGCGGCGTCGGCCTCGGGCTCGCCATCGCCCGCAACCTGGCCCGTGCCCACGGCGGCGACGTGACCATGGCGAACCGGCCGGAAGGCGGTCTGCGGGTCACGGTGACCCTGCCCCGTGGCGTCTGACGCCGGCCGGGAGGCGGCGTCGGCACGGCCGCCGGGCGGATAGTAAACGCTCGCCATCTTGCGCTAAAATGGTGCGCCTCGCGCTTCGCCGGTGCCTTCGCGAATCCGGCCCGGCAGCGTCCGTCGGCGCCCATCCGCACGGCCGGCACTCGGGCGGGCCGGGTCCTAAACGCCTCCCCGCTGTTATCGAATTTCTTTATCAGTACCTTTGCTTATTTAATAACTCATTGATCTAAATGGGGTTTTTGGTATTTCTCGGCTTGACACGGTTCGCCTCGGGCAAATAAACTTCAGCTGTTATTCCGCGTGCATTGCGCGGTAGAGGGGACTCAATGCTTGATAACTATTTCGCCATACTGCTGTTCATACTGGTGGGCTTGGCCGTCGGCATCGGCCCCATGCTGATAGGTGGCGGCATCGCTTGGTCGCTGGGCTTGCAGAAGCCCGACCCGGAAAAGAATTCCCCGTACGAATGCGGCTTCGAGGCCTTCGAGGACGCGCGCATGAAATTCGACGTGCGCTATTACCTGGTCGCCATCCTGTTCATCCTGTTCGACCTGGAGATCGCCTTCCTGTTTCCCTGGGCGGTCGTCCTCGACCAGATCGGTGCCTTCGGCTTCTGGGCCATGGTGGTATTCCTCGGCATCCTGGTGGTCGGCTTTGCCTATGAATGGATGAAGGGAGCCCTGGAATGGGAATGACCCGGGAAGCGAACATGGCCGGCGTGCAGGGCGGCCTCAACGACAAGGGTTTCGTCACCACCAGTGTCGATTCCGTCATCAACTGGGCCAAGACCGGGTCGCTCTGGCCGATGACCTTCGGCCTCGCCTGCTGCGCCATCGAGATGATGCAGGCCGGCGCCGCGCGCTATGACCTCGACCGCTTCGGCATCGTGTTCCGGCCCAGTCCGCGCCAGTCCGACCTGATGATCGTCGCCGGTACCCTGTGCAACAAGATGGCCCCGGCCCTGCGCAAGGTCTACGACCAGATGCCGGAGCCGCGCTGGGTCCTGTCCATGGGCTCGTGCGCCAACGGCGGCGGCTACTACCACTATTCCTACTCCGTGGTGCGCGGCTGCGACCGCATCGTGCCGGTGGACGTCTACGTGCCGGGCTGCCCGCCCACTGCCGAGGCGCTCCTGTTCGGCCTCGGCCAGCTGATGAACAAGATCCGTCGCACCAACACCATCGCCCGTTAAGGAATCCAAGCAAGATGCCCGTAACCCCGGAAGTGCTGCTCACGCGCCTGCAGGATGCGCTGGGCGACAAGCTGGTCGACGGCCGCGTCGCCCTCGGCGAGGTCACCATCGAGGTGCGTGCCGAGGATTGGCACGAGGTCGCCCTGCAACTGCGCGACGAGTCCGGCCTGCGCTTCGACGAACTGATCGACCTGTGCGGCATGGATTATTCGACCTATGCCGAGACCGGGCGCGACGAAGGGCGCTATGCCGTGGTCATGCATCTGCTCTCGGTGGTGCGCAACCATCGCCTGCGCGTGCGCACCTGGTGCCCGGACGACGACCTGCCCATGGTCGCTTCGGTGGTGGACGTCTGGAACTGCGCCAACTGGTTCGAGCGCGAGGCCTTCGACCTGGTCGGCATCGTCTTCGAGGGTCACCCGGACCTGCGCCGCATCCTCACCGACTACGGCTTCATCGGCCACCCCTTCCGCAAGGATTTCCCGGTCTACGGCCAAGTCGAGATGCGCTACGACCCGGAACAGAAACGGGTGATCTACCAGCCGGTCAGCATCGATCCGCGCGAGGTCAATCCGCGCATCGTCCGGGAAGAGAATTTCGGGGACGTCGGCCATGGCTGAGATCAAGAATTACACGCTCAATTTTGTCTCCGGCCGGCCTGCGGCCTTAACGTTCGCTTCGCTCACGTCAGCCTGCGACGAAATTGAGCTGCGTCGTCGGTGTGCTGATGCCGCAGCTTCGGTAGAGGTTTGCTGACCATGGCCGAAATCAAGAATTACACGCTCAATTTTGGCCCGCAGCACCCGGCCGCCCACGGCGTCCTGCGCCTGGTGCTCGAACTCGACGGCGAGGTCGTCGAGCGCGCCGACCCGCACATCGGCCTCCTGCATCGCGGCACCGAGAAGCTGGCCGAACACCGCACCTTCCTGCAGAACGTCCCGTACATGGACCGCCTGGACTACATGTCCATGATGCAGAACGAGCATGCCTACTGCATGGCGGTGGAACGCCTGATGCAGGTCGAGGTGCCGATCCGGGCCCAGTACATCCGGGTCATGTTCGACGAGATCACCCGCATCCTGAACCACCTGCTCTGGCTCGGCACCCACGGCCTCGACGTCGGCGCCATGACCATGTTCCTGTACACCTTCCGCGAGCGGGAGGACCTCATGGACGTCTACGAGGCGGTGTGCGGGGCCCGCGTCCACGCGGCCTACTACCGCCCGGGCGGCGTCTACCGCGACCTGCCGGACAGCATGCCCAAGTACGAGGTCAACAAGTACAAGAGCGCTGCCGAGGTGAAGCGGCTGAACGCCAATCGCGAAGGCACCATGCTCGATTTCATCGAGGACTTCACCAACCGCTTCCCGGCCTGCGTCGACGACTACGAGACCCTGCTGACCGAGAACCGGATCTGGAAGCAGCGCACCGTCGGCATCGGCGTGGTGGACGCCGAGCGCGCCAAGCAGCTCGGCTTCACCGGCCCCATGCTGCGCGGCTCCGGAATCCTCTGGGACCTGCGCAAGACGCAGCCCTACGAGGTCTACGACCGGCTCGACTTCGAGATCCCGGTCGGCCAGAACGGCGACTGCTACGACCGCTATCTGGTCCGGGTCGCCGAGATGCGCCAGGCCAACCGGATCGTCCGCCAGTGCGTCGACTGGCTGAAGGCCAACCCGGGGCCTGTGATCACCGGCGACCACAAGGTCGCGCCGCCCGCGCGCGCGGCCATGAAGAACAACATGGAAGAGCTGATCCACCACTTCAAGCTGTTCACCGAGGGCATGCACGTGCCCGCCGGCGAGGCCTACGCGGCGGTTGAGCATTCCAAGGGCGAGTTCGGCGTCTACCTGGTCTCGGACGGCGGCAACAAGCCCTACCGCATGAAGCTGCGCGCGCCCGGCTTCACCCACCTGGCCGCCTCGGACGAGATGATGCGCGGCCTCATGATCGCCGACGTGGTGGCCATCATCGGCACCATGGACATCGTATTCGGGGACATTGATCGATGACGTTATCTGCAGAATCCCTGGCCCAGATCGACAAGGAGATCGCCAAGTATCCGGCCGACCAGAAGCAGTCGGCGGTGATGGCCGCCTTGCGCATCGCCCAGGTCGAGAAGGGCTGGCTGGCACCCGAGACGATCGAGTTCGTCGCCGCCTACCTCGGCATGCCGGCCATCGCCGTGTACGAGGTCGCCACCTTCTACAACATGTACGAGCTGGAACCCTGCGGGCGCCACAAGATCACCGTGTGCACCAACCTGCCGTGCCAGCTCCAGGGGGCCGACAAGGTGGCCGACTACCTCAAGCAGAAGCTCGGCATCGACTTCGGCGAGACGACGCCGGACGGCCGTTTCACCCTGCGCGAGGGCGAGTGCTTCGGTACCTGCGGCAGCGGTCCGCTGTGCCTGCACAACAACCACAAGATGCATACCCACCTGTCCCCGGAAGTCGTGGACAAGCTGCTGGACGAGCTGAAATGAGCGTGCCCTACACCGGCCCCAAGGTCTGCCTCTGGACCCTAGACCACCCGAATCCCGCGGCCCTGGAGACCTACGTCGCCAACGGCGGTTATGCGGCCCTGAAGAAGATCCTGGCCGAGAAGGTGCCGGCCGAGAAGATCATCGAGGAGGTCAAGCTGTCGGCCCTGCGCGGGCGCGGCGGTGCCGGCTTCCCGACTGGCCTGAAGTGGTCCTTCATGCCGCGCAACTACGACGGCGACAAATACGTCGTCTGCAACACCGACGAGGGCGAGCCGGGCACCTTCAAGGACCGCGACATCGTCGAGTTCAACCCGCACCAGCTCATCGAGGGCATGATCATCGCCGGCTACACCCTGGGTGCCCGGGCGGGTTACAACTATATCCACGGCGAGATCTTCGAGCTCTACCAGTCCTGGGAAAAGGCGCTCGAGGAAGCGCGGGCGGCGGGTTATCTCGGCAAGAACATCTGCGGTTCCGGCTGGGACTTCGACCTCCATGCCCACCACGGCTACGGCGCCTACGTGTGCGGCGAGGAGACCGCCCTGCTGGAATCCCTGGAAGGCAAGAAGGGGCAGCCCCGCTTCAAGCCGCCGTTCCCGGCCAGCTACGGCCTGTACGGCAAGCCGACCACCATCAACAACACCGAGACCCTGGCCTCCATCCCCTGGATCATGCGCCACGGCGGCCAGGCCTTCCTCGACCTCGGCAAGCCGAACAACGGCGGCACCAAGATCTTTTCCATCTCGGGCCACGTCAACAAGCCGGGCAACTACGAGATCCCTCTCGGCACCCCGTTCGGCGACCTCCTCGAGATGGCCGGCGGCGTGCGCAACGGCCACAAGCTGAAGGCGGTCATCCCGGGCGGTTCCTCCGCCCCGGTCCTGCCCGCCGACGTCATGATGGCCTGCACCCTGGACTTCGATTCGATCGCCAAGGCCGGCTCCATGCTCGGTTCCGGGGCGGTCATCGTCATGGACGAGACCACCTGCATGGTCAAGGCCCTGGAGCGGCTGTCCTACTTCTACTACGAGGAGTCCTGCGGCCAGTGCACGCCCTGCCGCGAGGGCACCGGCTGGATGTACCGGGTCATCAAGCGGATCGAGCACGGCGAGGGCCGGCCCGAGGACCTCGACCTGCTGATGAACGTCGGCACCAACATCGCCGGGCGCACCATCTGCGCGTTGGGCGATGCCGCGGTCGGCCCGGTGCAGAGCTTTATCAAGCACTTCCGCAAGGAATTCGAATATCACATCGAGCACAAAAAGTGCCTAGTGGGGTCGTGAGATGCCGCTGATCACCATCGACGACAAGCAGATCGACGTTGCCGCCGGCAGTACGGTGATGGATGCCGCCCGCCAGGCCGGTATCTACATCCCGCACTTCTGCTACCACAAGAAGCTGAGCATCGCGGCCAGTTGCCGGATGTGCCTGGTCGAGGTGGAGAAGGCGCCCAAGCCGTTGCCGGCCTGCGCCACCCCGGTGGCCGAGGGCATGGTGGTGCGCACCCACTCGGACAAGGCGGTGGCGGCCCAGAAGGGCGTCATGGAGTTCCTGCTCATCAACCACCCCCTGGATTGCCCGATCTGCGACCAGGGCGGCGAGTGCCTGCTGCAGGACATCGCCATGGGTTACGGCGGCGTCGCCTCCCGTTATGCCGAGGCCAAGCGCGTCGTCAAGGAGAAGGACCTCGGCCCCTGGTGGCGACGGACATGACCCGCTGCATCCACTGCAGCCGCTGCGTGCGCTTCGGCCAGGAGATCGCCGGCATGATGGAACTGGGCATGCCCGGCCGCGGCGAGCACATGGAGGTGATGCCCTTCCTGGCCCATCAGGTCACCTCCGAGCTGTCCGGCAACGTCATCGACCTCTGCCCGGTCGGCGCCCTGACCTCGAAGCCGTTCCGCTTCAGCGCCCGGCCCTGGGAGCTGTCCCGGCGCCGGACGATCAGCCCGCACGACGGCCTGGGTGCCAACATGGCCGTGCACGTCAAGGGCAACCACGTCTTCCGCGCCACGCCGGTGGAGAACGAGGCCGTCAACGAATGCTGGCTGGCCGACCGCGACCGCTACTCGTACCAGGCGATCAATTCGGACGAGCGCCTGCTCGCGCCCATGGTCAAGGACGGCGGCCACTGGGTCGAGCTCGACTGGCGCAAGGCCCTGGCCCAGGCGGCCGGTGCCCTCAAGGTGATCCGCGAGAACCATGGCGGCGACGCCATCGGCTTCATCGCCTCGCCGCGCCAGACCGTCGAGGAACTGCATCTGTTCCAGAAGCTGGCCCGGGCCCTGGGCAGCGAAAACGTCGACAGCCGCATCGACCGGGCCGACTTCTCCGGCACGCGCGCCGGCGTCGAGTGGCTGGGCATGCCGGTGGCCGACCTGAGCGGCCTGGACCGCTGCCTGGTGGTCGGCTCCAGCCTGCGCAAGGAACAGCCCCTGGTCGCCCAGCGCCTCCGCCAGGCGGTCAAGAAAGGCCTGCAGCTCAACGTCGTGCACGCCGCCGACGACGACCTCCTGTGCCGGGTCGCCAACAAGCTCATCGTGCGCCCGTCGGGTCTCGTCGAGGCCCTGGCCCAGGTCGCCAAGGCGGCCGGGGCCCGGATCGACGGCCTCGGCACCGTGGCCGTGTCGGCCGCCGCCCAGGCCATGGCCGAGAGCCTGAAGTCGGGCGCGAGCAAGGCCGTGCTGCTCGGCGCGGTGGCGCAGCAGCATCCCGCTGCCGCCCAACTGCACGCCCTGGCCCAGGCCATCGCCGAGGCCACCGGTGCCCGGTTCGGCTTCCTGGTCGACAGCGCGGACCAGGTCGGTGCCGGGGTGGTCAACTGCCGGCCGGGGCAGGGCGGGGCGCATGCCGCCGCCATGTTCGCGGAGGCCAAGAAGGCTTACGTCATCCTCGGCGCCGAGCCGGAACTGGAGGCCTGGAACAGCGCCCAGGCGCGCCGGGCCCTGGAATCCGCCGAACTGGTCGTGGTGTTGAGCCCGTTCAAGACCCGGACCATGGACTACGCCCAGGTCATGCTGCCGGTCGCCGCCTACGCCGAGACCGCCGGCAGCTACGTCAGCATGGAAGGCCGCCTGCAGTCCTTCCGCGCCGCCGCCGCGCCCCAGGGCGAGGCCCGGCCGGCCTGGAAGGTGCTGCGCGTGCTCGGCAACCAGCTCGAACTGCCCGGCTTCGACCAGGACACGGTCGCCCAGGTGCTCGCCGAGGCCCTGCCGCAGGGCGAGGCGACGATTGCCGGCCGGCTCGGCAACGGCATCGCCGGCGTCGCCGTGACCGCCCTGCATGCCGGTACCGGCATCGAGCGCCTGGGCGAGACGCCGATCTACCAGCTCGACGCCTACACCCGCCGGGCCCCGGCCCTGCAGGCGACCGCCGACGGCCAGGCCGGTCAGGCCGCCGCCGCCAGCGGAAGCCTGATCGCCCGCCTCGGCCTGAGCATCGACAAGCCGGTCAAGGTGAGCCAGGACGGCGCCGAGACGGTCCTCAAGCTGGTGCGCGACGATGCCCTGCCGGACGACGTCGTGCGCGTGCCCGCCTGTCTGGCCGCGGCCAGCCGTCTGGGGGCCCGCTACGGCGAGCTGACTTTGGAGAAAATGTAATGGGCCGGGAGAAGATGTGATGGAAACCATGCAGCAACTTCTCGGCCCGGCCTGGATGCCGACCTGGATCGTCATCAAGATCGTCGTCATCGTCCTGCCGTTGCTGATCGCCGTCGCCTACCTGACCTACGCCGAACGCAAGATCATCGGCTGGATGCAGGTGCGCATGGGCCCGAACCGGGTCGGTTTCTTCGGTTACCGCCTCTGGGGCCTGGGCCAGCCGATCGCCGATGCGGTCAAGCTCATGACCAAGGAGATCATGCTGCCCACGGGGGCCAACAAGACCCTGTTCCTGACCGCCCCGGTGCTCGCCATCGCCCCGGCCATGGCGGCGTGGGCGGTGGTGCCGTTCAACGACCGGATGGTCCTGGCCAACGTCGATGCCAGCCTGCTCTACATCATGGCCATCACCTCCATGGGGGTGTACGGCGTCGTCGTGGCCGGCTGGGCGTCGAACTCCAAGTACGCCCTCCTGGGCGCCCTGCGTTCCGCGGCCCAGATCGTGTCCTACGAGATCGCCATGGGCTTCGCCCTGGTCGGCGTCCTGATGAGCGCCCAGAGCCTGAACCTGGTCGAGATCGTCCAGCACCAGGCGGGCGGTTTCTGGCAGTGGTACTGGCTGCCCCTGTTCCCGCTCTTCATCGTCTACCTGATCGCCGGCGTGGCCGAGACCAACCGGGCGCCGTTCGACGTCGCGGAAGGCGAGTCGGAGATCGTCGCCGGCTTCCACGTCGACTATTCCGGCATGGCCTTCGCGGTGTTCTTCCTGGCCGAGTACGCCAACATGATCCTGGTCGCGGCGCTGGTGGCCATCATGTTCCTGGGCGGCTGGCTGTCGCCGCTGCCCTTCCTGCCCGACAGCATGGTCTGGCTGTTCGCCAAGATGAGCTTCGTGCTGTTCTGCTTCCTCTGGTTCCGGGCCACCTTCCCACGCTACCGTTACGACCAGATCATGCGCCTGGGCTGGAAGGTGTTCATCCCGGTCACCCTGGTCTGGATCCTGGTGGTCGGCGCCTTCATGCAGACCCCGCTGGGTTACCTGTTCCACTAAGGGGGCCGCCATGCTGAATCGCATCAAGTACTACTTCAAGGCCTTCCTCCTGGTCGAGCTGCTGCAGGGCCTGGCGGTGACCTGGCGCCACCTGTGGGCGCCCAAGATCACCATCCAGTATCCGGACGAGCGCACGCCCCAGAGTCCGCGGTTCCGCGGTCTGCACGCCCTGCGCCGCTATCCGTCCGGCGAGGAGCGCTGCATCGGCTGCAAGCTGTGCGAGGCCGTCTGCCCGGCCATGGCGATCGTCATCGAGACCGCCCAGCGCGACGACGGCACCCGGCGCACGACCCGTTACGACATCGACCTGACCAAGTGCATCTTCTGCGGTTTCTGCGAGGAGGCCTGCCCGGTCGACGCCATCGTCGAGACCCGCATCTTCGATTACCACGGCGAGAAGCGGGGCGACCTCTACTACACCAAGGACATGCTCCTGGCGGTGGGCGACAAGTACGCGGCCCAGATCGCCCAGGACAAGGCCGCCGACGCCAAATACCGTTAACGGACACGACATGGATTTCGCCAGCCTGGTTTTCTACTTCTTCGCCGCCATCCTGCTCCTGTCGGCCCTGCGCGTCGTCACCGCCAAGAACCCGGTGCACGCCGCCCTGGCCCTGGTCCTGGCCTTCTTCACCGCGGCCGGCATCTGGCTCCTGCTCGAGGCCGAGTTCCTGGCCATCACCCTGGTGCTGGTCTACGTCGGCGCCGTGATGGTGCTGTTCATCTTCGTGGTCATGATGCTCGACATCAACATCGAGGAGATGCGCAAGGGCTTCTGGGACTACCTGCCCATCGCCGCCTTGGTGGCCGGCCTGATGGCGGTCGAGATGGTGGTGGTCCTGGGCGGCGACCGCTTCGGCCTCACGGCCCCGGCACCTCTGCCGGCCGACTTCAGCAACACCAAGCAATTGGGCCTGCTGCTCTACACCGACTACGTCTACGCCTTCGAACTGGCCGCGGTGATCCTGCTGGTGGCCATCGTCGCCGCCATCGCCCTGACCCTGCGCCGGCGCCCCAACCGCAAGATCATCGACGTCGGCTGGCAGGTGCGCCAGACCCACGAAGGGCGCATCCGCATGGTCAACCTGAAGCCGCAAAAGCCCGAAGCCAAGCCCGTGGAGGATGACGAATGATCGGCCTCGACCACTACATCATCCTCGGTTCCATCCTGTTCGCCATCGGCGTCCTGGGCATTTTCCTGAACCGCAAGAACGTCATCATCCTGCTCATGGCCATCGAGCTGATGCTGCTGGCGGTGAACCTGAACTTCATCGCCTTCTCGCATTACCTCAACGACACCGCCGGGCAGGTGTTCGTGTTCTTCATCCTGACCGTGGCGGCCGCCGAGTCGGCGATCGGTCTGGCCATCCTCGTGGTGCTGTTCCGCAACCTGCGCAGCATCAACGTCGATGACCTCGACAGCCTGAAGGGTTGATGCCATGGACATGCATACTCTCTATCTGACCGTGCCCCTGGCGCCCCTGGCCGGCGCCATCGTCGCCGGCCTGTTCGGCAAGCAGATCGGCCGCATCGGCGCCCATACCGTCACCATCCTCGGCGTCCTGGTCGCCTTCCTCGCCTCCCTGCTGATCTTCCAGGACGTCCAGGCCGGCCACACCTACAACGGCGCCGTCTACACCTGGCTGACCAGCGGCAAGGTGAGCCTGGAGGTGGGCTTCCTGATCGACCGCCTGACCACGGTGATGATGCTGGTGGTGACCTTCGTGTCCCTCTGCGTGCACGTCTACACCATCGGCTACATGGCCGACGACGACGGCTACCAGCGCTTCTTCAGCTACATCTCGCTGTTCACCTTCTCCATGCTCATGCTGGTGATGTCGAACAACTTCCTGCAGCTGTTCTTCGGCTGGGAGGCGGTCGGCCTGGTGTCCTACCTGCTGATCGGCTTCTGGTACACCCGCGAGTCGGCCATCTACGCCAACCTGAAGGCCTTCCTGGTCAACCGGGTCGGCGACTTCGGCTTCCTGCTCGGCATCGGCCTGGTTCTGGCCTATTTCGGCAGCCTCGACTACGCCCAGGTGTTCCAGACCGCGCCCATGCTGGCCGACCACTCGATCTCCCTGATCGAGGGCCACCCCTGGTCGCTCCTGACGGTGATCTGCATCCTGCTGTTCATCGGCGCCATGGGCAAGTCGGCCCAGTTCCCGCTCCACGTCTGGCTGCCCGATTCCATGGAGGGCCCGACCCCGATCTCCGCCCTGATCCACGCCGCCACCATGGTGACCGCCGGCATCTTCATGGTCGCCCGAATGTCGCCGCTGTTCGAACTGTCCGACACCGCGCTCAGCTTCGTCATGGTCATCGGCGCGATAACCGCTTTGTTCATGGGCTTCCTGGGCATGATCCAGAACGACATCAAGCGGGTGATCGCCTACTCGACGTTGTCCCAACTCGGCTACATGACCGTCGCCCTGGGCGCCTCGGCCTACTCGGTGGCGATCTTCCACCTGATGACGCACGCCTTCTTCAAGGCCCTGCTGTTCCTGGCCGCCGGCTCCGTGATCATCGGCATGCACCACGACCAGGACATCCGCAACATGGGCGGCCTGCGCAAGTACATGCCGATCACCTGGCTCACCCTGCTGATCGGCTCCCTGGCCCTGATCGGCACCCCGGGCCTGTCCGGCTTCTATTCCAAGGATTCCATCATCGAGGCCGTGCACGCCTCCCACCTCTGGGGTTCCGGCTTCGCGGCCTTCGCGGTGACCGCCGGCGTGTTCGTCACCGCCTTCTATTCCTTCCGCATGTACTTCATGGTCTTCCACGGCAAGGAGCGTTTCCACAACGCCCATACCGGCCACGACCAGGAAGGCGGCAAGGACGACGACCACGGCGGCCACGGCCACCACACCCCGCACGAGTCGCCGTGGGTGGTCTGGCTGCCCTTGGTGCTGCTCGCCATCCCGTCCGTGTACACCGGCTGGGCCTACATCGAGCCCATGCTGTACGGCGACTTCTTCGGCTCGGCCATCTACATCAATGCCGAGGCGCACCCCGCCATGGAGGAGCTCCGAGCCGAGTTCCACGGCGCCGGCGCCATGGCCCTGCACGCCTTCGCCACCGCGCCCTTCTGGCTCGCCCTGGCCGGGGTGGCGGCCGCCTACTACCTGTACATGGTCCGGCGCGACCTGCCGCAGAAGATCCGCGCCAAGGCCGGCGTCCTGTACGCCATCCTGGAGGACAAGTACGGCTTCGACCGCTTCAACGACTGGTTCTTCGCCGGCGGCGCCCGCCTGATCGGCGGCAAGCTATGGCGCTGGGGCGACGTCACCGCCATCGACGGCCTGCTGGTGAACGGTTCCGCCCGCCTGGTCGGCCGCATCGCCGCCGTCGCGCGTCACCTGCAGTCCGGCTACATCTACCACTACGCCTTCGCCATGATCATCGGCGTGGCGCTCCTGGCGACCTGGTTCGTCCAGCTCTGATCGAGAACAACGGGATACGCGATGCTTGAAGGGATCGGATACTTAAGCCTGACCATCTGGGTGCCCATCGTGGTGGGGATACTGATCCTCGCCACCGGCGACGACCGCAACGCCGCCGGCCAGCGCACCTTGGCCCTGGTCGGCTCGCTGCTCGGTTTCCTGGTGGCCGTACCGCTCTGGACCGGGTTCGACACGGCCACGCCGGCCATCCAGTTCGAAGAGATGGCGGAATGGATACCGGCCTTCAACATCTGGTACCACCTGGGCGTCGACGGCATCTCCATGCCCTTCGTGTTGCTCAACAGCTTCACCACCATCCTGGTCGTCCTGGCCGGCTGGCAGGTGATCCGGACCAAGGTGGGCCAGTACATGGCGGCCTTCCTGATCCAGTCCGGGGTGATCAACGGCGTCTTCGCCGCCCTCGACGGGGTCCTGTTCTACGTCTTCTTCGAGGCCATGCTGATCCCGCTCTACCTGATCATCGGCATGTGGGGCGGCCCGAACCGGGTCTATGCGGCGATCAAGTTCTTCCTGTACACCCTGCTCGGCTCCCTGCTCATGCTGGTGGCGATGATCTACCTGTTCTTCCAGAGCGGCGGCAGCTTCGAGATCCTGGAATGGCATCGGGTCGGCCTGACCATGACCGCCCAGATACTGCTCTTCGTCGCCTTCTTCTTCGCCTTCGCGGTCAAGGTCCCGATGTGGCCGGTACACACCTGGCTGCCGGACGCCCACGTCGAGGCGCCGACCGGCGGTTCCGTGGTGCTGGCCGCGATCACCCTGAAGGTGGGCGCCTACGGTTTCCTGCGCTTCACCCTGCCCATCGTGCCGGACGCCAGCCATGAACTCGCCTGGCTGATCGTCGCCTTCTCGCTGGTCGCGGTCGTCTACATCGGCCTCGTGGCCCTGGTGCAGGCCGACATGAAGAAGCTGATCGCCTATTCCTCGATCGCCCACATGGGCTTCGTCACCCTCGGCTTCATGTTGTTCAACCCGCTCGGCATCGAGGGCGGCCTGGTCCAGATGATCTCGCACGGCTTCGTCTCCGCGGCCTTGTTCCTGTGCATCGGCGTCATGTACGACCGCATGCACTCGCGCCAGATCGCCGACTACGGCGGCGTGGCCAACACCATGCCCAAGTTCGCCGCCCTGTTCATGCTGTTCGCCATGGCCAACGCCGGCCTGCCGGGCACCTCCGGCTTCGTCGGCGAGTTCATGGTCGTGCTGGGCGCCGTGAAGGTGAACTTCTGGTGGGCCGCCGCCGCCGCCCTGACCCTGATCTTCGGCGCCGCCTACACCCTGTGGATGTACAAGCGGGTGGTCTTCGGCAAGGTGGCCAATCCGCACGTCGCCGAGCTGACCGACATCGACGGCCGGGAATTCCTGGTGCTCGCCCTGCTCGCGGTCTGCGTGCTGGCCATGGGTCTGTACCCGCTGCCGGTCACCGACGTGATGCACGCCTCCGTCAACCATCTGCTCGAGCACGTCGCTCACAGCAAACTCGTCTACTGACCGCCATGATCCCACCCTCGACCGACTTCCTCATCGCCCTGCCCGAGATCAGCCTGCTGGTCGTGGCCAGCGTGGTCCTGCTCATCGAGGCCTACGGCGGCTCCAAGAACGCGGCCTACATCACCACCCTGCTCGGCCTCCTGCTCGGCTGCGTGGTGGTCGCCTTCGCCGGCAGTCCCGAGACCCGGCTGGCGTTCGGCGGCCTCTACATCAACGACGCCATGGGCGCGACCCTCAAGGTGCTGACCTGCTTCTCGGCGATCATGGCGGTGATCTATTCGCGCCAATACCTGGCCGACCGCGGCATGCTGGGCGGCGACTACCTGGCGCTCCTGCTGTTCGCCGTCCTCGGCATGATGGTGATGATCTCGGCGGCCCACTTCCTGACCCTGTACCTGGGCCTGGAACTGCTTTCCCTGGCGCTCTATGCCATGGTCGCGATGCGCCGGGACGACGTGCGCGCCTCCGAGGCGGCGATGAAGTACTTCGTCCTTGGCGCCCTGGCCTCGGGCCTGCTCCTGTACGGCATGTCGCTGCTTTACGGCCTGACCGGTTCGCTGGAACTCGGACGCATCGCCGAGGTGGTGCACGGCGGTGTCAAGAGCGAGAAGGTCCTGGTCTTCGCCCTGGTCTTCGTGGTCGCCGGCCTGGGCTTCAAGCTCGGTGCGGCGCCTTTCCACATGTGGATACCGGACGTCTACCACGGTGCCCCGACGGCCGTTGCCCTGTTCGTCGGCTCCGCCCCGAAACTGGCCGCCTTCGCCTTCGCCATGCGTCTGCTCGCCGACGGCCTGCAGCCGGCGCACGGCGACTGGCAGCAGATGCTTGCGGTGATGGCGGTCGCCTCGCTGGCGATCGGCAACCTGGCCGCCATCATGCAGACCAACATCAAGCGCATGCTGGCGTATTCGACCATCTCGCACATGGGCTTCGTCCTGCTCGGCATCATGAACGGCAGCCTGGCCGGCTATTCCGGCGCCATGTTCTACGCCGTGACCTACGTGCTCATGAGCCTGGGCGGCTTCGGCATGGTCGCCTACCTGTCCCGGGCCGGGGTCGAGGCCGAGGAACTGGACGACTACAAGGGCCTCAACGCCAAACATCCCTGGCTGGCAGCGGTGATGGGCATGTTCATGCTGTCCATGGCCGGCCTGCCGCCGTTCGTCGGGTTCTATGCCAAGCTGACCGTTCTCCAGGCGCTCATCGGCGCCGGCTGGATCTGGCTCGCGGTGGTGGCGGTGATGTTCTCCCTGATCGGCGCCTTCTACTACCTGCGGGTGGTCAAGCTGATGTATTTCGACGCCCCGGCGGCGACCGACACCATTCCCGCCAGCCATGCCGGCGACGCCCACATGCTGCTCTCGGCAAACGGCCTGGCCATCCTGCTGCTCGGCATCCTGCCGCAGCCGCTCATGACCTTGTGCGCCTACTCGGTGCAGATGTCCCTGGGCTGACCGTCGCGCCGCGCGGCGGCGCCGGGGAGCCCCGGCCCGGTCGCCCCCCCTTTCCAAGCCGGGCGCCGGCCGCGCCCGGCGTCGCCACGTCGAATGTCCGGGAGCGGTACATTTGAACCAGGCCGGCCGGGAGGGCGGCAGAGTGCCTGTGCCCGCCCCGTATTTTCACCTATGGTTGAAAGAGGTGACACGACGGGGGAGGGTGGTTCCATGAAACAGCGTTCGGTCATGGCCCAGTTTCATTTCCTGGCAGGCACCGCGAGGCGGCTGTTGCGCGGTTGCTGCGTCCTCCTCCTGGCGAGTGCCGCATTGCCGTTGCCCGGCCAGGCGGCAACGACGACCTGGCAGGACAAGGTGGCGGCGCGGGTCCAGGCCCAGGCGGCCCTCGAGCAACCGGTCGAGGCCCTGGTCCTGCTCGATGACAGCACGGAACGGGCCGCCCAGCAAAAGGCGGCGCCCCGGCCTTGGTATCGCCAGGCGAAGCCGGAGTACGTGCAACGCCTGGGCGATTGGAAACGGCGCCTCGACCTGCTCAAAGCGGGCATCGAGCAGGACGTCGCGGACCCCGATACGGAAGTGCTGCACGACTACGCCGTGCTCCCCGTGCTGCACGTGCGGGTGCGCTCGCAACGGGCGCTTGAACGGCTGGCCGGGAACGCCAAGGTGCTCGCCGTCGACGAGAACAAACGCAACGAGGCCTATCTGACCGAAAGCCTGCCCCTGATCCACCAGCCCGAGGCCTGGGCCGACGGTGCCGGCTATGGCGGCGCGGGCAGTTCCGTGGCCGTGCTCGATACCGGCGTCGACTACACCCGTGCCGCGTTCGGTACCTGTTCGGCGCCGGGCGCCCCGGCGGAGAGCTGCCGGGTCAGCTACGCGCACGACTTCGCGCCCTCCGACGGCGTCCTCGACGACGACGGCCACGGCACCAACGTGGCCGGTATCGTGCTCGGCGTCGCGCCGGTGGCCAACATCCTGGCCCTCGACGTCTTCCGGACCGACGGCTATGCCTATGACAGCGACATCCTCAGCGCCATCAACTGGTGCGTCACCAACAAGGCGACCTACCACATCGCCGCGATCAACATGAGCCTGGGCAGCGGCCGCTACTACAGCCCGGTGTCGCCGTCCGACGCCTGGGGCACGGCCATCCAGAGCGCGGTCGATGCCGGCATCGTGGTGGTCGCGGCGGCCGGCAACGACGGTTACACCAATTCGCTCGGCATGCCGGCGGCCTACGCCAACGTCGTGTCCGTCGGCGCCGTGTACGACTCGGCGCTCGGCGCCATGCACTGGGGCATCTGCAGCGATGCCACCACCGCCGCCGACAAGGTGACCTGCTGGTCGGACAGCGCCCCGTTCCTGACCATGCTGGCGCCCGGCTCGATCATCGATGCCGCCGACGTGTCCATGAGCGGGACGTCGCAGGCGACCCCCCACGTGGCCGGTGCCGCCGCCGTCCTGCGCTCGGTCTTTCCGGCCGACAGCGCCGATCAACTGGCCGTCCGCCTGCAGCAGGGCCAAGCCGTCACCGACCCGCGCAACAGCCTGGTCAAGCCGCGCCTGGACTTGACCACCGCGCTGGCGACTGCGGACAAGGCGATCCTGGTCAGCCATGCCAGTCCGGCCGAGGGCGGTTCGGTGTCGCCGGCTTCCGGGGTGTACCAGCCGGGTGCATCGGTCACGCTCAGCGCGGTTCCGAACAGTGGTTACGCCTTCGCCGGATGGAGCGGCGACTGCGGCGGCAGCGATCCGCAATGCATCCTGTCCATGGCGGCCAACAAGACGGTCTCGGCCTCGTTCGTCGCCGCCTCGACGGCGCTGACCAACGGCCAGTCGGTCACCAATCTCGCCGGTGCCTCGGCGAGCAGCGCCTACTTCTATATCGATGTCCCGAGTGGCGCGACCGGCCTCACCGTCACCATTTCCGGGGGCACCGGCGACGCGGATCTGTATGTGCGCGCCGGCAGCCTGCCGACCACGACCGCGTATGACTGCCGGCCATGGCTGACCGGCAACGCGGAAACCTGCACCTTCAGCAACCCGGTCGCGGGCCGCTACTACATCATGCTCTACGGCTACGCCTCGTACAGCGGTGTCACATTGAAGGCGGCGTACGCGGTGGGCAGCGGCCAGACGTTGCAGTTCGGAGCGCCGAGCTACAGCGTGACCGAGGGGACCAGCAAGATAACCATCCCGGTCCTGCGCGAGGGCGGGACCACCGGATCGGTGTCGGTCAAATATGCCACCGCGAACGGCACGGCCCTGGCCGGGAAGGACTATACGGCCAAGAGCGGCACCCTGAGCTTCGCGGCCGGTGTCAGCAAACAGAGCATCGCCATCAGCATCAGCAACGACAGCCAGTATGAAGCGACGGAATCCTTCCTGGTCAACCTGAGCAGTCCGGTCGGGGCGGCCTTGGGCAGCAACGCCAGTACCGAGGTGAGCATCCTCGACAACGACAAGAACCTCGCGTTCGAATCGGCGACGGCGTCGGTTTCGGAGGGCGACGGCGCCATCGTGCTGACGGTCCTGCGCCTGGGCGACGCGAACGCCTCGGCAAGCGTTTCGTTCGCCACCGCGAGCGGCACGGCGCGCTCGGGAATCGACTTCAAGGCGGTCAGCGGCAAACTCTACTGGGCCGCCGGGGACGCCACGCCGAAGACCATCACCGTCCCCGTGATCGACGACGCCCTGCAGGAAAGCAGTGAGACCTTCAAGGTCAGTCTCAGCTCGGCACGCGGGGCGACCCTGGCCGCCAACAAGACCGTCACGGTGACCATACTCGACAACGACTAGGCGCCCGCCCGCACCGGGGCGGGCGGTTACTTGGCCGGCTTGCGCTTCCGCGGTTTCTTCGCGATCCCGTCGCCGAGGCCACTGCCGAGGCTGGGCACGCCGTGCGCCTGCACGAGCAGAGACTCGCCGCTGGCATAGACCTCTTCCATTATTTCGATGAACCGGCGCGCCTGGGGCGAGAGGAAGCGGCCCTTGCGCAGTACCAGGCCGTAGCCGCGCTGGGGGAAGTACTTGGTCAGCGGGATGCGCATCAGCTTCTCTTCCCCGGTCAGGCAGATGTCGGTGACGATCGACACCCCCATGCCCAACTCGACGTACTTCTTGATCACCTCCCAGCCGCCAGCTTCCAGGGTGACCGAGAAGGTCAGGTTGTGCTGCTGGAAGACATACTTGACGATGCGCCAGGTCGACAGGTGCGACGGCGGCAGGATCAGCCCATAGTGGCTGACGTCCTCCAGGGTCACTTCCTCGCCGGCACGCGCCTTGTCGGCAAGCGGGTGGTCGACGGGAGTGATGAGCATCGGATCGAAGGTGACCACCGGGCGGTATTCGATGTCCTCCGGGACGTCCAGCATGGATCCGACCGCGAAGTCGATCTCGTCCGCCTTGAGCATCTTGAGGCCGTCGCGACCCGTGACGTTGTGCATCTTCAGCTGCACTTTCGGGTAGGCCTCGACGAACCGGCGCACCGGCTCCGGCATGATGTAGAGGATGGTCGATTCGCCTGCGCCGATGTTCAATTCGCCCGATTCCAGTTTTCCGAAATGGGCGGTGAAATTCTCTTGAAGCTTGTCTATACCGTCTACAAGAGGCTCCGCCAAGTGGTACAGGACGTCACCTTCGGGCGTCAACTTGAGATGCGGACCGCGCCGCTCGAACAGCGTCACCGCCAGTTCGCGCTCCAGCGCCTGGATCTGCAAAGACACCGAAGGCTGCGACAGGAACAACTTCTCGGCCGCCTTGGAAATGCTTCCGCACCGCACGACCTGATGAAAGGCCCGCAGCTGCTTGAGGCGGTTGTTCTTGTAGTACAGAGGGGAGTCCTCGGTCATGGCGCAATCCTGTCCATTGAAATCACCAATATTTGAGATTGAAATAATTGCCGTGTCAAATTATTAAAAATTTATAGACTCCGTCCAGAAATAATTAAGACCTAAATGTCTTTATTACCTGACTGAAATAGTCGGGATAGGAGCGAGGCGATGGATACGGTGCTAGGTGTGACGATGGCAGGGGGCTTTATGGCGGCTCTCGGGGCCGCTTTGGCGTGGCTGCTCGCTGTGGCGAGCAAGCGTCTGCATGTCTATGAAGACCCGCGTATTGAAGAGGTCGAATCGCTGTTGCCGAAGTCCAACTGCGGCGCCTGCGGGACGGCCGGCTGCCGGAACTTCGCGGAGGAGCTGGTCGCCGGACACACCGAGCCGGCCCGCTGCACGGTCAACAGTTCCGATATGAACGAATACATCGCCTCCGTCCTCGGCGTCGACATGGGTGACGTCGAGAAGCGGGTGGCGCGTCTGGCTTGTGCCGGCGGTCGCCACGTCGCCCGCATGCGGGCGCACTATGCCGGGCTCGGTTCCTGCCGCGCGGCGACCACGGTGGCCGGTGGCGGCAAGGCCTGCGACTGGGGCTGCCTGGGCCTGGGCGACTGCGAATCGGTGTGCGATTTCAACGCCATCAGCATGAATCAATATGGCCTGCCGGTAGTCGATCCCAGCAAGTGCACGGCCTGCGGCGACTGCGTCGAGATTTGCCCGAAGGGCCTGTTCTCGCTCGAGCCGGTGTCGCGAAAGCTTTGGGTTGCCTGCAAGAACCACGCCGACGGCGACACGGCCGCCCTGCAATGCGAGGTTTCCTGCACGGCGTGCGGCAAGTGTGTGGCCGATGCGGCCCCGGGGTTGATGCGGCTGAACAACAACCTGGCGGCCATCGATTACTCCAAGAATGCCTTGGCGACGTCCGATGTCATCGCGCGTTGCCCGACCGGTGCCATCGTCTGGATGGATAGCGGTCGGGCCACCCGGGGTGTCGCTGCGAAGAAGATTGTGCGTATTTCCGCTTTGCCGGTGGCAAGCGAAGTTTAAGTCTAGAGAGGGGCTGGATCCATGTTCAAGAAGCTATTCAATCCGAAGAACAACATGCAGGAAGCGACTGCTGCCGCCGGTACCAAGGCCGAGTTGGTGAAGTATCCCGGCGTTCGCGACGCCATCGACGGCAACACCGCCGTGATTCTGGTCGAGCGGGAGTCCACCGACGCCGCCGGCGCCTACCCCATCACCCCCTCCACCCAGATGGGCGAGTATTGGGCCGAGGCCGCCGCTGCCGGCCACGTCAACAGTGCCGGCCGGCCCCTGATCTTCGTCGAGCCGGAGTCCGAGCACGCCGCCGCCGGTGTCACCGCCGGCCTGTCCATGACCGGCATGCGCGCGGTCAATTTCACCTCCGCCCAGGGCGCTGCCTTCATGCACGAGTCGCTCTACGGCGCGGTCGGCAAGCGTCTTCCCTACGTCCTGAACATGGGTTGCCGCGCCATCACCAAGGCTACCCTGAACGTCCACTGCGGCCACGATGACTACCACTGCGTCGACGACACCGGCTTCATCCAGGTCTTCGCCCGCAATGCCCAGGCCGCCGCGGACATGAACATGATCGCCCGCAAGACCGCCGAGCTGTCGCTGACCCCGGCTGTCGTCGCCATGGACGGCTTCCTCACCACCCACCTGATCGAGCCGGTGCTGGTGCCCGAGAAGCAACTGGTGGCGGAGTTCCTCGGCAAGGCCGACGACATCATCGACACCCCGACCCCGGCCCAGCGCCTGATCTACGGTCCCAAGCGCCGCCGTGTGCCCGCGCTCTGGGACGTCGACGCCCCGGTCGCCTCCGGCGGTGTCGCCAACCAGGACGGCTACATGCAGTCCGTCGCCGCCCAGCGGCCGTATTTCTTCCAGCACATCCCGGCCCTGGCCGAGCAGTGCATGGCCGAGTTCACCCAGCTGACCGGCCGCCGCTATGGCCGCATCGACACCTATCGTTGCGAGGATGCCGACTACGTCATCCTGGGTCAGGGTTCCATGGTGGTGCAGGCCGAGGCCGTCGCCGACTGGCTGCGCAACGAGAAGAAGATCAAGGTGGGCGTGGTCCACATGACCATGTTCCGTCCCTTCCCGGGCGACCTGCTCGGGCACGTCCTGAAGGGCAAGAAGGGTGTCGCCGTGCTCGAGCGCACCGACCAGCCCATGTCCGAGGACCTGCCGTTGATGCGCGAAGTGCGCGCCACGGTCGCCAAGTGCCTGGAGAACGGTGCCGCCGAGGGCGACAAGCCGTACGACAATTACGCCTCCTTTGCCGGTGCCAAGGACATGCCGCGCCTGTACTCCGGCTGCTACGGCCTCGGTTCCCGCGACCTGCAGCCGGAAGCGCTGGTGGCCGCGGTCGAGAACATGCTGCCGGGCGGCAGCCAACGCAAGTTCTACTACCTGTCCGTCGACTTCGTGCGCGACGAGGCGGCCACGCCCGCCCAGGAAGTCTGGATGCAGGAGCTCAAGGCCGCCTACCCGCGCATCAAGGAAATGGCCCTGCGCGGTTCCGTCAACCCCAACCTGATGCCCAAGGGCGCCATCGCCGTGCGCATGCACTCGGTCGGCGGCTGGGGCGCCGTGACCACCGGCAAGAACCTGGCCATGACCCTGTTCGAGCTGCTCGGCTGGGACATCAAGGCCAACCCGAAGTACGGTTCCGAGAAGAAGGGCCAGCCGACCACCTACTACCTGTCGGCCGCCCCGGAACCGATCCGCGTCAACTGCGAATACAGCATTGTCGACGTCGTCCTGTCGCCCGACCCGCAGGTCTTCCTGCACACCAACGCGGTGGCCGGCCTGTCCAAGGGCGGCGTGTTCATCATCCAGAGCAACCTGGATTCCGCCGAGGCTGTCTGGGCGAGCTTCCCGGTCCATGTCCAGAAGACCATCGTCGACCAGGGCATCAAGGTCTACTACCTGGACGCCTTCCAGGTCGCCCGTGAAGAAGCCTCCAACCCCGACCTGCAACTGCGTATGCAGGGCAACGTGTTCCAGGGCGCCTTCTTCCGTGCCTCGGACATCAAGGACCGTGCCGGCCTGACCGAGGAGACCCTGTTCAAGGCGATCGAGAACCAGCTCAACGACAAGTTCGGCAAGAAGGGCAAGCGCGTCGTCGAGGACAACCTGCGCGTGGTCAAGCGCGGCTACGAGGAACTCAAGGAACTGCCCGC
Organism: Parasulfuritortus cantonensis; assembly: GCF_004337445.1. Lineage (GTDB taxonomy): Bacteria > Pseudomonadota > Gammaproteobacteria > Burkholderiales > Thiobacillaceae > Parasulfuritortus > Parasulfuritortus cantonensis. The sequence continues at coordinate 63,338 of NZ_SJZB01000022.1, read as the reverse complement.
CGAGGTCATGCAGGTGGGTGCCCGCCAGGCCGCTCTGAAGAGCGAGATCGCCATCCCGATGATGCTCAAGGAGCAGCCGGAAGGTGACGGCAGCGCCGCCGACATCCACCGCTTCTGGCAGGCCACCGGCAGCTTCTACGCCACCGGCAAGGGCTCCGACAACCTGGTCGATCCGTTCATGGGCATGGCCGTGATCCCGGCCGTCACCGGCGTGTTCCGCGACATGACCCAGATTCGCTTCGAACATCCGGAGTGGATCGCCGAGAACTGCACCGCCTGCGGCAACTGCTACACGCAGTGCCCGGACTCCGCCATCCCCGGCTTGGTGACCGACGTCGCCGAGGTGCTCAATACCGCGATCACCGACATCGAAATGGGCGGCCGCCCGACCCGCTTCCTGCGCAAGGCCAGCCGGACCATCGAGAAGAAGCTGCGCGGCATGCTCGACAAGGACGGCCTGGACGTCCGCGCGCTGTTCGAAAAGGCCATCGACAACACCCTGGCCGAGGATCCCGCCCAGGGCGAGGAACGCGAGCGCCTGGCGGCCGAGTTCGACCTCCTGCGGAGCGGCATCGGCGGCTTCAAGTTCGCCACCACCAAGCCCTACTGGACCAACCGCGAGAAGAAGGGCGCCGGCAGCGGCGGCCTGTTCTCCATCACGGTCAACCCGTACACCTGCAAGGGTTGCGCGATCTGCGTCGACGTCTGCGACGACGATGCCCTGAAGATGGTCACCCAGACCTCGGAATCCATCGACGGCCTGCGCAAGGACTGGAAGTTCTGGCTCGACCTGCCCACCACGCCGCAGAAGTACAGCCGCATCGACAGCCTGGACGAGAAGATCGGCGCCCTGGAAACCCTGCTGCTGGACAAGAAGAACTACGGTTCCATGGCCTGCGGCGACGGCGCCTGCCTGGGTTGCGGCGAGAAGACCGCCATCCACCTGTTCACCGCCACGGTGACCGCCCTGATGCAGCCGCGTGTCGAGCAGTTCGTCGCCAAGATCGACGGCCTGATCATGGGCTTGGAGAAGCACATCCGCATGAAGCTGACCGAGTCGGTCGACTTCACCGACAGCAAGGCCGTCAAGGCCGCGGTCGAGGCGGCCAAGGGCCAGGACCTGACCCTGGCCAACCTGTCCGGTCGCCTCATGGAGAACAAGGCCGGCCAGCCCATCGATCCGCAGTGGCTGCAGTGGGCCACCCAGCTCCTGGAAAAGCTGAAGGACCTGCGCTGGCGCTATGTCGAGGGCCCGACCAAGCGCGGCCGCGCCGAGATGGGTATCGCCAACTCCACCGGTTGCACCTCGGTGTGGGCGTCCACCTATCCCTACAACCCGTATCCGTTCCCGTTCACCTCGCACCTGTTCCAGGATTCCCCGTCCGTGGCCCTGGGCCTGTTCGAGGGCCACATGGTCAAGATGGCGGAAGGCTTCAAGGCCGTGCGCATGGCGGAGATCGAACTGAACGGCGGCTACAACCCGCTCGAGCATGATGCCTTCTTCACCCACTTCACCTGGGAAGGCTTCAGCGACGAGGAATTCAAGCTTTGCCCGCCGGTCGTGGCCGTGGGCGGTGACGGCGCCATGTACGACATCGGCTTCCAGAACCTGTCGCGTGCCCTGATGACCGGCAAGCCGGTGAAGATCATGGTGGTCGACACCCAGGTCTACTCCAACACCGGCGGCCAGGCCTGCACCTCCACCTTCGTCGGCCAGGTCGCCGACATGTCGCCCTACGGCAAGGCGATCAAGGGCAAGCAGGAAGTGCGCAAGGAGATCAGCGTCATCGGCATGGCGCACCGCACCAGCTACATCCTGCAGAGCGCGATCTCCAGCCCGACCCACCTGATCGAAGGCTACATCGAGGGCCTGAACAGCTCGCGTCCTGCGATGTTCAACATCTACGCCGTCTGCCCGGTCGAGCACGGTGTCGGCGACGACCGCGCCACCGAGCAGTCCAAGCTGGCCGTGGAATCGCGCGCCTACCCGCTGTTCAAGTACGACCCCGACCTCGGCACCACCTTCAGCGAGTGCGTGTCCCTGGAAGGCAACCCGGCCATGGACACCGACTGGCCCGAGTACACCCTGGTCTACAAGGACGCCGAAGGCAATGAGCAGAAGATGGTCCTGCCCTTCACCTTCGCCGACTTCGCCCTGACCGAAGGCCGCTTCGCCAAGCAGTTCAAGAAGGCGCCCCAGGAGACCTGGAACGCCGACATGGTCCTGCTGTCCGACTTCCTGGCCATGGCCGAGGACGACCGCGAAGGCAAGTTCCCGTACATCTGGGCGGTCGACAAGAAGAACCGTCTGATGCGCGTCCTGGTGTCCCAGGAGTTGGTCAAGTCGTGCGAGGAGCGGCAGGCCTTCTGGCAGCAGTTGAAGGATCTGGCCGGTCTGAACCGCGAGGCGGTGGACGAACAGGCGATCGCCGACAAGGCCCGCGCCGAACTGGTCCAGAAGCTGTCCGCGAGCCTGGCCGCCTTCGGTGGCGGCGTGGCCATGGACACGGTTGCCGCCCCCGCGGCCGCCGCTGCGGCGGCCCCGGCCAAGCCGGCCGCCACGGCCGACGGCTACGAGGCGGTGTGGATCGACAGCCCGGAATGCACGGCCTGCGACGAATGTACCAACCTGGCACCGAAGGCCTTCCAGTACAACGACCAGAAGCAGGCCGTTGTGCTCAACGCCCAGGGCACCACCTACGCCAACCTGGTGAAGGCGGCCGAGAAGTGCACGGCGAGCTGCATCCATCCGGGCACGCCGTGGAACATGAGCGAACCGGGCATCGACAAGCTGATCGCCCGCGCCGCGAAGTTCAACTGATCGAACGTGTGAAACCTGGAACTTGAAAAGTGAATGAGGTCGCCGCAGGGGTTTTCGATACGCCCGGACCCGTGCGGCGCTCCCTTCACGTTTCACCGTTCGCGGAACTGAAGATGAGCCTTCTTTCTATCTTTAGGCGCAAGACTTTCGCCCGTGGGGTACACCCCGCGAGCAACAAGAGCACTGCTGGCACGCCGCTCCGTCGGTTGCCGTTTGCGCCGCGCATGATCCTCCCCCTCGCGCAGCACATCGGCAAGCCGGCGGTGCCCATCGTCGCGGTGGGCCAGGAGGTCGTTCGCGGACAACTCATCGCGCGCGCCGAGGGGTTCCTCTCGGTGCCCATCCATGCCCCCGTGGACGGCGTGGTGGAGGCCATCGAGCTGCGGCCGTCGGCACGCGGTCCGTGGACCGAAAGCATCGTCATCCGCACCTACGAGGCGTCGACCCAGGAGGTACGCTGGGGTACGCCGCGCGACATGGACGCCCTGTCGGCCCAGGAGATCATCCAGGCCGTCCAGGACTCCGGCATGGTCGGCCTGGGCGGCGCCGCCTTCCCCAGCCACGCCAAGCTGACGGTGCCCAAGGGACGCAAGATCCACACCCTGGTGGTGAACGGCTGCGAATGCGAGCCCTACCTCACCTGCGACCACCGGGTCATGCTCGAGCGCACCGACGACCTCATGCTGGGCATCCGCTACGCCATGCGCGCGGTCGGCGCCGAGAAGGCCGTGATCGGTATCGAGGACAACAAGCCGGACGCCGTCGAGGCGGTCCGCGCCGCGCTGCCCGCCGACGGCAGCATCGCCGTCGCGGCGGTGGAAACGAAATATCCCCAGGGTGCGGAGAAGATGCTCATCAAGTCCGCTCTGGGCCTGGAAGTCCCGGCCGGTGGCCTGCCCTCCGAAGTCGGCGTAGTGGTCAACAACGTCGGTACGTTGGCCTTGTTGGGCAGGCTCCTCCCCCTCGGCCAGGGACTTACCGAACGCGCGGTCACGCTGACCGGGCCCGGCATCAAACGGCCGGGCGACTACTGGGTGCCCATCGGCACCCCGTTGCGCCACGTGCTCGAATGGGCCGGTGCCGAAGACGTCAGCGAACGCGAGATCATCCTCGGCGGGCCCATGATGGGCCAGGCCATCGCCTCGCTGGACGTCCCGATCACCAAGGGCGTTTCCGGCATCCTGGTGTTCGATCGTCGCGCCGTGAAGGCGGAGAGCGACCGCAGCAGCTATGCCTGCATCAAGTGCGGCGAATGCGTGCAGGCCTGTCCGATGGGCCTGAACCCGTCCATGCTCGGCCTCCTGGCCGGCAGTTCCGAATACGAACTGATGGGCAGCCGTTACCATCTGGGCGACTGCTTCGAATGCGGTTGCTGCACCTACGTGTGCCCGTCCAACATCCCCCTGGTACAGCAATTCCGTGCCGCCAAGAGCGTCCTGCGCCAGCGTGCCGAGATCGCCAAGGCCAAGATCGAGATCCACGAAAGCGGCGAGCGTTTCGACTTCGGCCATGCCGAAGGCGAAGAACGCAAGACCGGCGGCCGGCGTCACCCGGTCCCCGAGACCAAGGGCTAGGTTCCAACCCCACTTCCCCGTCCATCATGAAAAGCGAAATCACCCGCGAGTTCATCGCCGACGTCCTGGCCGAGTCCGTGCTCGACCCGCGTACGCGCGCCCTCTACGAGTTGTGCTTCATGCACCGGACCCACTTCCAGGACGAGATCGTCGCCGACAAGCTGCGCATGATCGTGCGCGTCTGCGCCGAGCGCGGCGTCGAGGTGCCCGGTTTCTCGCCGGAGTTCGCCGCCCACCGCCTGGGCCAGTCCGGCGTCGACCGCTGGTTCGCCGGCATCGCCACCGCCGAGCGGATCGATCCCGCGCTCATGTTCGAGATGCACAAGCGGGTCATGGACGTGTTCGCGGACATGCCCGCCGACCAGGCCCGCTCGGTCGCCTCGAAGTACCTGCACTTCCATTTCCCCGAGTTGTACTTCATCTACGACGGCCGGGTGGCCGCCGCCGCCTATGCGCTCGGTTCCGGCGACTGCGGCTATCTGGCGCGCAGCGAGCACGATCCCGAATATGGCCGTTTCTTCTCCTGCTGTCGTAAACTCGTCGAACGTCTGGCCGAGCCGGCCGGCCGCCGCCTGACGCCGCGCGAACTGGACCGGGTCCTGCGGGCCTGGATCGCGCACGACGAAGCCGGCCTGCCGACGCCATCGCCGCGTACCCAACAATCCGTCGCCTACGCCTGACACAACATGATTGGCAAACCCTCCCGCATTGAATTGCGTGCCGCGCCGCACGTCCGGCGCCCGGTCGGCGTCGAGAAGATCATGCTGCACGTGGTGCTGGCATTGCTTCCCATCGCCGCCTTCTCGGTCTGGCAGTACGGCCTCTCGGCCCTGGCCCTGATGGCCACCGTCACCCTGGCCTGTCTGCTCACCGAACGGGCGGTCAACCGCCTGTCCGGCACCGCCAGCACCCTGTCGGACTGGAGCGCCACCATCACCGGGCTGCTTCTGGCGCTCACCCTGCCGCCGTCCTTCCCGCTCTGGATGGGTGCGGTCGCCGGCATCGCGGCCATCGCCCTTGGCAAGGCCCTATTCGGCGGCCTCGGCCACAACGTGTTCAACCCGGCCCTGGTCGGGCGCGCCTTCGTCCAGGCCGCCTTCCCGGTCTCCATCACCACCTGGGTGCCGGCCTACGCCCCGGGACGTTTCACCAGCTTCATCCCGACCACGTTCACCCTGCCCCTGATGACCCCGCCGGACATCTCGGCCTGGGCCAAGGCGGCGGTCGACGGCTTTACCGGCGCCACGCCGATGGCGCGCTGGAAATTCGAGAACGTGCTCGCCGCGCCGAGCGATTTCCTGACCGGCGCGGTGACCGCCTCGGCCGGTGAGACCTCGGCGCTCCTGATCCTGGTCTGCGGCCTGTACCTCGCCGCGCGCAAGTTCATGGACTGGCGCATCCCGGTGGCCGTCCTGGGCGCCGCCGCGCTGACCGCCTGGGCCTTCCACCTGTTCGGCCCGCAGCGCTACCCCGACCCGTTCTTCGTGCTCCTGTCCGGCGGTCTCATGCTGGGCGCGGTCTTCATGGCCACCGACATGGCCACCTCGCCGGTGACGCCCAAGGGGGTGTGGATATACGGGGGCCTGATCGGCGTGGTCACGGTGATGATCCGCTATTTCGGCGGCCTCACCGAAGGGTCATGTACGCCATCCTGATCGGCAACGCCCTGGCGCCGCTGATCGACCAGTACACCCAGCCCAAGGTATTCGGCGCACGGAGGGACCAGGCATGAACGACGCCACTGCCATGGCCGTCACTCCCGGCCGCGTGATGATCGCCACCCTCGGCCTGGTGGCCACCCTGTGCGGGGTGCTCATCGTGTCCACCTACCACGGCACCCTGAACGCGGTGACCGCGAACAAGCGCATCGCCCTCGAGCGGGCCGTGTTCAAGGTGGTGCCGGGCGCCGCCAGCATGAAGGAATTCGTCGCCACCGCGGACGGCATCGCCCCGGCCGGGCCGCAGACGCCGACCGGCGCGGTCGAGTTCTATGCCGCCTATGACCAGGCCGGCGCCCTCAAGGGCATTGCCGCCGAAGGCGCCGCCACCGGCTACGCCGACGTCGTGCGGGTGCTCTACGCCTATGACCCGGCCACGCAGGCGATCTCGGGGCTGGGCGTGGTGTCCATGCGCGAGACCCCGGGTATCGGCGACAAGATCTACACCGACCAGGCCTTCCTGGCCAACTTCCAGGCCCTGGACGTGCGCCTGAGCGCCGACGGCAAGGCCCTGGCCAACGCGATCAAGGTGGTCAAGCACGGTACCAAGCGCAATCCCTGGGAGATCGACGCCATCTCCGGCGCCACCGTGACCTCCAAGGCGGTCGGCAAGGGCATCAATGAGAGCGCCCAGCGGCTGCTGCCGCGCCTGGCGCCCAATCTGGACAAGCTGAGGGGCAACTGATGGCCATCCCTGGACAAAAGCAGCTCACCCACATGGAAGAGTTCATGGAGGGTATCTGGAAGCAGAACCCGGTATTCGTCATGGTCCTGGGCATGTGCCCGGTCCTGGCGGTGTCGGTTTCCGCAGTCAATGCCCTGTCCATGGGCGTCGCCACGACCTTCGTGCTGGTCTGCTCGACCCTGCTGGTGTCGCTGATCCGCAAGGTGGTGCCCAAGGAGGTGCGCATCGCCACCTACATCGTCATCATCGCCACCTTCGTGACCATCGTCGACTACCTGATCCAGGCCATCAGCCTCAAGCTGTACGACGCCCTCGGCGCCTTCATCCAGCTCATCGTGGTGAACTGCATCATCCTCGGCCGCGCCGAGGCGCACGCTTCCAAGAACCCGCCCCTGCGTACCGTGGTCAACGCCATGGGCATGGGCCTGGGGTTCACCATCGGCCTGTTCGCGCTCGGTTCGGTGCGCGAGATACTCGGGGCGGGCAAGCTGTTCGGCGTCTCGCTGTTCGGCCCCGACTTCCAGCCCTGGGTGGTCATGGTCCTGCCGCCGGGCGGCTTCTTCGTCCTCGGCACCTGGCTGCTCCTGTTCAACTGGCTGAAGCAGCGCAAGCCGGCCGCGGCCCAACCGGTGGAGGCACACGTCCATGGGTGACATTTCCGTAGGCCAAATCTTTCTCGCGGCCGTACTCTCGAACAACTTCGTCCTGGCGATGTTCCTCGGCCTGTGCCCGTTCCTGGGCGTCTCCGGCCAGTTGAAGACCGCCGCCCCCATGGGTGCCGCCACCACCTTCGTGATGCTGGTCGCCAGCCTGTGCGCCTACGGGCTGAACTGGCTGGTCGTGCATTTCGACCTCGAGTTCCTGCGCCTGATCTCCTACATCGTGGTGATCGCCTCCGCCGTGCAACTGGTCGAGATGGTGCTGAAGAAATACAGCCCGGCCCTGTTCCGCGCCCTGGGTATCTACCTGCCCCTGATCACCACCAACTGCGCCGTGCTCGGCGTCGCCCTGTTCCAGACCGCGCGCGAGTACAGCTTCGCCCAGTCCATCACCTTCGCGGCCGGTGCCGGTGCCGGCTTCACCCTGGCGCTGGTCCTGATGGCCGGCCTGCGCGAGCGCCTGCACCTGTCCAAGGTGCCCAACGTGGTCCAGGGTACGGCCCTCTCCCTGATGCTGGCCGGCATGCTGTCGCTGGCCTTCATGGGCTTCGCCGGCCTGGGCGCGGGGGAATGACGATGGCCACCTACCTGGTCACCATCGGCCTCATCCTCATCCTCATGCTCGCCTGGGTCGTCGTGCAGCAGTTCTACAAGCTATTCGCCCGCCGCCATCCCGAACTCGGGCCGTTCCGTTCCGACAACGGCGGCTGCGGCTGCTGCGGGGGCGGCGACAGCTGCGACAGCGGCAGCTGCCACAGCCACTGAGTCCGGCGCGGCCCGAGCCGCGCTACGGCCGGCTTCCGGTCGTAGCCTCGGCCGGACGTTGCCGCCCGGCTTACTTGCCCTTGGCCAGTTCGCTCAGGCCGATGCCGTCGACGGCGATCGGCGTCTTCGCCGCGAGGCCGTCCAGGTAGGACGCCTCGATCTCCTTGGCCCGGCGCAGGCGCAGGCTCTGGACGATCGCCGGCCGGACCTTGTCGAGGGGCAGCAGTTCGGGCGCCTTGGAGTCGGTCACGCGCAGGATGTGATAGCCGGCCGGCCCGAGCACGGGCTTGCCCACCTCGTTCTTCTTCAATGCCGCGACGGCGCCGGCGACCGCGGGCAGCATGTCCTTCTCGGCCAGCCAGCCCATGTCGCCACCCCGTGCCGCGCTGGCGGCGTGCTGCGAGGACTTGCGGGCGACGGCCGCGAAATCGGCGTTGCGGGCGCTCGCCTGGCGGTACAGGTCATCGGCCTTGGCCTTCGCCTTGGCGTCGGTGCCGGTGACGTAGATCTGGCTCACCTGGTAGCGCTTGGGCAGGGTGAAGGTGTCCTTGCTGGCATCGTAGGCCTGGCGGACCAGGCTGTCCGGCGGGTAGTCCGCGGGCGGCTTGGCGATGCTGCCGACGTAGGCGCCGACCAGCGCCTGCTCGGCCGCCTGGTCCATGCGTGCCGCGACCTCGGGCTTGCGGTCGAAGCCCTGCTTGCGCGCCTCGGCGGCGACGCTGCGGCGGACCAGTTCGGTGCGGATCAGGCGTTCCAGGATTTGCGGGTTGCGTTCCGACGCGGGCAGGCGGTCGGCCAGTTGGCGGGCGTCGCTGACCTTGAGGCTGACGTCGCCCATGCGGGCGATGACGTCGCTGTCGGCGGCGAGGGCAGGGGTGGCGGTGGCGGCGAAGGCCAGCAGGGCGAGCAGACGAAGGCGCATGGCGGTCCGTTGGGTTGGGAAAGCCGCATGATATTGCAAGGCCGTTACTCGTGCATGACCACGCTGCGCCGGCGACTGTTGCATATCCGCCGCATCGGGCCGGCACGTGTCGCTCGCGGCGGCCGTTGTCACGGCCGGTAAACGCGCCGGCCCTAGCCTGGCGGCTCACGATCTTGCGGAGGTGCCGACCATGTCAGAGACCATCTTTTACAAACCCGAGGAAGTCGACAGCAGCGCGCTGGGCGTCGAGGCGGCGTTCGTTCACCTGTACGTGATGCCGATCCCGGATGCCGGCGACCTGGACGCCTACGGCGACGACCAGGCCCTCCTGCCGCGCACGCGCCCCGGCGACGAGGGGGCGTGCGACTTCTTCTCGGTCGGGACCGCGTTCGACTGACCGCGGTCCGCGCCGATTTCAGGCGGACGGCTCGACGGCCGCCGCGCCACTTCTTATCATCACGCGGGCGGCGCCGGATCGGGCGTCGACGCAAGCCAAGAGTCAGGCCATGACCAGGGCGTGCCGGTCGCCACGGCAACGCTCACAAAGGGGGTTCCATGCACATTCGATACGGCCACGTGGCCCGGCCGGGCCGGGTCGGCACGGCGTCGGCGGGGCGGTCTTGAGCGGCCCGGCCCGGACCGGCCGCCGGCTCGACGTCGCCATCCTGGCGCGCGTCCTGCCGTTTGCCCTGTACATCCTGTTTCTGATCCTGGCCGAGGTCTTCGGCGGCGACCAGGCCTGGCTGTACCCGGTCAAGATCGGCCTGGTCCTCACGGCCCTGCTGGCCTTCCTGCCCCAATACGGCGAGCTGCGGGTGCTGCCCGCGCAGGCGGCGTGGCTCTGGCTGGCGGCGCCCGCCGTCGGTGCCGTGGTGTTCGTCGCCTGGATCAACCTGGATGTCGGCTGGCTCAGTCTCGGCAGCGGCGCCGGCTATCGCCCGACCGGACCCGACGGCGGCCTGATCTGGTCGCTGGCGGCGGTGCGCCTGGCCGGGGCGGCCGTGGTGGTGCCGGTCATGGAGGAACTGTTCTGGCGCGCCTTCCTGGCCCGCTGGATCGACCGCTCCGATTTCCTGGCCCTGGCCCCGGCGGCGCTCAGCCTGCGCGCCGTGCTGGTGTCCAGCGTCCTGTTCGGCGTCGAGCATGCCCTCTGGTTCGCCGGCATCCTGGCCGGCCTGGCCTACACCTGGTTGTACCGGGCCAGCGGCAGCCTGTGGCCGGCGATCCTGGCCCATGCCGTCACCAACCTGATGCTCGGGGTCTGGGTACTGGCTACCGGGAACTGGCAGTTCTGGTAGGGGACGGGCGGCGGAAATTGCCGCGCCGCTCCCGGCCGCGTTTTCGGGGTGTCGCGCTAAGGCCATGATTCATCGTGGCAACCTGGGTTTCGGTCCGGATATTGCTATGCTGGAGGTGATAGCGAGTCCAGGGACGAACGTCATGCGCCTGAGCCGGAAGTCGAAGCCAGCCGAGCACGCCCGGAGCGGGCGGGATGCCGGCCCGCCCGTGTCCGGACCGGGAAAGGGATAGGTGCCATGGAACAGCCGCTCACCGTACGTTGGCAGAACTCCGACAACTACTACACCGCCATGCTGGCCCCCGACCTGTTCGGCGGCTGGACCCTGGTGACCGCCTCGGGCGCGCGCTCCGGCAAGAACGGCCGGGTCCGGGAAAAGCCGCTGGCCAGCTACGAGAAGGGCCTCGAGGCCATGCGCCAGTTGCGCCACCGGCGCCGGCGCGAGGGCTACGAACTGTGCGGCAGCGCGTTCGCGGAGTTCCGCCGCCTGGACCCGCGCAGCCCCGAACTGCGCGCTGCCGAGACCCAGGCCGTGCTGCGCCTGTTCGCCGCCTGGCAATTGGGCCGCGAGGAGCAGGCCGGGCTGCTCGGTCTCGATGCCCGCGGCCTGGACGGCTACCTGGACGGGCGGCCGCTGGCGGACGATGCCGTCCTGCTCAGCCGGGTCGGCCACCTGCTGGCGATCAACAAGCGCCTGCGCCGGCGCTACGGCGAGGCCGCCGATTGCCCGGCCGAGTGGTTGCGCCTGCCCAACGTGAAACTCGGCGGCCGCCGGCCGCTCGACGTCATGCTCGCCTCGCGGGCCGGGCTGGCGGCACTGCGCCGCCACCTCGACGCCGAGGCCGGGCCGCCGCGCAGCCGCCCGGCCGGGCCGGTGCGGGCGCCCGTCACAGGCTGAGCCACCAGGCGCAGGACAGCGCCAGCACCAGGAGCAGCGGTACGGCCCAGAGGGCGGCGCCGGCGATCGCCTCGTCGCGCCGGCCCAGCTTGAGGCCGGTCACCATGGCGCGCGGCAGGTTCTCCCGGTGCGCCAGGCTGCCGACCAGGACCCCGGCCAGGTGGACGACGACCACTGCCAGCATGGCGTTGACCACGCCCTCGTGCAGTTCCTCGAGCCATTCGCCGCCGATGTCCTGGTAGGTCGGCCAGCCGGTCGCGGCGGCGGCCAGGCCGAGCCCGAGCAGGGCCAGGATGGCGTAGGCCCCGGCCGGGTTGTGGCCGGTGTAGTGCTCGGCCCGGCCGCCGGCCAGGCCGGTCAGGTAGTGCCAGGCGGCCTTCGGTGCCCGGACGAAGTCGGCGAACCGGGCGTGCCGGGTCCCCACCAGGCCCCAGAACAGGCGGAACGCCACCAGGCCGGCCAGGGCGCCGCCGGCCCAGACGTGCACCAGCCGCCATTCCTCGCTCTCGCCGGTCAGGTAGGCGACCAGGAAGGCGAGCGCCATGAGCCAGTGGCCGATGCGGGTCGGCCAATCCCATACCAGGACGCGTTCCATGTCAGTCCTCCCAGCGGCCGATGCCGGGGATATCGATCTCGCGTTCGCCGTAGCGGCCCTGGTCGGCGCCGCGGTGGCAGGCAGCGCAGTTGGCCGCGCTCTTGACCCGGCTGTCCTGCCAGGCCTTGGTCGGTACCTCGCGGTGTTCGCGCTTGAACCAGGCGGTGGTGGTCAGGCGCGGCGGCTTGCCCGCCGCCTGGATGCGCCGGCTGGCGTTCGTTTCCAGCCAGGCCGAGATGGCGCCGGCGCTCTTGGCGTCCAGGCTGGCGTCCGTGCCGAAGTGGTCTTCCAGGCCGGCCATGGTGGCCTTCCAGTCGGCGGCCGAGAGCAGGCCGGGCGGGAAGGGCGTGTGGCAGCTGCCGCATTCGCTCTGGTAGGCGGCCGGCATGCCGGTCGGCAGGGCGTTGCGTTCGGCCCAGGCGGGCAGGGCGGCGAGGGCCGCGAGGACGATGAGGAATCGTTTCATGGTCATTGGGCTCCGGCGACGAACTGGATGAAATCGGCCTTTTCGGCCGGGCTGCAGGCGCGTCCGACGACTTCCTTGCAGTTGCGCTTGAACCACTTCTCGACCTTGGCCGGGTCGCTGAAGCGTTCCGGATTGACGGCCGGGCTGAGCGGCTGGATCGTCTTGCCGGTCACCGCGTGGCGGCCCGGGTTGCGCGGGTTCTCGGTGTGGCAGGCGGTGCAGCTGGACAGCTTCTCCGAGACGCCCCAGTTCTTGCCGGCGAAGGCCTTGCCGCGGGCCGCGTCGGCCGTGAAGCCGGCACCGGCCTGGGCGCTGTATTCGGCGATGAACTGGGCCGGGCCGGCCGCCCACAGGCTGGGCGCGACGGCGAGGCCGAGCAGAAGAAGATAAGGTCTCATGATGGGGTCTCCTATCGAATGTCGGGGGGTGCCGGCAGCGCGGGGCGGCCGGCGTGGGTCGCATGTTTGCCGGCCAGCCTTAGGTCAGCCTTAACCCGCGCTTAAGCAGGGCTTAAGGCGCCGGGGCATAATGGCCGGCGAAACGTGAGGATCGGCATGCGCATACTCCTGGTGGAAGACGACGAACTGCTCGGCGACGGCCTTCAGGCCGGCCTGCGCCATTGCGGCTTCCAGACCGACTGGCTGCGCGACGGCGAGAGCGCCCGCCTGGCCCTGGCCAGCGAGGAATACGCCGCCGTGGTGCTCGACCTCGGCCTGCCGCGCCTGGACGGACTCAGCCTGCTGCGCCTCCTGCGCGGTGCCGGCGACGACATCCCGGTCCTCGTCCTGACCGCGCGCGACGCCACCACCGACAAGGTGGTCGGCCTCGACAGCGGCGCCGACGACTACCTGGTCAAGCCGATCGACCTGGACGAACTGGCGGCCCGCCTGCGTGCCCTGATCCGCCGGGCCGGCGGCTCCAGCGCGCCGACCATCCGGGTCGGCGACCTGGTGCTCGACCCGGCCGCGCGCCGGGTGTACCTGGACGCCGTGCCGGTGGAGGTGCCGGCCAAGGAGTTCGCCATCCTCGAGATGCTCATGCGCAATGCCGGCAAGGTGATCTCGCGCGCCCAGCTGGAGTCGGCGCTGTACGGCTGGGACGAGGGCGTCGAATCGAATGCGGTCGAGGTCTACATCCACCACCTGCGCCGCAAGCTGGGCCACAGCCGCATCCGGACTCTGCGCGGCATCGGCTACCTGTTCGAGGCCGTGGCATGAGGACCTCGATCCAGGCCCGCCTGCTGGTGCCGGTCATGCTGGCCGTGTTGGTGGTCGGGCTGGTGACCGCCTGGCTGGCCTACCAGCGCGCCGTCAAGGAGGTGGACGAGCTGTTCGACGCCCAGCTTTCCCAATACGTCGGCATCCTGCTCGCCTTGGCGCACGAGACCGACGACGACGACGAGGTCCGCTTGCCGAACATCGACGGCCACCGCTACGAGAACCGCATGCTGTTCCAGATCTGGCACCGCGAGCATGGCCGCGACCGCCTGCTCATCCGCTCGCCCGGACTGGCCTCCAACTGGCCCGAGCAGGTCGCCCGCTCGGGCTATTCGGTGGCCCGCATCGACGGCCGCACCTGGCGTTGCTTCGCCGCCACCGACGACGACGGCGACCAAGTCGCCTGGGCGGCCCTGGACCTCGACATCCGCGCCCACCTGGCCGGCGAGATCGCCGAGGACAACATGAAGCCGTACCTGTTCGGCCTGCCGGTCCTGGCGGCGTTCCTGTGGCTGGCCATCCGGCGCGGCCTGGCCCCCCTGCGGCGCCTGCAGGGCGAACTCGCGGCGCGCTCGCCGGAACGTCTCGACCCGCTGGCCGCGACCGGCCTGCCACGCGAGCTGAAGCCGCTGGTGGAGACCCTGAACCGGTTGTTCGGCCGGGTCGATCTGACCATCGAGAACGAGCGCCGCTTCACCAACGACGCGGCGCACGAGTTGCGCACGCCGCTGGCGGCCCTGCGCGTGCAGTTGCAGGTGGCCCAGCGGACGCCGGACGACGAGGAGCGCCACAGCGCCATCGCCAAGGCCCTGCTCGGGGCCGGCCGCATGTCCCACCTGGTGACCCAGTTGCTGGCCCTGGCCCGGTTGGAGAGCTCGGGGACGCCGGGCGAAGCCGAGCCCGTGGACCTGCGCGGCGTGGTTGCCGACGTGGCCGCCGACCTCGCAGCCATGGCCCGGGAGCGGCAGGTCACGCTGGAGCTCGATGCCGACGCCCCGGCCCTGGCGCTGACCGGCAACCCCGGCCTGATCCGGGCCCTGGCCCGCAACCTGATCGACAATGCGCTGCGCTATGCCCGGCCGGGCGGCCGGGTCCGGGTGAGCGTGGCCGGCGGCACCCTCCGGGTGGCCGATGACGGTCCCGGCGTGGCCGCCGAGGAACGCGAGAAGCTGGGCCTGCGTTTCCATCGCTTCGGCCCGCAGAGCGCCGAGGGCGTCGGCCTGGGCCTCTCCATCGTCCGTCGCATCGCCGAACTGCACGGTGCCGGCCTGAGCTTCGGCGCCGGCCTCGACGGCGGCGGCCTGACCGTCGAGGTGGCCTTCCCGGCACGCCCGGCCTGAGCCGGTCAGGGCGGTTCGCGCTCGTCCCAGGTCGACTTGATGGCGATGATCTCCGGCAGGATGGCCTCGAAGGCCTGGACCAGGCGCGGCTCGAAATGGCTGCCGGCGCTCTCCCGTATCGTCGCGATCACCCGCTCGAGCGGCCAGGCCTCCTTGTAGGGCCGTTTCATGCTCAACGCGTCGAATACGTCGGCGAGGGCGACGATGCGCGCCGATTCCGGGATGGCGTCGCCGGCCAGGCCGTCCGGGTAGCCGGCGCCGTCCCATTTCTCGTGGTGGCGCAGGGCGACCTCGGCGGCGAGCCGGAACAGCGGCGCGCTGCCGCGCCGGAGTATCTCGTAACCGATCCGGGTGTGCGTCTGCATGAGCGTCCACTCCTCGACGTCGAGCTTGCCCGGCTTGCGCAGGATGGCGTCGGGTATGCCGAGCTTGCCGGTATCGTGCATGGGCGCCGCCAGCTCGATCAGCCGGGCCATGTCGTCCGGCCAGCCGCAGGCCCGGGCCAGGGCGGCGCTGTAGGCGGCCATGCGCCAGATGTGCACGCCGGTGTCGGTGTCGTTGTAGTGGCCGGCCTCGCCGAGCATGAACACGGCCTCGCGGTGGCTGTCCTCGAGCTGGCTGGCCTGGACCAGGGACAGGTGGGTGCGCACGCGGGCGCGCACGATGGCCGGCGAGATCGGCTTGACAATGTAGTCGACGGCGCCGACCTCGAAACCGGCCGACTCGTGTCCGGTCTCGGCCAGCGCGGTGACGAAGATCACCGGCACGGCGGCGGTGCGGACGTCGCTTTTCAGGCGCCGGCACACGCTGAAGCCGTCCATGTCGGGCATCTGGATGTCGAGCAGCACCAGGGCCGGGTTGTGCTTGAGCGCGGCCCTGAGGGCCTCCTCGCCGCTGCGCGCGAAGACCATGTGGTAGTGGGGCGCCAGGACCTGGCGCATGGCGGCGAGGTTCTCGGGTTCGTCGTCGACGATGAGCAGGGGGCCGGGGGTCATGTCATGCCTCGAGGCGGATGCCGAGTTCTTCGGCGAGCCGGCGGATGGCGGCCTCGCCGGCCCGGAAATCGAATGTCTCGACCGCCAGCCTGATCGCCTCGATGCGCGGCCCGGGCAGTTGCTCGGCCAGTTCGGCCAGCAGCGGCTCGACGCCGTCCGGGTTGTCGGCGTCCAGGGCCGCCAGGGCGCGGCCGAGTTGGCCGGTCACCAGGTGGCGGTCGAACTCCGGTAGCGCGGCGGTGTCCGGTCCCGGCTCCGGGGCGTACCGGCGGATGCTGGCGAGGGCGACGTCGAGTGCCGCCTGCAGGCGGTCGATGGCGGCACCGAGGTCGTCGCCGTTGCGGGCCAGGGCGTCGACCTCCTGGGCGTGGCCGGCGACCTCGCCGAGCGCCAGGTTGCCGGCCACGCCCTTGAGCTTGTGGGCGAGCGCCGACGCCGCATCGCCGTCCGACTGCCTGAGCAGCTCGGCGCTGGCCCGGTATTCCTGGGCGAACCGTTGCAGGTACTGGCGGTAGACCGCCTGGTCGCGCCATACCCGCAGGCCGCGTTCGACGTCGATGCCCGGCAGCGGGCTGCCGGCGCCCGGGCCGGACTCGGCCGCCGGCGCCAGGGCGATGGGGGCGTTGCGCCAGCCGGTGAGTTTCTGGATGCGGCGCACGGCGGCATCGACGTCGAACGGCTTGGTGATGAAGTCATCCATGCCCGCGGCCCGGGCCTCGTCGTGCTGCGACTTGAAGGCGCCGGCCGTGAGGGCGACTACCGGCAGGGCGGCGATGGCCGGGGTGGCGCGTATCCGGCGGGTGGCCTCGTAGCCGTCCATGACCGGCATCTGGACGTCCATCAGGACGATGTCCACCGACTTCGGGTGGGCCGACAGCCAGTCCACGGCCTGCCGGCCGTCGTTGGCCAGGGACACCGTGGCGCCTTCGGCGCCGAAGATGCGCTGGGCGACCTCGCGGTTGATGTCGCTGTCGTCGACGACCAGGATGCGCAGGCCGGGCAGGCGCTTGCCGTCCTCGGCCGACGGCTGGCCCGTCTGCTGGCCGAAACGGCGATTCATGGACTGGGCGACGGCGTCGTAGAGCCCGGACGGCGTCACCGGCTTGGTGAGCACGGCGTCGGCCAGCTTGCTGTCCGGCTCGGCCAGGAGGGCATCCTGCGAGTAGGCGGTGACCATGACGATGATGGGCTGGTCGGCGCCGTTGCCGTGCCGGGTACGGATGGCGCGCGCCGCGGCCAGGCCGTCGATGCCGGCCATGCGCCAGTCCAGCATCACGATTTCGTCGGGCAGGCCGGCGGCGCGCCGGGCCTGGATGTGTTCGACCGCCGCTTCGCCCGAGTCGACGGTGGTCACCTTCCAGCCGATGGCGCGCGCGGCGGCGCCCAGGGCCGCCAGGGCCGCCGGGTTGTCGTCGGCGATCAGCAGCTCCAGGCCGGCCATTTCCGGCGCCGACAGGCTGGGCCCCGGGGTGCGCGGGAGATCGAGCCGGAAGGAAAACTCGCTGCCCACCCCGGGCGTGCTCGCGACCGCCAGGCGGCCGCCCATCATCTCGACGAGCTGGCGGCTGATGGCCAGGCCGAGCCCGCTGCCGCCGAACCGGCGCGTGGTGGAGGCGTCGCCCTGGTTGAAGGCGCCGAAGACTTCCTGCAGCTTGTCCGGCGCGATGCCGATGCCGGTGTCGGCGACGGCGAAGCGCAGCGCCACCCGGTCGTCGGCTTCCTCGAGCAGGTCGATGCGCAGTTCGACGTGGCCATGCTCGGTGAACTTGATCGCGTTGCCGGTGAGGTTGATGAGTATCTGCTCCAGGCGCAGGGCGTCGCCGCGCAGGTTGTCCAGGCCGCCCGGCGCCGAGATGATCAGCTCGATATCCTTGCTGCTGGCGTTCGCCGACATCACCGTCGACAGGCTGTCGAGCACCACGTTGAGGTTGAAGGGCGCGTCCTCCAGTTCCAGGTTGCCGGACTCGATCTTCGAGAAGTCGAGTATGTCGTTGATGATCGACAGCAGGAGGCGCCCGGAGGCGCGTATCTTGCCGACCAGCTTGATGGCGTCGGCCGGCAGGTTGGCGCGTTCGAGCAGGTAGGCGAGGCCGAGAATGGCGTTCATCGGGGTCCGGATCTCGTGGCTCATGTTGGCCAGGAAACGGCTCTTGGCCTGGGTGGCCGCCTCCGCGGCGGCGCGCGCCTCATGCAGTTCCGTGACGTCGTAGAGCCAGGCGAGCCCGGCGCGCTGGCCCTCGTAGTCGATCGCCATGTAGGAACCCAGGACCCAGGCGTGCGGCGCCTCCGGGTGGTCGGGTCGATGCAGTTCGACCAGCCTGTTGAGTACGCTTTCGCCGGCCTGCAGGCGGCGGCGGATGTCCTCGAAGGCGGCGCCGTCGACGTAGGTGCGGCTGATGTCCATGCCGCGCACGGTCTCTTCGTCCTCGTGGAGCAAGTTGCACAAGGCCTGGTTGAGGAACAGGATGCGGCTGTCGGCCAGGGTGGCGATGCGGACCCCGATGGGGGCGGCCGCCAGCACCTCGTGCAGGGTCTCCCTCTGCTGCCAGAGACCGGAATAGTCCACCAGCGCCGAATGGGCCATCTGGAATTCGCCGGCCTCGCCGCGGACCGCGGTGAGCGATACCAGTGCCTGCAGGATGCTGCCGTCGCGGCGTACGAACTGCAGCTCGATTTCGCCGAGCGTGCCGCGGGCCGGCAATTCGGCGAACTTGGCCGCGAAGGCGGCGGTCGACTCGGCGGTCATGAATTCCGTGATCCGTTTCCGGCCGACCACCTCTTCGCGTGCGTAGCCCAGCCAGGCCAGCTCGGTGTCGTTGATCCTGAGCACGGTCCCGTCCGCGGCCAAGCTGTGGTAGCCGCACGGCGCCTTGTTGTAGAGATCGTCCAGCTCGTCGGCCTGCTGCCGGATCCGGCGCTCGGCCTCCTTGAGCTCGGTGATGTCCCAGACGAAGGCGATGAAGCGTCCGGGTTCCCCGGCGTTGGCGTCCGCCTGGTAGTTCACCACGATCTCGACCGGGATGGCGCGTCCGTCCCTGGCTCGCTGGACGGACTGGAAATGGGCATTGCCGCGTTCCCGCAACGGCGCCACCAGTGCCGGGAAGTGCTCCTGCGGGAAGTTCGGATCGACGTCCGGCACGCCGAGCTCGAGCATCTCCTGGGCACTGTAGCCGAGCATCGCGGCCGCGGCGCGATTGACGTACAGAAAGCGCCCGGTCTCGGCGTCGACCCCCTGGATGCCGATGCCGCCCCGGTCCATGGCGATGTGGGTGTCGCGCAGGCGCTGGTTGGTCTCCTCGAGTTCGTCGGTGCGCAACTCCACCAACTGTTCCAGTTTGTCGGCCCGGCGGCCGCGCCCCGAATAGAGCACGACGGCAAGGGCGAAGTTGACCAGGGCGAGGAAGAAGGCGATGCCCTGGTAGACGCGGATATTGCGCGCCTCGTGCTGGGTGAGGACCTGCAGCCGGCTGGTCAGGCGGTTCATCTGGTCGAGCAGTTCGAGGTTGTGTGCGTTCGCGTAGGCGACGGCGGCGGCCAGGGAGGGCGCGAGCCCGCCCGGGTCCGGCCGCGCCAGCACCGCGCGCACGCGGGCATGGAGTTCGCGCCAATTGCTCGCGGCGGCGTCGAGGATGGCCAATGCACTGGCGTCCGCGACCGGTTCCAGGAACACCCTCTGCCCGTCGGCGTCGCCGGTGTCGTGGCCGTTGCGGAATCCCTGCAGCGTGCTGTCGAACAGCTTGTCGACTTCGTCCAGTTCGGCGCTCAATCCCGTGAGCGGCCGGCGCGCCTGGCTGGCCACCTGCATCTGCAGCAGCACCTTGGTCAGCCGTTGCGACAGCATGCGCTGGCGGCCGGCCAGGTTGATGGCGACGGCACGCTGTTCGATGCGGTGGCTGAGCCAGAAGTTGAGCACCAGCGCGGTGAAGTCGAACAGCAGGAAGAGCACCACCGCAACGACCGAGACGCGCCGGTAGTACTTCATATTGGCACCCGGCCCGACGGCGTTGCGAAGTCGGCAAGTACGGCGGATTCGGCCCCGGCCGGGTTACGGCGACCGCCGCGATTCGGCCCGTGCGGTACGGCTGGAGATCTGCCTGGCATGTTTACCACCCCTGGTATGTTGGCCGTGACCGCTGTCCCCGGTATTGCCACGCAGCGGCGCGCCTTCAGTCAGTCTTCTCTCGGGTCGCGGGAGCGACAGAGGAAAGTTACCTAAGTATAGGGACAGCGTTTCGTGCCTAGCAACATCCGGCGACGACGGCGTCAACCGGGGCCAACGCTGCCGTGCTTGCGGCGATGCGCCGCTTGCTCGGTGGCCGGGCCGTTGGGGAGGGTGTCGCCGACTGCCCGCCCGGCTTGGCCATAGGCCTCGCCCGGCAAGGGAAGCGGACGGCCAGGGGTATCCGCAGTCGCGGAATGGGCCGCGTCGCGGCCCATTGGAAGTCTGGTCGGGGTGAGAGGATTCGAACCTCCGGCCTCCACGTCCCGAACGTGGCGCTCTACCAGGCTAAGCTACACCCCGATTTGATCCTTCAGCGGTCACGCTCGACCGCGAAGGCCGGCAATTCTAGCAAAGCCTGCTTGTAAACGCTATCGGGTAAACACGTTAATTCTGCAACCGCGAGTTCGGCCTCGCGCCGGGCGCATTCGCGCGTGTAGTCGAGCGCGCCGGTAGCCCGTACCGCGGCCATGATGGCGTCGAACTGGTCGACGCTGCCGTTGATGATGGCTTCCCGCACCGTCGTCGCCTGTTCCGGCGTGCCGGTCCGCATGACGTGCAGCAGGGGCAGGGTGGGCTTGCCTTCGGCGAGGTCGTCGCCGACGTTCTTGCCGGTCTGGTCGCTGTCGCCCGAGTAGTCGAGGACATCGTCGACCAGTTGGAAGGCGGTGCCCAGATGCATGCCGTAGCGGCCCAGCGCCGCCTCCACCTCGTCGCCGGCGCCGCTGATGATGGCGCCCAGGCGGCTCGAGGCCTCGAACAGCTTGGCCGTCTTGTAGCGGATGACCTGGAGGTAGTTGTCGACCTCGATGTCGGGGTCGTGGCAGTTCATCAACTGCAGCACCTCGCCCTCGGAGATCACGGTGGTGGCGTCGGAAAGCACCTCCATGACGTGCATGTTCTGCACCGTCACCATCATCTGGAAGGCGCGCGAGTAGAGGAAGTCGCCGACCAGGACGCTGGCGGCGTTGCCGAACTCGACGTTGGCGGTGGGGCGGCCCCGGCGCAGGTCGGAGGCATCGACGACGTCGTCGTGCAACAGGGTGGCGGTGTGGATGAACTCGACGACGGCGGCCAGCTCGTGGTGGTAGTGGCCCCGGTAACCGAGCGCGTTGGCGCACAGCACCACCATGGCCGGGCGCAGCCGCTTGCCGCCGCCGGCGATGATGTACTCGGCGACCTGGCGGATCAGGACGACGTCGGAATGGAGACTCGCACGAATGACCCGATCCACTTCGGCCATGTCATCGCGCAACAGATCGGTCAGTGAAGTGGCGGTCATGCGGAAAAATTGATGGTCTTGTCTGGTGCCGGAGAAGAGATTCGAACTCCCGACCTTCGCATTACGAATGCGCTGCTCTACCAGCTGAGCTACACCGGCGTGGCGCGGATTATATCAGAGGCCAGGCGTAACGCAGCGCGCCGAATTTCGGCGTCTTGCCCTCGACCAGGTCGGCCAGGTGTTCGGCACAGGCCGGGGCGAGGGTGACGCCGTAGCGGAACTGGCCGGCGTTGACATACAGGTTGGCCAGCTCGGGGTGGCGGTCGACGATGGGCACGTTGCCGGGCGAGCCGGGACGCAGCCCGGCCCAGTGCCGGACCGGGGCGCCGGCGGCGACGTCCGGCAGGACGCGGGCGACCAGGGCCGCCAGTTCGGTGGCCGCCTCGGCGGTGGTGCGCTTGTCGAAGCCGACGTCCTCCAGGGTGCTGCCGGCCAGGATGTGGCCGTCGGCGCGCGGGACCAGGTAATGGCCGCCCTGGTAGACGACGCAGGGGAGGCGGTCCGGGGCCGCCCGGTAGAGCAGTATCTGGCCGCGCATGGGCCGGATCGGCAGGCCGGCCGCCAGGGGGCCGAGCAATTCGCTGCTCCAGGCCCCGGCGGCGACCACGTAGAGGTCGCCCTGCCAGCGCCGGCTCCCGGCCACCGCCGCCTCGACCCGGCCGTTGGCCGCATCCAGGCCGACCGCGCCGAGCTGGTCGTGCAGGCCGACGCCGCGCCGCGTCAGCGCTTCGCGCAAGGCCTTGAGCAGGCGCGGGTTGCGCACCTGGGGCACCTCCGGCAGCCAGAGCCCCGGGCCGAAGGGCGCCAGTCCGGCCGGCAGCGGGGCACCCGGCGCGGCGCGCGCGCCGTCGTACGGGGGCAGGACGAGCATGCCGGTGCGGCGGAATTCCGGATCGGTGTCGGCTTCGGCCCGGATCCCGGCGATCCAGTCCGGATACAGGGCCAGGCTGTGCTCGGCCAGTTCGTTCAGCTCGGCCGGATAGTCCCAGGGCAGGAGCAGGCTGAGCAGGCCGGCACCGGCCCAGGACGACTCGCGGCCGAGCTCGCCGCGCTCCAGCACCTCGACGCGGGCGCCGCGCCGGGCCAGCGCCCAGGCGGTGGCGAGGCCGGCGACGCCGCCGCCGATGACGATGATGTGTCGATTCACCCGTGGCAATCCTCTTGTGGTGTTGGCCCGATGTTAGCAAAGGCAGCGCCCGGCCCGGGCGATAATGCCGCCATGACAGACCGTCCGCCGCCGCCCGGCCGGGGTGCCACCGGCAACCCCGGCAACCGCTACGCCGCCCATGCCCGCGAGGCCTGCGACGACGGCTGGGGCAGCCTGGACGCCGAACCGCCGCCCCTGCGCACCGAGCTGCTGGTCGACCGCAGCCGTACCGTGATCAGCTACAACCAATCGCCCGACGTGCCCTTCGACCGCTCGATCAACCCCTACCGGGGCTGCGAGCACGGCTGCGTCTACTGCTTCGCCCGGCCGACCCACGCCTGGCTGGGCCTGTCCCCGGGGCTCGACTTCGAGAGCCGGCTGTTCCACAAGCCGGACGCCCCGGCCGTCCTGCGCGGCGAACTGGCCAAGCCCGGCTACCGCTGCGCGGCCATCGCCCTGGGCATCAACACCGACGCCTACCAGCCGGTCGAGCGCCGCCTGGGCCTGACCCGCGCCATCATCGAGGTGCTCGCCGAGCACGGCCATCCGTTCACCGTCGTCACCAAATCGGCCCTGATCGAGCGCGACCTCGACCTCCTGGGCCCGCTGGCGGCGCGCGGCCTGGTCCAGGTGGCGATCTCGGTGACCACTTTGGACCGGCACCTGGCTCGCACCCTGGAGCCGCGCGCGGCCGCCCCGGAGCGGCGCCTGGAGACGCTGCGCCGGCTGGCAGCCGCGGGCGTGCCGGTGACCGCGCTGGTGGCGCCGGTGATCCCGTTCCTCAACGACCACGAACTGGAGGCGATCCTGGCCGCCGCGCATGCGGCCGGCGCCCGCGACGCCGGCTATGCCCTGGTGCGCCTGCCGCTCGAGGTGAAGGAGCTGTTCCGAGACTGGCTTGCGCTCCATGCGCCGCTCAAGGCCGAGCGCGTGCTCAACCGGCTGCGCGACTGCCGGGCCGGCAAGGACAACGACAGCCGCTTCGGGTCGCGCATGCGCGGCGAGGGCGAATACGCCGACCTGATCGCCCGGCGTTTCGCCCTGGCCCGGCGCCGGCTCGCCTTCCCGGGCGTCGCGGCGCTCGACTGCAGCCAGTTCCGGGTGCCGGGCCGGGCCGAGCAGCTGGATCTGTTCACTTAGCAAGCGCCGACGGGTCCGGCACGCCGTGGTCAGCGGCGACACCCGGCGACCGCTTGCGGGGAGCTGGACGGGAAAGGCCGGAGCACCGCGGTGCCCCGGCGGGGATCACTTGGCGTCCGGGGCGGTCTTCGACGAGGCCGACGTTCCGGTGATCTTTGCCGCTACTTTATGGGCCGCCCGGTCGGTCGCTTCGGCACCGCGGGCGATTCCGCGCGCCGCGGCCGCCGCGCCGCGCTTGACGCCGTGCGCCGTGGCCGACGCGCCCCGCTGGATGCCGTGCGCCGTGGCGGTTGCGGCGACGTCCAGCGTGTGCTCGACCTTGGCCAGCACGCCGTTGGACTGCGGCGGCGCGGGCTTCGGTCCGGCCGCGTCTTCGGCGTGCGCCGCACTCCAGGACAGGACCAACAGCAGGGCGCCGAGCAGGTGACTTGCGGTGCGGATCGGGGTCATGGTCAAAGGTCCTCGCTTCCAAAGTTGATCGCGGGCGTGGTGTCTTCCCTCGTAACCGGGGTCGCTCGGGGATCGACAACGTCAGCGTGTTAGTCGACCCACTTGGGCAGAAGGTTCCCGTTCGCCGCCGCCTGCCGGGTCGGCCGGCCGACAGCTCGCCCTGGCGATCGGATATAATGCGCCGTCTTTTCGAGGTTACTGCCGTAAGGACCCGTAAGGACAGGGTGAATAACGCGTAGTGAATTGATTTGTATCGGGTTTTTGTGATGGAAGCGAAATCATTGGACGATCTTGAACTGGCCCTGGCAAAGGCGCTCGTGGCCGGCCTGAATCTCGACCTGGCACCGGAGACGATCGATCCTGATGCCCCGCTGTACGGCGACGGGCTTGGCTTGGACTCCATCGACATGCTGGAGATATCGCTGGTGGTCGCGCGCGACTACGGTGTCCAGTTGCGATCCGACAACCCGGACAATCAGCAGATCTTCAGTTCGCTGCGAAACCTGAATCAATATATCCAATCGAACCGTACGCGATGACGTCCAGTCTCCCGGAGTCGCGCCGCGGCGGTGCTCCGGTCTGAGAGAAACTGGACTGCCGCTTCCTGAACGTTCGTGCCGAGGCCTAGGGTGCCAGCATTCGTTGTCAAGAAGACCGTGAGTCTGACGGCCACCGCCGCTGTTCGGCAAGGCCCGGGGCATGGTGCCGGATGACCGGCGAGGAACGGCCGGCCGGCCTGGTGTCCGCGCTGAGGCGTGCCTACGAGTACGTGGTGTATTACGGTTTCCTGCTGGTTTTCGCGCTCATGTGCCTCGGGTGGAGCCTGCTCTCCCTGCCGCTGGTCCTGCTGTTGCCGGGCCGCATGGGACGCCGGGTGGGCCGCTGGGTCATCTCTTTCGGTTTCCGGACCTACTTGAACCTGCTCGAGTGGAGCGGAATCGTGAAATGCGATTTGGCGGAGCTCGACGGCTTGGCCGAGCAGGGGCCGCTGGTCATTGCCGCCAACCACCCGTCCTTGATCGACGTGGTGCTGATCGTCTCCCGCCTGCCCGACGCCGTCTGCATCATCAAGGCCAGCCTGGCGGACCAGTTCATCTTCGGCGGCAGTGCGCGCCTGGCCGGCTACATCCGTAACATCTCCGGCTCGAAGCTGATCCTCGACGCCAGCCGGGAACTGCAGGCGGGCAGCCATCTCCTCGTGTTCCCCGAGGGCACCCGGACCGTCGGCGGCACGCTTCAGCCTTTCAAGGGCGGCTTCGCCCTGATCTCGAAGAAGGCGCAGGCCCCGGTGCAGACGGTGCTGATCGAGATCAACCATCCATTCCTGAGCAAGGGGCGCCCGCTGTTCGACAAACCCGAGTTCCCCCTGGTCCTGCGGGCCCGGCTTGGCGAACGCTTCATGCCGCCCGCGCAGCTCCGGCCCTACATCGCCAAGCTGGAGCATTATTTTCGTGATGAACTGGCGCCTGGCCAGATGGAGCGACCATCGTGACCCCTTCCCCCAGCCACCTGGTCCTGATCCCCAGCTACAACACCGGGCCCAAGGTCTATGAGGCCGTGCGCGAGGCCCGCCGCTGGTGGAACCCGGTCTGGGTGGTCGTGGATGGCAGCAACGACGGCACGGCGGCCGGGCTGCAGGAGATGAGCGCCGCCGACGAAGGCTTGGCGGTGTGGGTGCTGCCCGCCAACCGGGGGAAGGGCGCAGCGGTGCTGTTCGGGCTCGACCAGGCGCACCGCAAAGGCTTCAGCCACGTCCTGACCATGGACGCCGACGGGCAGCATCCGGCGGCCAAGATCGTGGAATTCATGCGGACGTCGGAACAGCACCCGGATGCCATGGTGCTGGGGCGGCCGGTGTTCGATGCCAGCGCCCCCGGCATCCGGGTCTCGGGCCGCAAGATATCCAACTGGTGGGCGAACGTCGAGACGCTGCAAGGCGGGATCGGGGACTCCCTGTTCGGGTTCCGGGTCTATCCGGTGGAGGCTCTTCGAACCGTGATGCGCGGCCAACGCTGGATGCGTCGCTTCGACTTCGACCCCGAGGCGGTCGTGCGCCTGTGCTGGCGGGGGTGCGGCCGATCAACGTGGACGCCCCGGTGCGCTACTTCACCGCCGAGGAGGGCGGCGTCTCGCATTTCAATTATCTGCGCGACAACGCCCTGCTGACCTTCATGCACATCCGGCTGGTGTTCGGGTTCCTGCTCCGCCTGCCGCGGCTGCTTTGGCGGAAACGCGGTTAGCCGGCCAGGCCGACCCTGAGCTGCAGCCCCTCGACGTAGTCGAAGATCAAGTCATCGCCGGTGCTGCCCGCGGCGATGGCGGCCAGCAAGGGTAGGCTGCGCGATGCCGAGGAGTCGCAGCGCAGCGGCTCCAACTCCGGGTCCGCCATCGCCGACGCCGGTAGCCCCGTATCCGGGGCCACCGCGAGGCGCAGCGCGGCCAGGCTGTTTTCCGGTTGTCGATCCAGTACCAGCGCCAGCGCAAAGGGCTGGTGTCCGGGCGCGCAGGCCGCGAGCGGTTCCGGAAAGGGCGTGTCGAACACGGCCAGGATGACGGGGATATCGTCGCCAATGCATTGCGCGGCGGCTTCGACCAGCGCCGCGGCAAAGGTGCCGGTCCAGGCCGCCAGGCTCGACGACGGCTGCATGGAGCCGGAGGCAATGCTCCAGTAGCCGGCGGCCGCGTTGTGTACCGAATTGTGGAAGCGGGTCGGCGAGACCATGCGTTCCGGCGTCGCCAATGCCTCGCAGATCTGGTGGATGGTGTTGGTGTCGCCATTGGCCGACGCGAACACTACGGCCGCGTCTTCCGCCTTGAGCCCCGACTGCCGAAGCGCCGCCTGGGCCACGTCGACCGCCATCTTCACCGTGGTGCTGGCCCGTCGCCGCTCCGTGCCGGGCAGGATGGAACCCTGAGGACGCGGCTGGACGTCCGGCGCCAGCGGGGTCCCCGTCAGGAGATGGCTGCGCAAGGCGTCCCAGTGCTCGATCCCGGGACCCATGACGGCGATGCCTTTGACGTGGACGATCATTTTTCCGGGTAGCCGAAAACGAGGCTGCAGTTGTTGCCGCCAAAACCGAACGAGTTGCTCAGCACGTGCCGTACCGGTTGGTCGCGGCTTTCCAGCAGCACGTTCATCTTGAAGTCCGGGTCGACGGTGACCGTGTTCAGGCTGGCCGGCAGCCGCCCCTCGCGCAGGCAGAGGCAACTGAGCAGGGCCTCGGTGATGCCCGCCGCCCCGAGGGTGTGGCCGGTCCAGCCCTTGGTCGAACTGCACGGCGTCGCGCTGCCGAACAGGCCGGAGACGGCGAGGTCCTCGGCACTGTCGTTGGCCCGCGTTGCCGTACCGTGCAGGTTGATGTAGTCGATCTGTTCGGGCCCCAGGCCGCTGCGTTGCAGCGCGCTCGCCATGGCGCGCCGGGCGCCGGCGCCTTCCGGGTGGGGCGAGGACATGTGGTAGGCGTCGCTGCTCTCGCCGTAGCCGAGCAGCCGGGGCGTGTCATCGTCCCCCGTCTTCTCCAGCAGCGCGAAGCCGGCCGCCTCGCCGATGGAAATGCCGCTGCGGTCGGCGTCGGCGGGTCGGCAAGGCCGGCTGGAAAGGACTTCCAGGGAGGCAAATCCGTACAGCGTCGTCATGCACAGGCTGTCCACCCCGCCCACCACGGCCGCATCGCAGAAGCCGGCCTGGATCAGGCGGCTGGCGGAGGCGAACACCTTGGCGCTGGACGAGCAGGCGGTCGAGATCGTCATCGAAGGCCCCTGCAGACCAAGGTAGCTGCGTACGAATTGGGTGACGGAGTAATTGTCGTGCGTAGTACGGAAATTGAAGTGGCCGGGCAGGCGGCCCTCTGCGTCGCGCTGCCGGTAGGCCACCTCCGTCTCCAGGATGGCCGACGTGCTGGTGCCGATGATGACCGCGATCCGGTGGGCGCCGTAGCGCGCGCGGGCGGCGGCGACCGCCGACTCGAAGCCATCGGCCGCCAGGCCGAGCATCGCCAGGCGGTTGTTGCGGCAATCGAACGCCCGCAAACGCGCCACCACCGGTTCGTCTTCGATGCCGTCGACGCGCCCGATGTAGGTTTCGATTCCGACGTCCAGAAAGTCGCAGCGGCGTAGGCCCGAGGTGGCGCTGCGCAGGCCCTGCAGGCTCGCTGAGGTACCGCGACCAAGGGCATTGACCAGGGAATGGTGGTTGACGGCTAGCGGTTGCACGGTGGCGGAAAGCGGCTCGGGGCAGGGGATCGAAGGGCCTGGAGGGATGCATTTCCCCCAGGCCGGACATTCTAGTGACCCCGGTTTGGTGCGGCAATCGCCAATCCGACACCGGGGCCCCGGCGCCGGCTACCTCGGTGCGGGCGAACCGGATAACATGGCCCTGCGCGGAATCCCGGCGCTATCGAGCGCTTCCGCGAATGTGCCCGGCGGCATCGTCGAGCAACTCCGAATCACATCTCGCATCGCAATGGACGACTCGCTGGAACTCATCGTGGCTTGTCTTCGCCGGCATCCGGACGCCCCCGGGGGCCGGTCTCCGGGCCCCGGCCCGGCGACATCGGGGCCGCGCCGCCCGGTTTCCGCGCAGGCGTCGCCGGTTTCCAAGCGAAGCGGAACACCGGCGTGCCGCGGGGTAGGCCGTCGCACGAAAGCGTGGGCCGGCTGATCGAGACCGTGGCGACATTCCGGACGGCCGCCGCCGATGCCTGACCTGGGCCTGCGCTGAGCCATGTCCGGCCTGGTCATGACGACTCACCTGATCCTGGAGCGCCTGTCGCCGCGGGCGCCGTTGCCCAGGGTGCCGGAGGCCGCACCGGTCATGGACGACCTGGCCCAGAACGAGGCCTTCGAGCGGGCCGGGCGCGAGGATGGGGTGCTGGCCTTCCTGCATCTCTACCACGCCCTGCAGACCACTGCCCTGGTGTGCCCGGGCGACCGGGTGCTCGATCTGGGGTGCGGGCCGGGCAACCAGCTGGTGCAGATGGCTCGGCTCAATCCGCAGGCGCGGTTCGTCGGCCTGGATGCCTCCGCCGAGATGCTGGAACGGGCACGGGAGACGGTCCGCCGCTGCGCGGTCGGCAACGTCGACCTGCTGAGCGGCGACATGACCACGCTTGCCGGCCTTGCCGACGCATCGTTCGACTGCGTGACGTCGACCATGACCTTGCATCATCTGCCCGACGAGGCGGCACTGGCGGCGGCGATGGCCGCGGCCGGCCGGGCGCTGAAGCCGATGGGCGGGGTCTACCTGGCGGATTTCGGCCGCCTGAAGCGGGCCGCCACCCAGCGTTTCTTCGCCAACGACCGGCGCGACATCCAGCCGGAGCCGTTCACCCGGGATTATTTCAATTCCATGC
The DNA here is from genome assembly GCF_004337445.1 of Parasulfuritortus cantonensis. Lineage (GTDB taxonomy): Bacteria > Pseudomonadota > Gammaproteobacteria > Burkholderiales > Thiobacillaceae > Parasulfuritortus > Parasulfuritortus cantonensis. Next base: position 33,797 of record NZ_SJZB01000022.1, on the reverse strand, counting down.
GGGCGGCCTTCAGCGTCGAGGAACTGGCCCGGGCAGTACGCCTGCTCCAGTCCGGCCTGGAACGCCACGAGACGGCGTTGGCGCCGTTCATCGCCGTCTTCAGGAGCCGGCCCCGGCGCGAGCCGGACAGGGCGAGCCGGGAGGCGGCGCGCAGCCAGTACGCCGGCTTGAGCCCGGCCCAGCGCAACGACTTCCGCCTGTTTGCCCGCTGGCTCGGGGCCGGCGGCCTGGAACTGCCGTTCGCCCCGGACTGAGCCCAGCCGGTGCGGCTCCTCAGATCATGCCGCCGTTCACGGAGATCACCTGGCCGGTGATGTAGGAGGCGGGTTCCGAGGCCAGAAACCCCACCAGGGCGGCGACCTCCTCCGGCCGGCCGGCACGTTTCATCGGGACCAGCCGGGCGATGGCCTCCGGACCGAACGCCTGCTTGCTCATCGCCGATTCGATCACCCCGGGTGCCACGACATTGACGGTGATGGCGCGGCTGGCCAATTCCAGGGCCAGGGATTTGCTCGCCGCATGCAGGGCGCCCTTGGCCGCTGCGTAGTTGGTCTGGCCGCGGTTGCCGACGATGCCGGCGATGGACGAGACGGTGATGATCCGCCCCCACCGGCTGCGGATCATGGGCATGGTGAGAGGCTGGGTGACGTTGAAGAAGCCGTGCAGCGAGACATCGATCACCTTGTGCCATTGTTCCCGGCTCATGCCCGGGAAGACCGCGTCGGAGTGGATGCCGGCGTTGTTCACCAGCACCTGGACCGGCCCGGCTTCGAGCAGCCGTTCCAACGCGGCCACCGTGGCGTCGGGATCGGCGACGTCGAACCCCACCACCTCCGCCGAGCGGCCCTCGGCCTGCAACGCGGCCGCGAGCGCCCGGGCGCTTTCCGGGTTGCGGTTGGCGTGGACGATCACGTGCATGCCGTCGGCGGCAAGCTGCCTGCAGATGGCGGCGCCGATCGCGCCGCTTCCGCCTGTGACGAGGGCTCGTTTCATGATGTTCGGTTCCGGCTGGTCAATGGGGCGCTCCGCTGGCGTCGAGCATGACGCTCGCGCGTCCGGAAAGCAAAAGGCTGTCGCCGTATTGCAGGGTGAACTGGTAGAGGATGTTGGTCCCCGCGCCGGACAGGCGCTCGGCGCTGACCGTCAGTTCGCCCGGCAGGTCGTCGAGGCGAGCCCGAAACCAGCGCACGTCGCGCACGCTGGTGAGAAAGCCCACCGTGGGCCGCTGGTCGTCGCCGGCCAGCAGGGCCCCGTGCACCGCCATGGCTTGGGCGGCGTACTCGATGCCGTTGGCGATGCCCAGGCGGCCGGCATGCCGGAGCGGGTTGTCCGCGGCCAGGTGGCTGCGCGTCCGGCACACGATGGTGGTCTCGGTCCACGCCGCGACGCCGTCGAGCAGGCACATGTCGCCCTGGTGGGGGATGTGGGAGGCTATCCAGGTCTTGTCGATTTGCATCGCGATCCGTCTCTTGTCGGTTGCCCGGGCTGGGGTGTCACGAGGGCTGATGGGGCGTCACGCCGGAGCGCTCGGCGGCCGGGGCGGCCAGGCAGGGCTGATCCAGGTGCACGGCGTGCAACCCGCGCGCGGCCAGTTCGGCCAGCAGACGGGGCAGCACCTCGAGCACCACCGGATTGCCGTTCCCCGTCGGCGCCGAATGGCCGTCGTGCAGCAGCAGGATGTCGCCGGCGGCGAGCTTGCGGGTCAGGCGCGCCAACACGACGTCCGGATCGCCACAACGGGTGTCGAACGCGCGCCGGGTCCAGGTCGCCAGACGCAAGCCCAGCCGGGTCAGCACGGGATCGAGGAAAGGATTGCGCAAGCCGGCCAGGGCTCGGAAGTAGCACGGCCGCCGGCCGGTGAGCCGCTCCAGGGTGTCCTGGCCCTCGGCCACCTCCCGTCGCCAGCCGCCGACGCCGTAGAAGGCCGCGTGATTGCGGTGCCGCTGGCCGTGGTTCTCGATCCGGTGGCCCGCCGCCACGATGGCCCGGCAGATGTCGGGGTGGGCGGCGGCCCGTTCGCCGATGCAGAAGAAGGTGGCTCGTGCGCCGTACCGCTGGAGGATGTCGAGTACCCGGGGGGTTACCGCCGGGTCGGGGCCGTCGTCGAAGGTCAGGGCGACTTCCCGGCGGTGTCGGGCAGCCGCGTGCAGGCGCACCAGGTTCGCCCCCAGCAGGGTACTGCGCGGCCAGAGCCCGGCGGCGGTGATGGCTAGCTGGTCGAGCAGGACCACGGCGAGGGCGTATGGCCAGTTGTCGGATTCGACCAAGACCCCGGCGAGGGCGCCGACGTGGATGGCGGCCGAGGCCAGCAGGAATGGCGTCGGCCGCCAGCGCCCGGCGGATGGAACGGGGCGTCCGGCTTCCGTCATGCGGTCCGGACCTCGGCCGGCCGGCGCGACAGCATGGCGGAAAAGACCAGCGACAGCAGCGCGCCGACGCTGACCGTGGAGCCGATGGCGGACAGGACGGGGATGCCGGAGAGTCCCAGGACGCCGAAACTGCCCACCGTGGTGAGGTTGGCGACGACCAGGGAAACCTGCATCCGGCGGCGCTCGACCGCGTCCGGAGCCCAGTTGCTGCGCTCGAAGAACAAGGCGTAATTGGAGCCGATGGCCACCATCAGCAGGAGGCCCACCAGATGCATGATCGTCAGCTGGGTGCCGCTCTGCAGTATCAGCGCGGTCACGCTGGTCACGGCACAGACCAGTGGCAGGACTACGCGCAGCACGCGCCGGATCGAGCCGAATGCGGCGAACAGGAGCCCGACGATCACCAGACCGCCGACCTCGGCCATGGCCAACACGGCGTTCCGGTAGTTTTCGAACAGGCTGGTCGACTCCTCGAGCACGTCGATGACCACGACACCGGGCAAGCCGGCCGTGTGCAGTGCCGCCTGGATGCGGTCCACGTCGAATCCGGCGTCGGACTTGGCCGGGCGCAGCGGCATCAGCACCAGGTAGTCGCCGCCCCGGTCGACCAGGAGGGAGTCGTAGAGCAGGCTGGCCGAGGTGCCGTCGAGGTCGCTGCGGCGCAGCGGTGCGCGTGTCCGCGCCGCTTCCACGTCGGCAACGAAGCCCTGCAGCTTGTCGCCGCCGACGGGCAGGCCGACCAGCGCCGCGCGCAGGTTGTGCTCCAGGGTCCCGGGGACCGGCATGGCGGCCTGGCGCTCCTGCTGGAGGGCGCGGCTCGGCAGCACCGTGGCCGGCGAGGTGAAGCCGAGCAACAGCCCGCCTTGCTGCAGTCCGCGCAACACCGCCCCCGCCTTTTCCGCCCCTGGAGCGCCCGCTCCTCGTTCGCCGCGGTGAAGGCGACCATGTAGCGCAGATCCGGGGCGGCCAAGTCGGCGCGCAACTGGGCGTCGATCCGTTGGTCTTCCTTGGCGATCGGGCTCAGCGCGGCGAGGTTGCGGTTCCAGGCACTGTCGCCTTGCATCTGGACCGCCCCGACGGCGGCGACGGCGAGCAAGGGTGGCAGCCAGCGCAGGCGGTCCGCTCGCCGCAAGACCCGGTCGAGCGCCAGGCCCAGGCGGTTCAGGTCGCGGAGGGTCAGCTGGGCGGGAGTCAGGATCGGCAGTACGTAGCGGGTGACGGTGGCGGCGACGACGAGGCCGCTGATGGTGTAGACGCCCAACTGGGCCAGGCCGGGAAAGCCGGAGAAGAGCAGGGCGGCGAAACCGGCGATGGAGGTCGCCACGCCGAGCCAGATGGTGCGCCAGAAGTTCTCCCGCGCGTCACTGCCGGAACGTTGCAGGAAGAAGTAGATCGCGTAGTCCACCGCCTCGCCGATCAGGGTGGTGCCGAAACCCATGGTCAGGCCGTGGACCTGGCCGAAGCCCAGGCTCACCGCCGCGATCCCCGCCAGGGTGCCGGAGGCCACCGGGACCAGGCCGAGCGCCAGGAGACGCGGCGACCGGTAGACCAGCAAAAGCAGGCAGACGACGAGCAGCAGACTGGCGCCGGCCAGCCGCGTCACCTCGGATTGGATGGTGCTCCGGGATTTGACCGAGAACACGCTGGTACCGCTCATCAGGAGCCGGCGCTCGGCACCGGGCCCGGGCAACTGGGCGAAAACCTGCCGGATGGTCTCGATGGCGTGGGCCTGGGCGTCCGTGTCGGTGCCGGGCGCACGGGTATAGGCCAGCAGTACGGCGCGCTCGCCGTCCCGGGAGGTCCAGACGCCGTCGTCGCTGCGCGGCTGGCCGCCGCCTTCGAACTGTTCCGCCAAGGTCAGCGTCTCGCCGGTCGGGTCGCGCGGGAACAGGCGCTTGATGATCAGGCCGGCGTCCCCCGCCAGGGCGTCGATGGTGTCGGCGATGGCGGCGTGCAGCCCCGCCACGGTGAAGCGGTCCGTCGTGATGTCGGGGCCGAGCAGGTAACGGTTGCCGAAGAAATACGCCCGGTCGCGTGCCTCGGTGGCCGCGTCGCCGTTCTGGACGGCCGCGAACAGGCCGGTGGCGCGCAAACGGGCGGCCAGGTCTTGCGACAGCTTGGCGCGCTCGGCGGCGTCGCCGCCTTCGACGCCGAGCATGATCAGGCGGCCGATGATGCCTTCGCGGAACTGGGACATGAGCAGTTGCTGACGGGCATCGGGCGCCTGGGGCATGAAAGCGGAAAGGTCGGCGACGAACCGGGTCGCGGCGATGACCGCGACGCACGCCAGGAGGCCGGCCAGCCATAGGGCGAGGGTGAGGCGCTGTCCGCGGGACGTCATCGGGCGATGCGGCTCCGGGTGATGGCCATCTCGGAATGGTCGCCGTCCCGCTGCTCCAGTTCGACGCTCCGCACTTCGGCCTGGGAGCCGCTTATGGCGATGTGGTCGAAGACGCTGCGGAGGCGGTTCTGCCTGGGTTTCAGGGTGAGCTGCCAGTTGTCGGCCGAGCCTGTCAGGGTGACGTCGTAGAACGTCTTCAGGGCCGACAGATTGCCGGCCAGGGTACCGCGGATGCTCTCGATGAAGCCGGCCACCTCGGGGTGTTCCTGCAGGCTGACCGTCCTCGTCGCCTTGCCGGGCCGCTCGATGGTGAGCACGTCGCCGTCCAGGATCAGGGTCTCCGGTTTCGGCGTGACGGTGCGTTTCTCGAGCCGGTCGGGCGCCACGAAGGAGAGCTCGCCGGTGGCTATGATCGGCTGGTCGAGTATCTGCATGTATTTCTTTTCCACGAACGTGGCCTTGCCGGACCGGTTCTCGGCCAGCGACCGCATGAGCGCCGACAATTGCCAGTCGTCGGCGGGCGCGGCCGCTGTCGCCAAGGCGAGGACGAGAAAGGCGCAGACACGGGTGGCGTCAATGATCTTCACGGCCGACGGGATTCCAGAAATCGTAGAAGTTGAACCAGTTGTAGGGGGCCGCACGGCAGTGCCGTTCCAGGGCGGCCACGTATTTTTCCAGCAGCGCCTGCACCCTGTCGTCGCGACCGGCTGCGGACGCTTCGGCGAAATCCTCCAGCGGTTCGAAGTGGATGTCATAACGGTTGCCGCCCCGGTACAGGCCGGCCATGAAGAACACCGGCTGGCGCAGCATGACCGCCATCCGGAACGGTCCGGTCGGGAAGAGTGCCGTTGTCCCGAGGAAGGGTAGCGGGCGGTACCGGTCCGCCCCGCTGGCGCGGTCGGCCAGGATGCCCACCATGGCGCCGTCCTGGAGCCGCTGGTGGATCGTCATCATGGCCTCCAGGCGGCCGAGGGGGATCACGTCCAGGACGACGCCCGGGTTGATGGCGGCCAGGGTGTCGTTGAGCAGCCGGGCATTCTCCGGGTACATGGCGGCACTGACCTTGAGGCCGTCGTTGCCGCGGGCGATGCCGCGCAATACCTCGAAGCTGCCGAGGTGGGCGCCGAACAGCAGGCAGCCCTGGCCGGTCGAATGCAGCGCGCGGAGCGGCTCGGCGCCGTCGACCCGGATATCGAACAGGTCGTAACGGTCGTTGAGCAGGTAGATGCGGTCGTGCACGGTACTGGAGAAGGCGAGGACGTGGCGATACAGGTCCAGCCAGCGGACCGGGCGCTGCAATACGCGCGTCAGGTAAGCCCGCGAGGCCGTGCGCGCCGCCGACGCGGCGAGCGTGAAATAGAACGCGATAGCGTAGAGCACCAGGCGCGATAGCCGCCGCCCGAGCGTCAGCGACAGCCAGCGCATCACCCGGATCCAGAAGGCGCTGCCACGTTCCTTGCGGCGCAGCCACTCCGGCGGCGTCTGCTTGTCCGGGTCGCGGGCGGCGGTCGTCATGGGTGGCCGGGCTCGGCTGCCCTGAACTTGCCGCTGGCGACGCGGCGGCCACCGGTGTGGATTTCGAAGCTGACGCCGCCGTTCTCGATCCGGTAGGCGAGTTCCAAGGGCTCGCCCGGCGTGGCCGGGCTGAGGAACTTGGCCACCTGCAGCCCGCCGAGCGCCAGGCCGTGGCGCTCCTCGATCAGCCGCTGGGCCCGGTCGATCAGCTGCACCCCGGGGATGATCGGCCGGCCCGGGAAATGGCCGGCGAAGGCGGGGTGGTCCGGCTCGAACGGCAAGGGGACGACGAAGGCGGTTTCGGTCATGGCAGGTGGGCGGCGATCAGTTCTTGCAGGGCCGCTGCCGGCAGCTTGCCGTTGCCGTCGCGGGGCAGGACATCGAGGAAGACGACCGGCCGGGGTAGAAACACCGGGTCGAGTTTCCGCTGCAAGGCGGACTGGAGGTCGCGCCGGGCCAAGCCGGGCGCCACCACGAAGGCGGCCAGGCGGGCAATGTCCCGGTCCGGGTGCCCGTCCGGCACGCAGAACACCGCGTCACGCACGCCCGGGATGGTGGCGATGACGTGGTTCAGGTAGGCCAGCGAACTGCGCTTCCCGGCGACGTTGACCATGTCCGAACGGCGCCCGAGCAGTCGGAATCGGGCAGCGCCGCAGGGCTCGATGACGTCGTGGAGTGTTTCCCGCGTCCTCAGGTGGCCGCCGCCGACGGTCGCGGAGTCGCCGTCCAGGGTCAGGTCGATGTCGTCATACAGGTCCCATTCGGGTTGCCGGGCCGGCCGGCGCGTGGCGATCTGGCCGGTCTCGGTCGAGCCGTATATCTCGACCACGGGCGCCCCCAGGCGTTCCTCCGCCGCCGCGGCGAGGCCCGCCGGCATCGGCGCCGTGGCGGACAGGACGGCCGCCACGGGCGGGTAGTCGATGGCCGTGTCCAGCAGGGTCCGCAGATGGAAGGGCGTGATGACCAGCAGGCGGGGTTCCGGCAACTCGGCCAGGGCGGACACCACGTCGGCGGGAAAGAAAGGCAGGCGCGAGCTCAACTTGCCGCCACCGAGCAGCGGCAGGAAGACGGTCGATTCCAGGCCGAACATGTGCTGGAACGGGACCGTCCCGAGGACCGTGCACGGCCCCTGGGCGAAGGCCCACAGGCGTTTCGCCCCGGCCAGGGCGCCCTGGCGCATTTGGCCGAGGGTCTTCGGGTGTCGTTGCGGCTTCCCCGTGGAGCCGGACGTGTGGACGTACAGGACCGGCTCCTCGGCCGGGACCCGCGGCATGGTGGCGGGGACCGCGGGCCGTGTTCCGGTACGGCAGTCGGGCGCCCGAACATAGTGGTACCGATCAGGGCCGCCGGGGTCGTCCCCGAGGCAGGCGAGGCCGCTGAACGGCTCCCGGAAGCCGGCCAGGACTTCCGGCGCGACGGAATTGGGCAGGACGCTGCGCTTGCCGCGGACCATGGCGGCGAACAGGCCGGCGGAAAACCAATAGCGATCCTTGCACAGGTTGAGCAGGTGGTCGCCGTCGGGCAGCCGTTCGGCGAGGGCGAAGACGTCCTCCAGGAATTGCCGTTGGCTGACCGGGGCCGGGCCATGGTAGGCCACGATCGAGTCGCCGCCGACATCGGGCAGGAGCGGGAGGGTGTCCATCGGGGCTACGGCGTATCGGTGCGATTGGTGAACGCACGGTAGGCCGTGATGGTGGCGGCGATGCTCACCTCCGGGCCGTCGGGGAGCACCCGCCGCCGTATGAAGTACTCCGCGACGAACATGAGGCCGAGCGTAATGGGGGTCAACACGTTGGCGAGCACGGACCATGCGGTGATCGGGCCGAAGAAGAACAGCAACACCGACAACACGGCGCTGGTGGCGAAATAGATCGTCCAGGCCAGGGTCACCTGCCAGGTATAGCGAAGGTAACGGTCGTCCAGCGGCGACCGGATGACGACCGTGGCAATCCGGGAACACAGTGCCTCGCCGTGCCGGCCGCCCAGGGTGGCGCCGAAGGTGAGTCCGAGCAGCGTCATGGCGCCGGCGTGCTGGACGAAATACACCCAGGCGACATGGTCGCGAAGTTGATTGACGAAGACCGCCATCAGCAGCATGCAGGCCAGGGTGAGCAGCAGGAGCGGGACCCGTGCCCTGGACTTCCACGCGGCGGCCAGCGCGGCGGCCCCGAGCGGCACGAAGCCGATCAGCACGGTGACCAGGGGGGGGTGCGGGACCGTCGTGGCGACGTAGCCGACGCCGAGATAGGCCAGGCCGATGGACGCCAGGATGAGATTGCGGACGGAGATCATGGCCTGAGGATGCACTCCCGGTCGGGGCCGAATTTCACTCGCCCTCCGGGATGCGGAGATGGCTCGACGACGCCGGACACGGCGGGCTCCGCGCGCATCCGCGTGGCATGGTGACGGGCCAGGGCGAACGCCGACGCCAAGGCAATGCCGCCGACGACGTCGAGCGCCATGTGTTGTTTGGTCGCCATGGTCGAATAGACGATGCCCACGCACCAGGCGATGTTCAAGGCGCGCAGTCCGCGCCGGCCGCCGTAGGGGCCGAGTTGCCTGTTGATCCAGAAGCAGGCGAATACCGCCGTGGCGACATGGAGCGACGGACAGGCATTGCCGGCGGCGTCGATGTCCTTGAGGAACGCCATGCCGGGCTGCTGGGCCCAGTCGCCGAGGGCCGGCGGCACGGCGGTCGGCCAGAACAGGAAGATGGTCAACGCGGTCAGGCACATCGCGCCGACCCATAGGCCGTAGTCGACGACCCCGGGGCGCGTGCCGGTCAGCATGACCGGCAGCGACAGGTATAGCCAGAGCGACAGATAGAGGACCAGGGCCAGGGGCGCGATGCCGATCAGCCCGTCGAGCCCGGTCGCGGGGATGACGGTCACCGGGAAGAATGGATGCTTGAGCAGGAAGAGGTAGGCCATGAAGAACACCGAGGTGAAGGCCATGGTTCCCAGGCATTTGAACCAGAAATGGGAAAGGATGATCGACAGCACCCCACCCGTTCCGTGGCTCACTTCGGGTTGGTTCAAGGACACCCTTGTCATGTCGATCCGGTATCGAGTTGCGCGAAAAATGGCTGGAGGATTATAGAGGCAAACGGCAGGCCGGCCGAATTGGTCGGCGGCACCCAGGCGCCGCGCGGCCGGCTCCGAATCATGGTGTACCTTGGAAAGCAGAAGGGCCCGGAGTTGCCTCCGGGCCCTTCTGGGGTCGGCACGCCATCGTTCGGCGGATCCGGTGAAGTTCAGAACTTCGCCGCGCCGATCGGGACGTTGCCGCCGCGCGCCGCGGCGCGCCGGTCAGGCGAAGTTGGCGGCGACGAAGTCCCAGTTGACCAGGCTGGCCAGGAAGGTCTCGACGAACTTCGGACGCAGGTTGCGGTAGTCGATGTAGTAGGCGTGTTCCCAGACGTCGACGCAGAGCAGCGGCTTGTCGGCGGTCGTCAGGGGGGTGCCGGCGGCGCCCATGTTGACGATGTCCAGGGAACCGTCGGCCTTCTTCACGAGCCAGGTCCAGCCGGAGCCGAAGTTGCCCACGGCGCTGGTCTGGAAGGCCTTCTTGAACTCGTCCAGGGAACCCCACTTGGCGTTGATGGCGTCGGCCAGGGCACCGGTCGGGGCGCCGCCGCCGTTCGGCTTCATGCAGTTCCAGAAGAAGGTGTGGTTGGAGACCTGGGCGGCGTTGTTGTAGATGCCGCCGGCCGGCGCCGTCTTGACGATCTCTTCCAGGGACTTGCTCTCGAAGTCGGTGCCCTTGATCAGGTTGTTCAGGTTGGTGACGTAGGCCTGATGGTGCTTGGCGTAGTGGTAGTCGAAGGTCTCCGCGGACATGTAGGGTTGCAGGGCGTCCTTGGCGTAGGGCAAGGCGGGCAGTTGGTGTTCCATATCGTATCTCCGGTGAGTAATTGAACGCTGCGGTCAGGATTCTAAGGGCATCGCCTGGCCACGGCAATAGTTGACTATTACCGTAAACTATTTGTCATGTCGGATCAGGGGTATTGGCGGGCCGGGCTAGCGTACCTCGAACTCGACCTGGTCGAGCGCGGCGCCAGCGGCGTCGAGCAGGGCCAGGCGGTGGCGGCCGCGCCGGAGCGGCCAAGTGTCGGCCGGCCAGTCGGCGCCGTCCATCTGCCAGCGGCTCCCGGCCGGGGCGCCGGGGGCCCGCAGGGTCAGGCGCTGGGACGGCGCCGGGATGTCCGGGTCGAGGGCCAGGATGTCGCCGTCGCCGGGCTGCTCGATGGCCACCGGCGGTTGCGCCGGGGTCCAAGTCCGGGCGCCGGGCTCGGTGCCGGCGAGGAACCACTCGGCGCGCCTGGCCTCGCCGGGCGGGGCGATCTCGGCCCGGACCAGGCGCGCGGGTGGCTTCGGTGCCCGGGCCGGACGCCCGGCGTGCAGGCGCTCCATGATCAGGCGCCAGGCCGGCGCTGCGCCGGATACCCCGGAGACGTCGTGCATCGGCTCGCCCGAGAAGTTGCCGACCCAGACGCCGACCGTGTAGCGGTCCGAGAAACCGATGCACCAGTTGTCGCGCATGTCCTTGCTGGTACCGGTCTTCACCGCGCTCCACCAGGGCAGGGCGAGGACGTTCTCGAGCCCGAAGGTGCCGGCCCGGGCGACCCGGTCGGCCAGGATGTCGGCGACCACGTAGGCGGCGGCCGGGTCGACCACCCGGTGGCTCGGCGCCGCGCCGGGTCGCAGGCTGAGTTCGCCGTAGCGGCCGCCGTTGGCCAGGGCGCGGTAGGCGCCGACCAGCTGCCACAGGCTGACGTCCAGGCTGCCCAGGGCCAGGGAGGGGCCGTAGAAGTCGGCGGCCTCGGTCAGGCCGGCGAAGCCGAGGCCGGCCAGGCGTTCGGCGAACAGGTCGGCACCGACCAGTTCCAGCGTGCGCACGGCCGGGATGTTGAGCGAGCCGGCCAGGGCGGTGCGCACGCTGGCCAGGCCGCGGAAGCGGCGGTCGTAGTTCTCCGGCGCGTAGTTGCCCCCGGCCGTGGCCACGGCCAGGGCGCGGTCGGCCAGGGGCGAGGCGGCGGTCAGGTAGCGGCGTTCCAGGGCCAGGGAGTACAGGAACGGCTTCAGGGTGGACCCGGCCTGGCGCGGCGCGGCGACGCCGTCGCTGTGCGGCGAGATCGATTCGGCGCCGCTCAGGCTGACGTAGGCGAGCACCTCGCCGGTGCGGTTGTCCGCGACCAGGGCGGCGGCGTCCTGGACCTGGTGCTCGGCGAGGACGCCCAGTTGTTCGGCCAGGATGGCGCGGACCTGGCGCTGCAGGCCGGCGTCGAGGCTGCTGGTGACCCGCTCGCCGGGGCGTTCGAGCAGGCGATGGGCCAGGTGGGGCGCCAAGTCGGCGGCCGCGACGACCGGGTAGCGTCCGGTCAGGCTGTTGCGCGCCAGGCGCCTGACGGTGCCGCAGTCGGGACCGCCGGGCAGGGCCCCGGCAAGCTGGCAGGCACGCCGGGCGACCTGGTCCGGGGGCGCCGCCGGGGCGCGGATCAGGGCCGCCAGGATGAGCGCCTCGGTCGTGCCCAGGCCGGCCGGGCGCTTGTCGAACAGGGCGCGGCTGGCGCTGTCGACGCCGACCAGGTCGCCCCGGAAGCCGGTCAGGTTGAGGTAGGCCTCGAGTATCTGCGCCTTGCTCCAGCGGGCCTCGAGGGCGTCGGCGGCCTGCATCTGGCGCCATTTTTCCGTGACGCTGCGGCGTCCCGAGCGGGCCGCCAGGTCGGGGTCGACCAGGGCGGCGACCTGCATGCTGATGGTCGAGGCCCCGCGCGGCCGCGCCGCCAGCCAGTTGGTCAGGGCGGCCTTGGTGGCGGCCAGCCAGTCGACCCCGGCGTGCTCGAAGAAGCGCCGGTCCTCGGCGAGCAGGACGGCGCCCTGCATGGCCGGCGAGACGTCCGCCAGGGCGGTCCAGTCGGTACGCCGGACCTGGCGTTCCAGGCGCAATTCCTGGATCAGCTCGCCGTGGCGGTCGAACAGCTTGGCCTCGGACGACTGCCAGCCCGCGCGGACCTGGTCGAAGGCGGGCGGCGCCGCCAGGGCGGCGCCGGCCAGCCAGGCCAGGCTAAGGCAGTACCACGATCGCCGCATTGGGCGTCTCGCCGTACATCTCCGGCGCATACATCGCCTCGACCCGGGTGGCGGGCAGGGCGAAGCGGCCTTCGTTGTTGAGCCGGAAGGTGTATTCCAGGCTCAGCTGGCCGCGCGGGACGTACTCGTAGTAGGCCTGGAAGCGGTCGAAGCGGCGTTCCTGCCAGGCCGGCCAGGCGTCGCCGGCCTGCTTCTCGTCGCCGGTCAGGATGGCCGAGTCGCGCTTGAGCCCGCCGCCCAGGATGCTGGCGCCGGCCGGCACCGGGTCGTCGATGACCACCCAGCCCATGTCGTCGCGGGCATCCACGGTCAGGCGCACCCGGACGATGTCGCCCCGGTGCCACTCGCCCGGCGTCTTCTGGTCGACCGGGACCAGCTCGCGGCGCACCGTGTAGCCGCGCGCCACCGGTGCCTTGAGGTCGAGGGCGGCCAGCGTGGTGACGTTCACGTAGGGCGCGCCCTTGCCCTGATGGCGCAGTTTCAGGGTGGTGGGCTGGGCGGGCAGCGGGAAGGCGGCGCTGGCGCCGTTCGGGTTGGCCTGCCAGTCGACCACGCGGCCGGTCTTGCCCAGGTAGGCGGTGCTCTTGCCGGTCGGCTTGACCTTGTCGAAGCGGGCGCCGTACTGGTCGAGCGCCACGCTGCCCCAGGCGTTCGCCGTCGTGGTGTCCCAGTGGCCGCGCGCCTGGCGGGCCAGGGCGCCAGCCATCAGCCGGGGCAGGTCGGTCTGCCAGCCGGGCCGGTCGAGCACCGCCAGGAGGCCGCGCACGGCGTTGCCGTCGGCCGAGCCCATGAGCCACCAGGCGCCGTCGTCGCCGAAGTTGAGCCGGCTGCCGGTGTAGGTCAGGCGGGAACGCAGGGCGGTCTCGGCCGCGGCCAGCTTGGCGTCGCGCTCGGGCACGGCGGGCGTGCGCTTGAGGACGTCGATCCAGTCGATCAGCATGCCGGCCGGCCACAGGTTGGCGCTCGGCTTGACCGTCGCGACCAGTTCCGGCCCCGCCTTGCCGGCGCGCGCCAGGGCGGCCAGGGCGGCCAGGCGCAGGGCGCCGTCGGCGCGGCTGGGCAGTAGCCCGGCCGGCCGTTCCAGGCGTCCGGCCAGGTAGTTGGCCAGGGCCGCCTCCATGCGCAGGCGCGGCGCCGCCGGCACCGCGTAGCCGGCGGCCTGGCTGATCGACAGCAGGTAGGCGGTGAGCGCCACGCTGCCGCGGTTCATGCCGGGGAAGTAGGCGGCCAGGCCGTCGCCGTCCAGATAGCCGGGCAGGGCCTCCATGAGTTCGTCCCAGGCCTTGGTGTCGTGGCCGGCGACCGCCTTGGAGGTCTTCTGCTCCAGGCAGGCATAGGGGTAGCGGCGCATGTATTCGCGCACCCCGACCAGGCTGCCGCCCAGGCTGGCCGCCAGGGTGGCGCGCAGCTCGCCGCGGCCCGGGATGGCGTCGTCGGGCGCCGCCACCGGCAGGTCGAGCGGTTTGTCGAGCCGGTACAACTGGCCGGCCACGAGGCGCACCGGCTGGACCGGCTGCACGGCCTGGCCGACCTTGACCGCATCCAGGGCCCGGCTGTCCAGGTCGCGCGCGTTGACGTACCAGTCCAGGCGCTCGCGCCCGGCCGGGACGGTGATCGGCCAGCTGACCTCCTTGCCGTCGCCGGGTGCCAGTTCGAAGCGCTGGGGCGCCAGCACGCCCAGGCCCGAGGCCTGGGCACCCATGGCGATGCGCATGGTGCGGGCGGTGCCGTTGCGGACCGTGAAATGGGCTTCGATGCGGTCGCCTTCGCGCACCAGGGGGGCGAGGCCGGCACTGATCTGGAGGTCGCGGGTGGCCCGGATGCCGGACCAGCCGGTGCCGAAACGGCTCTCGGAGGCGGCCACGGCGACGATGCGGAAGCGGGTCAGGCTGTCGTTGAGCGGGATGGCGACCGTCGCCTCGCCCTTGTTGTCGAGCTTCACGGCCGGGTTCCAGTACAGCAGGGTGTCGAACAGCTCGCGGGTCGGCGAACGGCCGCCGCCGCCGCCGGCGGGCAGCGCCTTCTTGCCGAAGTGGCGCTTGCCGGTGACCTGGGACTGCGCGGTGAAGGTGCGCATGGCGTAGCCGCGTTCCGCCATCATGGCCGGCAGCAGGTCCCAGCTCTTGTTGTCGGCCAGTTCGAGGAGGCCCTCGTCGACCGCGGCGACGATCACCTGGGTGTCGGCGGGCAACGGCTTGCCGTCGGCGGTCTTGACCGCGAGCCGGACCTTGGCCTGGTCGCGGGTCTGGTAGGTGTCGCGCTCGGGCGTCACGCGGACGTCCAGGCGGTGGCCGCGCTGGTCGACTTCGATGCCGGCGACGCCGAGCTTGTAGGCCGGCTTGCCGAGGTCGACGAAGGCGGTCGGGGCGACGGCGTCGACGCGCCCGCGCACGACCAGGGCGGAGACGTAGACGTTGGGCGCCCAACTGGCGGAGACCGGCAGTTCGAGCACCGGCGCCTGGCCGGACAGGGGTACCACTCGGGCGTCCAGGATGCCGTCGCGCTCGACCGTCACCAGGGCGGTGGCGGAACGGAACGGCATGCGTACCTGGAAGCGGGCGGTCTCCCCGGCGGCGTAGGTCTTCTTCTCGGGCAGGAGGTCGATGCGGTCGTGGTTTTCCTGGTCGAACCACCACTCGTCGCGGCCCGCCACCCACAGGCTGGCATGGCCGACGGCGAGCCGGCCGGCCGGGTCGCGCGCCTCGGCGCCGACGATGATCTGGCCGCCGGCCGGGGCGGTCACGGTACAGGCGAAATGGCCGCCGGCATCGCTGACGCCGCTGCATTCGCCTTCCAGGGGGGTGTCCTGGGTCTCCTCTCGGTAGCCGTAGAAGCCGCCCACCAGGCGGACCCGGTAGCCGAGGTGGCGGCGGGCGACCGGATGGACCGAGACCGGGATGCCGGCGAGCGCCTTGCCGGCCGTGTCGACGGTGGCGAACTCCAGGGTGGTCCGGGTGCCGGCCTTGACCCAGTCCGGGCGCTTGAAGCCGACCACGACGTCGGCCGGCCACCAGTTCTGGCGCCGCGATACGGTCTGGATCTCGCCGTTCGGGTCGGTGTACTCCAGTTCGACGGCCAACTGCTGCGGGTAGGCGCGCGCCGGAATGCCGACGACGCGGCCGCGCCCGGCACCGCCGGCGTCGAGGGTGAGCGGGTCGGCATCGAGGGTCTGGTCGGCCTCGTCGTCGCTGCCGTCGGCCGGCTGGGCGAAGACGTAGTCCGGCCAGGCCGCGAAGCTGACGCCGTGGCGCGGGCTCATCTGGGCGCGCAGGCGTACCGGCAGGTTCTTGGCGGCGCCGCCGTTCAGGTAGGCCACCGAGACGTCCTCCTCGGCATTCGCGGCGGCGGTCAGGTCCGGTCGCACGGGATTCAGGGCCGCCTTCATCAGGGGCACCCGGAAGTCGGCCACGGTGAAGCGGCCGCTGTCCAGGCCGGACAGGTATTGCAGGCGTTCCGGCGGCGTGTCCGCCTTGACCTCGGCATCGACCAGGCGCAGCCCGTAGGCACCGCGTTTCGCCGTGGCCGGGATGCGCCACTCGTCGACCGCGGCACCGGCCTGCCAGGTCAGGGGCAGGAACCAGCGCTGGCCGCTGGCCTCGTGCTCGATCATCAGGGTCTTGGGCAGGTTCTTCGGGTAGCCGAGTCCGGCCAGGCGCTTGTCGCGCAGGATGTGCTTCATGTGCACGGTCTCGCCTGGCTTGAACAGGCTGCGGTCGAGCACGCTGTGGGCGAGGCGGTCGTCCTGGCGCCAGTCGGAGGGCAGGTTGAAACGCCAGCTCTCGATGCCGTCGTCCCAGTCCGAGCGGGCAAAGCCGAGGTCGTCGCCGGTCCGGGCGCTGACCAGGAGCGGGCAGTCCCATTGCGCGGCACGCGGGTCGGGAACGCCGGCCGGTATGAAGGCCATGCCCTTGGCGTCGGTGACGCCCTTGGCCAGGAGGGTGCCCTTGCAGTCGTTCACGGCGATGCGGGCGCCGGCCACCGGCTGGCCCTGGTCCAGGCTGGTGACCCAGGCGAGCGAGTTCTTCGCGCCCCATTTGAAGTGCACGGCCAGGTTGGTGACCAGGGCGGCGGCACGCACGTACATCGGTTTGTCGGCGCCGAGCAGGGAGCGGCCGAGGTAACGGCTTTCCGCCTCCAGGACGTAGTAGCCGGGCTTCTCCAGGGGCAGGCCGACGATCTCGAACTCCTTGGCGCCGTTCGGTTTCGGCAGGGTCCGCTCGGCGAGGCCGGGCAGGGCGGCATCGAGCAGGCGCTCGGAACGCCGGTCGGGCGGCGGGTATTCGCGTGGATTGTCGAAATCATGCAGGCGCCGCCACCAGTCGGCGATGTCCTTGTCCTGGTCCAGGCGCAGCCAGCGAATCTTGGCGCCGGTGCCGCCGGCGCCGGGTTCCAGGTTGCGCAGGGTGATCGGCAGCAGGCCGCCGGCATGGCGTTCGATGATGCCGAAGTCGCCGCTGAACTTGACCAGCGGCGGCAGTTCCGCGACCGCGGCGGTGACCGGGAAGCGGTCCTGGTTGAGCAGCGCGCGGCCGGCGTCGTCGGTCAGCTTGTCCGGCAGGCTCAGGGTGAGCTTGGCGTCCGGCGGGAAGGGGCCGGGGAAGGTCACCCGGTCGCCGGTCGGATCGTCGTCCGGCTCGCGGGCGTAGCGTTTGCCGGCCGCGTCGGTCAGGCTGATGCGGTCGAGGACGTCGCGCGCCACCTGGGCGGTGAACTCGACCCGCACCGGCTCGAGCGGCATGCAACCGGCCCGGGCGTTCTCGCGCGTGCAGCGCAGGTGGGCGACGAACTGGTCGCGCACGGTGAATTCGAAGGACTGCACGGCGTCGCTGTCCGGGCGTTGCCACACCAGTGCCAGCTTGGCATTGGCCGGCAGCGGGCGGGCGCACTGGACCACTTCGACGCGCTCGGCGGGAATGCCGTCGGCGTCGTAGCGGCGAGCCTGCCATTCCTTGACCAGGGTCGCGCGGGCCTGGCCGGACAGGCGCCGGATGGGGATGCGCTCGTAGATGCCCTCGACGGCGCAGTGGCCGTGGCCGGTCAGCGTCGCCTCGTCGACCGGGCCATCGAAGACCACGACGAAGGCTTGGTTCTCGTCCACCCGGGCATCGTTGTCGGGGAGAATCTGGACGACCTGGGGACCGGCGAAGCGGAAGCCGTAGCTGGCGCCGGGGATGGCCTCGCCGGCGAGGCTGGTCAGGCCGGTACGCACGGTGAACGAGCAGGCGGTGCCGGGTGCCGGCGTGGCGGCGAAGTCGTAGACCCAGGTCCGTTCATCGGCCCAGTAGCCCTGGCCGGGCGCGCACTCGACCGTGAACGGCGCCGGCGTGTCGGCCTTGCCGAGCGGCGCCATGGCGCCGTCGAACCGGGCCTGGACCTGGCGTACCTGGCTGACCACGCCCTGCGGGGTGAACGATTCCAGGCCGGCGCCGTGGGCGGCGCTCACCAACAGGAAGGCGGCGAGCAGGGACCAGGCTGTGCGCATCGTGTGACCTCCTTCTTAGTCTTGTCAGGGCGCATTGTGCGCCCAGCTCGGTGACGGTTGCACGATTTCCACGATGACCTTGTTTTCCAGTATCGAATAGTTGACTTAATTAGTCGGCTTATGTAATGTGCGGGCCATGCCAGTGTCTGCTGGACTTCGATAAACGGGTGAAGAGAGGAAATGACATGGAACTGAACGTCAACGGCCGGATCGTGGAAACCGATCCCGAGGGCTATCTGGTCAACCTGGAGGACTGGTCCGACGAGGTCGCCGAATACCTGGCCGGCCAGGACAAGCTGGAGCTGGGCGAGAATCACTGGAAGATCATCAACTACATGCGCGAGTACTTTCACGAGTACGGCACCGCGCCCAACCTGCGCTTCCTGCAGAAGGGCCTGAAGGAGGAGTTCGGCGACGAATGGGGCGAGAAGAAGTTCCTCTTCGACCTGTTCCCGTTCGGCCCCGCCAAGCAGGCCGGCCGCTACGCCGGCACGCCGAAGCCGACCGGCTGCGTTTAAACACCGCGTAAGTCGCGGCGCCGCCTTTCGCGCTACACTGGCCCCGCCCGAGCGGGGCCTTTTTCATTTCCGGAGTGTCGAAAGATGAAGCGCGCGATCGCCTTGTTGTTTGTAATCATGGCCAGCCCGGCCGCCCACGCCTTTCCGTCCTATGCCAGTGGCGATGGCTTCCGGGGTGCCGAGCTGATGACGCCGGAGGAGCGTCAGGCGCACGTCGCCAGGATGCAGTCCTTCCACACTTTCGACGAATGCGAGACCTACACCGCCGCCCACGAGGCGGAGTTGCAGAAACGCGCCGCGGAGCGCCACGTCACCCTGCCGCCCAAGAACACCGTCCTGTTCGACGGCGACCCGTGCAAGGTGATGCGCTTCATGGGGCGCATCAAGTAAGCCTCGCGGCCGGGCCGCTCAGCCGGCGTCGGCCCGCCAGTGGCCCGACTTGCCGCCCTGCTTCTCGAGCAGCCTGACCGACTCGATGACCATACCCCGGTCCACCGCCTTGCACATGTCGTAGACGGTCAGCAGGGCGACGCCGGCCGCCGTCAGCGCCTCCATCTCGACCCCGGTGCGGCCGAACGTCTCCGCCGTGGCGGCGCATTCGACGGCGTTGGCCTCGGCGTCGACCCGGAAATCCACGGAAACCTTGGTGAGGGCGATGGGGTGGCAGAGCGGGATCAGGTCGGCCGTGCGCTTTGCCGCCATGATGCCGGCGATCCGCGCCACACCGAGGACGTCGCCCTTCTTGGCGTCGCCGGCGCGGATCATGGCCAGGGTCTCAGGACGCATGACGATGCGGCCGGCCGCCACCGCGACGCGCCGGGTTTCGGCCTTGGCACCGACGTCGACCATGACCGCCTGGCCGTCTTCGTTAAAGTGCGTAAATCCATTCATGGCTGGGGAACCTGGTTGGAATGGTGGTTATCATAGCCGGATGAAACGCCTCGTCACCTTGATCTTGCTCAGCTGGCTGCTGGCTCCGGCGTATGCCTCCGAACTGCCCGACCTGGGCGAGTCGGCGCGCGCGACCATGAGCGAGGCCCAGGAGGCGCAGATCGGCGCCGAGGCCATGCGCCAGATCCGCGGCGACAAGGATTTTCTCGACGACCCCGAGACCACCGACTACATCAACCGGCTCGGCCGCCAGCTCGTCGCGGCCAGTCCGGCGCCGTACCGCCACTTCGAGTTCTTCGTGGTCCGCGACGCATCGATCAACGCCTTCGCCCTGCCGGGCGGCTACATCGGTGTGCACACCGGCCTGATCTCGGCGGTGCGCAACGAATCCGAGTTGGCGGGGGTACTGGCGCACGAAATCTCCCACGTCACCCAGAACCACATCGCGCGCATCGTCGCGGCCCAGAAGGGCTCCACCCTGACCACCCTGGCGGCGCTGGCCGTGGCCATCCTGGCGGCCCGTTCGGACAATGCCCAGATCGCCCAGGCGGCGGTGACCACCGCCCAGGCCATGTCGATCCAGAATCAGCTCGACTACACCCGCGAGCACGAACGCGAGGCCGACCGGATCGGCCTGCAGACCCTGTCCGATTCCGGCTACGACCCGGCCGGCATGGCCAGCTTCTTCGAGCGCCTGCAGGCGAACGGCCGCCTGTACGAGAGCAAGGCGCCGGCCTACCTGCGCACCCACCCGCTGACCTACGAGCGCATGGCCGACCTGCAGAACCGGCTCAGCGAGCTGCCCTACCGCCAGCATCTGGACAGCCTCGACTTCCAGCTCGTGCGCGCGCGCGTCCAGGCCGCGGCCGGCGAGCCGGACGACGCCTACAAGCACTTCAAAGTCCTGGCCGCCAGCAAGCAGAGCGACGCCGCGACCCGTTACGGCTTCGTCCTGGCGGCCTTGCGGGTCGGCGAGCGCGATACCGCGGTCAAGGCCTTCAACCAGGTCCAGCCGGAGCTGACCTCGCCCATGGCGGTCACCCTGGCCGCGCGCCTGCGTCAGGAAACCGGCCAGCCGGCCAAGGCGGTGGACATCCTGAAGGCGGGCCTGGCCAAGTACCCGAACTACCGCCCGCTGGTATACGACTATGCCCGGGCCTTGCTCCGGGTCGGCCGCGCGGCGGACACGAAGAGCTACGTGGCGGAAAAGCTGCGCGCCTGGGACGACGACGACGTCCTCTACCGCCTGCTGGCGGAAAGCGATCATGCCTTGGGCAAGCGTTCCGAGGGCCATCTGGCCCAGGCCGAGGCGCACATCCGGCTCGACCAGCCGGCGCAGGCGATGGAGCAACTCCAGCTCGCCCGTCAGGCGGGGGACGGCGACTTCTACACCATGTCCATGGTCGACGCCCGCCTGCGCGAGTTGCGCGAACGTCAGCAGCGCGAGGCCAAACCCTGACCGGGACCGCCGCGCGGCGTGCGTATGAATGTACTGCTTGCCCGAGTAAATTAGTCTGACATATAGTTGTAGATGCGTTGTACTTAACTTAAGTAATATCGCTTACCCGGGTGTCCCGGGATCAATAATCTTTTGGATGAGGAAGGAGAGACCATGCGGAATCTTGTTTCCGTCGGTACCGGCTTGGCTTTGCTCGCCGCGCTGGGTATCAACGTCGCCCTGGCTGCGGACCCGGCCAAGGAAGAGACCGGTAAGGAAATCGCCTACAACAGCAGCAAGGGCAACTGCCTGGCCTGTCATGCGATGCCCACGATGCCCGATGCCGAACAGCCCGGCAACAGCGGCCCGCCCCTGATCGCCATGAGTGCTCGCTTCCCGGACAAGAAGGTGATGCGCGCCAAGATCTGGGACGCCACGGCGACCAATCCCAATACCATCATGCCCCCGTTCGGCAAGCACAAGGCGCTGACCGAGGAGCAAATCGACAAGGTCGTCGATTTCGTCTACGGCCTGTGACATCCAAAAGCGTGGAAGGAGTGGAGATGAACGAACAACGTAGAAGTATCCTGAAGGGCGCGGGTGCCGCCAGTGTGGTGACGGTGGCGGCGGCGGCCGGGCTGCTGAAGCCGGGGACGGTATGGGCGGCCGGGTGGAACAAGGCGGCGTTCGAGGCCAAGGATATGGCGGGTGCGCTGTCGAGCGAGGGAGCGAGTGGCGGCGCGGACAGCGGCCAGATCACGGTGAAGGCGCCGGACATTGCCGAGAACGGCGCGGTGGTGCCTGTGGAAGTGATTTCGGCGATTCCGGGCACGGAACACATCATCATTCTGGCGGAGAAGAACGGTTTTCCGCTGATTGCCGATTTTGGTCTGCAGAACGGAGCGGAAGGCTACGTGTCGACGCGGATCAAGATGGGAGCGACGTCGAACGTTGTTGCGGTCGTGAAGGCTGGCGGCAAGGTTTACAAGGCGGCGAAGGAAGTCAAGGTCACCATTGGTGGCTGCGGCGGCTGATCGGCAACGGATAGAGAAAGGAAGACAAGATGGCTGGGATGAAGATTCGTGCCTCGATGGCCGGAGATGTTGCTGAGATCAAGGCGCTGATGAACCACGTGATGGAGACGGGTCTGCGCAAGGATGCGAAGACGGGCGAGATCGTGCCGGCGCACCACATCACGAACGTGACGGCGACGGTGGGTGGCAAGGTGGTGCTGGACGCGCAGTGGGGCGGCGGCATTTCCAAGAACCCGTACCTGGCGTTCAAGGTGAAGGGTGCCAAGGCGGGCGACAAGGTCGTGATCGAGACCCTGGACAACAAGGGCGAGAAGGATAGCGCTGAAGCCGACATCGGCTGATTGGAAATCGACGCGGGCCGGCCGGCGCCAGCCGGCGGCCGCGTCCATCTGGAGGACGGCATGAAGAAACTGATTATGATTTTGGCCGGGGCTGGCATCGTCCTGGGTTCGGTGTCGGCTGTTGCGGGTCCCGAGGACGACCGCACCAAGCTGATCAACTACTTCAAGAACAAGTATTCGGACATCAAGATTGATGACTACATCTACGGTGCCCTGGCGTTCAGTCCGGACTCCAAGTCCCAGTACGACAGCATCATGGAATTCCCGCCCTTCGTCGAGGTGCTCGACAAGGGCAAGAAGATGTGGGACACGCCGTTCAAGAGCGGCAAGACCTACGCCGACTGCCTGCCCAACGGCGGCAAGATGATCGCCGGCAACTACCCGATGTTCGACGAAGCCAAGGGCAAGGTCGTGACCTTCGAGGATGCCATCAACGATTGCCGCGTCGCCAACGGCGAAGAGCCGTACAAGTACGACGACATGAAGACCATGGGCGTGCTGACCTCGTATGCCCGCACCCTGTCCGACGGCATGAAGATGAACATCAAGGTCGACAGCCCGGCCGCGCTCAAGGCCTTCGAGGACGGCAAGAAAACCTACTACGCCCGCGCCGGCCAGCTCAACTTCTCCTGCGCGTCCTGCCACATCGACGCCGCCGGCAACAACCTGCGTTCGGAAATCCTGTCGCCGGTGCTCGGCCAGGCGACCCACTTCCCGGTGTTCCGCGGCAAGGACGGCGGCGACGTGCCGACCACCCTGCAAAAGCGCTACTCGGGCTGCTTCAAGCAGGTTCGTCAGGTGCCGGACAAGGAAGGCAGCACCCGTTTCAACAACCTGGAGTACTTCCATTCCTACCTGTCCAACGGCATGGAACTGAAGTCCTCGGTGTTCCGCAAGTAATGCCCCTGGGCCCTGTCCGTCCGGATGGACGGCGGGGTCGTGTGAGGCCGGGCCTGCGGGCCCGGTTCTTTTGAGAATATCGATCGGTTGCACCGCAGCGTCGGTACCTCCGGGCCTCCGGCCCGGTCCGCGTATCGCACCCGAATGCGGCGCAGCCGGGATGATCCAGCGTAGCGGCTGCCGGATGCCTGCAGCCGGAGACAATCGAGAGGAAGCTACCCATGTCCATGAGTCGTCGTGAATTCCTGCAGGTCCTGGCCGCCGCGGCGGCTTCCGGTTTGGTCCTGGACAGCCGCGCCGTGCTGGCCGGCACCCTGCCGGCCGGCTACTACGATGCGCCGCCGGCCGGCAACGTGTCGTTCATGCACATCACCGACACCCATGCCCAGCTGCTGCCGATCTGGTTCCGCGAGCCCAACGTCAACCTCGGCGTCGGCTCCATGGCCGGCAAGGTGCCGCACCTGGTGGGGACCCACTTCCTCAAGCACTACGGCCTCAAGCCCGGCACGGCCGACGCCCATGCCTTCACCTACCTGGACTTCCAGACCGCCGCGAAGACCTACGGCAAGGTCGGCGGTTTCGCCCACCTGAAGACGCTGGTCGACCAGGTGCGCGCCTCGCGCCCCGGCTGCCTGCTGCTCGACGGCGGCGACACCTGGCAGGGTTCCGCCACCGCGCTGTGGACCAACGCCCAGGACATGGTCGACGCCTGCATCGCCCTCGGCGTCGACGTGATGACTCCGCACTGGGAAGCCACCTACGGTGCCGACCGCGTCCAGGAGATCGTCAACAACGATTTCAAGAAGGCCGGCCTCGACTTCGTCGCCCAGAACATCGTCACCAACGACTTCGGCGACCAGGTGTTCAAGCCCTACACCCTGCGCGAGATCAACGGCGTCACCGTCGCCGTGGTCGGCCAGGCCTTCCCCTACACCCCGGTGGCCAACCCGCGCTACATGGTGCCGGACTGGTCCTACGGCATCCGCGACGACAGCATGCAGAAGTGGGTCGACGAGGCCCGCGCCAAGGGTGCCAAGG
Organism: Parasulfuritortus cantonensis; assembly: GCF_004337445.1. Lineage (GTDB taxonomy): Bacteria > Pseudomonadota > Gammaproteobacteria > Burkholderiales > Thiobacillaceae > Parasulfuritortus > Parasulfuritortus cantonensis. Next base: position 9,838 of record NZ_SJZB01000022.1, on the reverse strand, counting down.
TGGTCGTCGTCCTGTCCCACAACGGCATGGACGTCGACCTCAAGATGGCCAGCCGCGTCAACGGCGTCGATGCCATCTTCGGCGGCCACACCCATGACGGCGTCTACCAGCCGGTCCCGGTGAAGACTCCCGACGGCGGCACCTGCCTGGTCACCAACGCCGGCTCGAACGGCAAGTTCCTCGGCGTCATGGACTTCGAGGTCAAGGACGGCAAGGTCAAGGGCTGGAAGTATCGCCTGCTGCCCGTGTTCGCCAACTTCCTGGCCGCCGACGCCAAGATGGATGCCTTGATCCAGAAGATCCGCGCGCCCTACGAGAGCAAGCTGAACGAGGTCCTCGCGGTGTCGGACGATTTCCTCTATCGCCGCGGCAACTTCAACGGTACCTGGGACCAACTCATCCTGGATGCCATCATGGCGGTCAAGGGTGCCGACGCCGGCTTCTCGCCGGGCTTCCGCTGGGGCACCACGATCCTGCCGGGCGAATCCATCACCATGGAAAAGCTGATGGACCAGACCGCCATCACCTACCCGCAGTCCACCCTGACCCCGATGAAGGGGACCATGATCAAGAACATCATGGAGGACGTCTGCGACAACCTGTTCAACCCGGATCCGTATTACCAGCAGGGCGGCGACATGGTGCGCGTCGGCGGCATCCACTATACGGTCGATCCGACCAAGACCATCGGCCACCGCATCAGCGACATGACCCTGAACGGCAAGCCGGTCGATCCGGACAAGACCTACAAGGTAGCCGGCTGGGCACCGGTGGCCGAGGGCGCGCAGGGCGCGCCGGTCTGGGAAGTGGTGGCCGAGTACCTGCGCGACAAGAAGGTCATCAAGGGCCTCAAGCTCAACCAGCCCAAGGTGGTCGGTATCCCGAAGAACAACCCGGGCATCGTTCTGTAAGGCTCGGGAAAACCGCCGAACCGGAACGGGGCCGCAAGGCCCCGTTTCTTTTTCCTGAGGCCGTTCCAGCGGGCAGCCGCCGGCATCGGTGTCGGCACCTGCCGGCAGACTTCCACAACAAGCCCATCAGAATATGCTTATAAATAAAAACAAATGCTTAATAAAAAATATTGATGAATTGGGGTTTCAGGAGTAATTTTCATTTAGCCGCATCCATAAGAAACGAACAGGCGGCGCAAATCCTTGGTGATCGACACCAATTCCCATTGCTCGAGGAGACTTGGAATGTATCTAAGAAACGGCATCACGCTGTTGGCGGCGGCTATTGCCACCGTACTCACGACGACGGCGGCGGCGGACAGCCCGCCGGATGGCAACCGTTACTACAGCCTGCCGCGCTATTACAAGGCGGAGATCAGTGTTTCGGGTGCCTACCTTGCGATGGAACACAGCAAGGATTTCACCAATGCTCCCGGCGAAGCCAAGCCCGTCCTGATCGATGTCCGCTCCCTGCGCGAATATGCCTCCGGCCATCCCGAAGATGCGTACAACGTGCCCTTCCCGACCGTGAGCGGCATGGGCGGGGATGCACCTCAGGATCCCCTGAAGCTTTACTGGGAGGTGTACCGCATCGTCGGCGGCCGCATGGACACGCCCATCATGACCTTGTGCCGGACCGGCCACCGCAGTGTCCTGGCCGGCAACATCCTGGCCAACCCGGAGTCCGACCCGGCGACCAAGGACCGCGGCCTGCAACCGTTCACCAATGTCCGCAACATCTGGGAAGGTTTCGTCGGACAGCCGAAATACGCCTTCAAGACGGGCTCCGATGCCTTGGAACTCGCCCCCGATTGCCCGACCGGCTGCCGGCTCGACCTGAACAATGACGGCCAGCTCAACGCGGACGCCGCCGACGTGTACAGCCAGACCAAGGACGCGAATCCGGACAAGGACGGCTGGCGCAACTTCGCGGCCTTGCCGTGGACCACCCAGGTGCAGCCGCCGCTGGCGTATGAGCGCGACCCGGGCCTGTACAAGGCGTTGAACCTGACGCCGGTGCAATAGCGCCGCAGCGCCTGGAGCCGGGCGGCGAGCCCGGCGTGATGGAAAATGGCGAAAAAGCCCCGTCCGGCAAGACGGGGCTTTTTCCTTTCCCGTGTTGGCCGGTCAGCCGGTATTCCGCATCCCGGCCGCGATGGCGTTGATGGAGCGCAGCAGCGGCTCCAGCCACGGGTTGTCGGGCCCCTCGTGCTCGCGCAGCTTGTGCAGCATGATCACCTGGATGTGGTTCAGGGGGTCGAGATAGGGGTTGCGGTGGGCCAGCGAGACGGCCAGGTCCGGGCTCTCTTCGAGCAGCGACTGGATGTCGGCGACGTTGAGTATCTGCATCACGGCCCGTTCATGGCGCATCCGGATCTTGTCGAAGATGCGCTCGCCGGCCGCCTTGTCCAGGCACAGCCCGGCATATTCCCGGGCGATCCCCATGTCCGCCTTGTACAGGGCCATCTGGGCGTTCGAGAGCAGGGTGCGGAAGAACGGCCATTCCCGATACATGGTCTGCAGCTTGGCCAGGCGTGCGGGATCGTTCTTGCGCCAGCGCTCGATGGCGCCGCCGACGCCGTACCAGGTCGGCAGGGCGTGGCGCGACTGGCCCCAGGCGAATACCCAGCCGATCGCCCGCACGGACGCCAGCGAACGATCGCCCTTCTTCCGGTGCGAGGGCCGTGAGCCGATGTTGAGCAGGCCGATTTCCTGGATCGGCGTGACCTCGTAGAAATAGTCCAGGAAGCCGGGCGTGGCGCAGGTCAGGTCCCGGTAGACGGCTTCGCCCTCGGCCGCCATGTCGTCCATGATGGCCAGGTAGTCCTTGCGTTCGGCACTGGCCGGCCGGACCAGGTTGCAACTGGCCTTGAGCGTGCCCGTGATGCCCAGGGTCAACTCGTATACCGCCGTCTCCATGTTGTTGTACTTGTAGAACAACACCTCGCCCTGCTCGGTCAGCTTCAACTCGCCGCGCACGGTGCCGGGCGGCTGGGCCAGGATGGCCTCGTGGGTGGGGCCGCCGCCCCGGCCCAGGGTGCCGCCGCGGCCATGGAACAGCCGGCAGGGCACGCCGTGCCGGTCGGACAGGGCCATGATGCGCTTCTGGGCCTCGTACAGGTTCCAGGACGACGCCAGGATGCCGCCGTCCTTGCAGGAGTCGGAGTAGCCGAGCATCACCTCCTGGCCCTCGCCGTAGGCCAGGAGCAGGCTGCGGTAGGTCGGTTGGCTGTAGAGCCGATCCAGCACCGCCTCGGCGTGCTTGAGGTCGTCGATGGTCTCGAACAGGGGCGAGATGCCGATGTGGCAGTACCAGCCGCCGGCCAGGCGCCCGGCCAGGCCGGCCTGGGCCGCCAGCATCATCACCTCCATGACGTGCGACGCGGTATGTGTCATCGAGATGACGTAGCGGCCGAAACATTCGGGCCCGATCTCCTGGCGCATGTGGGCGATGAGCCGGAACACCCGCAGCGTTTCCTGCGCGCTTTCGCTCAGGGCGCCGGCGTCGTAATTCAGTGCCGCCGGGTTGGCGATGGCGTCGGCCAGCAGCTCGATGCGGGCGTCCTCGTCCAGGGCCGCGTAGTCGGTGCCGAGCGCCTGGCCGAGGATCTCGGCCACCGTCTCGCTGTGCCGGGTCGACTCCTGGCGCACGTCCAGCTGCATGAGGTGGAAGCCGAAGGTCTCGACCAGCATGATCAGGTCCTGCAGCTCGCCCTGGGCCAGGGCGCCGTCGCCATGGCTGTCGAGCGAGTCGCGGATCACGTAAAGGTCGCGCTTGAAGGCGTCGGCGGTGGCGTAGCCGGGTTCGTCCAGGCTGCTCACGCTGCCGGCGATGGCGCGCCGGATCAGCTCCCGGTTGCGCCGCATGCGGTACTGCATGATCTCGATCTTGCGCCGGTAGGGTTCCTGGGGGTGCGGGTTGGGCTGGCCGCCGAACAGGCTGTCGGCCAGTTGCACGTCCTCCTCAAGGCCGGCCAGGAAGGCGGCCGACGGTTGGCACAGGCGGTCGGACAGGCTCAGCTCGGCGAACAGCACGTCCAGCCGGCGCAGGTACTCCTCGCAGGCGGCCAGGGCCTGCATGCGCCAGGCCAGGGCGGTGACCTCGGCGGTGACGCCCGGATGGCCGTCGCGGTCGCCGCCGATCCAGGAGCCGAAGCGCAGGAAGGCCGGCACGGCCAGCACGGCGGCCGTCTCGGGGCCGTAGACGTCGCGCACCGATTTGCTGAAGTTCCGGTAGACGAGGGTGGCCGCCCGGAACAGCGACTGCGGGAAATAGGACAAGCCGGAATCGATCTCGTCGCGCACGTCGAGCTTGAACGCGCGTACCTCGTCGGTCTTCCACAGGGCGCGGATCTGGCGCGAGAGCTTCTCCTGCACCTCGTCCCGGTACATGCCGCGGGTGCGCGGGTCGTCCATCGCCTCCATGGACAGGAAGATATTGCGCAAGGCGCCCTTGACGGTACGCCGGCGCGCCTCGGACGGGTGCGCGGTGAGCACGGGCAGATAGCACAGGCGGCCGAGCAGGGTCTGCAGTTCGTCGGCCCGGATGCCCTGTTCCTTCAGTTCGATCAGGGTGTCGTGGAACGAGCCCTTCCACATGTGGCCTTCCTGCTTCACGAGCAGCCGGCGCCGGCGCAGCAGGGCGGTCTCCTCGGCGATGTTGAGCAGGCTGAAATAGAGGTTGTAGGCGCGGATGATGCTCGACAGCGCGTCCGGCGAAAGGCTGCCGATCAGGGCGTCGAGTTCGGCGTGGCGCTTGCGGTTCGGCCGCTCGCGCAGGGCGGTGAAACCCTTGTTCAGGGTGCCGATGGCGGTATAGACGGGGCGCGGCAGTTCGCTCTTCAACACGCGCGACAGGAGCAGGCTGAGTAGCCGCTCCCGCGCCCGTCGATCCTTGTCTTCGGTAACCATGGATTTTCCTCTCGCGGCCAAGCTGGCCATGCGGCTTGAACGGTTCGATTGTAGCGTGACGTGGTCGGCCACCCCCCGGAATGTTGCCGGCGACCGGGCGGTGCATGCGCGGGGCGTGCGGAGACGACCGCTGACTTGCCGCCACGGCTTGTCCGTGACGCCGGTCAGGCCACTTCGTAGCGGCTGCGGCCATCTGGCATGTCGATTGCCTCATACAGGCTGTAACCACGAGCCGGTGCGGCTCGCAACGGTGTCCTGGCTGGGGCGGACGGAAAAATTTTCCGTCCGCCCCAGCCTCGGCGGCCAATTTTTCCGGATTTGGGGTGTGCCGCGGGTCGACCCGCGGCATGCGGTGAACGGACAGGTGTGCACCCGTGGCAAGAAAACTGATCCCGGTCGACTGCAGATATCTCGACTTCGAGATGGCGCTCCCGTTCGACCTATTCAACGAGAGCGGCGTGCTGGTGCTCGCCCAGGGCGGCCGACTGGCGGACCAGACGCGCCTGGCGAGACTGCTGGAAATGCGGCTCTACTGCTACGACGCCGGGCCCGAGGAACGCGAGCGGCCACCTTCCCTGCTGCTCGGCGACCTGGCAAAGCGGTTCGTCCACGTCTCGGCGCCGGGCAAGCGGCTGAATCCCCGCGAGTACGTCGCCATCTCGGACGAACTGCTTGACCTCATGGCCGCGCACCCGGACATGTGTACCGGCATGCTGCTGCATCTCGACGTCGGGTCCTACTCCAGGCGCCATGCCTTGTTCGTCGCGGCACTGAGCTACCGGGTCGCCGAGCAGATGGGCGTGGGCCGCCAGGCCAGGAGGACGCTGATTCGGGCGGCGCTGACCATGAACGTGGCCTCGTTCTCCCTGCAGGACAACCTTGCTGAGGTATCCCGGCCGCTGACCGGCGCGGAGAAGACCGTCCTGGCGCACCACCCGCGGCGCGCGACGGAACTGCTGGCCAAGGCCGGGGTGACCGACGTCGACTGGCTGCGGGCCGTGCTTCAGCACCACGAGAACCTCGACCAGAGTGGCTACCCATACCAGGTCGGCGCCGAGGCGCTGGGGCTCGAAGCGCGCATCCTGAGGGCGGTCGATGTCTTCGCGGCCATGCTGAGCCAGCGGCCCACCCGCCTACCGTATGTCCCGGGCCACGCGGTACGCGTGGCATTCGAACGTGAACGCGGCCACCTGGACGACGCCGTCATGCTCATCCTGCGCCGCCTGCTCGGCAAATACCCGCCGGGAACCCTGGTCAAGCTGGCCAACCGGGAGACGGCGGTCATCACGCGCTGGTTCAAGTCGGCCGAGACGCCCAAATACGTCGTCAGCCTGATGTGGCCGTCCGGCCATCCGATGCAGCAGCCGCACGCCCGCAAGACCAGCCACTTCGGCTGCGGCATCCGGGAACACACGAGCCTGCCCCTGGCCGGGGTCAAGCTCGACTGGCCGAGGATCTGGGCGGAGGGGTGAGGCCAGGCGGCCGGCCGCGCCGGCAATGGGGTGCCGGGTTCAGCGGCCTTCCGCGGCGTCCAGGCCGAGCAGGCGGCGCAGGCAATCCGGACGCAGGTTGAACGGCGGTACCCGTCGGCGATAGGTCTGGTAATCCTCGCCGAATTTGCGCGCGACCTCCCACTCCTCCAGGGTCAGCACCAGGATCACCATCACGACCATCTCCAGCGGGGCGACAAAGAGCACGAAGCTGGGTGATCCGACGAGCAGGGCCACCGCCCAGGGAAAGAACAGCAGCCCAAGGTGCATGGGGTGGCGCATGCAGCCGTAGGGGCCGCTCGTCACCAGGCGATTCGTCTCCATGCGCGGCAGGTCCCCCTCCCGCCCATGGCGGGCCAGGGTGCGCCCGGTGACGCGGCTCATGCGGAAGACCAGACGCAGCAGCAACACCCCGGACACCAGGCTGCCCAGGTGCCACCACGGATTGGCGAACAGGTGCGGAAAGAATGCCAGGTCCGGCCAGATGCCGGCGGCAGCCCCACCCACCAGCATGAGGACCCAGACGACTATGCGAATGACGACGGAGAGAGTGAATTTCGGTTTGCGGTTGGTCAAAGTCGGGTTCCTCCGGAGATGGGGCGATTCGGATGCGCCGCATCCAATCTTGTCGGGCGAACGATAGACGATCTAAACGAAGCCGGACGGTCGTTCAGAATCTTAAGCCGTGTTGCAACCCGATACTGCCGAATATCCGTCGGGCTGCGCGCTGCCGTCGAAACCGCGCCGCCTTCCGGGCCAAGGCCGACCATTCTTCCGGTTCGCCGTTGACGGGCGGCAAACGTCGTCCCGGCTCGGCGGGTGCCGTAGAAGTCGCAAATCGCACACCGAAAGCTTCTGGGCTTGGGCCATCGAAAATTTTCCGATAGCCTCCGCTCATGGCAATTTCAAATGACATATCGCCGGTCGTCCTGGTTCGGCCCCGAATCTATATCGGCGACGCCATATCGATCGGCCCCGGCAAGATCGACTTGCTGCGCCGGATCGGTGAAACGCAGTCCATCGCCGCGGCCGCGCGTGCACTGGGCATGCCCTACAAGCGCGCCTGGCTGCTTATCGACACCCTCAACCAAGGTTTCGGCCGTCCCGTTGTCGCGACTGCGACAGGGGGAAAAGGGGGCGGCGGCACATCCCTGACAGCGCTGGGCCAGACGCTCATCGAGTGCTACGACGCCCTGGAAGTCAGTCTAAATGCCAGCGCCGGCAAAGAGTTGGCGGCGCTCAGCGCCTTGGCCGGCTGGCCCGCTTGATCCGGATCAAGGCCTGGTATGGGTGTTGCTTAATGCCTACCGTTATGTCATTTATAACCTAACGGTGCGGTGAATCCAGCGGGTGGGCCGGTGTGAGGGAATCTGCGCCGTCGTCATGTAAGAAAGGAAACGATCGATGAGATACGGGTTGCGACGCATGCTTCTTCCCCTGCCGGGGCCTGCGGTGATCGCGTACGCCGGCCAGTAGGGGGTGCTATGTCCACCTCCGCGCATACCCGAAATGGCCAGGGTTTCGTCGCCGGTTCGCTGATCGGCACCCTGGGCGGCCTGATCGGCCTCGGCGGGGCGGAATTCCGGCTGCCGGTGCTGGTCGGCCTATTCCGGCTCGGTACCCTCGAAGCCGTCATCCTGAACAAGGCCATGAGTCTGGTGGTGGTTGCCGCCGCGCTGCTGTTCCGCGGCGCCACCATCACGCCCGATGTCCTGGCCAATCACCTCGACGTGGTGTTGAACCTGCTCGCGGGGAGCCTGGTCGGCGCCTGGTGGGCGGCGGGACATGCCATCAAGCTGTCCCCGCAATGGCTCAACCGCATCGTCATGGCGCTCCTGGTCGGGCTGTCGCTGCTCATCCTCTGGGATGCCTGGGCCGGCTTGCACGAAGGCAGCGCCCCGTTGTTCGAGGCCGGACCGGCACGGATCGTGGCGGGCCTGATCGCCGGCTTTGGCATCGGCATGGTGGCCGCACTGCTCGGCGTTGCCGGCGGCGAACTGCTGATTCCGACCATCGTGTTGCTCTACGGTCTGGACATCAAGCTCGCGGGCAGCCTGTCGCTCATGGTGAGCTTGCCCACCATGATCGTCGGCTTCGTCCGCTACAGCCGCGCCAACGCCTTCGCCGTACTCAAGCACGAACGGCCGCTGGGCGTGTCGATGGCGGTGGGTTCGATCCTCGGCGCGGCCGTCGGCGGGCTGATGCTCGGCCTGGTACCGACCCGGCTGTTGCTGGGCTTGCTCGGCGCGATCCTGCTGATCTCGGCGGTCAAGACCTTCCAGCATGCCCATTGATGCGCAGGTGGGACACCGACGGAGTTCGGCTACCGGCGGCCGGCCGCCGTGTCGGCAAGCGACATGGGGAAGGCCGTGAAGCGGTCCCCATTGGTCGTTACCTTGCTGGCATCCTGGCGCGCCGTCGCGTTTCCCACGGAGCCGCGGCGGATTCCATACGAACGCTGGCTGAACATCGGGCTGAGATCCGTCCATCTGATGGCTGTCGCCGGGTGTTCGGCCGGATTTCTATATGCAGCCGATCTTGCCGTCTGGCGGCCGTACTGGCTACTTGCCGTGTTTTCCGGCCTTGCCCTTTCGCTTCTGTACATCGCCTCGTCCGGGGTATGGCTCCTGCAGTTGAAAGGATGGGGGATTCTGTTGAAGTTGCTCGTGCTTGCGGCCAGTTTCGTGCTTGTCGCCTGGCGCGCGGAACTGTTCTTCCTCGTCGTCGCCATGTCGGCCCTGATCGCGCATGCCCCGGCACGGGTTCGTGCCTGGCCATGGCGGGGGACGTGCAAGTGACCGGCCCCGTCCCGATTTCCTACGGCACGGGTGCGCGTGCCTTTGCGGTCGCGGCGGGTAGCCCCGGCGAGCTCGGTCTGCTCGAACAGCTGGCCTTGCCATTTTGCCGGCATGAGGATGCCACGATGAACTGGATCAAGGCCGGCACGGGGCTATCGCTACGACTGCTGCGCGAGAGAGCGGTCGATATGGTCCTGGTGCATGCGCCGGAGGAGGTCGACACCGCGATGTCCGAAGGCTGGGCGGTCGGGAAGACCTTGATCGGCTCGAACGCGTTTTACGTCGTGGGCCCGGTGGCCGATCCGGCCCGGGTCTCCGAGGCACACAGTGCCGCCGAGGCCTTTCGGCGCATCCATGCCGACGCGCGTCCGTTCGTATCGCGGGCCGACCAGTCGGGGACGCACCGGAAGGAACTTCAGCTTTGGCGCCGCCTCGGCATCGCGCCGACCGGGCCTTGGTACGTCGAAAGCGGCGACTTCATGGCGGCCAGCCTGAGACTGGCAAACGATATCGGCGCCTATTTCCTGTGCGACTCGAGCACCTGGCTGATGGAAGCGGCAAGCCTGTCCAACCTGGGGTTACTGTTTCAGGGCGACCCGGTGTTGGTCAACGTGTATCACGCACTGCTTGCCCCGGCCGGGGCGACGACGGGACGAGACACGGCGCAACGGTTCGTGGAGTTCCTGGC
>NZ_SJZB01000033.1 GCF_004337445.1 Parasulfuritortus cantonensis | reverse complement strand
GCACCATTGGGTTGAGGTTGGGACTGATCTTCACCGCCTATTTCCGTAAGGGCTACACCCAGCCGGTGCGCAAAGCGGTGATGGAGGCCCTGGGCTTTTGGCTGGAGACGGTATCCGGTCACGTCAACTGGGGCCAGAATCCCAAGACCCACAAATGGCGCCGCTTTCAGCCGGAGATGCATCTGGCTCTTTCACAATGGCTAGTCACGCACTCTTCAGGTGCAGCTTGGAGCAGTTATTTTCACGGTGGCGATAAGAATTTGGACGCCAGCGCTATCTTCTTTCGGGCATACGCTCGTGCGGATTGGAACCCGGACAAGAAGGACTTGGATCACGTCACCCTGGGGCTGCCATTGACCTGGTATGCGGACCATGCCGGCAGCTTCCCCGAGTTCTGCCGCGCTCTGTGCGCGATCCTCAGGCCCATCAGCGGCTACGGCGGCATCGGCTTCGCCCCGGCCAACGGCGACATGCTGGCGACCCGCTTCGAATCGGCACAGTATCTGCTGGCGCAGCGGTTTCCCGGCATCGAGATGGACGAGCCGATCACCCACAGCCAGTATATCGGCGACGACATCAAGGGCGTGAACTGGCTGACGGTGCTGGGGGAGGCGCTGGTGGAGCGCTTTGGCGGCCAGGACAAGCTGGCGGCGGACCTGCCCCCGGCAGCCACCCTGCTGCCCTATGCGGGCGGCGTCATCGTCCAGTCCGGTCCCCGGCCGCAACTGGGCGACACGGCCGCGGGGCGTATGCCGACGGATTACGTGGCGGTGAACGCAGTGCTGAAGCCACTGCGCGCGCAGGATACTGCGCCCTTCCACCACTACGGCCCGGACACCTTCACCCGCGCAGCCGCCTTGGCCTGGCTGGCGCGTTTCGATTGAGGATACCGACGGGCATGGAAGACCTGTCCAAGCTCGAGACGAACTTGGTGCTGAGGGAGGACGATGGCACGGTGGGGTTGAGGCTGGGGCTGATCTTCACCGCCTATTTCCGTAAGGGCTACACCCAGCCGGTGCGCGAGGCGGTGATGGAGGCCTTGGCCCTCTGGTTGGAGACGGTATCCGGCCAAGTTAACTGGGTACTCAATCCCAAGACCGAGAAATGGCGCCGCTTCAAGCCGGAAATGCACCAGGCCCTATCGCAATGGCTGGAACAACTCCCGTCGTGCAACGAATGGTCGATCGCCTTCCACGGTGGTGAAACGAACCTGGATGCCAGTGCCGTCTTCTTCCGAGCTTTGGCTGGCGCGGACTGGAACCCGGACAAGAAGGACTTGGACCACGTCAGGTTGGGCCTGCCGCTCACATGGTACGCGGGCCACAAGGGCAGCTTCCCCGAGTTCTGCCGCGCTCTGTGCGCGATCCTCAGGCCCATCAGCGGCTACGGCGGCATCGGCTTCGCCCCGGCCAACGGCGACATGCTGGCGACCCGCTTCGAATCCGCACAGTATCTGCTGGCGCAGCGGTTTCCCGGCATCGAGATGGACGAGCCGATCACCCACAGCCAGTACATCGGCGACGACATCAAGGGCGTGAACTGGCTGACGGTGCTGGGGGAGGCGCTGGTGGAGCGCTTCGGCGGCCAGGACAAGCTGGCGGCGGACCTGCCCCCGGCAGCCACCCTGCTGCCCTATGCGGGCGGCGTCATCGTCCAGTCCGGTCCCCGGCCGCAACTGGGCGACACGGCCGCGGGGCGCATGCCGATGGATTACGTGGCGGTGAACGCGGTGCTGAAGCCGCTACGAGCTACGAACACCCGCGCCTTCCACCACTACGGCCCGGACACCTTCACCCGCGCAGCCGCCTTGGCCTGGCTGACGCGCTTCGATTGAGGATGCAGACATCATCTGTGAACAACGGCCCGAACACCGGGAACCTTTCCCGTTTAGCACTCTCTATTGTTGAGTGCTAAAATCAGGCAAAAGTTTTCGGAGGTTATATACCCATGACTACCGACACCATGCATTATCCCGTGCCCAGTGCGCTGGGCAGCCTGGACAATTACATCCAGGCGGTGAACCGCTTCCCGCTCCTGAGCGCGGAGGAGGAACATGAACTGGCGACCCGCCTGCAACGCCATGGCGACCTGGAAGCCGCCCGCAAGCTGGTGCTCTCGCATCTGCGCCTGGTGGTGGCCATCGCACGCGGCTACCTCGGCTACGGCCTGCCGCACGCCGACCTCATCCAGGAAGGCAACGTCGGCCTGATGAAGGCGGTCAAGCGCTATGACCCGGAACGCGGCGTGCGCCTGGTCTCCTTCGCCGTGCACTGGATCAAGGCCGAAATCCACGAGTTCATCCTGAAGAACTGGCGCCTGGTCAAGGTCGCCACGACCAAAGCCCAACGCAAGCTGTTCTTCAACCTGCGCAGCATGAAGCAGGGGAGTGGCGCCCTGGGCGAAAGCGAAATCCAGGAGATGGCGCGCACCCTGAACGTCAGCGAACACGACGTCAAGGAGATGGAGGTCCGCCTGTACGGCCAGGACGTCGCTCTGGAGTCGAGCAGCGAGGACGAGGACGAGCATTTCGCGCCCATCGCCTACCTGGCGGCGCCCAATGCCGACCCGACGGATCATATCGAACGCAGCGAACGCGACCATCTGGCCAGCCACGGACTGAGCGAGGCCCTGGCCAGCCTGGACCCGCGCAGCCGGCACATCGTCGAGGCGCGCTGGCTGAACGAGGAAGACCCGGCAACCCTGCACGAGCTCGCCGCCGAGTATGGGATCTCCGCGGAGCGCGTACGCCAGATCGAAGCCAAGGCGCTGCAAAAGATGAAGGCGGCCCTGGCCGCCTGACGCAAAAAAGCCCGGCAATGCCGGGCTTTTTTGTCTGCCCGGCCCCGTGCGACGGGACCGGGCGCCCGAGTACCTACGCCCCTCAGAAGAACGAGGCCACCAAGGCGGAAAACAGGCTGAACCAAGCCCAGGCGATCAAAGCAACCACCAGGGTCATGGGCAGGTTGTAGGGACTAAACGGATTCATGCTCCATCTCCAAATCTATATTTGGCCGTCATATTAATACGTTATCCACAGCGGCTCAATCCGCTCACCCCTGCCGGAACATCCGGATGACATGTGCCTGCCGCCGGGATACGGGCAGGGCGTCGGGCCAGTCCTTGAGCAACGCCACCCAGTGGTTTTCGTCCCCGAGGCGCCGCATCTCGAAGCCGGCCAGCTGACCGCGGTTGACCAGGCAGCTGCGGTGGATGCGGAGCAATTCGTCGGGGAAGGCCTCTTCCAGTTTGGTCAGCGGTTCATCGAGCACAAACTCGCGCTCACGGGTCCGCAGCGTCACATACTTCAACTCGGCGCGCAGGAAGAGGACCTCCGCAAGCGGGACGCGCAACACCCGGCCGCGGTCGTTGACCGTGATCGCCCGCCCGGCCGGCCGGGCCTCGGTACCCGAGTCGGCCACCGGCGCGATGCGGCGCAAGGCCTCCAGCAGGCGTTCGGCGCGCACCGGCTTGAGCAGGTAGTCGCGGGCACCGACCTCGAAGGCGGAAACCGCATGCGCGTCGTACGCGGTCACGAAGATGACTCCCGGCGGGTGGTGCAGCTTGGCCAATTGGCGCGCCACCTCCATGCCGTCCATCCCGGGCATCCGGATATCCAGCAGCACGACGTCCACGACCACCTGTTCGAGCGCGGCAAGGGCGTCGGCGCCGCAGGCCGCTTCGCCCACGACCTGATTCGGCAGCGCGCCCGCGCTGTCTTCCAGCAGGCTGCGCAGGCGGGCGCGGGCCGGTCCCTCGTCGTCGACAATGAAGACTCTCAGCGGCTCAGCCATGCCTGTACGGCATCCGTATCTGGACGACGAACTCGCCACCGGACCGGTATGCGCTCATCTCCGCCTCGGCGTCGAAATGCAGATCCAGGCGTTCGCGGATGTTGTTCAGGGCCATGCGGTTACCCCCCTGGCGACGCGACTGCGCCGCGCACGGATTGCGCATCACCAGATTGAGTTGATCGCCTCGCAGAAAAATCGCCACGTTGACCTCGCCGCCCGATTCGCAGGGCTCCACCCCATGATAGACGGCATTCTCCAGCAACGGCTGCACGATCAGCGGCGGCACCAAGGCATCCATGGCCTCGGGCTGGCATTGCCAGACGACGCGCAGACGGTCGCCGAGGCGGATGGCCTCGATCTCGGCATAGGCGCGCGCCAGCTCCAGCTCCTTGGCCATGGGAACCAGCGTACCGGCCTCCGACAATAACGCCCGATACAGCTCGGCCAGATTTCCAAGACCGTCTCCGCCTGGCGCGGCTCACTGCGTATCAGTCCGAGGACGGTATTCAGGCTGTTGAACAGGAAATGGGGCCTGATCCGGGCCTGCAGGGCCATCAGCCGCGCCTCGACCAGGGCAGGGGAAAGGACGTGGTAACGCCAGTTGAAATAGAACAGGACGGTTGCCCCGACGCACGCCGCGAGGGCGCCCGTACGCCACGGAGCCCCTGCCATTGGAACCGGCAAGATGGACATACAAAGAAGGTGCATCCCAAGGCCAATGAGAAACACCAACCCGATTGCCAGCGCCACACCACTCCCGTAACGCCGCCTTCCCAACGCTGGCGAGAACAAGGCTAGAAAGCAGGCACTCACTAGCAACACAGGTTCTCGCAACACCCCGGAACCCGCAAAATCGGCAAGGGCATCGGCGGGGGTGTCGGCATTTGCAAGCACGACGAGCAGAACAACCCCCTCGGCCAGCACAAGACTGCGGAGAATGACTCCGAGGTTTCGAAAGTCCGGCAGGCTGACGTGGGTGTGCTTACTCATTTCTGAAATGGGGTTCTTATATTCCCGAAATTATCGCCGCTTGTACCCGAAGCCCCCCCGCTTGTCGATAACTGTTTGATCCACAAGGACGCGATGTCGATCATGCTATTAGGTCAAAGGAGAGGTTCAATGAGCTTGGTTCGCCCCCCTCAGAACGGATTCACGCTGATCGAGTTGTTAATCGTCGTGCTCGTGATCGGTGTACTCGCAGCCATCGCGATCCCCTCCTACCGCAACTATGTCCTGCAATCCCGGCGCAGCGACGGGCAGGCGGCGCTTTTGGCGCTTGCCTTGGCTCAGGAAAAGTTCCGCGTCAATTGTCCTTACTACGCCACGACGCTCGGTGGCGCGGACGATTGCGGCACCAGCGCCGCGGACTCGACCGTCGAATTCGCCTCCGGCTCATCGGATGGCTACTACACGGTCGAAATGGTCGATGCGAGTTCAACGGCGTTCACCGCAAAAGCCGCGGCCACGACGAAGGGGGGGCAGAATGCCGACTCGGCCTGTCCTGCCGGAAACATGCAAATCACTGAAAACGGCCCGGACAAGAGTTCGGCCGAGAAAAGGCTTTGCTGGGGGAGCAAGTAGTGTCCCTCGCTCACGCACACAAGCCGGCTCGGGCGCGCTCTGCACACCTGCAGCAGCCCGGGAGCCGACAGTACGGCTTTACGTTAGTGGAGCTCATCGTCACCGTCACGGTCATCGGCGTATTGGCGACCCTCGCCGTCCCATCATTCACCAAGTCTGTCGAAAAAAGGCGTCTGGTGGCTGCGGCTGAAGCCGTATACGACCAAGTGCAGTTCGCACGCACCGAAAGCCTCAAACAAGCGCGCGATTTATTGGTTGATGCAACGACAGATGGGAGCACCGGGTGGTGTGTCGGCATCAGCGCCAACACGGGGGGGTGCAACTGCTCTACCACCGGTTCTTGTGTAATCACACAAGGGACAACGGGCAACATCGAGAAGACCCTGAAGAGCGAGAACTTCACCAACGTGCGAATGACGAACAGTTCTTTTGAATGCGTGTTCAATCGACTCAGGGGAACCCTTGAAGGTGCAACCCAAACGTTCGTACTTAAATCACCGAGCGACATGGAGATCAGGGTCACCGTCAGCGCGCTCGGTGTCGTGCGCGTCTGCTCCCCGACAGGCGCCCACAATGTAGGAGGATACCCGGGATGCTAACCCGCGTTCAGCGCCGTCAAACGGGCGTATCGCTCGTTGAGTTGATGATCGGCATTACCATCGGCATGGTGATCGTGGCGGGAGCTCTGGCGATATATCTGTCCAGTCTGCGAGGCGGAAGCGACACATTAAGGTCGGCAAAGCTCAACCAGGCATTGCGGGCATCGATGGACATCATGGTCAACGATATCCGGCGTGCTGGTTTCTGGGCCAGCGCAACCGCCAGTTCGACCAACCCGTTTTCGGAGCGTGGCGGCAGCACGCAGACGGACTTGGCGATTCACTCGGTCAGCACCACGGGCGACTGTGTGTTGTTCTCCTATGATGCCGTCTATAAAGCTGGCAACACCGCTGGCTCCGTCGACAGCGACGACTTCTTTGGCTACCGGCTCACTGGTGGTGCCGTTGTCATGCGTCAAGGAAACGGTGACGGCCAATACACGGCAAGTTGCACCGGTGCGACAGGATGGGAACGCTTTACCGACACCAATGATGTTGTAGTGGACACCCTGTCCTTCAGCACGACTGGTTCCCAATGCGTCAACGCAAGAACGAACGCGGTCTGGACCAGCACGTCCGCCACTGTTCCTCCCTGCGAATCGTCCACCACCGGTTACTCTGCGACGACTGGCGACCGCTTGATCGAGCTACGCCAGGTATCCATCACCCTCGCCGGGCACTTAACCGCCGATCCCGTCATGCGTATCAGCCTGACGCAACCAGTCAGGGTACGAAATGACCGGGTCATCATCGCTCCCTGAGGCCAGCATGCCAAACCTTCGTGCTCACAAGTTCGCTGGCCATTCTCCTCGGCGACAATCCGGTGCCGCCACGTTATTCATCACCGTGATCGTGTTGTTTTTGACAACGGTACTGGTCGTCACTGTATCCAAGAGCGCCATCATGGAACAGATAATGTCGGCGAATGAAATCCGTCAGCGTCAGGCGTTTGAAGCGGCGCAAGCGGGCATGGACCGCGCGCTTGCGTATTTCAAGGACGTAGCGGCCGGCGGCATCGACCAGGACCTCGATAACGTCGCCGACGACCTGACGCCCAATGCGGTGACGCTCGGTAACGGCTCGAAATACCGGGTCGTCTACTGCAACCCCGGGTCAGCCTTAGGTCAGTGTCCAAACGACCCTACCTCCGGCAACCCAACGTGTGACACCCCCACCGCGGTCAACTTGAAGAACCCCGTCGTGTTTGCCTGTGGCTGGAGTGACGACAACGTCGGCCGGGTTGCCATCATCCAGTCGTTTGCAATGGCCGAATCTATCGCGAAAACCCCAAGCAACCCGTTGACCGCAAAGGGTGCAATCAACGTCCAGGGCAGTGCGACCGTCACGAACTACTACAGCAACCTCACCATCTGGACCGGCGGCCAACTAAGCAGCGTTGGCAACTCCGGCAAGACCTTCATCCGCAACCCGGACGTCGCCCCTCCCGATACGACGACCGCCCCTCCCGGCGAGCCGGCGAACTGCGGCACCACCGCCGACTATGTCTGCCCGACGGACAAGAACCACACAGGCCCAGACGTCATCGACATCGATCCGACGCTTGGAAACCTCACCAACGCCCAAATGTTCTTGAATTTCTTCGGCCAGACATTTGCCGAATACCAATCGACCGCTTCTCAGGTCATCGATGCCGGCGACATCGGCTCGGTGAATGGCGTCATGGATCAATCGATTATCGTCAACGGCGATACCTCGTTCACTGGCGGCATGACATTCGGAAGCCGGGACCGACCGGTGGTCATGGTCATCAACGGCAATCTCACGGGCGGTGCCAACGTAACCGTATACGGAGTGCTCTACGTGATGGGGAATGTCGACGTCGCAGGCAACATGCTGGTGCAGGGAGCTGCCGTGGTCCAGGGCACGATCTCCGGCACAGGCAGCCTGGATGTGATGTACGACCCATTTGCGCTCGACAATGCCAGCAAGGTTGGCGTGCCCGGCCCGCTTAGCGGCTCTTGGCGTGACTGGCTGTAAGGACACGGAGGACTGACATGAGATCAATTTCCCACCACCGCCAACTGGGTTACATCCTGGTGGAAAACCTGGTGTCTCTGATCGTCGTCGCAATCGGCGTACTCGGCATCGCCAAAATGAACATGGTGTTGCTATCCAGCACCGGCATTGCCAAGACTCGGGCCGAGGCACTGCAGTTGGCTCAGGCCAAGTTCGACGAATTTCGCAATGTCACGACGGCTGCGGAATATGCCGCGCTCGCGGACGGAAGCGACACCATCACCGGCACCAACGAAACCTTCCGCCGCAGTTGGGAAATCGACGGCACGAGTAATCCAACCGACGCACGGGTCTGCGTCGCCTGGCCGAACACGGTCACCGACGCCTGCGCGGCCACCAGCAACCGCATCGTCCTCTCCGGGCTGATCAGCTGGAACAACCCCGGGGAACTTGCCCATGTCAGCAGCACGTCCGCATTAGGCGGCTTCATACGTACCCCCACGGGGCGGGCGACCGTCGGAGGCAACGCATACGATACGATTCCCGATTCCGCAGTCTCTAACAACATAACACTTGATAACGGCAGCACGGCCAACGACGGCACCAAGACCTATCTTTCGGACGACGGCAAAACTCTGGAGTTGATAGGAGCCAACGGAGAGGTCCTGCTGACGGTCAAGGGACTTTCGTGCGAAACGGAAGCGCCGGGGTTCAGCACCATTTCCGGCAAACTATACGTTGCCGCCAAAAACGGGAATCCGATCGCCCCATTCAGCGATATCCGAATTCTGTCGTCGGACGCATCCTACTGCGCGATGCTAACGGCCGATTCCAGTTGGAAAGTGCCTGCGAACTGTACTGGCAATACCTGTAAGTACTTCTACACCTACTATCAATGCTATCTGGGGGCGGAGTGGTGGGGGAATATCGGGGTCCAGCGCATCGACAGCCCGAATACGAACGACAAGGTTTGCGTTGGCAATCCTGTGGATTCAGGGCCGGCAACGCTGTTCAACCGTTCTGCCACTTTGAACACCAGCCACGCGTATCGAGGCTTCGCCGAGACGGAGAGTGGTGTCTATGAAACACGCGGTATAGGCGAGCAGACCGATGTCAACGTGGGCTGCACCGCAGAGGCGAACCGGACTGTCTACAAGTACGTCCCGACCCATTATGGGAATCACAACTTTGTTCACGACAACCTGACGGGTAGCGAAACCTGTCAGACCACCGAGACGACGCTGAATTCGTTGGTGACACCGAAGCCCTTGGGAACGACCGCCGGGACGAACCCAACCGTCACACGGTATGACAGTAGCGGCACCGTTACGCTGTCAACCGACCCCGATGTCGTCGCGAATGTATACAGCGTCGCCGCGAATAACCCTGGCAAGTATTACTGCATGTCAAACGACGATGGTGGGTACAGCGGCGTCAACTGCCCGAACCTCTCGAGCACCGGCACGACGGCCGCCACTCTTATTCACGGCACTATCACACGGTACGGCGGCGCTGAACTCAGCGGAATCGATACCACCGTCCACGCCTGCAAAACTGGAACTACCACTTGGACTGCAAACGGCACCACGTCGTACTCGTATAGTTGCTCACTCGACTGGACGGGCTTTGCCGGTGGAAGCTGGTACGGTGATGTTGTCTTCACCGCCACCGGCACCGCGTCACTTTGCGCCTCAGGGGCAACGACCACTGTCACGCCAACCGGGAATACTGTTACTTATGCAATCAACGATCGCTTGGCCACACCCGCGAATGCACTTGCATTTGCCGACGTGCCACTGGCTGTGACGGATGTCCAAATCGACATGAGCGTGTATGCAGACACCTGTGGCCTAGGTCAGCCGAGTCTGTCATGGAACGGAACAGATCCGAAGTCTTTGAGCTGGCCGGCCATTACTAACGCAACGGCCTACAAGGTTTATGAGTGCACTAGTACCTCCAACAACACCACCACGATGGAACCATGTAGTCCTACCACGCTGGCAACTACGCCAACACAGCCCCAATCGACACTCACCTATACGCCGGCCCCGGTAAACAATCGCACCAAGTGCGTCATGGTGAAGGCCACGAACCTATCCATCGACAGTGCTGCCAGCGCGATTAAGTGCATTTACAGAAGTGGAAACACCTATGCATATCAATGACCTACCTAGCCAAAACGCGGCCGGGCAACCAAGTCGACGCCTAGTGGCGAAGGGATTATTTGGTCGCGTCCTGGGTATCGCTGGATTTTTCCAGCCCGGTCATCCCTCGCAGGAAAAAGCCCAGTCGCCCCTGAACCGTGGGTTCTGACCGGCGTTGCCATAGCGTAGAAATCCATATTTCCATGGGCAAACCACCGATTGCCCGGCGACCACTGTGGGCAACATCGGCAATTGATTAGTCGCGTCCCTCAGGGGCACCCGATCACGCCGGCAACCACCCGCACCCTGCCCAAGTTGGAGATGATCACACGGCGGGCTTCCCTGGCCCCTCGGTAATCACATACGTTCAACGTATCGTTGAATCCAGCACAAAAGCCGTGACTGTGAAACGTTACCCTCTTCCGCGCTCCCCATATCGTCCCCTCCCCATCAATGGCCGATTGGGCTCGGATAATAGGTTCATCAACGTCGACGACGCCATTTGAATTAGGATCGTGGAACACAATCCAACCAGCCTCCCAGTGCGCTGACCCGTTGCATTGGGTACCGTCCGAACTGGGACAAACCGACACCCGCGACGACCTCTTCATCGCCTCCGTACGGGCCAGTTGAATCGACGCGACCACGTCGGCAATCCAGTTGTCTCTCTTCGCATCTGCGAGAACGCCTTTCATCCCTGGGACAGCCAATGCCAGCAAGATCGCCACGATCACCAGGACAACCATGCTTTCCAGAAGCCCGGCCCCGACCGCAAGTGCTGGGTTTTCGCGCGGCATTCCTATCATCATGGCTCGACCTCCGAAAAGTTGTTCTCAGGTTCGACCGGGACTTCCCCACCCGAGGGGGAGAGGACCCGGTCCCACCAATTGTCTTGACGGGAAGCTAACGGACTTTGCCTTCCCTTTCCCTTGGTTCGGCAAGCATGGCAAAACCAAGGCCAAAGTCAGCATCCCTGTCGAAAATCTATCTCGACTGAACGGTTTCGGATATTCCGCATAGGTTTTAGACAATTCTGCATACCTCTCCCGCCCAAAGAGGTAACGGCCACCCGTTCCGGCTTCCCAGAAAGACAACCGTGAACAATAAATTTTGATTAGCTATTAATACGTTACCTTGCCTTGTTGAAAAATAACTTCATAATTAAGTAGACTTACTCTCACTTTCGGATGCGCTTGCCGGCCCATTTATGAGCAGGATCGACGAAGACACCCGGCATCGTCTGTTGACGACACGGCTGCCCGCCCTGCCCCAGGTTCTGCTGAGGGTGTTGGCGTTGTGTCGCCAGGAGGATTCCGGCCTCGACGACATTTCCGAGTTGATCGGCCGCGAGCCTGCCCTCAGCGCACGGCTGCTGAGCCTCGCAACGTCGGCGGAGCGGCATGGCCGAACCCCGCCGCGCACCCTGCTGCAGGCCCTCATCCAGCTTGGCCTGGATGCCGTCCGGGTGGCGGTGATCGGCGAGTCGATCCAGCAGGTGTTCAATGGTCTGGCGGCCGACCAGGAGGTCAATCTCGGGCCGTTCTGGCGCCATAGTCTGAAGGCGGCGTTCCTGGCCAAGCGGCTCGCCCGTGCAGTCTCCTATCCGCACGTCGAGGAGGCCTACCTGGCCGGGCTGCTGCATGACGTCGGCCAACTGGCCATGCTGGCGGCCTTCCCGGCCGATTACCGCCCGGCCCTCGCGGAACACGAGGACGACGCCTGGCTCAGCCGCTGGGAGGAGGACACCTTCGGCTTCACCCATGCCGAGGTGGGCGCCTGGCTGGCGGCCCGCTGGCAGTTGGACGGTTTTCTCGCCGACGCACTGCTCTACCACCACGAAGTCGGCGAACGCCTCGCCCATACCCACATGCTGGTCCAGATCGTCTGGCTCGCCCATCTCCTCGCCGGCGACCGCGAGGTGCCGGCGGAAAGCCCGCTCGCTTGCGGTCCGGACTGCCTTCAGCAGGTCTGCGACGGCATCGACGAGGAGGTCGCCCGGGTTGCCGCCTGGCTTGGCATCCGATTGGACGATCCGGACGACACGGCACGCGCCGGAGCTGAACTCACGGAGGCGGTGCGCGACATCGCCATGGTCGGCGCCCTGTATGCCGCCCCCCCTGCCGAACCATCGGATTCCCTGGCTCGGCTACGCGCCACCGCACTCACCGCGCGGGCACTCTTCGATCTCGGCGATGCCATGTTCTACCAGAGCCAGACCGGCCGCCTGCGTCCGCTCGCGCCCTGGCCGCATCTGGCCCGGGGCGAGGAGTTGGGCATCCCGGTCGGTGAGGCGGGCGGCTGTGTCGGGCGCGCCGCGACCTCCGGACGGGCCGAGGCGGTGCGCGCGGAGGACGCCGCCGCGAGCCTGCTCGACAAGCAGCTGATGCGGCTCCTGGGCGAGACGATGCCGGCCCCCGCGCTGCTGGCCGTCCCGGTCGGCCACACCACGCCGAGTTCGGTGCTGGTCTTTGCCGCCACGCCGGCCAACGCGCTCGACCTGCAGGCGCGCCAGGATGTGTTGCACGCCTTCTCGGACGAAGCGGCGACGCGCCTGCTGCCGGCACCGGACACCCCCGAGCCGGGCCTGCGCGAACAGGTACGCCGGGCCGTGCACGAGGCGAGCAACCCGCTCGGCATCATCAAGAACTACTTGCGCATCCTGACCGACGACCTCGGCGCCATGTCCGACAGCACGGCCGTGGTCGAAGACCTCGCCATGATGAGCAGCGAGATCGACCGGGTCAGCCGCATCCTGCGTGGCCTGGGCCAACCGGCCAGCCAGCCCGAAGGGGATGCCGGCCGCCACGGCTGCGACATCAACCGGGCCGCGCAGGAGCTGTTGTCGTTCTGCCGCGAGGCGCGATTCATCCCACCCGAGATTCGCCTGGACACCACGCTGCAGGACGCCCTGCCCAGGGTGATGGCGGACCGGGACGGGGTCAAGCAAATCCTCCTCAACCTGCTCAAGAATGCCGTCGAGGCGCTCGGCCAGCAGGGCCGGATCACGGTCTCGACCTCCGGCCATACCCGCGCGCCGAATGGCCTTCGGTCATGCTCCTGGTCAGCGACGACGGCCCCGGCCTGCCACCCGAGGTTCAAGCGGGCCTGTTCAAGCCGGTGACCAGCGGCAAGGGCGGCGACCACGCCGGCCTCGGCTTGGCCATCGTCGGCGAACTGGTGGAACGTTGGGGCGGTGAGATCGAATGGCACAGCGGCGCCTCCGGAACCGTATTCCGCATTTATCTGCCGGCACGGAGCGAGATGACATGAGCGACCCGGCCCAGATCGACCCCACGCTGCTCGGTGCCCTGCTCGGCCAGGGCAGCGTGACCCCGATGGCGGTACCGCCGGCGCGCCTGCTGCTGGTGGACGACGAACCCGTGATGCGGCACAGCCTGCAACGCCTGTTCGCCAAGCACGACTACCTGATCGAGAGCGTCGGCAGCGGCCAGGCCGCCATCGAGCGCCTGGACCAGCAGCAGTTCGACCTCATGCTGCTCGACCTGCACCTGGCCGACATGCACGGGCTCGACGTCCTGCGCCATGCCAAGCGGCGCGGCATCGACCTGTTGACCATCGTGGTCAGCGGCGACAATGAGATCGACTCCGCCATCGGCGCGCTCCGGCAGGGTGCCTATGGCTTCCTCCGCAAGCCGGCCGAGCCGGACGAGTTGCTGGCCGGCGTGACCAATGCCCTGGCACTGCAACGCGAGCGGCGCGAAAACGAGCGCATGCGCGACCGCCTGGCCCAATCCGAGCGCCTGTATCGCTACCTGGTCGAGCAGTCGCCGGACTTCATCTACACCCTGGACCAGGAGGGCCGCTTCAACTTCGTCAACCAGCGGGTGGAAAGCCTGCTCGGTTATCGGCGCGAAGATCTGATCGGCAAGCACTACTCCGTCCTGGTCCACCCGGAAGACCTCGCCCGGGCCCGCCACGTGCTGGACGAACGGCGTACCGGCGACCGGGCCAGCCGTAACGTCGAGTTGCGCCTGCGCGGCCGGACGCCCGAGGACTCGCACCATTTCGAGGTCAACCTGGTCACCCTGAGCGTGAACGCCTTCGGCGTCTACAGCCAGGACGGCGAGGCCGGGCAACGCGAGTTCGTCGGCACCTACGGCATCGCCCGCGACATCAGCGAACGCCGCAAGGCCGAGGCCATGGCCGCGTTCCACGCGCTCTACGACCGCGTCACCGAGCTGCCCAACCGGGAGCTGTTCCATGACCGTCTCGAATTCGCGCTCATCCAGTCGCGCCGCCAGCGCGCACCGCTGGCGGTGATGCTGATCGACCTGGACCGTTTCAAGTGGGTGAACGACAGCCTCGGCCACCTGGTCGGCGACGACCTCCTGCGCGTGGTCGCGCAGCGCATCGCCGGCTGCCTGGACGGGAGCGACACGCTGGCCCGGCTCGATGCCGACGAGTTCGCCCTGCTGTCGCCCCACATCCCCGACGCCGCGGCCGCCAAGGCGCTCGCCAAACGCATCCTCGGGGTACTCGGCGCGCCCTGCGAGGTCGGCGGACACGAGGTGTTCCTGACCGCCAGCATCGGCATCGCCATGAGCCCGGAAGACGGCAACGACGCCCAGAAACTGATGCGCAATGCCGACGTCGCCCTGCACTACGTCAAGCAGGGCGGCAAGAACAACTACGCCCGCTACGCCAGCCGCATGCCCGACCTGTCCTCGGTCAAGCACGGCCAGCAGGCCGAATTGCGCCGGGCGGTGCGCAAGGGCGAACTGGTCCTCTACTACCAGCCCCAGGTCGACGCCAACAACGGCGACATCGTCGGCGTCGAGGCCCTGATGCGTTGGCAGCATCCGCGCGACGGCCTGCGCGGCGCCGGCGACATCTTCCCGCTCGCCGAGGAGATCGGCCTGGTCTGCCAGCTCTCCGACTGGCTGCTGGAGACCGCCTGTGCCGACCTGCGCGCCTGGCTCGACCGCGGCCTGGCCCGGATATCCATGGCGGTGAACATCTCGCCCCATTACCTCGACCAGGACGACTTCGTCGAACGGGTCCTGGCCGCCGTCACCCGCCACGGCCTGGCCCCCGAGTCCCTCAAGCTCGAGATCACCGAGGGCATCGCCATCCGCAACGTCGACGACGCGGCCGGCAAGCTGAGCCGCCTGGCCGCCGCCGGGGTCCGCCTGGCCATCGACGACTTCGGCACCGGCTACTCGTCGCTCGCCTACCTGCAGATGCTGCCCCTGCACACCCTCAAGATCGACAAGGCGTTCGTCAACGAAATCCACGACGACAGCCAGCGCGTGCCGGTGGTCCAGGCCATCATCGCCCTGGCCCGCGGCCTGGGCCTGGAGGTGGTCGGCGAGGGGGTCGAACGCGAGGAGCAGGCCCGTTTCCTGCTCCGCAACGGTTGCCACATCATCCAGGGTTTCCTCTACCACCGGCCGCAACCCGCCGCGGCGGTCGCGGCCCTGCTCGCGGCCCAGGCCCACCAGGCGCAGCAGGCCTGAGCACGACGCCGCACCGGCGCCGGGGCGGCCCGTTCACCGCTAACCGGCCGGCAGGGCACGCCGGCGCCAGAGCAGGTAGGCGACCGGAATCACGAACATGGACAGCAGCGGGGCCGTGATCATGCCGCCCAGCATCGGCGCGGCGATGCGCTGCATGACCTCGCTGCCGGTGCCGCCGCCCACCATGATGGGGAACAGGCCGGCCAGGATGACCGCGACGGTCATCGCCTTCGGGCGCACGCGCAGGACGGCGCCGTCCATGATCGCCGCCATCAGGTCGGCCCGCGTGTTGTAGCGGCCCTCGGCCCGGCGCGTGGCGACGGCCTGGTCGAGGTAGATCAGCATGACCACGCCGAATTCCGCCGCCACCCCGGCCAGGGCGATGAAGCCCACCGCCACCGCCACCGACATGTTGAAGCCGAGCAGGTAGAGCAGCCAGTAGCCGCCGATCAGGGCGAACGGCAGCGTGGCCATGATCAGGACCGGCTGCCACAGGTTGCGGAAGGTGAGATAGAGGAGCACGAAGATCGCCACCAGGGTCAGCGGCACCACCAGCTTGAGGCGCTTGACCGCCCGTTCCAGGAACTCGTACTGGCCCGACCAGGCGATGGAATAGCCGGGCGGCAGCCTGACCTTGTCGGCGACCACCTGCTTGGCCTTGGCGACGTAGCCACCCAGGTCGCCGCCCTTGATGTCGACGAATATCCAGCCGTTCGGACGGGCATTCTCGCTCTTCAGCATGGGCGGGCCGTCGGCGATCTCGATCCGCGCCACGGCGGCGAGCGGCACGGTGGCGCCCATGCGGGTGACGATGGGCAGTTCCTTGATGGCCTCGACGCTGTCGCGCGCCTCGCGCGGGAAGCGGATCTGCACCGGATAGCGCTCCAGGCCCTCGACCGTCTCGGTCACCGTCGCACCGCCCACGGCGACGCTGATCAGCTCCTGGATGTCGGCGATGTTGAGACCGTAGCGGGCCGCCGCCTCGCGGTCGATCTCGACGTTCAGGTAGCGGCCGGCCGCGACCCGCTCGGAAAACGCGCTGGCCGTCTCGGGCATCGCCTTGAGCGCCGCCTCGATATCCGCCCCGATACGCTCGATGACGTTCAGGTCCGGGCCGGCGATCTTCACCCCGACCGGGCTCTTGATGCCGGTGGAGAGCATGTCCAGGCGGGTCCGGATGGGCTGGATCCAGAGGTTGGCGAGGCCGGGGATCTGCACGTTGCGGTCCAGTTCCCTGACGATGCCGTCCAGGGTCTGGCCGGGCCGCCACTCGGACGGGTCCTTGAGCTGGATGGTGGTCTCGATCATGGTCAGGGGCGCCGGGTCGGTGGCGGTGTCGGCGCGACCGATCTTGCCGAACACCGACTTCACCTCCGGTACCGTCTTGATCATGCGGTCGGACAACTGCAGCAACTGGGCCGCCTTGCCGGGCGACAGGCCCGGCAGGGTGGTGGGCATGGACAGCAGGTCGCCCTCGTCCAGGGGCGGGATGAACTCGCTGCCCAGCCTGGAGACCGGATAGAGCGTCGCCGCCAGGGCCAGGAAGCCGGCCACCAGGCCGCCCTTGGGGTATTTCAGGGCGAACTGGATCAGGGGCCGGTAGAGGGCGATCAGGCCCCGGCTCAGGGGGTTGCTGTGCTCGTCCTTGATGCGGCCGCGGATGAAGTAGCCCATGAGGATGGGGATCAGGGTCACCGACAGGCCGGCGGCCGCCGCCATGGCGTAGGTCTTGGTGTAGGCCAGCGGCGCGAACAACCGGCCTTCCTGGGCCTCCAGGGTGAACACGGGCAGGAAGCTCACCGTGATGATCAGGAGCGAGAAGAACAGGGCCGGGCCGACTTCCACCGCGGCGGCGCGCGCCAGTTCGAAGTAGTCGGCGCCCGAGGGTTCCGCCGCCGGATAGGCGTGGCGCCAGGCCTCCAGGTGCTTGTGGGCGTTCTCGATCATCACCACGGCGGCGTCCACCATGGCGCCGATGGCGATGGCGATGCCGCCCAGGGACATGATGTTGGCGTTGATGCCCTGGTGGCGCATGACCATGAAGGCGATCAGGATGCCCAGGGGCAGCGAGACGATGGCCACGAAGGACGAGCGCAGGTGGAACAGGAAGGCGACGCAGACCAGGGCGACGACGACGAACTCCTCCGCCAGGCGGTGGGTCAGGGTCGCCACCGAGCGCGCGATGAGGCCGGAGCGGTCGTAGGTAGGCACGATTTCCACGCCCTCGGGCAGGCTCTTCTTCAACTCCGCCAGCTTGGCCTTGACCGCCTCGATGGTGCGCATGGCATTGGCGCCGTAGCGCATGACGATGACGCCGCCGACCACCTCGCCCTCGCCGTCCAGTTCGGCGATGCCCCGGCGCATCTGGGGCCCGACCTGGACCCGGGCGATGTCGCGCAGCAGCACCGGGGTGCCGCCCTGGCCGAGACCGACCGGGATGGCCTCGATGTCGGCCACCGACTGCAGGTAGCCGGTCGCGCGCACCATGTATTCCGCCTCCGACATCTCCAGCACCGAACCGCCGGCCTCCTGGTTGGCGCGCTTGACCGCCGTCACCAGCTGGGCGAGGGGGACCCCCAGGGCGCGCATGCGTTCCGGGTCGACGACGATCTGGTACTGCTTGACCATGCCGCCGATGGTGGCCACCTCGGAGACGTTCGGGATCGCCTGCAGTTCGTATTTCAGGAACCAGTCTTGGAGGCTGCGCAGCTGGCCGAGGTCATGTCTGCCGGTCTTGTCGACCAGGGCGTACTCGTAGATCCAGCCGACGCCGGTGGCGTCCGGGCCGATGCTCGGCTTGGCCGTTGAAGGCAATTTGCCGGCCGCCGTGTTCAGGTACTCCAGCACGCGCGAGCGGGCCCAGTAGAGGTCGGTGCCGTCCTCGAACAGGATGTAGACGTAGGAGTCGCCGAACATGGAATAGCCGCGCACGACCTTGGCACCGGGCACCGACATCATGGTCGTGGCGAGGGGATAGGTGACCTGGTCCTCGACCACCTTGGGCGCCTGGCCGGGGAACGGCGTGCGGATGATGACCTGCACGTCGGACAGGTCGGGCAGGGCGTCCACCGGCATGTTGACCACCGCCACCGTGCCCGCCACCGTGGCGATCAGGGTGGCGAGCAGGACCAGGAAGCGGTTCTGGATGGACCAGCCGATCAATTTTGCGATCATGGCGGCCTCCTCAGGGCTTGGGCCGGATGGCGGTGACGACGAAGCCACCACCCTGCTTGACCAGGTCGAACTCCACCGCTTCGCCCTTCTTCAGGCCTTCCAGGATGGCCTTGTCGCCGACGTCGAAGGCCATGGTCATGGCCGGCCACTTGAGGGCCGGGATGGGTTCGTGCTGCATGGTCAGGGCGCCCGTGCCGGCGTCCGCGGCGACGATGTGCGCGGTGCCGGTGTAGACGTCGCCGCCGGGCGGCTGCAGGCGGTCGAGGGCCCCCTTGAGGTTCGCCTCGGATTCGATCAGGAACTGGCCCGAGGTGACCACCCGTTCGCCGCCCGAGAGGCCCTTGACCACCACGGTCCGGCCGCCGTTCTCCATGCCGGTCTCGACCTGGACCGGCGCGAAGCGGCCCTCGCCCTGGGCGACCAGCACCACGGCCCGCTTGCCGGTTTGGATGACCGCCTCGCTGGGCACGATGACGCCCTCCTCACCCTTGCCGGCGTACAGGGTGACGTTGGCGTACATGCCCGGCTTGAGCTTCAGGCCCGGGTTGTCGAGGACGATGCGCGCCTGCACCGTGCGGGTGGCGCTGTCGAGCTTCGGATAGATGTAGTCCACCTTGCCCTCGAAGGTCTCGCCCGGCAGGGCCGCCAGGGTGATCTCCGCGCTCTTGCCCGGCACCACCCAGGCGGCCTGGTCCTCGACGATCTCGGCGGTGACCCAGACCCGGTCCAGGTTGGTGATCTCCAGGATCGGCGTACCGGCGGTGACCTCGGCACCGGGGTGGACCCGGATGTTGCTGACGATGCCGCCGGCCGGGGCGTAGTAGTTCACCCGCCGCTGCGCCTGGCCACCCTTGGCCAGGGCGTCGATCTGGCGGGCCGACAGGCCGAGGAAGCCGAGCTTGCGGCGCGCCGCCTCGACCCAGGCGGCGTCCTCCGGATGCTGGAGCGCGAGGATGTATTCCTCCTGGGCGGCGTACAGGTCGGGGCTGTAGATCTCGGCGACCAGTTCACCCTTGCGGATCGGGTCGTTGACCGCGTGCACGTGCAGGCCCTCGATCCAGCCCATCGTCCTGGCCTGCAGGAACTCGATGCGGTTGTCGTCGGCGCGCACGTAGCCGACCGTGTCGATGCGCCGCCAGAGCTTGCCGACCATCGCCTCGGCGGTCCGCACGCCCAGGTTCTGGAGGGTGCGCGGGTCGATCTTGATGCCGGCGCCGCCGTCCTCCTCGGCGTACTTGGGCACCAGGTCCATGTCCATGAAGGGCGATTTGCCGGGCTTGTCGAAATGCTGGTCCGGCACCATCGGGTCGTACCAGTAGAGTACCTTCTTGGCCGGCGCCGGGCCGGCGGGCATGGCCGGCATGGCGACCGTGGCGGCGGGACGGTGGCCGAGGCCATACCAGACCGCGCCGCCGCCCAGGGCGGAGCCGGCGACGAGCGCGGCGACGAGCTTGAGCGTGTTGTTCATGGCTGTACCTCCTGGGTCAGGTAATCGATCTGGACCTGGGCGCGGGCCAGGGCCACCCGTTGGCCGAGCCGGCCCAGACGGGCCTCCAGCTCGGCCCGGCGCGCTTCGGCGACGCGCCCGAAGGTCGCCCGGTCGCTGGCGTAGGCGTTCAGGGCACTGGTCACGCGCTGGCTGGCCAGGGGCAGGATTTCCTGATCGAAACGCGCGATGCGCCGGTGCGCGGCCTGCCAGTCGGCCAGCGCGGCGTCGAGTTCGGCGCGCAGGCCCAGGCGCCGGTCGGCCAGGGTCTGTTCGGCCTGGGTGACGCGCGCCTCGGCGGCGGCCAGGCGGCGGTCCTGGCGGTTGGCCGTGAACACCGGCAGGTCCATGGCGACGCCGAAGGAGATGAGATCGGGCCGCTCGGCGCCGCGCAGGCCGTAGCCGACGTCGAAGGTGAGGTCCGGCTTGTAGGCGGCACGGGCGAGATCGACCTCGGCCCGCGCCACGGCGACCGCGCCGGCCAGGGCGGCGAGCTCGGGATGGTCGTCCAGGCGCGCCGCCAGTTCGGCGGGCGCCGGCAGGGCCGGAACGTCGGCGGGATCGGCAAGGGGCGCCGCCGTCGCCTCGCCCAGCCAGCGCGCCAACTCGGCGCGCCCGCGCCGGGCCTGGCGGGCCAGGTCGTCCTGGCGGTCACCGTTGACCTGGGCCTGGCCGCGCATGGCGACGACCTCGTCCTGGGCCAGCTTATCGGTCTGGTAGGCGACGTCGGCCCAGGCCAGCTGGCCGTCCCATTCCCGGCCGATCCGGCGCACCAGGTCGAGCGAAGCCTCCGGCCACCAGGCCGCGAGCCAGGCCAGGGCGGCGTCGCGGGCCACCCGTCGGCGCACCGCCTCGAGTTGGGCGCGCGCGAGTTCGCTGGCGCGTTCGCCGCGCGCGCCGGCCAGGCGGGCCTTGCCGGCGACCGGCACGGTCTGGCTGACGGCCACCGTGAACTGGGTCATCGCTTCCTGGGTGAAGCTGTAGGTATCGAGCGGCAGGCTGGCCAGGCCCACCCGCAGCTTGGGGTCGGGCCACTGGCCGGCCGCCACGGCAGTGGCGGCGGCCGCGTCGACGGCGGCGGCCTGGGCATCGAGGACAGGCTGGCGGGCGAGCGCCAGGCGAACCGCGTCGGTCAGGCCGAGCGGGGCCGGCTCGCCGGCATGGGCGACCGTGACGAGCAGGACGGCGGCCAGCACGACGGCCGGCAACAGCCATCGGCGCCGGCTACGGCCTTGGCATTTTGGACAGGACATGAAGACCTCCACGCATACACGTGCATCCGCCTCGCGCCCGGCGGGGGCGAGGGCTCAGAGGCCCCGGCTGGCGGGGCGATGGAGGTTCAGGCCCGCGGCGGTGGCGGTTCGGGAGCGGGCAGGACGGACAGCGCGAGGCGCGGCACCGAGACCGGATGCTCGGAACCCGTGCGCGTCCAGGTCGCCGCGATCGCCGTGGTCAGGGCCGCGGTCATGGCGCAGTGACAGGGCGAACCCTTCTTGCACGGGCATTCGCCCGGCTTGTTGTGGTCTGCACCGGAGACGTGCATGGCGGCATGGTGCGGGCAACCTTGCATCGCCGCCGGCGCCGTTTCCTCGCCGGCCGCGGCGAGTGCCATGGGCTGGGCCAGGGGCGAGCACGCCAGGGCCAGCACCAGGAACTGGCGCAGCAGGACGAGGCAGGCGGCGCGCAGTCGGCGGATCACGCCCGGCGGGTCTTCTTGAGGTGCTGCAACACCAGGGTGGCCACTTGCACGCGGTTGTGGAAGTCGAGCTTCTGCATGATGTTGGCCAGGTGGTTGCGCACCGTGTTGTCGGACAGGTTGAGCTTGGCGCCGATGACCTTGTTGCTATGGCCCTGGGCGACGTACTCGGCGATCTCCAGTTCGCGCGCCGACAGGCGGCTGAGCGGGTCCTCGGCGGCACCGGCGCGGTACAGCTTCTGCAGGACCGCGGGCGGGAAGGCGCCGGCGTCCTGGAGCACCACGCCGATGGCGTGGCTGATCTGTTCGGTGTCCGAGGACTTGAGCAGGTAGCCGTCGACCCCCGTCTCGATGGCGGCGCGGATCTCCTCGTCGCCATCCTCGACGGTCAGGATGATGACCTTCATGCCGGCCGCCTTGAGCACGGGCACCAAGTCGAGGCCGTCGCCGTCCGGCAGGCTGCGGTCGAGCACCGCGACGTCGGCGGCACCGCCGCCGTTCAGCCAGTCGTGCACGCAGGCCAGGTCGGCGCACTCCTGGCTCACGGTGAGATCGGGCAGGCTCTCGACCGAGTGGCGGACCCCCAGGCGGATCAGGGGGTGGTCATCGATGATGAGGATGCGGATCGGGTTCATGGCGGGTGGTTTTTTGGTCGGCTTTTCACGCCATCTTAGCGCAAAGATTGCGTATTTTCCTAACGCCCCGCCGGTCGCGCCGGTCGCGCCCGGGTGCCGGTGGCTACTTGCCGGCCCCGGCCCGGCTTTCCTTCTCGATCAGTTCGCTCGCGACCCGCAGGGCGCTGGCGTTGCTGCCGGTCAGGGCGGCACTGGTGACGTACTTGCCGTTGATCGCCAGGGCGGGCACGCCGTTGATCTTGTAGGCACGCTGAAGCTGCTTGGCGCGGGCGACCTTGGTCGCCGTGGAAAAGGAGTAATAGGCCGCCTTCAGCTTGGCGCGATCGAGGCCGTGCTTGGCACCCCAGTCGAGGAACACCTCGGGATCGGTGAGTTCCACGTCCTGGATGTGGAGGGCGTTGAACACGTCGGCGTGCAGGCGGCCGACCGCGCCCAGCGCCTCGAGGGCGAAATAGGCCCGGGCCATCGGTTCCCAGTCGTCCGAGAAGACCACCGGCTGGCGCTTGAGGACCACGTTCCTGGGCAGCTTGCGCGCCCACGCCTCGAGTTCCGGCTCCAGGTCGAAGCAGTGCGGACAGGTGTAGGCGAAGAACTCCATCACCTCGACCTTGCCACGCTCGCCGGTCGGTTGGGCCGGCGTCACCGGGGTGTAGTCGTTGCCGACCTGGGCGGCACCGGCCGCGGGGGCGAACCCGGCCAGGGGCAGCGACAGGACGAGGGCGGCGGCGAGGGCAAACAGGCGCATCGGTATGTCTCCTATTGGGCGATAGGCTCTTTGAGCAGCCTGGCCTCGAAATTGTTCAAGGTGAGGCCTTCCCGCGCCGATTCGGCGGCATCCTGGCTGCGGAACGGACCGACCCGGACCCGGTGCAGGGGCGGGTTGCCGGGCGTCGCCTGGACCACGACGTTCAGGTTGAGCAGGGTCAGCTTGGCGCGCAGGGCATCGGCGTCGGCGGCATTCTTCAAGGCCGCGACCTGCAGCCACCATTGTTCCTTGGCCGGCGGCAGCGGCTTGGGCGCCTTGTTGCCGGGCAGGATGTCATAGAAGGTGTAGTTGGACGGATTCGGCGCCGGCACGGCGGGCTCGGCCGGCTGCACGGGCTTGGCCGCCGGGGCGGCCGGCGGCGGCGCGTGCAGGACCGGCGCCGACTCGACGGCATGGAAGTCGCCGGCCCGCGGCAGCAGGTACCAGGCCATGACCGCGGCCGCGACGAGGCCGATCAGGATGCCGAAGAACAGGACCCCGAAGCGCCCGCCGCGCTTGTCGCCGCTGCGCCCCCCGGAGTTCTTGTAGTCACGGCGTGCCATGTCGCGTAGGCCTCACATCTGGTCGGGCGCGCTCACCCCGAGCAGGGCGAGGCCGTTCTTCAGGGTCTGCCGGGTAGCCGCGACCAGGGCCAGGCGCGCCAGCTTGAGCGCCTCGTCGTCGACCAGGAACTGGCAGGCGACGTAGAGGCCATGCAGGTCGGCCGCCAGGTCCCTGAGATAGTAGGCGACCAGGTGGGGCGCCATCTCGCGCGCCGCCGCGGCGCACACCTCGGGGAACTCGGCCAGGCGGTTGAGCAGGGCCAGCTCGCTGGCATGCTCGAGCCGGCCCGGATCGGCCTCGCCGAGGTCGCGCGGATCGCCGCCCCAGGCCTCCAGGACCCGGCTGATGCGGGCATGGGCGTACTGGATGTAGTAGACCGGGTTCTCGTTCGACTGGCTCTTGGCCAGGTCGAGGTCGAAGTCCAGGTGCTGGTCCGACTTGCGCAGGACGTAGAAGAAGCGGCAGGCGTCGTTGCCGACCTCGCGGCGCAGTTCGCGCAGGGTGACGTACTGGCCGGCGCGCGTGGACATCGACTTCTTCTGGCCGCCTTCCCAGAGCACGGCGAACTGCACCAGGGCCACGGTCAGGCGCTCCGGATCGGCGCCGGCGGCCTGCAAGGCCCCCTTCACGCGCGGGATGTAGCCGTGGTGGTCGGCGCCCCAGACGTCGATGACGCGGTCGAAGCCGCGTTCGAACTTGTTCAGGTGATAGGCGATGTCGGCGGCGAAATAGGTGTAGATGCCGTTGTCGCGCTTCACGACGCGGTCCTTCTCGTCGCCGAAGGCGGTCGAGCGGAACCACAGGGCGCCGTCCTGTTCGTAGATGTGGCCGTGCTTGTGCAGGGCCGCGACGGCGTGGTCGATGAGGCCGGCGTCGTGCAGGGTGCGCTCGGAGAACCAGTGGTCGAAGGTGACGCCGAATTCGGTCAGGTCGTTGCGGCCGTCGCCCAGTTGCTCCTCGAGGGCATAGCCGTGGATGTAGTCGTAGTCCGGGCCGAGCAGGCGCTTGGCGCAGGCGATCAGGTGGTCCAGGTGTTCCTCGGGTGCCTCGCCGCGGTCCGGCGCGCCGGCCAGGACGTCGGCGGCGGCGCGTTTGTAGCGGTCGCCGTGGAGGGCGTAGATGCCCTCGGCCATCAGTTTCACGTAGTCGCCCTGGTAGGCGTTGCCCGGGAAGGGCACGAGCTCGCCGTTCAGCTCCAGGTAGCGCAGCCAGGTCGACACGGCCAGGATGTCCATCTGGCGGCCGGCATCGTTGACGTAGTACTCGCGGTAGACCTCGTGGCCGGCGTAGGCCAGGCAGTTGGCCAGGCTGGCGCCGAAGGCGGCGCCGCGGCCGTGGCCGACGTGCAGGGGGCCGGTCGGGTTGGCTGAGACGTACTCGACCTGGACCTTCTCGCCCTTGCCGGCGTCGCTGCGGCCGTAGTCGGCGCCGGCGGCCAGGACGTGGCCAACCAGGCATTGCTTGGCGGCCGGGGCCAGGAACACGTTGATGAAGCCCGGGCCGGCGATCTCCACCTTGGCGACGCGTGCCGACTCCGGCAGGGCGGCGACGATGCGGCCGGCCACCTCGCGCGGGTTCTGCTTCAGCGCGCGTGCCAGCTGCATGGCGACGTTGCAGGCATAGTCGCCGCGGCTGGCCTGCTTGGGCCGCTCCAGTTCGATGGCCGCGCCGCTGTCCGGGGCGACCTGGGCGACGGCCTGGCGAAACAGTTCGGCGAGATGGGATTTGGGCTCTATGTAGTTCATGTTGTGGCGATTCCTGCGAGTCGGCGGATTATAGCCGACTGCCCCCGGCTGCCATCAGGTCATCGCTACCAGCGGCTGGCAGCGCCGGCGCAAAACCGGCTGGCCGGTATCTTCGTCGTTCACCAATCCAGCGGGTCGACGTCGACCGACCAGCGCAGGCCGGCGCTCTTCTCGTCGCGCAGGCGGGCCAGCCAGGGGGTCAGGAAGGCCTGCAGGCGGGCCCGGTTGCCGGACTGGACGAGCAGTTGCGCCCGTTCACGCTCGGCGATGCGCGGCATCAGGGCCGGGACCGGGTCGTACAGCAAGACCCCCTCCGCCAGGTCCTCGGCCAGGGAATGGGCCCGTTCGAGGAAGGCCATGGCCTCGGTCATCGAACGGGCGTCGGCACGCATCAAGGCCTGGTGGCTGTAGGGCGGGAACTCCGCCTGGCGGCGCTCGACCAGGGTGCGCTCGGCGAAGGCCGGGTAGTCGTGCCGGACCAGCGCGGCGTAGAGGGGGTGATGGGGATACTCGGTCTGGATCAGCACGCGGCCGGCGTGGGCGGCCCGGCCGGCGCGCCCGCCCACCTGCATGAGTTGGGCGAACAGGCGCTCGGAGGCGCGGAAATCGGTCGACATCAGGGCCTGGTCGGCGCCCACCACGCCGACCAGCGTGAGCATCGGGAAGTCGTGCCCCTTGGCGACGATCTGGGTACCGACCAGGATATCCACCTCCCGGCGCTCGACGGCCGTCCGCATGGCCGCGAAGGCGCCCTTGCGCGCGGCGGTGTCGCGGTCGATGCGCAGGATGCGGGCCGCCGGGAACAACTCGGCCAGGGTGTCCTCGACCTTCTGGGTACCCTGCCCGGCCGGTGCCAGGTCGAGGCTGCCGCACGCCGGGCAGGCTTCGGGCGGCCGGGCGGCCAGGCCGCAATGGTGGCAACGCAGCTGATAACCGCCCCGGTGCCGATGCACCACCTGGTGGGCGGCGCAGCGCGGGCAGGTGCTGACGTGGCCGCAAGCCCGGCAATAGAGCACCGGGGCGTAGCCGCGCCGGTTGATGAACACCAGGCTCTGTTCGCCGCGCGCCAGGTTGTCCGCCAGGGCCTGGCGCAGCGCCTCGGTGACGCCCTGCCGGGGCTTGTCGGTGCGGCTGTCGACCAGGCTCACGGTGGGCAGGTCGGCGTCGGCGTGGGCACGCTCCGGCAGGCTCAGGAGGCGGTAGCGGCCGCGTCGGGCATTGGCCCAGGACTCCAGGGCCGGGGTCGCGGAGCCGAGCAGGACCGCCACGCCGGCCGCCCGGGCGCGCCAGACGGCAACGTCGCGGGCGTGATAGCGCAGCCCCTCCATCTGCTTGTAGGAGGCGTCGTGCTCTTCGTCGACCACGATCAGGCCCAGCCTGGGCAGCGGCGCGAACACCGCCAGCCGCGTGCCCAGGGCGATGTCGGCGCGCCCTTCCAGGCCGTCCAGCCAGGCGGCCAGGCGTTCGCCGTCGCTCAGCCCGCTGTGCAGGCTGACCAGCTTGCGGCCCGGGAAACGGCGTCCGAAACGTTCCACCATCTGCGGCGTCAGATGGATTTCCGGCAGCAGGACCAGGACCTGGCGGCCGCGCGCCAGGACGCGTTCGATCTCGCGCAGGTAGACCTCGGTCTTGCCGCTGCCGGTGACGCCGAACAACAGCCAGGCGGCGAATCCGTCCGGCTGGGCGGCCAACGCGGCCAGTGCCGCGGCCTGGTCGGCGGTCGGCTCGGGTTGGCCGCCTGCGTCACCGTCGACGCCGGGCAGGTCCGCGCCCGCGACCCAGCCGCGCTTCAGCCAGGCCGACAGGGGCACGCGCAGGTCTGCCAGCTCGCCGGCGGCCACGGCACCGGCGGCCAGGAGGCCGGCCAGCCGGCGCTGGGCCGTGGCGCGTGCGGGGAGGCCGGCGACGGCGGCCCGGCCCACCTCGGTCAGGGCGTAGGCGGCCGGCGCCGGTGCCCGGAACCGGGTTCGCTTCAGGGCGGGCGGCAGGATCGCCAGCAGGGTCTGGCCGAGCGGATGCTGGTAATACGCGGCGGCGAAGCGGGCCAGCTGCAGGATGTCCTCGGGCAGGGCGGGCAGCGCCCGGTCGATGGCGATGACGTCGCGCAGGCGGGTGTCCGCGACCTCGGAACGGCTGCCCAGCCCAACCACGACGCCGACCTGTTCACGCGGGCCGAACGGGACGCGCACCCGGCGGCCGATGTCCTCGGGCGTGGCGTCCGGCGCCCGGTAGTCGAACAAACGGTCGAGCGGGGCGTCGAGGGCGACCTGGATGAGGGCCGGCGCCGGCATGGTCAAGTTGCGCACAAAACTTAAAGTAAAATCTTGTTAACGTCAGGAACTGGGCGGCCCGATTGGAGGTTTTCCGGTTGTCCACGAAACCTGTGGATAACTTTGTGGACAAGCTGACTTCAATCAGTAACAAACCCTTGCGGGAAGGCCATTTACATTACCGAGCCCAAAAAATGGGCACTTAAAAAACCATTAAAAAACAATGAACTACAAAACTATCACTTTTGCATCTAGGGCCGCCTTGACAAGCCCGCAAGCCGCGCCGCTACGTGTGTATAAGTCCCTGGCAAAAAGTTGACAACGGCACCGAATCAGGGCAGGGCGGGCGGCAAGGCGTTGATCGCATGCCGGAGTACGGCGGCCTGGATCAGGTCGGCCCGGGTCACCCCCGGGTGGTTGATGAAGAGTACCACCACCTTGCGATGGCCAGCCGCGTCGAGGATGTAGCCGGCCAGGTTGCGGGCGCCGTTCAGGGTGCCGCTCTTCAGCCAGGCCCGGCCGGCCTCCGGCTCGCCCCGCATGCGTCTTTGCTGGGTCCCCTCCTCGCCCAGGGCCGGCAGGGAGGCGGCGAATTCGTAGTAGATCGGCTGGCCGGCGGCCCAAACCAGGAGCCTGGCCATCGAACCGGCCGAGATGCGCTCGATGCGCGACAGGCCACTGCCGTTCTCCAGGACCAGTTCGGGCATCGCCAGGCCCTTCTCGGCCAGCCAGTCGCGCACGGCGCGGTCACTCTTCTCCCAGGTCGCCGCCCCGCCCAGGCGGATCGCACCCAGGTCCAGATAGAGCATCTTGGCCATGACGTTGTTGCTGAACTTGTTGATGCCCCGGACGATTTCGGCCAACGGAGGCGACTCGAATTCCAGCAGCGGGCGCGCCGATTCCGGGGTCTCGCCAAGCCGGACCTGCCCGGCATGGCGGCCGCCCAACTCGCGCCAAAGGTCGTTGAAATAGGCCGCCGCGGTGGCCGGCGGGCACATCAGGTTGAGCCAGGTGGACTGGTCCGCGCAGGCCACCGGATAGGCGCCGGAAAGCACCAGGGTGTCACCGTCCCGGCTCATGTCCAGGCGGTCCTGCCAGGCGTCGCAGGCGGCGTCCGGGTCGGCGGCCAGGCGGTTGTCGACGGTCAGCCCGGGCGGATCGAGGCGCGCCTCGACGCCCCCGTTGGCCGGGCGCAGGTGCAGCGCCACCGCGTTGTAGTTCACCAGCAGGGCAACCGGGGCGGCGTTGTACGGCTTCAGCGGTGCGGCGTCGAATTCGCCGGGATCGTCCAGGTCGACGGCGTAGTAGCTGTCGTCGAATACGACGTCGCCGTCGATGACCCGGATGCCGCGCGCCTGGATCGCGCGCAGCAGGAGCCAGAAACGCTCGACGTTGAGGGCCGGGTCGCCGCCACCGCGCAGGACCAGGTTGCCGTGCAGGACGCCATTGTTCACTGTCCCATCGACCAGGACCTGGGTCTTGAAGGTATGACCCGGGCCGAGCGTGTCCAGTGCCACCAGCGTGGTCAGCAACTTCATGACGGAGGCCGGGTTGAAGGCGTGATGCCCGCCGAACGCAACTTCCGTCACTCCGTTCGCAAGGTCCTGTACGACCACGCCTATGTGTTCCTCGGGAATGTTGGCCCGCCCCAAGGCGGCCTGCAGGTCCCCGGGCAAGTCATCCGCCTGGGCCGGCAGGCCGGGCGCGAACGCCAGCAGGATACCCAGGATGGCAGTCCAGAGGTGCCTTCGGAGCCCGTGCGGCGACGACGGCTCAAACGATGTCAGGGGCCAGAAATGCATTGTCGAAGTGCCAGTAATGTGGCAAACACCCTAACCCATCCGTGCCGTGCACGCCAAATACCGGGATTATCATTTCGCCATGGCGCCAACCGATCTGGGACTTGAAGTCAGGCCGTCCGCCATCTTCCGCAACGTGGTCATGGCAGCCCATGTGCTGGCGGGCCTGGCGACCTGGCTGGCGGGTCTGGCCGGCTGGCAACCGGCCGTGCTCGTGATTGCCCTAGCGGCCAGCTTCATCCAATACACCCGTTCGCGGCGCACGACCGTGTTGCGCGGCCATGCGGACGGGCGGCTAGAAATCCGGGTCGGCGACGATTGGCACCCGGCAACTGTCGGGCCCGATACCGTGGTGCTGTCCTGGCTGGTCGTAATGCGCTACCGGATGGAAGGAGGGCGCCGACACGCGTCGCTCGTCGTGCTGCCCGACAGCCTTCCGGCCCAGGATTTCAGGCACTTGCGCATCTGGCTGCGCTGGCAGGCGCGAATGACCGCCGGGGCTGGACGAGCGGATGCCGGCTCGATTTCGCCGTGATCGGCATTCCACTATGCTATGGCGCAGTCGAGCCAGGGTGCGGAGTCGTTCAATGAGGTTCCCAAACGATGCGTGAAGCCATACTCGTCGCGGGAGGGGCCGGCACTGTCCGATCCCACATGGTCGGGCGGCGGCCAGGTGCCGGCCGCGAGGTCCACGCGCGGGTCTGGCATCGGGCGGAACGCGCCCTCCTGAAACAGTCAGGCGGCCAGGGAAGTCCGGCGGGTCGGGGGTGAGACAGGCCATGGCGGATTTGAAGGTCACCGTATACACACCGGAATCATCGCTGCGGAATCCCCGGCGCATGCTCCGGGACATGTTCGGCGATCTGCTCGCGGGACGCGAACTGGCCTGGCAGCTCGCCCTCCGGGACATCAAGGCCCAATATCGCCAGACCGCCCTGGGACTGCTTTGGGCGTTCATCCTGCCGCTCGCCAATACGGCCGCCTGGCTGCTCATCCAGCACACGGGGGTCGTCACGATACGGGATACGGGGATTCCCTATCCGGTTTTCGTATTTACCGGCGCCATGTTGTGGGCCATCTTCATGGATGCCGTGAATGCGCCCCTGCAGCAGACCGTCGCCGCCAAGCCCATGCTGGCGAAGATCAATTTCCCACGCGAAGCGCTGGTCCTGTCCGGGATCTACCAGACCCTGTTCAACGCCGCCATCAAGCTGGCAGTGCTGATACCCGCGTTGTGGCTCATGGGCGTGACACCCGGCGTCGGGTTGGCGTTCCTCCCCGTAACCGTGCTTTCCCTGGTCCTGGCGGGCACGGCATTTGGATTGCTGCTCACCCCCGTTGGCATGCTCTACACGGACATCGGCAAAGGGTTGCCGCTATTGATGCAATTCTTCATGTTCCTGACGCCCGTGGTCTTTCCGATGCCGTCGGCAGGTTGGGCGGCGACGCTATTCCAGTACAACCCGCTGACCCCTCTGATCGTTACCGCGCGCGAGACGCTGACCGGCTTCACGCCGCACTTCCTGGGTGACTACCTGTCGGTCAATGTCGGCATGCTGGCATTGTTGGCAGTTGTGTGGGTGGTGTACCGCGCGGCCATGCCCATCCTGATCGAGCGCATGAGCGCCTGACACCATGACAGATACCATGATCAAGGTTGAAGGCGTATCCAAGAAGTTTTGCCGCAACCTAAAGCGCTCGCTCTGGTACGGCATGAGCGATTTGGCGGGTGAACTGGTCGGTCGCCGTCACGGTGGCGACGGTGGCCTGCGTCGTGACGAATTCTGGGCCATCAAGGATGTTTCATTCGAGGTGAAACGAGGCGAAGCACTCGGCTTGATTGGCCACAACGGGGCTGGGAAAACGACGTTGCTTCGCCTGCTGAACGGTTTGATCAAGCCGGATGCAGGACGTGTGGAAGTGAGGGGGCGGGTCGGTGCATTGATCGCACTCGGAGCGGGTTTCAATCCGATTTTGAGTGGTCGAGAAAACATCTACATCAATGCATCCGTATTGGGCTTGAGCAAGCGTGAAATCGATTCAAAGCTGGATGCCATCATTGATTTCTCGGAAATCGAGGACTTCATCGATGCGCCAGTGCAGAGCTATAGCTCAGGCATGCATGTGCGGCTGGGGTTTTCCATTGCCATCCACCTTTCACCCGACGTCATGCTTGTGGATGAGGCCTTGGCTGTTGGGGACGCAAGATTCCAGAAGAAATGCTTTGATCGCATTCAGAAACTGCAGGGCCAGGGCACAGCTTTTATTGTGGTGTCACACAACCCCTACCAAATTGAAAGCCTTTGCCAAAAGGTTGGTGTAATGCACAAGGGATGCATGCCCCCTGTTTGTGACGGTAAGCAGGCCCTCAATCTTTATCATGATCTGGTACAACAAAGTCTTCCCCCTCTGGGTCGGTCCAAGACAGATTATCGAGAGGGAACGGGTGTGTTGAGGTTCGAGAGCTTAAGGGTTGTAGACGCTAATGGCCAGGAGCCTAACGTTGTTAACACGTCAGATACTATATGTATTGTGGCTGACATTAATGCAGAGCAGAGGTTATCCGGTCTGAGATTCAGATTCGAAATATGCTCTGCCAATAATGCAATAGTAATTATGGCGACAGCTAATGGGGTCTCTGAGAGTCAGATATTCGAAGGAAAGAGATCTGTTTCATTCACTATGTCGCCATGCCAGCTTACAAGTGGTTGGTACTACATTAATGCTGTGGCAAGTGACGGTAAAGTGAGGCTTGATACATGGCAGCGCGCCTTGGAGTTCAGAGTAACGCAAAGGGATGGCCCAGGGCGTAATCTGTCTACTGACCAGGGCGTGTTTGTGTGTAATGGGCACTGGGACTTTATGTCGTGTATCTAGACGAGTGCAAGGGTGTTATTAATGGTCGAATATGTTGATCCGAGAACCCATGATTTTCTCGAGTTAAGATCGAATGGTTTGGTCAATATGCACACTGGTTCCTTGGTGGCCCCAGTCGTTGACGGAATTCCTAGATTTGTAGATCCAGCTGATAACTACGCCGAGAGCTTCGGCTATCAATGGAAGAAATGGCACAGTATTCGAAGCGATGTCCGGAACCAAGGCTACAATCTCCAGAGCGTTATTCTCGAGCGTACGCATTTCTCAGAATTCAAGCTTGAAGGTAAGACCCTGCTGGAATGTGGTATGGGGGGTGGCGATGACACTGAGGTTCTTCTCAGGCTGCCATTTTACGAGGTGCACTCGTTTGATTTGAGTACGGCGGTTGAGCGTGCCGCACAATATTTAAAGGATCCCCGCTTGCATATTTCGCAAGCCTCTATCTACGACATTCCATATCCGGATCGTAGTTTTGATGTGGTCTACTGTCACCGGGTTCTACAGCACACCCCAGACCCCGCGCTGGCCTTGCGGAATATTTGTGCGAAAGTGAAGCCGGGTGGGTTGCTTTTCGCTCATTCTTACAAACGATCTAGGCGCTACATGTCGGAATGGCGATACAAGTACCGGTGGCTGACTAAACGATTGCCGTGGCGAGCAATTGTGTTGTATCTGGATATCGCAGGGCCTTTTTTGCACAGGCTGAATC
Organism: Parasulfuritortus cantonensis; assembly: GCF_004337445.1. Classification (GTDB taxonomy): domain Bacteria; phylum Pseudomonadota; class Gammaproteobacteria; order Burkholderiales; family Thiobacillaceae; genus Parasulfuritortus; species Parasulfuritortus cantonensis. The sequence continues at coordinate 58,425 of NZ_SJZB01000033.1, read as the reverse complement.
GATTCATGTATAGGCACCGGTTAACCAGATCTATCGCATATAAATTCATCCCGTTTTACTATCTATCCAGGCATGCCGAGGGTGGGATGACTGCGGAAACATCCGTGCTTGAGTTGGAAAAGCAAATTACCTTTGACGCGCTTACTCCGTGGCACGACCATCCCATGCGTCCCGATGAGTTTCGGTCCATCATCGAGTCTGAAGGTTTCGAAATTCTCTATATGACCGAGCATCCTATTTCACCCATGTACTGTACTGCCATCCGTCGCGACAGGTCGGCCTGACAATCCATGTGCGGCATTCTGGGTGTGGTGTCGACGGATAGGCCAAATATCGATCAGCAGTTATTCGATCGGATGCTGGATACGTTGCGCCACCGTGGGCCGGATGGTCGAGGAGTCACAATACTGGACAATGGCCGCGTTTGGTTCGGCCACCGCCGGCTGGCAATCATCGACCTTAGCCCTGCCGGAGCCCAGCCCATGTGCAATGAGGACGGCACGGTATGGATCACCTTCAATGGCGAAATCTACAATTACCGGTTGTTGCGGGCGGAATTGTCGCAGTTGGGGCATCGCTTTCGTTCCGAGTCGGACACGGAAGTCATCGTGCATGCTTGGGAGGCCTGGGGTAAGGAGTGTGTCCATCGCCTGCGCGGTATCTTTGCCTTCGGCATATGGGACGAGCATACAAAGGAGTTGTTCCTGGCGCGGGATCATGTGGGCGTGAAACCGCTCTACTACAGCCAATACGCTGGTCGATTCACCTTTGCCTCGCAGCCACGGGCGATTCTGGAGGACGGTGCATTTCCACGAGAGATCGACGCTACCGGATTTCGTGATTATTTCGCCTTTGGTTATGTGCCGCGCGAGCGCAGCGCGTTTGCCGGCATGCGCAAATTGCCTGCTGGCCATTGGCTGCATCTCAAGGCAGGGCGCACCGAGGTGCGCGAATATTGGCACCCCGAATATCGGCCCGCCCGGTTAGGTGCCGTTGAGGCGGTGACTGAAGTACAGGGCAGGCTGGTCCAGGCGATAGACAGCCAACTCGTATCGGACGTGCCGGTCGGTTGTTTCCTCAGCGGTGGAATCGACTCCAGCCTGTTGGTCGCCGTCGCTCGTCGAACCATTGAGCTACGTACGTTCACCGTTGGCTTTGACGAGTCGAGCAGTGACGAGCGTGTCCACGCACAAGAAGTGGCTACCCGGTTTGCTACAGAGCACCACGAACAATTGTTGGGCAGGCCACGTGTTCAGGCGGTGCTCTATGAGATAGCAGAGTATTACGACGAACCTTTCGATCCGAATGGCCCCATGCCGTTCATGGAGGTGGCGCGCCTGGCGCGCCGACATGAGACGGTCGTTGCCCTTGGTGGCGACGGTGCAGACGAATTGTTTCTGGGTTACCTACGCTATGACGATTTCGACCGGCCGCTGCGATGGTCGGGGCGATTTGGCCGACGGCTCTGGTACTGGGCGCGGGGGAACGGTCTGCTCGGAGCTCGAGCACTTTCTGACGGAGACATGGAGCGCTATTTTCGCTATGAAGGCGCATGTACGGATCAGGAACAGGCCGGCCTCCTTACCGCCGAGTTCAGGAAGCAGGTCGAGGGGAATGCATTGGATACGCTTCGGCCCTATTTCCAGTCCGGTCAGCCGGCATTGCTGACGGCTCAACTGGCCGACATAAGCCACTACTTGGTTGATCACATCCTGTGCAAGGTGGACCGGGCGGCTATGGCGCATGGGGTAGAGGCCAGGGTGCCATTCCTGGATATCGACTTGATTCAGACTGCTCTTTCGTTGCCTATTGAACTCAACTACGCGCGTGGCGAGCGGAAGTCTTTGCTCAAGCGCGCCGCACGGGCGTTTCTTGGGCCAGAAATCCTCACCCCGCGAAAGAAAGGGTTCAGTAGTCCCTTGGCATCTTGGTTGGACGCGGACCTGCGTGCCTGGGGCAATCGCCTGATCAACGATGGGGTGCTGGTCGGTCGCGGTGTGGTCCGGCCCGATTGGGAGAATGGCTTGTTGGTGCGTGCACGCGCGAATGCCTGGGCCAGCATCCGTACTTGGTGGTTGTTGGTGGAAGCCGAGTTATGGGGCCGACGTTGGATCGAGGGCGGACAAGCTTGGGGCGGGCATGATGTTTGACGATCTGGTCCAAAGCGTGGCCCGTCGACTCGTGCGTTTTTCCAAGCGGCGATCACGCAGGAATCTGCATGCCTGGCTAGAAGAATCAATTCGCGAGTTTTCGGCAAACGGACAAGGTCTGGTCATTAACATCGGAGCGGGCGGGGAGGTGGCTGGTTGGCTCGATGACTTGGGGGTGAGGGCGACATCCATCGATATCGACCCGAACCGGCATCCTGATCTGGTCGCTGACATGGAGGATTTGTCGGCCCTCGCCGATGCTTCAGTAAGCATGGCAATTTGCATTGAAGTACTTGAACACGTGCGGCACCCCCATCTCGCTGTACGGGAACTGAACCGTGTCCTACAGCCCGGTGGCGTGCTTGTCGGTTCAACGCCTTTTCTTCTGGGAATACATGATGCGCCGGCGGACTACTTTCGTTACACCAGTCACGGCCTGAGGATGTTGTTCGCAGATTTCGAACTCCTGCAATTACGTGAGCGCAATGGTTATTTCGATGCCGTAGCTGTCTTGTTGCTCCGCCGATTCGCCGTTGGTACACGGGGCGAACGTACGGCTGCGCTGCTATTGAGTCCGGTTCTGATAGCGCTGACCTACATTTTGGAACTGATCGGTCGCGTCCTGCACTCCACGGATGGCACTACTGGTTACTTTTTCGTCTATAGAAAGCTGGAGAAAACCATGCACTCGGAACCAGACAACGTCGATGCCGATAGGCCAAAGGCACAGGACAACGGCGGATGAACATTGCGATCTTTGCCCGTGCATCCTTGGTCGACCGCATGGCCTGGAGCTTCGAGAACAAGGCTGTAAATCCCGCGACTTGATGTATCGAAACAGTGCGCGCACTTTCTAAACATTCTCTCGACGACATCAGCATCATCGTTCGTGAATGCGGGGAACGCACCGCAGACGCCTGTAGCGCACTGCTGGCGGAGGCATTCGAAGGGCAGACGGTACATCGGGTTACTGGCAAACCTTTCGTATATACATTGCGCCAATCATTGGAACTTGGGGCCGCATTAGGTCGCCAGTGGACACTGTGTATTGATGCCGATGTCCTAGTTCAATCCGAGTTGATTGAATTCATGACAGAAGCAAGGGAATTGCCCGAGACAACATTTGCTGTGCAAGCACTGGTGCTAGACAAACTTCTGCCCTCCAAGCGGCCTGCTGGCAATCATTTGTATCGAACCAGCCTTATTCCGCAAGCATTGCGTTTGCTTTCTGGTGAGGAAACGTTACGGCCCGAGACGGAGATGATCCAGGCGATGCGGAGAGCGGGGTATGGATTCTTCCAGTCTGACCGAGTAATCGGCCTGCACGATTACGAACAGAATTGGGAGGACATATTCGCGAAGGCTTACTTGCATGCACATAAGCATCGCCAACTTGAGGACAGCTTTCTGCCTATCTGGCGCAATCTTGCCAAAGTCGATGACGACTATGCTGTAGCCATGGCGGCTTGGGAGATTGCATCTGGCGAGAAAGACGTCCCCCGTGTCTGCCGCGATTTCATGGCGGCGCGATTCGCTGACAGTGGCGTCGAGGTGCCTGAGAAAGTGCCCTTGGCCATGCCTTCCCTGCAGGGGATAGAAGAACTGTTCGGCAAGATGGCATCCACCAATATGGAGCTTGAAAGCCATTATCGTCGGCTACAGAGGTCTATAGACGCTTCTGTATTCCCCGCGAGAACCCGGGGCAACTGGTTGGTAAGAAAAGGAAGGACTCTCTTACGATTTCTTGCCCGCTGGTTGAGAAAGCTGGGATATGGGGCAGCGTAGTAAAGACGCGCACATGATGGGTGACGCCGGGCAAGTGGTTCAGCTTCCATCCCGTCGCCGCATATGCTTCGTGATCGACTCGCTTACGGGCGGTGGTGCGGAGCATGTGATTTGTGAGGTCGCGTCAGGGCTCGATCCAAGCCGTTACGAAGCGCAGATAGTGCTCACGCTTGGAAGAGCAGTTGATCAGAGCCCCGCTGCTCATGTCACTGTCGTTGTCCTGCCGAACAGCAAGTGGGTCGGTACTGTGCAGGGATGGCTTGCAAGCAAGCTCGACCGGGCCATGGCCTTGCTCCTGGCGCCATTCTTGAATACAGGTGAATCTAGCGTTAAGACTCGGTTGCATGCTCTCGCTCAGGATATTCGAACATTCCGCATAATGAGCTCCGTGTTGGGTATGCATATCCAGCACTGGCGTCCGGAATGCGTCGTCAGCTTCTTGCCAAACAGCAACATGCTTGCCTTGTTGGCAAAAACGCGATTTGGTCTCTCTATCCCCCTGATTTGCTCCGACCGCAACTACTTGACCAGTGAGCTCGTGCGTTTGCCGTGGCCTGGCTTGCGACGGGCATTTATCCGACGTTTCTACCCGAAAGCGGATGCTCATGTCGCGGTGGCACCCAATGCCGGAGAGGATCTGCACACCAGTTTTGGTGTTCCGGCCGACCGTATTCACACCATCTTCAACGGTGTTGATATCGCTGAACTTCAAAAAATGGCTAATGTCCCCATGGACGATTGGGGTACAACATCTGAGCCGCGTCTGCTGGCCGTAGGGCGTCTCAGCCGGCAGAAAGGCTACGATATTTTGTTACGTGCCTTGGCACGGATAAGCGGTCTACCATGGCGGCTGACGATCTTGGGTACTGGGGAGGAGGAGAGGGCCTTGCGGGAACTTGCCAGCCAGGAGGGGATTGCAGATCGCGTTGAATTCGCGGGATGGCAGGCGAATCCATACAGATGGATGAAACGCAGTACGTTGTTGGTTATGAGTTCGCGCTGGGAGGGTATGCCCAATGTCCTGCTGGAGGCAATGGCGTTGGGGTTGCCCGCTGTCGCTACTGATTGCCCAACAGGGCCCGCCTTGCTTCTCGATGGAGGGCGGGTTGGACGCTTGGTGGAAAACGGGTCCGAATCGGCACTTGCAGATGCCATTGCAGGCTTATTGAATTCGCCGGAGGAGCGGCGTCGACTTGGTGATCTGGCGCGGGAGCGCAGCAGCCATTTCACAACGAGTCTCATGGTTGAGGCGTATCGGGTGCTGATCGATGCGACGGTCGCGTCTTCTAGCACGCGGCCCGAGAAAGGATGAGTAGGGTGCGAGGGATTACCCTGTATTCATTCGACGTATTCGATACCTTAATAACCCGCCCGTATGCGCGGCCGGTGGATCTGTTTCGGCGCTTGGCGATGGATATCCTCGGTGACGGCGTTGATGAGGCGGCGTTGGATGCATTCGCACTGGAACGAATCAATTCCGAGGCACGTGCCAGAACGCACAGGGGCGAGAGGGATGACATCACATTGGCGATGATTTATGAGGAGTTCGCCAAGGTGCCGGCTTACGCGGGTTTGGCCGACCAGGCGATGACCCGTGAGGTGGAATTGGAGCTGGCGTCGGTCATTGCGGTGCGTTCAATGGTCGACCAGGTGCATGACCTTATGGCTGGAGGGCATCGAGTCGTTGCTATTTCTGACATGTATTTGCCGACCCATGTCGTAACGGCGATGCTCAATCGGGCCGGCCTGGCGTTGAGCGATGATGCGGTATATGTGTCTGGCGAAATTGGTCTCAGCAAGCGTTCCGGGCGCCTGTTCGACTATGTGGCCCAACGAGAAGGGCGGGCGCCTGGGCAGTGCTTTCATACCGGCGACAACAAGAAATCAGATGTGGAGCGACCCCGACAGCGTGGGTGGCGTGCTTCTTTGTGCCTGAAGGCGAGAGAAAATCGCTTTGAGGTGCCGGCGACGAATGACTACTGGCTGACGACGAGGGCGGCGGGTGTGGCTAAAGCGGGCCGGCTGCGTAACGTATCCGGCAATATCGCGGCGGCCCACATCGGGTCGGGAGTCGTTGGCCCCCTGTTGTGTGCGTTTGTGGCGCATGTTTTGTTCGATGCAAGAAAACAAGGCCTTGATACGCTTTATTTTGTTTCGCGTGATGGGCAAATCTTCCTGAAGATCGCGCATGCGCTCCAAGCCAGTGGCCTCGTGCCCGAGATTGAATGCCGCTATCTCTACGGTTCCCGCCAAGCGTGGCTGCTTCCATCGGTTACGGAAGCTACCCGTGAACAAATTGGGTGGGCCTTTCCAAAGGGCGCATCAAGTGCTCCGCGAGACATTCTTCGTCGGCTGGAACTGGAACCGTCAGAATTCTCCCAGGAGGCATCCCCGTGTACCTTGTGGGGCTGTGAACTTGATGCGATGCAATCGGAGGAGGAGGTTGATCAATTCATTGGGCATCTCCTGGACTCGCCTGCGGCACAACGCATTGTGGATAGAGCAAATGAGCGCAGGCGGAATCTGATTGGATATCTTGGGGAACAGGGCTTCCTCGATCCAAAGCGACGGCATGCGCTGGTCGATGTCGGCTGGTCTCTTCAAAGCCAGGCGGCACTCCGGCAATGTGTGAGGGCTGTTGGGCATAACGTCGATGTGCGCGGTTACTATTTTGGTGTGTCAGGCGGGCATGCCCCACTGGAACGCGTCGGCGAGGCCGCAGCGTTCATCAGCACACAGAAAAGTGCCGTTCCCCATCGCGCCGAAGCTAGATGGTTGTTCCGCCTGTCAACAATCTTGCTGGTTGAACACTTGTTTACGCTCGCCGATCACCCCGGCGTGGCGCATTATCAAAACTCCGAGAATGGTGTTGTCCCTTTATTCAAACCGAATGATTCGGATGCTCGGCTCATTGCCTTCACCCACGATTTACATTGCGAGGTGACAGCCTACGCAGCCTTGGCGGCCTCTTCACTTCGAGATGAACTTACATCAGATGCGTTCCTGCATTGGAGTCTGGAAAACGTTCGTCGTTTTGTGTGCGAGCCGAATTCGGAGGAGGTGAAGTTCGTAGAGTGGTTGCCGGCAAATAGGGAAATCACTCACGACCCGAGGCATACCGCCCAGCTTGCAAGTTCTTTGTCCTTGTCGGATATCCTGAAAATGGTTATGCACGACTTGTTCCCGAGGCGAGAGAGCTTTTTTGCGTCAGGTTACGCCTGGCACGATGGTGCAGTAGCTATTTCGCCTTTCTACGTAAGAAATGCATATTGGTTACTTAAGCATTTCAAGCGGGTTTGGCGCGGCGGTTCAGGAGGCTGATGCTCCCCTCGATAAAGGCTCTTCACTTCTTGATTGGGGACCAACTGTGAACGTCCGCACTTTGCTGTCGAGTACGGCACACCTGTTGTACCTATGCGGTTGTCTAGTGCCGAAATCCAAGGACGTTTGGGTGTTCGGAGCATGGATGGGAGTGCGTTTCACAGATAATCCCATGCGGCTTTTCCTTTATGCTCAGGCGGCTGGCGAAAAAAAATGTGTCTGGGTGGCTTGGTCGCCGGCGTTAGTCAGGCGGTTGCGCAGGCAGGGGTATGAGGCTTGTTATTGCGCTAGTTTGCAGGGACTCTGGTGGCAAATGCGCGCTGGCAAGGTTTTCTTTACGCACGATATAGACAAGGACATGCTGGGGCCGGCCATCTCCGGTCGGACACAGCGGTACCAACTCTGGCACGGCACACCACTGAAGAAGATACGCTATGGCGTCAAGGCGGGGGACCGCAAGGTCGGTGTCTCCACAGGCCGAAGGTTATTGCACGTCCTGTTTCCATGGAAATCCGACACGGGCTATGACTTCGTCCCGGCCGCGTCGGATGCGAGTATTGATCACCTCAAGGAAGCTTTTCGTACAGAACATGTCGTCGTGACTGGGTACCCGCGCAACGATGTGTTGGTGCCCGGCGATATCGCCGATTCCAGGCCGCCGGTGACACGTTGTATCTACATGCCGACGTTCCGGGGCGAATTCCAGACCACCGAGAGCTCGGTGTGGACAGGACGGTTTCTCTCGGAGACCGGGTTCGATGTGGAGCGACTCGACCGGGAGTTCCTGGCGATGGGCATTACGATGACGTTGCGCCTGCATCCGACCAACATGCCAGATCCTGGGATGATTGAACGCATTCTTCACTCGCGGACGATCAATTTCGACACCACCGAAGATATCTACGGGTTGCTTAACACGTACGATCTATTGATTACCGACTATTCCAGCATCTTTTTCGATTTCGCGATCACCGGGAAGCCGATCATCCATGCTCCCTTCGATCTTGAGGACTACAAGCGCCGGAACCGCGACCTCTATTTCGAGTACGAGGAGATCAGCCTGACGCCTGCGGTCAGGTCCTGGGATGATGTTATCCAGCTCATACGGGAATTCCGCGAGCAGGGCGCATCGCCGGATTACATCGCGCGCTACCGGGCGTTGGCGAACAGATTCAACCGTTACATCGACAACGAATCCAGCCGGCGCGTCTATGAATGGGCGTGCGGCCATGTGCGCTAGCCTTGTTTACTGAGAGGTCAAGCATGAAGCGCGTTATCACCTTCGGTACCTTCGACGTGTTCCACGTCGGCCATCTCCGCATCCTGGAGCGGGCGCGGGCATTGGGCGACTACCTGATCGTCGGTGTCTCGACCGACGCGATGAACATCGACAAGAAGGGGCGTGCGCCGATCTACCCGCAGGATGAGCGGCGCGAGATCGTCCTGGGACTGGCCTGCGTGGATGAGGCCTTCTACGAGGAATCCCTGGCGCTCAAGGGCGAATACATACAGCGCTACCAGGCAGACCTGCTGGTGATGGGCGATGACTGGGCCGGGCGTTTCGATGAATTCCGCCGCCTGTGCGAGGTGATCTACCTGCCGCGCACGCCCTCGATCTCAACCACGGCCGTCATCGAGCGGGTCAGGCGTTGATGATGGCGGCCACCTTGCGGCCCATACCCGAGAGGCGCTTCATTTATGAATGCACCAGGCCCTGACGACTATACCGACGAAGAGCTGCATGCGCTCTTCCATAACAATCATGAAGCGGCATTCGCCGCCTATATATCCGGGTCACGCCATTCCTCCGACAAGCAGGCGTTCCTATTCGATTGGATGGCGCCGGCGCCGGACGATTTTATATTGGAGTGCGGCTCTTCCAGCGGCAAGACATGTGTCGACCTGTCGCGGCGTGGGAATTGCCGTACCTTGGGGGTCGACTTCGATGCAGAGGCCGTGCGCATTTCATCGGCCATGCGCGATAGGTATTTCCCGGGGCTGAAGGAGCGGTGTCAGTTCGTTCTCGGCGATCTGACAACGATGCGGTTCGATCCGGGCCTGACGAAGATTCTCATGCCAGACTTTACCGAGCATATTCCAGACAGGGTGTTGCTTGCGATTCTCAGGAATATCCGGCGTCAATTCGACGACATCGAATTGTTCATATACACGCCCGCGAGGTCCCATGTCTTCGAGATTCTCAAGCACCATAACATCCTGCTGAAAAATCCCTCCGGGCATATCAATGTCAAGACCATGGCCCAGCTGCTGGACGTGCTCCGAGAGACGGGCTGGGTGGTCACCAGCGCAGGCTGGCGCTGCTCGTCGATGTGGTACGTCAAGCCGATTGAATTGGCTTTTGGCTATCTGCCGATAGTCGGGAAATATTTTCAACGGCGCCTCGCGATCAAGGCTAGGCCAGACAAGGCGGCCACGTCTTGATGAAGCCCCCGAGCGTATTGTCGCCCCCGCGTCCGGCCTGCAATGAGCACTGCCTTTGAAAATCGATAAATCTAATCCGCTGCACTGGTTATATCTGGCTGCGTTTACGGTCAACGCCGCCCTCGTCCTGGTCGCCAGGTGGTTCCGGCGCGGCGGGCGCGACGCGGTAATCCTCTATGGCCACAAGCTCAATGGCAACCTGAAGGCCATCCTGGCGCATGCGGCGACGGTGGCCGGGGGGCCGCGTCTGTTTTTCCTGACCATGGATCCCGTGTATTACCGCGCGTTGAAGAAGGCGGGGCATCCCGTCCTGCTGGGCTTGAACCCGCTGCACATGTTCCGCCTGGCTGGCGCCTATGCGCTGGTCAGCGACCATGGCCTGCATGCGTTGATCCTGCTGCTCAAATTCAGTGACCTGAAGTTTGTCGACGTGTGGCACGGCATTCCGTTCAAGGGGTTCGACCGCGACGATTTCCGGGTCCAACAACGTTATGACGAAGTGTGGGTGGCGTCGGAACTCCTGAGGAAGCTGTATATCGGGCGTTTCGGGTTCCGGCCCGAAGTGGTGAAGGTGACCGGCTACGCGCGTACCGATGGACTGGTCGACGGCGGCGTCGGGCGCGGGCGGGTGCTGGAGAAGCTCGGCATTGCGGATCCTGGCATGAAGATCGTCCTGTTCGCCCCGACCTGGCAACAGGACGATGCAAACCGGAGCATCTTCCCGTTCGGGGTCGAGGAGGACGCCTTCCTGGCGCGGCTGAATGCCTTCTGCCTGGAGCATGGGGCAGTTTGTGTCCTGCGCAAGCATCTCAACACCCGGTCCGGATCAGAGAAAGTCTGGGAACGTGTCCTGCACCGGCCCTACGAGGATTATCCGGATGCCGAGGAAATCCTTCTGGTCAGCGATTGCCTGATCTGCGACTGGTCGTCCATCGCTTTTGACTACCTCCTGCTCGACCGGCCGACATTGTTTCTGGACGTGCCGCCGCCGTTCCGGAAAGGCCTGTCACTGGATGCCTCCTATCGCTTCGGCCAGGTGGTCGGTGACATGGACACGATGTTTTCGACGCTCGGCCATTGTCTGGGCGATCCCGAGGCCTATCGCAGGCAGCATGGCGCCACGTACCGGCGAGTCAGGCAGCAGATCTATGGCGACATGGCGGATGGCCAAGCGGCGGAACGTTGCTATATACGCTTGCTGAACCTGGCTCAGGGCTGTCCTGCGCGAGAATGACGGTCCTGGCCGTCCTGGCCGGCGGCAGGGTCAGCAAGCAGCACGTCCAGCACCTGTTGCGATGCGCCGAGGCCATGGTCGGCCAAAGGGGCCGTCTCCGCTTGCTGGCTGGCCAGGAATGCGACGTCGTCGGCGGTATTCCAGCTGGTAAGGCGGGCCGTGACCCCGAAGCCGGCATCGCGCTCGGTGACGCTGCGCAGCACCAGGCAAGGTTTGCCTAGACTGGCAGCCTCCTCCTGAATGGAGCCGCCATCGGTGACTATGCAGCGGGCGTTGGCCAGCACGTGTGCGAAGTCCAGGTAAGGGAGCAGGGCGTGCACACTCAGGTGCGGCGTGGTCTCGAGTCGGGCGAGCAGGTTTTCACGGCGCAATGCGTTGAGGGTCGGCATGTGCATGAAGAAATGCATGCGGCCAAGGGCGCCGCACAGCGAACGGATATGCTCCACGGCCCGGGTCAAGGCGGCACGGCTGGACAGGGTTTCCAGGCGGTGCAGGGTGGCCACCGCGTAGGGTTGCTCGAAGCGTACGCGGGCCGTCCTTTGCAGGGCCAGAGACAAGGCATCGTGGCCGGTGTTGTAGCCGGTGTCGTGGATGCGGGTCTTCAGGCCGAGGCTGGACAGGTGCGCTGCCTCTTTCGGGCCGGGGCAGAAGCAGTGCGTCGCCATGCGCTGCACCGTCCGTCGAATGGCCTCCTCGGGGAAAGGGCTGAGCAGCCTGCCACTGGTGAGCCCCGCTTCGACCAATGTGATCGGCAACCCGGCGCGGCGCGACAGCCAGGCACCCAGCAAGGTGGATGCGGTGTCGCCATGCACCAGGGCATGGCCGGGCGTATCTATGAACCATCGTTTGAGCACCTGGTCGCGCCGGGCCACGGTCTGGCCGAGCAGGCCGAGGCTCCATGAGGCCGCTTTGCCGTAGGTATGGACCAGCGTGTCGGCGGCACCATAGCGCGTGGTCCGCGGCGCGAGGCCGAAATCGTCCAGGATCGTGCCGGTCAGGGCGCCGTGCTGCGACAGGTCGACCAGATGGTAGGGACGCCGGTCGCGTTCCAGCATCCACATCAGCGGCGCCATCTTGATGAACTGCGCCTTGGTGCCGATGACGAAGTGCAGCATCACGGACGTTCCGTGTCCTTGTACAAGAGCTGGGTGATCTGTTCGGAGATCAAACCCAACAGGAAGACGAGCAGCGAGGTGCTGTACAGGAGCGCGCTCATGTTCGTGAAGCGGCCGGCGGTGTAGAAGGTGTGGCCATACCAGACGCTTGCCAGGGCAAAGAACAGGGCGCTGACCGGCACAAACAGCTTGAGCGGAGAATACAGCGAGCCGATCTTGAAGATGATCAGAAGGAAACGCACGCCGTCCCGGACCGGGTTCAGATGGCTGCGTCCCTGGCGCCGCGCCGCCACGATGGGCTGGTAGGCGACCGAATAGCCGGCCCGGAAGAAGGCCATGGTGCAGGTGGTTGGGTAGGAGAAGCCGTTCGGCAACAGGTAGAGGAACTCCCCGAACTTGTCCGCCCGCACCGCCCGGAATCCCGAGGTCAGGTCGGCCACCCTGTGGTTCACCATCCAGCTGGCGAGGCGGTTGTAGAAGGTGTTGGCGAGGCCGCGGCCGACGCTGGCCTGGGAGGCGAAGCCGCGCGCGCCCACCGCCATGTCGTAGCCCTGGTCCAGCAGGCCGAGCAGGCGGGGGATGTCGGCCGGGTCGTGCTGGCCGTCGCCGTCGAGGAAGACCAGGATTTCGCCCGTGGCGGCACGTGCGCCGGTCTTGATCGCGGCGCCGTTGCCCTTGCGGTAGGGGTGCCGGACCACGCGGGCGCCGTGTTGTTCGGCCACGTCGGTGGTGGCGTCGGTGGAGGCGTCGTCGACGACGATGATCTCGTCGGCCCGGCAATGCTCGCGGATGCGATCCAGAACATCGGCCAGGCTGGCCGCCTCGTTGCGGGCCGGGATGACGATGCTGATCTTTTCGGGTGACGGCGTCATTTCGATTTTGCCAATGCCTCTAGTTCATCCAGTTTCATCGACCAGGCGCGATGCAGCCAGGGGTGGGCTGGGGCCAGGGCACGTACTTCGGCGATCTGGCCCCTGGCTTCCTCGACGCGACCGGCCGCGATCAGGTCGTAGATATATATCTGCGCGACCTCGACCTGCGGCCAGGCCAGGAAAGCCGCCCGCAGGTGGCCGATTGCTGCATCGGTATCGCCGCGCCCACGAGCGATGTCAGACATCACAATGTGCAGGATATGGCGGTGCCGACGGTTGCCGTCGATGTGCGGATTCGCCAAAAGCTGTGCCGCGAAGCCCAATAGGTCCGTTTGGCCGAAACTGCCGCAGCGCCCTGCGCGGTTGAGTCTAACGACATCGTGCAAGGTCGCCAACATGGTATTGCCGACTGTCAGTTTGCTGGCCAGCCCAGTCAGACGGGCGAATTCTCTGTCAGCTCTGGCATAGTCGCCGGTGACACAGTGAATCTTGAGCAAGTCGAGGCCCAGGTCACCACTGAGTGGGTGCACTTCGCGTGTCGTCTCCAGCACCCTGAGCGCGGCTTGGTAACGCCCGGAGGCGACCAGACGAGCCCCAAGGTCCTTGCTTGCACGTACCGAGCCCGGATGGGCCGTGAACCAAACGGCGGCGGCGCGGTTGGGTTCGCCCCATATCCGCGCCGTCTGGAAACTGAGCAGCAGGAACAATACGACGATTGCGGCCGCGACCGGCCGTACCAAACGCACCGGGAGGCGCCAGAGCAGCGCCGTAGCGAGCGCCAACGGCCCCAGGCTGGCGAGATAGTTGCGATGCTCGAAATAGAGTTCGAGCGGGAAGACAGTCGATTCCAACAGTTGGCCGACGGCGAACCACGCCAGTGCAAAAGGCACCAAGGGCCAGCCTTTGCGCAACCGCCAAGCCAGAATGGCCAGAATCAGCCATGCCCCCAAGGCCAGGACCACCAATGGGTCGGACCAAGTGCGTACCACGGCATCGTCGTGGTATGGCCCCATGGTGGAGATGTCGGGCACCAGTATCTGGCGCAGATATTCCCAGAGTATGACGGCTTCGGATGCCAAGCGGCCTGACAGGTCGAATGGACGCCGTAGCCCCATGGTCGCAATGCCGTCCCAATGCAGGACGGCATAGGCGACGAGCAACGCTGCCGGCAGCGAGAAAAATAGCCATCGCCAGGCCCGCCAGTAAGGTGTTGGACCGAGGGGGCGCAGGATCCGCAGGAGGAAAAGCTCGGCAACAGCCGCAAAAAGTGGCAGCAGCGCGGCACTTTCTTTGACCAACACGCCCAGCAAAGAGCCGCCGGCCAAGCTTGCACTAAGCCACACATAGCCGGACCGGACCCTAGCTGCTTTCAGATGCTCACGGCCTACCAAGTAACCGAGCAGTCCCAGTAGAACGAAGCTGGCGGACAAACTGGTCATACGCTGGACGGCAGACATACTGGTCGACACGAGCAGGGGATGCGCCAACCAGAGGCCCGTCAGGGTCAAAGGCAACCCAATCGCCCTTTCCGGCGATTGCGGCCAGAGCGCAGTGACGCGACGAGCCAGCAGATACACCAGCAGACCATTGACTAGGTGAATCACGGTATTGACTTGGCGAAAACCTTCCGGACAACAAGGCCAGTCTGACCGGTTGACCAGGAACGACGCGAGGGCAACTGGACGACCGAGCTCGCTGGACAGACCACCCAACACGAAGGACATGGCTGATGGGAAATCGCTGACGCCGGCCAGCCCAGACAAGTTGAGGGCGTCGTCGAATTGCCAGTCACCGCGGAAGCCTGTGCCGTAGGACAGGTAGACCAGCGTCACGAGCACCGCGACATAAAGCCAGTCCCGCCGTCTGGCCAAACGCATCGGATTCACGGTGGCGTTACTCCTTGCTGTGTTGCCAAGTCGCCGAGCAACGTCGCACGCAGGTGTGGAATCTCGGCCGCGTAGAAACGATGCACAGCCGCCTGTTTGAAGCCGTCTGGCTCGGGCATCGCCTGGACCCGATCAAGCAAGGCCAGGGCCTCGCGGAGATGGCCGTACGTCGCAAGCAAAGCAACCTCCTGAAGCCCGACGCCAATTGGCGCCCGCAGGGCCACTGAGGCGCTGAACGCAGCCAATGCCTCACCCGCCGCACCGTGCCTAAGCAGCAACTCGCCCTCAGCATACCGCAGCAGGCGCAGTAGGCGAGGGTCCGCGCGAGTGAGGGGATGGCCGCTGAGTTGCCGGACAAACGTGAGGAGGCGGCGACCGTCAAGTCCGGGGCACTGAGGCGAGTCTGCAGTTGCGACCAGTGACGCCAGCAACGGGAAGCTCCTGAACTTGATGGGGTACTTACTGAAATAACGCCCTGCATCCTCCCAATCCGTGACCGTGATGCCGCCTGCCCGACACTTCTCGGCCAGCAGTTGGAGTTGCAGATGGCTCTGCTCCGGATTCCGGGTCAGGCCCTGTTCAAGGGTCTCGATCGCCAAATCGGCGCGCCCGTGCTCCGAGAGTGTGGAAGCCATGTTGCTGACGGCGCGCAGCGAACCCGGACTGGACAGCAACGACCACTTGGCCAAGGCCAGGTCGCTGCCCCATATGCCAGCCAACCGGTGGGTCTGTACCGCCAGGCCGACCAGGACCGCGAGGCCAATCGACAGGGCGAGCCTGGAATCGGCGACCCGGCTGGCGGTCCAGACGGCAACCGGCAGCGGCAACAGCATGGCGGGCAGGTAGTTGCGGTGCTCAAAGTAGATCTCGAGCGGCACGATCGTCGATTCCATCAGGTGGCCGACGAAGTAGAACAGGATCGCGAGTGCAAGCAAGGGATGGTTATGACGCTGCCATACGGCCCAAACCAGCAGCCCGGACACACCGGCGACTGCCGCCAACGTGGTCCTCGGTGCGGATAGGCTGTGCACGACGGGATAGTCGTCCGCCAGCACGCCACGTGGGGCCGCGAAGGGATTGAACCAGTGCCAGAGATAATCGATGATCACCCGGGACTCCGTAAGCAGGCGCTCGACAAGGTCAAAGTTGCGGCTGGCATACGCCGCTGGTCCGGCATGCTGCACAAGCAGGGCAATCACGGCAAGGCTGGGCAGCCAGAGAAATGCATACAGCCACACACGGGATGGCCGGACAGCGGTACGCCCAGCCCGTGGCAGGGTGTATTCCAGGACGAGGGCGAGAAGCGGTAGCAAGGCACCGTTCTCCTTGCAGAGCACGGCCAGTCCAGTACCGAGCAGAATCGCTGCCGACATCCAATAATGTCCGGCCCGCGGCCGCGTCGCGAGCATGCTTCGTCCGTGCAGGTAGGTGACCAGCCCAGCAAGGACAAAAAGGGCTGAGAGCATCGCCATCCTCTGGATGACGTAGAGGACGGTGGAAACGTTGAAGGGATTAAGCAGCCAGAATCCGGCGGAGAACGCGGCGATCCAGGCGACCCGCGGCTCCGGGGTCCCGTGCCGCCTGAGCAGTTGGCGGCAGAAGAGGAAGAGCACGCCACCGTTGAGCAGATGCAGAAGCAGGTTGGCGGCCTTGAATGACCAAGGTGCGGCCGGCCAGGACGTGCTGTTCAGCGCGAACGTCAGCAAGGACAACGGGCGGGTGCCGGTGATGTCACCGGCGAGAAAGACACTCAGCTTGCTGAGGCTGTCGATGCCGCCGAAGCGTGCGAGCCTCGGCAACGTGGTGTAGTCGTCGACGATGAAGGGCCCGTTGAGGCCGGGCGCGTAGCAGGCCGCCGCAAGGCCTAGCAGCGCCGCCATCAGCGCAAACGCCAAGCTACTTCTGCTTGCCATGAACTAGCCGACGGCGACACAAAAAAACAGGGCCGAAGCCCTGTTTTCGGGACGTTGCGGTCAGTCGCCGCAAGCAGCCGGGCGATACTTCGCGAGGACGTTCGTACCCGCAACCGCCTTGCACTTCCACTCGATGGAACCACCGTGGTCAACCGGGGAGATGACGATGTTGGAGCCGGCAATCTTCGTGTTGGCCTCATTGCCGTATTCGACGGTGATCTTGCCGGCGCTGACTTGGACGTTGGTAACGTACTTGCCGGTGTAGGAAGTGGAGGCGAGGATGGTGCCGCTGCCGTTGTTGGCGTTGGTGAAGACACCGTCGTTATGGTAAATCTCACTGATCGGGGCCTTGAGGCCGTCGGCGATGGAGTAGCCTTCCGAGACCTGCGACTTGATCACGTAGTCCTGATAGGCCGGGATGGCGATGGCGGCGAGGATACCGATAATGGCCACAACGATCAGCAGTTCGATCAGGGTGAAGCCCTGTTGTACACGTTTCATTTGAAACTCCTTGCAAGTTGTTTGTCGAAGCGCCATCTCGTCAGATGGCGAACAGTGGCTAGCCAGAACCATGCCAGTTGGCCCGGACGACACGTCTTGATTACCTCACCGGGCACAGGATGCAAGTAATCTGCCAAAACTGATAACCGTTCACGGCTGACCCGTTTTTTTGCATAGGGACGGGTAACAGCCAATATTGCCCCTAGCCCACCCAAGGTGACAAAAAACGTCACCTATCGCCGAAAAATGACCAAGGCGCGTCAGTTCCGAATAACTATGTTGTCCGGCGCCACGCCATTCTGGAACTGCTCCATCATTGCACTGTACGCGGCCTCGAGACTCCTGGTGAACCGCGGGCTGTCGAACAGCCGGGCGGTCGCCCGATTTTCGGCCAACCGCTCCCGGATTTGGTTGAGCCTGTCGGGCGTCGTCGCCAACTCCACGGCCAACGCCTCGTAGGCGGACTGGGTGGTCGCGACCAACTCAGACAGATCGATGGCCCGCAACACGCTGGCCGCGACCCGACTGGCAAATGCCGTCCCGGCCAGGGTAAGAACAGGCAGTCCGGCCCATAGCGCATCGCTGGCAGTCGTCCCGGCGTTGTAGGGGAAGGTATCGAGGAACAGATCTGCTGCCCGATAGCGGGCGAGATAGTCGGCACGCGGAAGGGCCCCTGCGAACACCAGACGGCCAGGCGCAATGCCCCGGCATTCGGCTTCGCGCTGCAAGTTCGGGATCACCGAGGGATTTTCGGCATAGAGAAGCAGCACGCTGCCCGGCACTTGGCCGAGTATCCGCATCCAGCCATCGAATGTAGAAGGGGTGATCTTGAAACTGTTGTTGAAACAGCAGAACACGAAGCCATCTTCCGGAAGGCCGAGTTCCGCTCGCGTAAATACCCGGTCGGAGATTGCCCGCTTGGAGTCGTTTGCCTGGTAGCTAGGCAGGTAGACGATCTTCTCGCTGTAATAGGGTTGGCATTCGGCCGGGATGATGATTTCGTCGGCCAGGAGGTAGTCGAAATAGGGGACGCCCATGGTGCCCAGATAGCCGATGTAGCTCGCCTGGATAGGTGCCGCCCGGTAGGCGAAGATGCCGGTACGCGCATCGGTCGTATAACCGCCCAGGTCAATCGCAATATCTATCCCCAGCTCGCGTGACAGCTCGGCAATTTGTCGGTCGGTCTTGCCTCGCACATCGATGAAACGGTCGAAAGCCGCCTCGAGCCGCCGAGTCATTTCATCCTGCCGGTCCCTGCCAAAAGCAAAACCAATCACTTCGAAGCGTGCCCTATCGTGCAGTTCGAACACTTCCGCCATCAGGAACGACACGGGGTGCATGCAAAAATCGGCCGAGTAGTAGCCAACGCGAATTCTCGCGGAACTGCCGCTTTGGCTGGCGTCCGTTTCGAGAGACTGCTCAGGGGTCTGTTTTGCCCATGTTTCGGCCAGTTGGCGCAGGAGTTCCGGATCGCTGATCAGCGCCTGCGCCGCGAATGGCTGGATACTGTTCTCGCCCAGGCGCATTTTGTGTGTCAGTTGCTCCAGATCCGGGGCGAACCGGCTCCAGGCGCACATCTTCATCCGGGTATGCATGGCCTGACCGAACAGGAACGGGACGTTTGGCTCTAGAGCGAGTGCCCGCTCGTACGCCTCGATGGCTTCCGGATAATGGTTGCCAAGGAAAAAGGCGTGGCCTCGGTTGACGTAGGCATCGACTTGATCCGGGTTGATGGCGAGGGCACGGTCGAACGCGTCAATGGCCTCATCCAGGCGACCGAGATCCATGAGTGCCAGGCCGCGGTGGGTACGGGCATCGACATAATCTGGTCTGATGCTGATGGCAAGATCGAAGTCGGTCAGGGCATCCTCGAACCGACGCATTCCGCTACAGACGCAACCGCGGTTGAACTGGGCCTCGGCATAATCCGGCCGGAGGCGGATCGCCTTGTCGAGGCTCGCCAATGCATCGTCGAAGCGCCCACTGCGTTGCAGGGCGAGTCCTCGGTTGCAGTACGCCTCGGCATGGTCGGGGTCCAATGCCAGCGTCTTCTCATAACTGGCGGCGGCCGCTTCGGGGTCCGATTCGTGTAGATATAGGTTGCCGAGATAAAAATGAAGGTCCGGCGACTGCGGGTCGACGGCGAGGCCCCGCTCGACAGCGTCCCTCGCCTCGGCATAGTGCCCACCCTGAAACTGCACGCGGCACAGGTCACGCCAGCCGAGGGCGAACGCCGGCTTGATTGCGACGGCACTGGCCAAATGGCGCGCCGCAGTCTCGCCGTCGCCCAGTGCCTCGGCGGCAAGGCCGAGCAGATAGTGGGCGTCGTCGGAATCAGGTCTTAGCCGCGCAGCACGTTCCAGATAGGGCATTGCCGCCTCTGACTGGCCCATTTCCTTCAGAACGAAGCCGAGACAGATGCAGGCGTCGGCATGGTCCGGGTCGAGCGCCAGGGCCTCCTGATACTGAACCCGGGCCGCATCGAGTTCGCCGCGGTCCAACAGATCATTGCCGCGCCTGATGAGGTCCGTCGGCGTCGAGGTTCCCTGCGTGGCAATCTTGCCCCGCTTGAACCAGTTGAACAATGAGGCCATGCAGGTTCCCTATTGGAGGTTCAGCAGAATGTCCTTAGTCAACTGATCGATCAGGGCGCTGTCATGGCCTAAATCCTTCAGCCGCCACTTGAACGCGTTGGCGAGCTTGGCCTTCTTGTAGGGATTGATCTTCCTGGTTGCCCGAAATTGTTTAGCTTGCTGCATCACGCGTACCACCAGTTTGTGCCGCTTATCGTCCTGCTTGCGCCCTGATTTGCCTTCCAGCGCAGTTAGTTCGGTGTCGAAGAATTCGGCCAGCCGGGCCCCGAAAGCCACCTCTTCCCTCGCGTCAAACCAATTGAATATCATCGGGTTCCTCTCGTTGTCCGCGTCAGCTCGGGTAGTATGCCCTTCATGTTTCAGCCACAACATACTGCGAACAGCAACATCTGCGATAGCCCCTCCGGAAACGCCGATACATGAAAAGCCAAGGTCGGCCAATTGCCCATCCGACACGCCATGACGCCGCAACGGGCCATCGATCCCACCCATAGCGCCGTCGTCGAGGCCTGCGCCGGGAGCGGCAAGACCTGGCTGCTGGTCTCGCGCATGCTCCGCCTGCTGCTGGCCGGGGTGGCGCCGTCCGAACTGCTGGCCGTCACCTTCACGCGCAAGGCGGCCGAGGAGATGCGCCAGCGCCTGTACGAGTGGCTGGAGCACCTCGCGGTCGCGGATGCCGATGAGGTCTGTGCCTTCCTCGAACAGCGCGGCCTCGACGCCGAGGCGGCACGCCTGCTCCTGCCGCGCGCCCGGAGCCTGTTCGAGACCGTCCTGGACAGCGTGCCGGGTCCGATGATCACCACCTTCCACGGCTGGTTCCTCAACCTGCTCGGCCGGGCGCCCCTGGCCAGCCGTGCCCCCGCCAACCTGATCGAGGACGCGGTCCTGCTCCGGGCCGAAGCCTGGCAGACCTGGGCGGAGTCGCTGCGCGCACCGGCACGGGCGGCGCCGGCGGCGGCACTGGCCGGCCTGTTCGAGACGATGCCGCTGGCCAGCGTGCGCAAGCTGCTGTTCGCCTTCCTGGACAAGCGCGCCGAGTGGTGGCGCTGGGCCGCGGGCCGTGCCGATCCGGTCGCCGAGGCGCTGGCCGGACTCGCCGCGCTGAGCGGCCTGGACGAAGACACCGACGTGGCGGCGGCACTGTGGTCGGAACCGGGCTTCCGAGCCGGCCTGGCCGAGTTCCTGCCGCTCCTGGCCGGGAATGGCCAGGCCGTGAAACAGGATGCCGAACGGGCCGCCCTGTTGGCCGGGTTGCTGGAGGAACTCGACCATCCGCGCGACCCGGCCAAGACGCCGGCGGATTGGGCCGCACTCCGCGCCGTCTTCCTCACCGCCAAAGGCGAGATCGCCGCGCGCAAGGGCGGCGCCACCCTGGACAAGCGCCTGGGTGCCGGCCCGGCGGTACGCTTCGTCGAACTGCATCACCAGCTCGGCGAACGGGTAGCGGCCGCCTGCGACCGCCTGGCCGACCAGGCCGCCCTGCGCCTCAACCGTCTCGCCCTGGCCGCCGGCACGGACTTGGTCGCCCACTATCAGGCGCTCAAGCGCGAGCGCGACGGCCTCGACTTCACCGACGCGGAATGGCTGGCCCTGCGCCTGCTCTCCGACCCGGACGAATCGGCCGGCCTGCTGGCCAAGCTGGACGCGCGCTGGAAACACCTGCTGCTGGACGAATTCCAGGATGCCAACCCGTTGCAGTGGCACATCCTGACCGCCTGGCTGTCGGCCTACGGTGCCGATCCCGAGCGGCCGACCGTGTTCATGGTCGGCGACCCCAAGCAGTCGATCTACCGCTTCCGGCGTGCCGAACCGCGTCTGTTCGAATTGGCCGGCGCCTGGCTGGCGGAGAATTTCGCCGCCGGCATCGCCCGCCGGGACGAGACCCGGCGCTGCGCGCCGCGCGTGGTCGCCTGGGTGAATGCCCTGTTCGGCGGTCTCGGCGCCGAATATCCCGGCTTCGTCGCCCACACCGCCTGGCAGACCGGCCTGCCCGGCCTGTGCAGCCTGCTGACGGTGCCCGCCGATGCAGGCCAAGCCGACGCCGCCGGCGACCCGCCACACCCCCTGCGCGACCCGTTGACCGAGCCGCCGCCGGCCCGCCCCGACAAGCGCGCCGGCGAGGCGGCGGCGGTCGCCCGGCGCATCGTCGAGTTGGTCGGCCACCTGGCGGTCGCCGAGGACGGCGGCCGGCCGGCCCGCTTCGCCGACGTGCTGGTCCTGTTCGCCGGCCGAACCGGCCTGGAGGTGTTCGAGGACGCCTTCAAGGCCGCCGGCATCCCCTATCTGGGCAGCCGCCGGGGCGGCCTGCTCGACACCCTGGAGGCGGGCGACCTGATGGCCCTGCTCGGCTTCCTGGTGATGCCGCACGACGACCTCGGCCTGGCGCGGATACTGAAGAGCCCGCTGTTCGGCTGCCTGGATGCCGACCTGGTCGCGCTGTCCGACAGCCCGGGCGGCCCCTGGCTCGACCGCCTGGCGGCCTGGTGCGCCCACCCGGACGCCCCGGAACGGATACGCCGCGCCCACGACCTCCTGACGGCCTGGCGCGCCGCGGCCGGCCCGCTGCCCCCGCACGACCTGCTCGACCGCATCTTCCACGAGGGCGAGGTCGAGGCGCGCTACGCCGCGGCCACGCCGGAACACCTGCGCGCCTCGGTACTGGCCAACCTGCGCGGCGTCCTGGAACTGAGCCTGAAGCTGGGCGGCGGCCGCTTCCCGAGCCTGCCGCGTTTCCTCGACGCCCTGCACGAACTCGGCCAAGACGCCGGCGACGATGCCCCGGACGAGCCGCCCGCGGCGGCCGGCGACACCGTGCGCATGCTCACCATCCATGCCGCGAAGGGCCTGGAGGCCCCCATCGTGTTCCTGATCAAGGCCGACGAGGAACGGCGCGACCGCGACCACCTGGGCGTCCTGCTCGACTGGCCGCCGGCGGCCGAACGGCCGACGCACTTCTCGCTCTACGGTGCCGGCGAACTGCGCGGCCGGGCGCGCGACCCGCTGTTCGCCCAGGAAGCCGGCCTGACGGCACGCGAGCACCTCAACCTGCTCTACGTCGCCATGACCCGGGCCAAGCAGGCCCTGATCGTCAGCGGCCTGGCCGAGGCGAAGGACGGCACCTGGCTCGCCCGCCTGGCGGCGGCACTCGAACGGGCGGATCTGGCGGCCCTGCCGGAAATGCGGCTCGGCGATGCCGCCGCGGCCGCCGAGCCGGCCGCCGTGGCCGGCGCCGAACCGAGTCTGCCGGCCGCGGGCGTCGGCCAGCGGCGCGTCGTCTCGACGCCCGAGATCGACTTCGGCGTGCGGGTGCATCGCTACCTGGAACTGGCCACGGAAGGCGCCTCGGCGGCCGCCGTGCGCGCCGACCTGGGCCTCGACGAGGCCGCGTTCGCGCCGGTCCGGGCGATGGCGGAGACCATCCTGACCGGTCCGGAGACGCGCCGCTTCTTCGCCTCCGGCCGGGGCCGCAACGAGGTCGCCTACGTGGGCGCCGACGGCCAGATCCGGCGCATCGACCGCCTGGTCGAATACGACGACGAGGTCTGGGTGCTCGACTACAAGACCGGCGGCTTTTCCGACGCCTATCTGGACCAGCTGGCGGACTACCGGCGCGCCATGGCCGCCCTCTATCCGGGCAAGCGCATCCGCAGCGCATTGCTGTTCGGCGACGGCCGCTGGCAGGAAGTAGAATAGGCGCCGGCAGCCGGCTCGGATACGGTTTCGTCGCCCGCGCACCGGCGCGGGCCCCAATCGCATCGGACTGGATTTCCGCCTGCGCGGGAATGACCGGACCTGGCCCGCCGCCGAAACATTCGCGACCGCTTACGCCAAGGATTTCACATGCCCGTCAATCTCGCCGCCCCCGATCCCGCAGCGCTCCTACCCGTTCCCGGCGTCGAGCTGGGCATCGCCTCCGCCGGCATCAAGAAGCCCGGCCGCAAGGATATCCTGGTCATGCGCCTGGCGCATGATTCCGAGGTCGTCGGCGTGTTCACCCAGAACCGTTTCTGCGCCGCCCCGGTGACCGTGTGCAAGGAACACCTGCACGGCGGCCGGGACGATGACGCCGGCGGCATCCGCGCCCTGGTGGTCAACACCGGCAACGCCAACGCCGGCACCGGCGAGGACGGCCTGCGCCGGGCGCGCGAGACCTGCGCCGCGCTGGCCGACAAGCTGGGCTTCAAGGCGGAACAGGTCCTGCCCTTCTCGACCGGCGTGATCCTGGAACCGCTGCCGCACGACAAGATCGTCGCGGCCCTGCCGGACGCCATCGCCGACCTGAAGCCGGCCAACTGGGCCGAGGCCGCCCAGGCCATCATGACCACCGACATCGTCGCCAAGGCGGCCACCCGCAAGGTCGCCCTGAACGGCCGCGACTTCGCCCTCACCGGCATCGCCAAGGGCTCGGGCATGATCCACCCGAACATGGCCACCATGCTCAGCTTCGTCGCCACCGACGCGCCGGTGTCCTGCGAGGCGCTCGAGGCCATCCTGCGGTACGCGGTGAACAAGTCGTTCAACTGCATCACCGTGGACGGCGACACCTCGACCAACGACTCCTGCATCCTGGTCGCCACCGGGGTGACCGACGCGCCGGTGCTCATGGACGACGGCGACCCGCGCTTCAACACGCTGCGCGACGCGGTCACCGAACTGATGATCCAGCTCGCCCAGGCCATCGTCCGGGACGGCGAGGGCGCCACCAAGTTCATGGAGATCCGGGTCGAGGGCGGCCGCGACGAGGCCGAGTGCAAGCAGATCGCCTACGCCATCGCCAAGTCGCCCCTGGTCAAGACCGCCTTCTTCGCCTCCGACCCCAACCTGGGCCGCATCCTGGCGGCGGTCGGCTATGCCGGCGTGGCCGATCTGGACGTCGACCGGGTCAAGCTCTGGCTCGGCAACGTCCTGGTGGCCGAGAACGGCGGCCGCTCGCCCGGCTACCAGGAGGCCGAGGGGGCGCGGGTGATGGCGGCGCCGGAGATCAACGTGCGCCTCTACCTCGGCCGGGGCGACGCCATCGCCACCGTGTGGACCTGCGACTTCTCCTACGAATACGTCAAGATCAACGCGGAGTACCGCACTTGAACGACGACGACATCGCCTACGAGATCAGCCCGGAACTGGCCGTCCTGCTCACCCGGGCCAACGAGGTCCTGGCCCGCATCGAGCCCTGGCTGCCGCCGGCGCCGCCGCGCATCGACTGGCAGACCAACCTCGCCTGCCGCTGGCGGCGCGGTCCGGCCATGGGCTGGCTGCAGCCGATCGGCCAGCTCAACTGCCCACCCTGGAACGCGCTCAAGGGCATCGACGAGCAAAAGAAGGCGGTCGAACGCAACCTGCGCCAGTTCGTCGCCGGCCTGCCGGCCAACCACATCCTGCTCACCGGCAGCCGCGGCTGCGGCAAGTCCTCCCTGATCAAGGCACTGCTGCCGCGCCTGGCCAAGAAGGGCCTGCGCATGATCGAGGTGGACAAGGACGACCTCGTCCACCTGCCCGACATCGTCGCCGGCATCGCCGAACAGCCCTACCGCTTCGTGGTCTTCACCGACGACCTCTCCTTCGAACCCGGCGAGGCCGCCTACAAGCCGCTCAAGGCCGCCCTGGACGGCTCGCTCGCCGGCCTGGCGCCGAACGTCCTGATCTGCGCCACCTCGAACCGGCGCCACCTGATGCCCGAGTTCATGGCCGAGAACCTGGAAACCAAGTACCAGGGCAACGAGGTGCATCCGGGCGAAAGCACCGAGGAAAAGGTCTCCCTCTCGGACCGCTTCGGCCTCTGGCTGTCGTTCTACCCCTTCGACCAGGACCAGTACCTGGCCATCGCCGAATCCTGGGTGGCCGAACTGGGTGGCACCTGGACCGCCCCGGCCCGCCTCGAAGCGCTGCAGTGGGCGACCCAGCGCGGCGGCCGCTCCGGCCGGGTCGCGCGCCAGTTCGCCGCCGACTGGACCGGCCGGCAGGGGCTCAAGCGGTGAACCGCGTCGAGGTCGCCGCCGCCGTGATCGAACGGCCGGACGGCCGCTTCCTCATGGCCAGCCGGCCGCCGGGCAAGGTCTACGCCGGCTGGTGGGAATTCCCGGGCGGCAAGGTCGAGCCGGGCGAGACCGCCCGCCATGCCCTCGACCGCGAACTGCACGAGGAACTCGGCATCACGGTACGCACCGCCTACCCCTGGCTCAGCCGCGCCTTCGACTACGAGCACGCCCGGGTCATGCTGCGCTTCTTCCGGGTCACCGCCTGGGACGGCGAGCCGCATCCGCACGAAGGCCAGGGCGGCCTGTCCTGGACCCGCGCCGCGCATCCCGACGTCGCGCCCATCCTGCCCGCCAACGGGCCCATCCTGCGTGGCCTGGAACTGCCCCTGACCTACGCCATCTCGACCGCCGCCGAGCTCGGCGCGGGCGAATTCCTGGCCCGTCTGGAACGCGCCCTGGCGGCCGGCCTGCGCCTCGTGCAACTGCGCGAGAAGACGCTGCCGGAAGCCGAGCGGACCGCGCTGGCGACGCGCTGCGCCGAGCTGTGCCGCCGGCACGGCGCCATCCTGACCGTCAACGACGACCTCGAACTGGCCGCCCGCCTGGGTGTCGGCGCCCACCTGAGCGCGCGCCGGCTGGCCGAGCTGGGCGCCCGCCCGGACCTGCCCTGGCTGGGCGCGTCCTGCCACGACGCCGGCGAACTGGCACGGGCGGCCGCCCTCGGCGCCGACTTCGTGGTCCTCGGCCCGGTGCGGCCGACCGCCTCGCATCCCGGCGCGCCGGCCATGGGCTGGCCGGCCTTCAGCCGCCTGATCGAGGACTATCCCCTGCCGGTCTACGGCCTCGGCGGCCTGGGCCCGGCGGACCTGGACGAGGCGCGCCGGGCCGGCGCGCACGGCATCGCGATGAGGAGCGCCGCATGGCCGAACTGAACCTGCCGCGCTGGCTCGCGCCGGCCCTGGTGATCGTGCTGATCGCCGGGGTGGTGGTGGCCAGCCGTTTCCTGCAACCGGAAGAGGCGCCGGCGCTGCGCATCGCCTGCACCGACCTGCGCGCCGGCTGCCGTGCCGACCTGGCGGGCCAGCCCGTGGAACTGGGCGTGGCCGGCGAACTCAAAGTCCTGACGCCGTTCGAGGTCTGGCTCAAGGCGCCCGGCGCCGGCACCGCGCAGGCCAGCTTCACCATGGAGGGCATGGACATGGGCTTCAACCTGTACACGCTCAAGCCGGACGCCACGGGCACCCTGAGGGCGCGCGTCACCCTGCCGGTCTGCGTCACCGGGCGGCGCGACTGGATCATGACCCTGAAGGTGGATGGGCATGCCCTGAGTGTGCCATTTGTCACTCAGCTGTAATTTTTTCGCCACCACACGCGCATATAATCCGGCAATGCCGACCATGGCGGTCAGGCGAGGAGAAACGATGCTAGCCGAGCACACCTACAAGCAGTTTGACGCCGACCTCGAGGCGGTGCGCGCCCGCGTGCTGGAGATGGGCGGCCTGGTCGAAGACCAGGTAAACAAGGCCATCGAGGCGCTGATCGGCCAGAATACCGCGCTGGCCGAGGAGGTCATCGCCAACGACGTCCAGGTCAACGGCCTGGAAGTGGCCAGCGACGAGGCCTGCACCCAGATCATCGCGTTGCGCCAACCGACCGCCAGCGACCTGCGCATGATCCTGACCATCATCAAGACCATCGCCGACCTGGAACGGATCGGCGACGAGGCGGTCAAGATCGCCCGCTTCACGGTCAAGACCCTGAACAACGACCGCATCACCATCCCGCGCTACAGCGAGATCAAGTACATGGCCGACCTGGCCATCAAGATGCTGCGCACCTCGCTCGATTCGTTCGCCCGGGTGGACGCCTCGGCCGCCGCCAACGTCGCCCGCCAGGACATGGAAGTGGACGAGGAATTCCACCTCATCGCCCGTCATCTCATCACCTACATGATGGAAGACCCGCGCAACATCACCCTTTTCATCGACCTGATGTTCGTGGTCAAGGCCATCGAGCGGATCGGCGACCACGCCGAGAACATCTCCGAATACGTGGTCTACATGGTCAAGGGCAAGAACGTGCGCCACACCTCGCTGGAACAGCTGGAGCGGGAACTGGAGTAACGGCCGCCGGCACGACCGCGACACAAGCCGGCCGCGCGCCGGCTTTTTGCATGCCGTCGGCCATCAGTTGCCGGAGGCGCCCGGCTCGCGTACCTCGAGCGGCACCGCGATCCGCTGCTTCTTGCCGTCGGCCGCGCGCACGGTGAGGGTCACCGAGGGGTGGGCGCCGGCCTTGATCGGCCCGACCAGGTCGATCAGCATGACGTGCATGCCGCCCGGCTTCAGGCTCACCGTCTTGCCCTTGGGCAGCGCAACCGCCTTGAGACGGCGCATCACCATGACGCCGTTGTCCATCGCCATGCTGTGCAGCTGCACCACCTTGGCCGCCGGACTGGCGGCATCGACCACCGCCATGTCGGCGTCCGCCGTCAGGTCCATGAAGGCGCCGGCGACCTGCTGGCCGGGCGCCGTGGCGCGCACCCAGGCGTTCTCGACCTTGACCGTATCGGCCAGGGCGGGCAGGGCAAGGGCACACAGCGGGAGGACCAGGATGGCAGGCTTCATGTCGGCTCCGGCAAGGTATCGAATCGGGCGAGGCTAACGCGCACGGACCCGCGCGCGCATGCGGCAAATTGTCGCACATCCCGGACGACCGGCCGGCATGGGTAAAATTCCGCCATGACCGAGACCGCGACCATGCGCAACGAAGCCTGCTCCAGGGACACCCTGGCGCGCCTGGTCATGGCGCGCTGGGTGCTGCTCAGCATCGAGGGCATCTTGGTCATGGTGCTGATGGAGGGCTTCGCCGTCGCGCTGCCCATGCTCGCCATGGTCGTCCTGCTGACCCTGCACGGCGCCCTCAACCTGGTCGCGATCGGGCGCCTGGACCGGGGCGGCCAGCCGCTCGAGGTCATGGTCTACCTGATGGCCGACGCCGAGGTGATCGGCGCCCTGATCTACTTCACCGGCGGCTACGCCAACCCGTTCATCTCCCTGCTCCTGGTGCCGCTGATCCTGTGCGCGGTCACCCTGCCCGGACGCTACGCCTGGGTCATGACCCTGTGGGTCGCGGTGCTCTATTCCCTGCTGGCCCGCTACTACCAGCCGCTCGGCCTGGCGGTGAGCGAACAGACCGCGATCGACCTGCACCTGGGCGGCATGTGGCTCAACTTCCTGCTCACCGCCGCCCTGGTCGCGGCCTTCGTCACCCGCCTGGCCACGGCCCTGCGCCAGCGCGAGGCCGACCTCGCCCGGGTGCGCGAACAGGCCCTGCGCGACGAACAGCTGTTCGCCCTCGGCATGCAGGCGGCGGCCGCCGCCCACGACCTGGCGACGCCGCTGTCCTCCCTGCGCGTGTCGTTGCGCGAACTGGAGCGCGACTACGCCGGCGACGACGAACTGGCGCCCGGCATCGCGGTCATGGCCGCCCAGGCCGAACGCATGAAGGGCGTCCTCGACCGCCTGGCGGCGGCGGCCGGCGGGGCCCGCGCCACCGTCGCCCCGACCCGGGCGCTGGACGGCTGGCTGGCCGAGATATTCGACCACTGGGGCCTCATGCGGCCCGGCGCCCATGCCCGCCTGCGCCTGGACGGTCCACGCCCCGGGCCGGCCGTGCGCGAGGACCCGGTCATCATCTCGGTCCTCTCGACCCTGCTCAACAATGCCGCCGACGTCTCGCCGGACGACCTCGGCCTGGAGGCCGAATGGGATGCCGACACCCTGCGCCTGGCCGTGCTCGACCGCGGCCCGGCCTGGCCGAGGCGGGCGACAAGGAAAACGGCTGGGGCGTCGGCCTGCTGCTGGCCCAGGCGGCCCTGGAACGTCTGCACGGCACCCTGGCGCTGACGCCGCGCCCGGGCGGCGGGCTGGCGGCCCGGGTGAGCATCCCGCTGGCCGCACTGGGGCACGCATGAACGACGCCTGGCGCATCCTGCTGGTCGACGACGACCCCGTGTTCACCGCCACTCTGGCGCACGCCCTGCGCCGGCGCGGCCACGAGGTCGAGAGCGCGCACGAGCCGACCGGCGCCCTCGCCCTGGCGCGCCACTTCCTGCCCGACGCGGCCGTCCTCGACCTCAAGCTGGAGGAGGCCTCCGGCCTCGGCCTGATCGAGCCGCTGCGCGACCTGCGCGGCGACATGCGCATCCTCCTCCTGACCGGCTACGCCAGCATCGCCACCGCGGTCGAGGCGATCAAGCTGGGCGCCACCCACTACCTGCCGAAGCCGGCCGATGCCGACGAGATCCTCGCCGCGCTCGGCCGCGCCGGCGGCGATGCCGAGGTGGCGACCCCGGAAGAACCGATGTCGGTCGACCGCCTGGAGTGGGAGCACATCCAGAAGGTGCTCGCCGAGCACGACAACAACATCTCGGCCACGGCGCGGGCGCTCAAGATGCACCGGCGCACCTTGCAGCGCAAGCTGATGAAGAAGCCGGTCAAGGAGTGACCGGCCGCCGGCTTCAGCCGAGCGTCTCGATGGTGAAGTTGCGGTTGGTGTAGATGCAGATGTCGGCGGCAATGCCGAGCGCCTCCCGGACGACCGCCTCCGGGCTCAGGTCGGAGTGTTCGACCAGGGCGCGCGCCGCCGCCTGGGCATAGGCGCCGCCGCTGCCGATGGCGGCGATGCCGTATTCCGGCTCCAGGACGTCGCCGGCGCCGGTGATGATCAGGCTGGACTGGCCGTCGGCGACCGACAGCATGGCCTCCAGGCGGCGCAGGATGCGGTCGGTGCGCCAGTCCTTGGCCAGCTCGACCGCGCTGCGCACCAAATGGCCCTGGTGTTTCTCCAGCTTGGCCTCGAAGCGCTCGAACAGGGTGAACGCATCCGCCGTGCCGCCGGCGAAGCCGGCCAGGATGCGTTCGTTGTACAGCTTGCGCACCTTGCGGGCGCTGGCCTTGATGACGATGTTGCCGAGGGTGACCTGGCCGTCCCCGCCCAGGGCGACCCGATCGCCCCGGCGGACCGAGAGTATGGTGGTTCCGTGCCACTGTTCCATGGCTGTCCTCGACGCTATTTCCTGATCCTGGGCTGGATGGTGGCGAACTGGCCGACCCCGACCATGCGCAGGAGCAGGCAGACCATCTCGCTGCCGTCCTTGAAGACGACGTGCCGGCCGGCCTGGACCAGCGACATGACGGCGTCCATGAGCATGCCGACGACCATGAAGTCGATGCGCGCCACCTGGCTGAGATCGACCTCGACGCCGGGCAGCGGCATGGCGAATTCGCGCAGCTTCTCGAACACGCCGGCCTCGGCCGGGCCGATCTGGCCATGCAACGGGAATACCAGGCCGCTCGGGCCGCTCGGGGCCGGCCGCGCCGGGGCCGGACTGGTGGCGACCTTCTTGGGCGGCGTGTAGGACGGCGGCGAGATCTCGAACTGGATCGCGTAGTCGAGCGCCACGGTATCGAACTCCTCGGCCTTGCCCTGGAGCTGCAGGAGCAGGAGCAGGAGCAGCCAGAGCGGCTCGGCCAGGCGGCCGGTGGAGCGGCTGGCGTTCAGGCGCACCACGAAGGCATCGCCGCCGAGCAACTGGATGGCCTTGCCGGTCTCCGCCAGGCGCGAGATGCAATCGAGCATGGCGCGGCCGAAAACCTCGTTGTCCGGCACCAGGGTCTTGCTGAAGTCCACCGTCGCGCCCTCGGCCGTGGCGGCTTCGCGCAGGAAATGCTCCAGGGCGGCCTTGTCCTGCGGCGACAGGCCGGCCGCGAAGGCGAAGCTGGGCCACTCGCCGCCGGCACCGGTCTCCGGCGTCCGCTCGGCCAGGCGCCAGGTCGGCGGCGACTGCTCAAAGCGCACCGCGTAATCCATGGCCAGGTCCTCGAACGGCTGTCGTTGCCCGGTGGTTTCGTAGATGTCGAACAGCATGCGCCAGGGCAGGGGGTCGCGGCTGTCGGGATTGTTCAGGATGAAGCGGTTGAGCGCCGCCGTGGCCTCGCCGGGGTGGCCGCTGGCGTAGAGCACCACGGCCTCCTCGACCTCCGGCGCCAGTTCGAGTTCGCTCTCCTCGACCTCCAGGCCGGTCCGGG
Organism: Parasulfuritortus cantonensis; assembly: GCF_004337445.1. Taxonomy (GTDB): domain Bacteria; phylum Pseudomonadota; class Gammaproteobacteria; order Burkholderiales; family Thiobacillaceae; genus Parasulfuritortus; species Parasulfuritortus cantonensis. Next base: position 26,545 of record NZ_SJZB01000033.1, on the reverse strand, counting down.
TCGGGCCGGACAGGGTCGAGCCGGACAGGGTGGCGGGATCGGCGAGCGCCGGCGCGGGACGGCCGGAGGCCGGGGCCGCGGGACCGCCTGGCTTGGCCGGCGCCGCGACGGGTCTGTTCGCAACCGGGGTCGGCGCATCCGGAACGACCGGCTTGGCAGTGCCCTTGTCTTTCCGGAAAAAATCGAACATGGCGACGCGGCTCGGGGGAATCGGTACGGAGGTGCCAGTATAGAGCCAATTCGCCCGCTTGACCCGGCAGGCGGGCGCTCAGGGCACCGGGTCGTGGCCGCCCGGATGGTAGGGGTGGCAACGGCCGATGCGCCGGACCGCCAGCCAGGCGCCCTTCAAGGCGCCGTGCTTGGCGACCGCCTCCTTGGCGTACTCCGAACAGGTCGGGGTGAAGCGGCACTGGCTGCCGAAGTAGGGCGACAGGGCGATCTGGTAGAAGCGGATGGCCCCGATCAGAAGGCGCTGGCCGATGTTCATGCGGCCACCTCGGCGGCGCGCACCGCGGTATCGCGGATATAGGCGGCGAAGGCCTCGTCCTCGCCGCGCAGCAGTTCCGGCAGGGCGGCGCGGAAATCCGGGCGCGCGCACCAGTCCTCGATGTAGTCGGCCCAGTTCTGCCACAGGCGCTGGCGCTGGCGGCTCATGGCGGGTTCATAGACCATCACGAAAGCCTGCTCGAAGATGGAGATCAAGATGCCGAACAGGGCGAAGCGGCGCTCCTGCTGCTCGTCGCTGAGCGGCAACTCGCCCGGCTGCCGGCGCAGCAGCTGGAGGTCGGCATTGTCGAGCACCAGCTTGAGGAAGTCCGTGTAGGCCGCCGACAGGCGCTGGTGCAGTTCCTCCTCGTCGGCCAGACGTTCCTTGCGCTGCTCCCACAGGAACACCACGATGGCGAACGGCAGGCCCACCACCGTGACGACGTAGCTGAGCAGTTCCCAGGTTTCCAGGGCCACGGCGGCGCTCGGCGGGGGCCGGAGACCCCGCTCCGGCAGTCAGTCCGCGAACAGCTTTTCCAGCCGTTCGTGCTTCTCCTGGGCCTCGATCGACAGTTCGGCGGTCGGCCGCGCGAGCAGGCGGGGAATGCCGATCGGGTCGCCGGTCTCCAGGCAGAAACCGTAGTCGCCCGATTCGATGCGCCGGAGGGCGGAGTCGATCTTCTTGAGCAGCTTGCGTTCGCGGTCGCGCACGCGCTGTTCGAGCATGTTCTCCTCTTCCACGGTGGCGCGGTCGTTGGGATCGGCGAATACCTCGTTTTCCTTCAAGTGCTCGCCCGTCTCGCGCGCATTGACTAGGATTTCCTCCTTCATGGTCACCAGGCGGTGACGGAAGAACTCCAGCTGCGCGGCGTTCATGTAGTCCTTCTCGGGCATCTTGAGCAGTTCGGCTTCCGCGAGCAGGCCGGCGGGCGCCTTGCTGGTCGCGGTCTTCTTGGTGGCGGGCTTCTTGGCCGGAGTGGCGGTTTTCGATGTCGCGGGCATTGCTGTGCTTGCTACCTTGGTTGCTGCCGCCGCCGGCTTGACCGGCTTGGCGGCGGGTTTGGGGGTGGCCGGCGCAGGCTTTTTGGCCTGCGCGACAGCGGCTTTCGCCGGCACCGCCTGCGCGGTCGCCGACTTGGCCGACGCGGCCGTCTTGGTCGCGCTTGCCGTGGCTTTCTTTACCGATGCCTTGCCGGTGGACGGCGCCGGGGCCGCTACGGCAGCCTTGGCGACGGTCTTCGCGGCGCTGGTTTTCGCCGTTGCCTTGGTCGCGGCAGCGGCCTTCCCGGTCGCCTTGGCGACCGGGGCAGCCTTCTTCGCGACTGCGGCGGCGGCAGTCTTCGGCGCGGACGTGGCGGACTTCACGGCCGCCTTCTTGGCCGTGGCAGGCTTTGCTTCGGGTACCTTGACCGACTTTTTGTTCGCAGTTGCCACGCCGTTGTCTCCTCGCTGATTGATTGTCGGGCGAAAACTGAGGCGGGATTATGCCATGCTCCTGAGGCGAACCGTGCAACAACTATTCCCCATATAAATCATGGGCTATCGATGGGCAAGGCCGGCCCGGCCGGGGGCACCGGCCGCGCCGCCCGGGAGAGCTCGGCGACGAGCGCCGCCTCGGACGCCGGATCGAGGCCGCTGACGATGAACACGAAGCGGCTGCGGCGGTCCTGGTCGGGCCAGGCCGGCAGTTCGACCGCCGGCGACAGGAGATGCCTGACCCCGTGCAGGACGCTGGGACGGGCGGTATCCGCGAACTGCACGATCGCCTTCATGCGCAGCATGCGCTCGCCGTGGACCGCCGCCAGACGCGCCAGGGCGGCCTCGACCAGCGGGCGGTCGAGCGGCCCGGCGAGGTCGAGGACGAAGGAGCGGATGGCGCCGGCATGCGCCGCCCCGGTCGCCGCGCCGAGCAGCCGGCTCGGCCGGAGGTCGTCGGCCGGGCGCCAGGACGGCAGCGTGCGGGCGGTGTCGGCGCCGCCGAGCAGCGCGGCCACGGGCGCCGCCCCGTCGACCACGGTCAGGATAGGCGCGATGGGATTCAACTCAGCCAGGCGGCCGCGCAACGCCGCTACCGCGTCGGCGTTGGCCTGGTCCGTCTTGGTGACCACCAGGCGGTCGGCCAGGGCGACCTGGCGCCGGGCTTCCGGGTGCAGCGCCAGTTCGGTCAGGCCGAGCAGCCCGTCCACCGTGGCCAGGACGCCGTCCAGGCGGTAGCGCGCGGCCAGCCAGCGGTCGCTGGCCAGACTGGCCAGGATGGGTACCGGATCGGCAATGCCGGTGGTTTCGATGACCAGGCGTTCGAACGCCGGCAGGTCGCCCTGGCCGCGCGCCATCCACAGGTTCTTCAAGGTCGGCGCCAGGCTGCCCTTGACCTGGCAGCACACGCAGCCGCCGGCGAGCAAGGCGAGCGGGGCACGGCCGCCGTCCAGCAGATGCTGGTCGAGGCCGATCTCGCCGAACTCGTTCATCACCACGGCGGTCCGCGGCAGTTGGGCCAGCAGGTGGTTGAGCACGGTCGTCTTGCCGCTGCCCAGGAAGCCCGTCAACAGCGTGACCGGGATGACCTGTCGGGTGGATGTCGTCTGCATTCTTCGAGTGCTGCGCTGGCGGGTGGGTCGGGGCGATCGGCGCCTCGGCGTGACAGCGTGGCAAAAGCACCTTCTAATGTCAGCCGTTGCCACCGCGTCCTCTATTTATATGGCCGATCCCACCCTGCACAAGGGCGCCGCCAAGACCGCCCGCATCCCGATCAAGGTCGAGGCCAAGCCGCGTCTCAAGCTGCCCGCCTGGATCAAGGCGCGCGCGCCCGCGTCGCCCGAGGTCGCCGGCATCAAGGCCATCCTGCGGGCGCACAAGCTGCACACGGTGTGCGAGGAAGCCGCCTGCCCGAACCTGGGCGAATGCTTCCACCACGGCACCGCCACCTTCATGATCCTGGGCGACCTGTGCACCCGGCGCTGCCCGTTCTGCGACGTCGGCCACGGTACGCCGCTGCCGGCCGATCCCGAGGAGCCGGCCCGGCTGGCGGACACCGTCGCCGCCATGGGCCTCAACTACGTCGTCATCACCTCGGTGGACCGCGACGACCTGCGCGATGGCGGCGCCGGCCAGTTCGCCGCCTGCATCCGGGCCCTGCGGGAACGCTCGCCGGGCACCCGCATCGAGATCCTCACGCCGGACTTCCGCGGCCGCCTGGAGGTCGCCCTCGACATCCTCGCGGGCACGCCGCCCGACGTCATGAACCACAATCTGGAAACCGTGCCGCGCCTGTACAAGGCGGTGCGCCCGGGCGCCGACTACGAGCACTCGCTCGACCTACTGGCGCGCTTCAAGGCGCGCGTGCCCGGGGTGCCGACCAAGTCCGGCATCATGCTCGGCCTCGGCGAGACCGACGCCGAGGCCATGGCGGTGCTGCGCGACCTGCGTGGCCACGGCGTCGAGATGCTGACCGTCGGCCAATACCTGCAGCCGTCGGCCCACCACCTGGCCGTCGAACGCTTCGTCCCGCCCGAGGAGTTCGAGAGGTACGAACGCGAGGCCTTGGCGATGGGATTTCTGAACGCCGCCTGCGGACCTCTGGTCCGCTCCAGCTATCACGCCGACCGGCAGGCCGCCGGGATTGACTAGGCATTGCCTCACCTAGACTGGATGCCTAAAATTACATGACCAAGTTGGTCATGTAAGGAGATCGCCATGCAACAAGTCCAAATTGCCGAAGCCAAGGCGCATCTGTCCGCCCTTGTAGAGCGCGTCGAGGCCGGCGAAGAGATCATCATTGCCCGGCGCGGCAAGCCGGTCGCCCGGCTGATCCCGGAGCCGAAGCATGGCCGGAGCGCCGCCGAGGTATTTGGCGAGGCCTGGCGACTCGGTGGGCTTGATATCGAAACGCCGGCCGAACTGGCCATGGACGACGTCAACCTCGATTGACCGTGGCTTACCTGCTCGACACCAACATTCTGATCGCCATGAGCAAGGAGCGGCCGGGGCTGGCCGAACGACTCGCGCGCCACCCCGCCAGTGCCATCCTGCTATCGTCCGTGGTGGTTGCGGAAATCGAATACGGCATTGCCAAGAGCACCCGCGCGGAGCACAACCGGCGCGTGTTCGACTGCCTGCTCGGCGGCTTCCCGGTCATCCCGTTCGATGAAGCCGCCGCCCGCGCCTATGGCCCGATCCGGGCACAGCTGGAACGTGAAGGCCGGCTGATCGGCCCCAATGACCTGATGATCGCCGCCCATGCCAGGGCATTGGGGGCAGTGCTGGTGACGGACAATGTCGGCGAATTCGCCCGCGTCGACGGTTTGGCGTTGGAGAACTGGCTGGCGTAAGCGGTAACCCTGGTGCCGGCCCGCATAATGCGAAATAGAGGGAGCCATGTCTGGTGAAGTTGGCCGTACATTCAGGGAGACGCTGGTCAAGTCGGACTTGGCGGAAGCCCTGCTGGACCTCGGTGAGATCGGCATCGACAGCCTTTCCGAAAGCGGCGTCCTGCGCGAAGTCCCGATCTTGAAGACGGCCCTGGCCCTCGGCATCGCCGTGGGCAGCGTACGCGACTATTTCTTCGCCAAGAAGCTGCTCGGCTTCCTCCGCGCATACGCGGCCTGGACCGCCGAGGAACGGGCGCACCTGATCGCACGCCTCGATCAGGACGACGAGTTCGGCACCCGCCTGGGCGAACGCCTGATGGACCTGCTGGCCCGACTGGACGACGAAAGAAAACCCGAACTGATCGCCAAGGCGATGCGGCTGTACGCCCAGGGGACGATTTCCGCGGAACAGTTGCAACGGGTTCACCACGCGATCGACCGACTGCTGCTCTGCGATCTGGGCAAGCTCGAACCATTCTGCCGCGCGGACGACGAGACACGCATCACCGACGGCGACCCGGCCTACGCGAACTTCATCGCCGCCGGCCTTGCGTACGTTTCCTCCGGCTGGGACGGCGGCGGCGTACACCCGACGGAAACCGCGCCGCTGTTGTTGGCCGCGATGGCATGCCGATGAGTCGGCTTGGGCTCGATTCGGCGGCACGGGGCACACGACCTATAATGGCCCGGTTTCGGTAGCTTCCACAGCCATGCACATCCACATACTCGGCATCTGCGGCACCTTCATGGGCGGCATCGCGGTGATCGCCAAGCAGGCCGGCCACACGGTGACCGGCTGCGACGCCCAGGTGTACCCGCCCATGAGCACCCAGTTGCAGGAACAGGGGATCGGGCTGAGCGAGGGCTTCGGGGCGGAACAGGCCGACATCGGCGCCGACGTGTTCGTGATCGGCAACGTGGTCAGCCGCGGCAAGCAGCCCCTCATGGAGGAGATACTCAACCGCGGCCTGCCCTACGTCTCCGGCCCGCAGTGGCTGTACGAGAACGTCCTCAAGGACAAATGGGTCCTGGCCGTGGCCGGCACCCACGGCAAGACCACCACCTCGGCCATGCTGGCCTGGATACTCGAAGACGCCAAGCTTGACCCCGGCTACCTGGTCGGCGGCGTCCCGGTCAACTTCGGCGTCTCGGCGCGCCTGACCGACTCCCCCTTCTTCGTCATCGAGGCGGACGAATACGACACCGCCTTCTTCGACAAGCGTTCCAAGTTCGTCCACTACCGGCCGCGCACGGCCATCCTGAACAACCTGGAATACGACCACGCCGACATCTTTCCGGACCTCGCCGCCATCGAGACCCAGTTCCACCACCTCGTCCGCACCGTACCGGGCAACGGCCTGGTGGTGGCGAACGGCGGCCAGGCGAGCCTCGACCGGGTGCTGGCACGCGGCTGCTGGAGCGGCGTCGAATACTTCGCCGGGCCGGAACGGGGCTGGCAGGCGACGGCGGCCGGCGCGCAAGCCTTCGACGTCGCCCTGGATGGCCAGGGCTTCGGCCGGGTCGACTGGGAACTGGTCGGCGAGCACAACCGCCAGAACGCCCTGGCGGCCATCGCCGCCGCCCGCCACGTCGGCGTCTCGCCCCAGGTGGCGATCGACGGCCTGGGCCGGTTCCGCAACGTCAAGCGCCGCCTGGAGGTGCGCGGCACGGTGAACGGCGTCACCGTCTACGACGACTTCGCCCACCACCCCACGGCCATCGAGACCACCCTGGCCGGGTTGCGCTCGCGGGTCGGCGACGCCCGCATCCTGGCGGTCCTGGAACCGCGCTCGAACACCATGAAACTGGGCACCCTGAAGGACCAGCTCGCCGGCAGCCTGACCGGCGCGGACCGGGTGTTCTGCTATGCCAAGGATCTCGGCTGGGATGCCGCCGCGGCCCTGGCCCCGCTGGCCGCCAAGGCGACCACCGATGACGACCTCGACGCCCTAGTCGAGGCGGTGGCGGCGGCGGCCCGGCCGGGCGACCACATCCTGGTGATGAGCAATGGCGGTTTCGGCGGCATCCACGGCAAGCTGCTGGAAAGGCTGGCGCGACCGTGACCGAGGCCGGCCCGTTCGCCCTCGACCGCACGGCGACCGGCTGGACCCTGCGCCTGCTGGGCGACTGGCGCCTGGCCAACCTGGCCGCGCTGGACGCCGCCCTGGCCGGCCACGCCTGGCCGGAGGCCGGCCCGCTCTGCCTCGACGGCAGCGCCCTCATTGGCCTGGACAGCGCCGGCCTGATGCTGATCCACAACCGCCTGCGCGCCGCCGGCGTCGCCTGGCCGGCCGTCGAACTGAGCGGCTTCGACGCCGACCACCTGGCCCTGATCCGCCTGGTCACCGACCGCCTGGCCGCCCCGGCGCCGACGCCGCCGGCCCGGTTCGGCTTCCTGGCCCGGCTCGGCGAGCGGGTCAGCGGCGCGGCCGCCGAGCTGCCCGGAATGCTGGCCCTGCTCGGCCAGATCAGCGAAGGGCTGCTCGGCCTGCTGCGCCGGCCGGCCGGCTTCCGGATGCGCGAGTTCTTCGTCCAGCTGCAGTCGGTCGGCCTCGGCGCCCTGCCCATCGTCGCCATGATGACCTTCCTGATCGGCGTCGTGTTCGCCTACCTGCTCGGCATCCAGATCGAGAAGTACGGCGCCAACATATTCATCGTCGACGGCGTCTCCCTGGCCATCGCCCGCGAGCTCTCGCCGATGCTGGTGGCGGTCCTGGTGGCCGGGCGCTCGGGCGCCGCCTTCACGGCCCAGATCGGCGCCATGAAGGTGACCGAGGAGATCGACGCCATCGCCACCCTGGGCCTGTCGCCGATCAAGGTGCTGGTGCTGCCGCGCCTGCTCGCCATCGTCGTGGCGATGCCGCTGCTGAGCTTCTTCGGCGACCTCATGGGCGTGCTCGGCGCCGCCACCGTGGCGGCCAGCCAGCTCGACATCACCCTGCACACCTTCTTCACCCGCATGCGCGACGTGCTGCCCCTCGACACCGTCACCTACGGCCTCTCCAAGGCACCCGCCTTCGCCGTCGCCATCGCCTTCATCGCCTGCCGCAACGGCTTCGCGGTGAGCCGCGACGCCCGCAGCGTGGGCGAACGGACCACCGCCACCGTGGTGACCAGCCTGATGGCGGTGATCCTGATCAACGCGCTGTACGCCATCCTGAACCCGGCCCTATGAGCACGGTACTCGAGGTCGCCGCCATCCGCACCGTGCTCGCCGGCCAGCGCCTGCACGACGGCGTCGGCTTCAAGGTGAACAAGGGCGAGGTGGTCGCCCTGATCGGCGGCTCCGGCACCGGCAAGACCGTCCTGCTGCGCGAATGCATCGGCCTGCTCCGGCCCGAGTCCGGCCAGGTGCGCCTGCTCGGGGAGTCGGTCTGGGACCTGCCGCCGGACGGCCTCGACGCCCTGCGCCGGCGCTTCGGCGTGCTGTTCCAGGAGGGCGCCCTGTTCTCCTCCCTGAGCGTGGCCGAGAACGTCGACGCGCCCCTGCGCGAACACACCAGGCTGAGCCAGGCCCTGCGCGACGAGGTGGTCGACCTCAAGATACGCCTGGCCGGCCTGCCGCCCGAAGCGGCCGGCAAGCGTCCGGCCGAGCTGTCCGGCGGCATGAAGAAACGCGCCGCGCTGGCGCGCGCCCTCGCCCTGGAGCCGGAGATGCTGTTCCTCGACGAGCCGACCTCCGGCCTCGACCCGATCAGCGCGCGCGCCTTCGACAACCTGCTGCGCACGCTGTGCGACAGCCTCGGCCTGACCGCGTTGCTGACCACGCACGATCTCGATACCCTGTGGGGCATGGTCGACCGCGTCGTGGTCCTGCACGGCGGCCGGGTGATCGCCGACGGCCCGGTGGCCGAGGTGGCCCGCATCGATCACGAATGGATACGGTCGTACTTCACCGCGCACGTCGCGGCGCGCGGTACGGCCGACGGAAATGGGAGCGGCAATGGAATCCGAGGCTAGATATGTGCGCATCGGGCTGGCCACGCTGGCGCTGTTCGCGCTGCTGGCGTTCGGCCTGTACTGGCTGGCCGGCGGCAACGACGACAAGTCCGGCAAGCGCTACCTGAGCTACTTCCAGAACCAGTCCCTGGAAGGCCTGCAGATCAACAGCGACGTGCGCATGCAGGGCATCAAGGTCGGCAAGGTGATCGACTACGCCATCCTGCCCGGCGAGGCGCACAAGGTCCGCGTCCTCATGCTGGTGGACGAGCGCACGCCGGTGCTCGAGGGGGTCAAGGCGGTGGTCGCCCGCCACATGGTCACCGGCCTGGCCAACATCGACCTGGAGAACCCGCCCCAGGGCGGCGCCCCCCTGATGCGCATCCCCGAGGGCGAACGCTACCCGGTCATCCCGGAGGGCGTGCCCAAGCTGACCGAGGTGACCAACACCCTGGAGGAACTCGGCGCCTCCAGCCAGGAGGCCCTGACCCGCTTCAACACCCTGCTCTCGGACCGCAACCAGCGCGCCCTGGACAACACCCTGGCCAACCTGAACCGGATCACCGGCGAACTGGCCCAGACCATGCCCGAGCTGCACGAGGCGGTGGCCAGTGCCCGCCGCGCCGCCGACCAGGTCGACGGCCTGGGCGGCGACGCCCGCGAGGTGCTGAAGGGCGCCGACGACCGCCTCGCCCGGGTGGCCGACGACACCGCCGCCACCCTGGCCGCGGCGCGCACCACCCTGACCCGGGTGGACGGCGAGGTGAGCGGCCTGACCGGTCAGGTCAAGCTGACCGCCGACCTGGCCGGCCAGGACATCCAGACCACCGCCCAGTCCCTGCGCCAGGCCGGCGACGCCCTGCAGGACACCGGCCGCGCCCTGGCCAACCCCGCCCGCGTCCTGTACGGCCCCAGCGCCAAGAGCCTGGGCCCCGGAGAAACCCTGCGATGAAGAGACTCTTCTGCCTGCTGGCCCTGCTCGCCCTGGCCGGATGCAGCGCCCTGCCCGGCCCGGCCCAGCCGGTCACCTATTACGTCCTCAACGACCCGGGGCCGGTGCAGCCGGCCCAGGCGCCCCTGCCCGGCGTCCTGCTCCTGCGCGAGATGGACGTGCCGGCCTTCTACCAGGAGGCCCGCCTGGCCTACAGCCGCACCCCGGGCACCCGCGGCCATTACGAGTTCGCCTACTGGGTCGAGCCGCCCGCCAAGCGCCTCACCTGGCTGCTGCGCCAGCGCCTGGAGGCCTCCGGCGCCTTCGCCGGGGTGGCGCCGCTGGCCGGCGGCATCGTCGGCGACTACCAGCTCAACACCCGGCTGATCGACTTCTACCACGACGCCGCCACCCCGCCCGGCAACGTCCTGCTCCTGATCGAGGCGGAACTGGTGCGGCGCGACAAGGGCAGCCTGCTGGGCCGGCGCATCTTCGTCGCCCAGGTGCCGGTGGCCCGGTACGACGCCGCCGGCGCCGCGGCCGCCATGGACCTGGCCACCACCCAGGTGCTCGAAGACATCGTCGCCTGGCTGGCCAAGGTCGCCGCCTGAGACCGGACCGCCGGACCGGTCCGGCCAATCGGGGCCGGGTCCGCTAAAATAGCGCCGTTCGTACGCCCGGATTCCCCTTCATGCTGATCTACATCCACGGTTTCAACAGCTCCGCCCAGTCCGGCAAGGCACGCGAAATGGCCGCCTGGCTGGCCGGACGCGGGCTTGCCGAGGCCTGGGCCTGTCCCGACCTGCCGCACCGGCCGGCCGAGGCGATCGCCCTGCTCGAGGGCCTGATCGCCGCCAGCCGCGGCCCGGCCAAGCTGGTCGGCAGCTCGCTGGGCGGTTTCTACGCCACCTACCTGGCCGAGAAACACGGCCTCCGTGCCGTCCACATCAACCCGTGCGTGGCCTGCCACGACAAGCTGGCCGGGATGGTCGGCGAGGTCCAGAAGAACTGGCACACCGGCGCCGAATACACCTTCTCGGCCGCCCACGCCGGGGAACTGGCCGCCCTGCGCGTGCCCCGCCCGAGCCGGCCCGACAACCACCTCCTGCTGGTCGAGACCGGCGACGACGTGCTGGATTACCGCGAGGCGGTGGCCTATTTCGCCGGCGCCCGCCAGATCGTCTTGGAAGGCGGCAACCACGGCTTCACCCGCTTCAACGAGTACCTGCCGACCATCCTGGAGTTCTGAGAGCGCCTCATGCAGCTTTTCTACGAAGAAGACGGCGACATCAAGGCCGGCACCATCCTGGCCGACAACGACGCCTCCCTGCAGATCGAGTCGCAGCACGGCAAGCGCACCAAGCTCAAGGCCGGCCACGTCCTCCTGCGCTACGCCACGCCGGGCGCCGCCGAGGCGATGGAGTCGGCCCGGCGCCTGGCGTCCGAGATCGACGCCGACTTCCTCTGGGAAGTGGCGGGTGCCGACGAGTTCGCCTTCGCCGACCTGGCCGCCGAGTACTACGGCAAGACCCCCAGCGGGCCGGAGGCCGGCGCCGTCCTGCTCACCCTGCACGGGGCGCCGATCTATTTCTACAAGAAGGGCAAGGGCCGCTACAAGGCCGCCCCGGCCGATTCCCTGGCGGCCGCCAAGGCGGCCCTGGAGCGCAAGGCGCGCGAGGCCGAGTTGCGCGCCGAATGGGCCGACCAGCTGAAATCGGGCGGCCTGCCCGAGCCGTTCCGGGCCAAGGTGTTCGAACTGGCCCACAAGCCGGACAAGAACAGCCTGGAATACAAGGCCCTGATGGACGCTTGCGGCGAGACCGGCCTGAGCCCGGTGCGCCTGCTCGACAAGTGCGGCGCCATCCCGTCCAGCCACGAATTCCACCTGCAGGCCTTCCTGCTCGAACATTTCCCGAAAGGCACCGGCTTCCCGACCCTGGCGCCGCCCGAGCCGCCGCCCGAGCTGCCGGCCGGCGACGCCCCGGCGTTCAGCATCGACGATGCCGCCACCACCGAGATCGACGACGCCTTCTCAGTCGTCTTCCGGCCCGACGGCTCGGTCCGCGTCGGTATCCACATCGCCGCCCCGGCCCTGGGCATCCTGCCGGGCTCGGAGCTCGACCACCTGGCCGCCGGGCGCCTGTCCACGGTCTACATGCCGGGCGGCAAGATCACCATGCTGCCGGAGGGCCTGGTCGACCGCTACACCCTGGCCGAGAACCGCGACTGCCCGGCCCTGTCGCTCTACGTCGAGGTGGCGCCGGACTACAGCATCGTCAGCCTGGCCAGCCAGGCCGACGCCATCCGGATCGCCGCCAACCTGCGCCACGAGACCCTGGAACCCCTGTTCAACGAGGACACGATCAGGAACCCGGCGGCACCCGGCTATCCGTTCCGCACGGAACTGGAATGGCTGTGGGGCTTCGCCTGCCACTTGGAGGCGGCACGCGGCAAGGCCGACCAGGTCCAGCGCCTGGACTACAACTTCAAGGTCGACGGAGAGCGGGTGCAGATCGTGCCGCGCGTACGCGGCAATCCGATCGACAAGCTGGTGTCCGAACTGATGATCCTGGCCAACAGCCGCTGGGGCAAGCTGCTCGCCGAGCACGACTACGCCGGCATGTACCGGGCCCAGTCGCAGGGCAAGGTGCGCATGACCCTGAAGCCGGCGCCGCACGAGGGCCTGGGCCTGGAATGCTATGCCTGGAGCACCTCGCCGCTGCGCCGCTACGTCGACCTCATCAACCAGCGCCAGATCCTCGCCGCCGCGCGCGGCGACAAGCCGGTCTACCCGGGCAACGACCCCATGCTGTTCGCCGCCATGCGCGATTTCGAGCTGGCCTATGACGCCTACAACGATTTTCAGCGCAAAATGGAGCGCTATTGGTGCCTGCGCTGGCTGATCCAGGAAGGCATCGCGGAAATGGAGGCCACCGTATTGAAGGAGAACCTGGTCCGCCTGGCCGGCCTGCCCCTGGTCACCCGCATGGTGGGCGCCCCGGCGCTCGGCCCCGGCGACGTGGTCCGGGTCGCCGTCGGCGACTTCGACCTGCTCGACAACGAACTGAGCTGCCGCTACCTGGCCGGCGCGGGGGCCGCCTGAGGCCATGCCCGGCTTCGCCCTGCCCGCCTTCATCCTGAAACCCTGGGAATGGCTCAGGTGGTTCTTCGACGGCTTCCTGAATGCCGCCTTCGCCACCCTGGGCAGTTCCGTCCTGATGTCGGCGATCATCCACACCACGATCATATTCGGGGTGGGCATCAAGGCCGCCAATCCGGAACTGTTCGAGACCAAGCAGCCGCTCGAGGTGGTCCTGGTCAACGCGCGCAGCAAGACCCGGCCGCTGCAGGCGGACGTCCTGGCCCAGGCCAACCTGGACGGCGGCGGCGACGTCGAGGAGGAACACCAGGCCAAGACGCCCCTGGTGGCCAGCCCGCGCAACGCCCAGGCGGCGACCAACACCCTGGACAGCCAGGTCAAGGCGCTGGAGACCCAGGCCCGGCAGCTGATGACCCAGGCGAAGTCGGACTACGGCGTCACTCAGAAGAGCAGCGAGCCGCCCGCACCCGACCGCCAGACCGCCCCGGCACCCTATTCCCTGGCCGAGGCCAGCCTGGAGATGGCGCGCCTGCAGGCCCGCATCAGCACCGAGTGGGACGCCTACCAGAAGCGGCCGCGGCGCGACAATTCGCACGCCCGCGCCCAGGAATACCCCTTCGCCCGCTATGCCGAGGACTGGCGCCTCAAGGTCGAGCGCATCGGCAACCTGAACTACCCCGAGGCCGCCAAGCGGGCGGGCATCCACGGCCACTTGGTACTGACCGTGAGCATCAATTCCGACGGCAGCCTGGATAACGTCCAGGTCGACCGCTCGTCCGGCTCCCGGATCCTGGACGCGGCCGCGGTCAGGATCGTCGAGATGGCGGCCCCCTTCCCGCCCTTCTCCGAGGACATGCGCAAGAAGGTCGACATCTACGAGATCACCCGCGGCTGGGAATTCACCACCAGCGACCGTCTTTCCAGCGAATAGTCGATCGGCCGGAAAGGCGGCGATGGTAAAATCAGTACCTTCTAATATTCGACACGACACGAGGCGAGCATGCAGACCGGTACCACGCTGACCCAATTCATCATCGAGGAACAACGCCACATCGCCGGTGCCACGGGCGACTTCACGGCCCTGCTGAACGACCTTGTCACGGCCATCAAGACCATCTCCAACGCGGTCAACAAGGGCGCCCTGATCGGCGTCATGGGGGCACTGGAATCGCAGAACGTGCAGGGCGAGACCCAGAAGAAGCTGGACGTCATCACCAACGACATCATGATCCGCAACAACGAGTGGGCCGGCCACCTGGCCGGCATGGCCTCGGAGGAGATGGACGAGGTCTATGCCATCCCGACCCGCTATCCGCTCGGCAAGTACCTGCTGGTCTTCGACCCCCTGGACGGCTCCAGCAACGTCGACATCAACATCTCGGTCGGCACCATCTTCTCCATCCTGCGCGCCCCGGTGCCCAACCGCGCCGCCGCGATGGAGGACTTCCTGCAGCCGGGCGTCAAGCAGGTCTGTGCCGGCTACGCCCTGTACGGTTCCTCGACCATGCTGGTGCTGACCACGGGCCACGGCGTCAACGGCTTCACTCTGGACCGGGACATCGGCGAGTTCATCCTCACCCACCCGGACATGACGATCCCCGTGGATACCAAGGAATTCGCCATCAACGCCTCCAACCGCCGCTTCTGGGAAGCGCCCGTACAGCGCTACGTGGAAGAGTGCCTGGCCGGCAAGGAAGGCCCGCGCGGCAAGGACTTCAACATGCGCTGGGTCGCCTCCATGGTGGCCGAGGTGCACCGCATCCTCACCCGCGGCGGCGTCTTCATGTACCCGCGCGACACCAAGGACCCGAGCAAGCCGGGCAAGCTGCGCCTGCTCTACGAGGCCAACCCGATGGGCTTCGTCGTCGAGCAGGCCGGCGGTGCCGTCTCGACCGGCTACGAGCGCATCATGGACATCCAGCCGGAAGGCCTGCACCAGCGCGTGCCGGTGATCCTGGGCTCGAAGAACGAGGTCGAGACCATCGTCTCCTACCACAAGGAAGTTTGATTTCGGCCGTCCCGCCGAGGGGCGGGACCGGCGATGTAGAGAAATGGCACACAGCGATGTCTGCCATTGTCATTTCTGTGTTCGGTACTGGCGCACGGCCGGAAGACTCGGCATGGCTTGGCGGATACGCTGCCTTTTCGTTCTGGAATGATGGCAGTCGCCGCGCAACCGCAGATCTCGCCTCTGCGAAGGGGTAAGACATCCAGGATGTCGTCCATAAGATGCTTACTGTGAATACTTCAACAGAATCGGCCAGCAACCCGACATTGGGCCCACGCGCCCGCCGAATTGGCGCTTTCATGTCCCGAGAGCTCACCCTTCTGCCCCGTTGCCGGCGGTCAGTGGGGGCGAAAGCTCCGGTCAAAGAAACCGCGAGAAGCAAGGCTGGACCGTCGTGACTTGAGCGCCTCCTGAACATGTTTGGGCAGAACAGCACGCAAGGGTAGGAGGCCCCAGAGAACGCGCCCCTAAATCACTGTTTCATACCATCATCCCTCTATCGGCCTGAAGAGCCGCCCGGGCCGTTCGCCTACGGATGATGAGTGCGTGAAATCAGTCCCCCAAAACTTCCACCGAGGGGAAGGGGCCGACACGGATCAGAGACTGGGAAGCGGCCGAGAATGGCGCGAAGCGAGGCAGGAGGCCGGCGTTGGTAGGCACTTCCTTTGCCAATGCACGGGTGCCCTCCCTTCCGATGAAATAGCCCAACTCGAACACGAGCGGCATGGTGCTTCGGTGGCACTGGGGTTCCAGGTCTGCATAGGGCGTCCAGGGGCGCAGAGGCAGGCGAAGTTCCAGCTTTTCCGAGAAAACGCCTCCCCTGGGTACGAGGGTAACGCAGGGCAGGTTGGGTGCCTCCACCAACATGAAGGGGGGCAGGGAGGGGATTTTCTTGCTGACCACCACGCAGCCCTGCTCCACGACCACGTTGCAGGTGTTCGGCGAGACCCGATAGCGGCCCTCCTCATCCACATCGTCGTACATCCGGTTGAACAGGAATAGATCGGCACCGGTCAGATTTCGGACGGCATAGCTTAGGAAAAGTCGATCCGCTTCGGCCTTGGTTTCAGCCGTCAATGAGGCAAAGTTGTCCGAATTTTCCATGGCAATGCCTTTCCAGTCTGCGAGAAGTGTTCCGGGTCTGGCCGTAGCCATTAGAGCAAGCGCGCTCGCCAGGAATCTGCGGCGCAAACGATCAGTACCAGGGGCGGGTGGCTTGTTTGGGTGACCACTGCTCACGTATGCGATTCTCCGAGTAGGGTTCCTTATCATAGGGTGGCACGCCGACCCTTCGAACTTCCCCGTGTTTCTCTTGGGTCATCTTCTTTGGGTCGGCCGGGTCCGGGCGGCTGTCGTTGTCTTCCTGCTTTACGTCTATGGTGCCGTTGGCTGCGTGGGCCGCATGAACGAGTTCGTGTGCCCGGCGGACGGCCGCCGGGTTTGCCAGGGTTCGCTACCTATCTTGCGCCTGGTTCAGGTTCAAATCCGACGCTGACTCCTGCCGCCGCTGACCCGCGCCAGGCCGGCCAGGTCGCGTTCCAGGAATACCTCCGTGTAACCGGCGCCGCGCAGCAGGGCGGGCACCGCGTCGCCCTGGTCGTAGCCGTGTTCCAGCAGCAGCCAGCCGCCCGCCGCCAGTTGGGCTGGAGCCTCCGCGACGATGGCCCGGATCGTCGCCAGACCGTCGGGGCCCGAGGCCAGGGCGACGCGCGGCTCGAAGCGGACGTCGCCCCGGTCCAGATGGGGGTCCGCCGCCGGGATATAGGGGGGGTTGCTGACGATGAGGTCGAACGCCCGGCCGGGCAGGGCGGCGAACAGGTCGCTGGCCAGCCATTCCAACTCGGCGCCCAGGCGCTCGGCGTTGTCCCGGGCCACGGCCAGCGCCTCGGCACTGAGGTCGATGGCGGTGACCTGCCAGTCCGGCCGTTCCAGCTTCAGGGTGATGGCGATGCAGCCGCTCCCGGTGCCGATGTCCAGCACCCGCGCCCCGGCGCCGCCACGCGCCAGGGCGGCCTCGACCAGGTGCTCGGTCTCCGGACGTGGGATCAGGGTGGCGGGGCCGACCCGGAACGGCCGGCCGTAGAACTCGCGTTCGCCGACGATGTAGGCCACCGGCTCGCCGGCCAGGCGACGCGCAAGAGCGGCGTCGAGGCGGTCGATTTGGCCGGTCTCCAAGGCGTCGGTGTCATGGGCCAGGAGCCAGACCGGCTCGACCGCCAGCACGGCGGCCGCCAGCACGCGCGCCTCCAGGCGCGCTTCGCGCGGGCTCAGCGCCAGGCTTCCGGCCAGCCGGCCGGCGGCGGCCGCCAGATAGGCGGCTACCGTGACCGTCACGGCTGCTTGGGCGCGGCGCGCTCCGAGGGCAGGCTGTAGGGGGCCGGCGCCGTCGGCGTGTTCAGGTTCTCCTGGAAATGAGCCAGGTCCTTTTCCATCTTCAGGGCCAGGCCCTGCAGGTAGACGCCGCCTTCCTTGACGATGCGCTTCTGCAGGATGGCCAGCTTGAAGGCCAGTTCCGGCGGCAGCGTGACCTCCTCCTGCGAGCCCTTGAGGGCGGCCAGGGAGGAATCCCACAGATAGTCGTAGACCATCTGCACTTCGTCTTCGGTGAGGAACTGGCTGAGTGCCCGGACCATCTCGACCAGGCTGACTTCGGGGGCCGCCGCCGCGGCCTGCCCGGGGTGCGCCGGGGCCGGGGCGGCCGCCGCCGTATCCGGACCGGCCGGGGCCGGGTCCGCGGCGAAACTCGCCAACGGTGCCGCCAGGGCGATCAGGAGTAGGCTGCGTGCGTATGTCTGGATCATGTCGGGCGCCTCGCGCGATGCGACGGCCGCTTGCCGTCCGGTCGGGCCAGCATACCCGCCAACCGGGGCCGGATGCACGCGTTTTCTGAGCCGGGCGTATGATGCTGGCGATAGCCACGATAAACGTCCCATGTTCCTCGCCCTAGGCCGCCTGATCTGGCGTGTTCCCGTCTGGTTCCTGGCCTCCGCATTCCTGGTCGTCGGTGCCGCCGCCTGGTACGGCGACGACGTCATCGGCCAGCTCACCCTCGACCCGGGCTGGGACGTCCCCGGCAGCGGCTCCGCCCGCGCCCGCCAGGACCTGCGCGACCGCCTCGGGCGCGACGACACCGCCGTCATCCTGCTGTTCAGCCCCAAACCCGGCGGCCCCGGCAACGTCGACGCCCCGGCCTACCGGGACGCCGCCGAAACGGTGCTGTCGGGGCTCGGCGGCAACCCCGAGGTGCGCGGCATCGAGAGCTATTTCGCCAGCGCCGACCCGCACATGAAATCGGCCGACGGCCGCTCGAGCTATGCCGTGGTCTGGCTGGCGCGCGGCCACGACGAGGGCATCGGCGCCTACCAGCGCCTGCGCACCAGCCTGGCCAGCCCGGTGCTGCACATCGCGACGGGCGGCGAGCTGGCCGCCTACGTGGACGCCCGCGAACACCTGGAGCACGACATACGCCAGTCGGAATGGCTCAGCTTCCTGCTCCTGGCCGTCCTCCTGGTCTGGGTCTTCGGCTCCCCGGTCGCCGCCCTGCTGCCCCTGCTGATCGGCGGCATGAGCGTCGCGGCCAGCGCGGCCCTGCTCAAGATGGTGGCCCAGCACGCCGAGATCAGCGTCTACGCCGCCAACGTGGTCTCCATGCTCGGCCTCGGCCTGGCCATCGACTATGCCCTGTTCATCGTCTCCCGCTACCGCGAGGAGCTGGCGCACGGCGGCGGCCCCGAGCGCGTCCTCATCGCCACCTTCTGCACCGCCGGCCGGACGGTGGCCTTCAGCGGCGTCACCGTGGCGGCCAGCCTGTTCTGCCTGCTCATGCTGCCGCAACGCTTCTTCCAGAACATGGGCCTGGCCGGCGGCATCTCGGTCGCCGCCGCCATGCTCGCCTCCATCCTCGTCCTGCCGGCCCTGCTGGCCCTGGTCGGCAGCCGCCTGGGCGGCCACCCGCGCAGCCGCTGGCGCATCCGCCTGCGCGCCCGCAGCGACGGCGCCTGGCGGCGTTTCGGCCACTTCGTCACGCACCGGCCACGCCGGGTCCTGGCCGCCTCGCTGGCGGTCCTGGGTATCATGGGGCTGCCCATCCTGCACATGGAGATCGGCCCGGCGGACAGCAAGTCGTTGCCCCCGAGCGCCGAGAGCCGGCGCGTCCAGGAGACCCTGGAGAGCGACTTCCCGGGCGCCCAGCTGAGCCCGCTGGTGCTCAGCCTCCACCTCGCCGGCGACGCCGCCACCGGGCCCGGCCTGACCGGCCAGTACACGCTGGCGCGCGCCGTGGAGGCCCTGCCCGGGGTGACCCGCGTGGCGGGCCTGGCCAGCCTGGACGGCGGTCTCTCCCTGGCCGACTACCAGCTCCTGTACGGCCACCCGGACCAGTTCCCGCTCGCCGCGGCGAGCCTGGCGCAGTTCGCGCACGGCGACCGTGCCCTGATGCTGGTGTATTACCGCTACGACCCGTCCTCGGTCGAGGCGCGCGAACTGGTCCGCCACCTCCGCGCCCTGGCGCTGCCGGACGGCCTCCGGCACATGGATGTCGGCGGCGTCCCGGCCGAATACCTCGACTACGTCGATTCCCTGCGCCACTGGACACCGCGCGTCATCGCCGCCATCGTCGCGGTGATCGCCGTCCTGCTCTTCCTGATGCTCGGCAGCGTGGTATTGCCGATCAAGGCGGTGCTGACCAACCTGATCTCCCTGTCGGCCACCTTCGGCGGCCTGGTCTGGATCTTCCAGGACGGTCACCTGGCGCAGTGGCTCGGCTTCACGGCGCAGGGCCGCCTGGAGGGCACCGTCCTGGTCCTGATCTTCGCCAGCGCCTTCGGCCTGTCGATCGACTACGAGGTGTTCCTGCTCTCGCGCGTGCGCGAGATGCGCGGCCGCACCGGCGGCGACGCCCGCGCCATCGCCGCGGGCATGCACAAGAGCGGCCCCATCATCACCCGCGCCGCGCTGCTGATCGGCATCGTGCTGGGCACCTTCGCGATGGGCGACCTGGTGTTCATGAAGGCCATGGGCATCGGCCTGCTCATCTCGGTGATCGTCGACGCCACCGTGGTGCGCATGCTCCTGGTGCCCGCCTCCCTGCGCCTGCTCGGGCCCTGGATGTGGTGGGCGCCCGCCTCCCTGCGCGTGGTATATGATCGGGTCCACCAACACTTCGCGCCGCCGCCCCGAACATGACCTGCCGCTCGAGCCTGTTACTCGCCGTCGCCCTGCTGTTCGCCCCGGCCGTCCAGGCCGACCTCACCCTGGTCGGACGCAGCACCCAGACCTCGCTCAACCTGACCAACCAGGGCCGCGAGGCGCTCTACGTGAAGAAGAACATGATGCGCCGCGACGTCACCGAGCGCGGCCGTTCCTACAGCTACCTGTATGACCTGGCGAAGAAGGAGGTCACGGTCATCGACCACTTCCAGCGCCTGGTCGAGCGACACACCCTGGCGACCCGGGCGGCGGGCAAGAATGCCGGCCCGCGCGTCGACCTGAAGCCAACCGGTCGCAGCCACGCGCTGGCGGACTGGAACTGCGTCGAATACGACCTCAACGCCCGGCTGCCGGCCGACACCGGCAAGGAGAAGATGACCCTGGTCCTGGGCGGCCAGGTCTGGCTCGAACGCCGGGTCAGCGAACGCCGCGAGGTGGCCCCCTTCATCAAGGCGGTGGATGCCGACGACTTCTTCGTCGGCTCGGCCACGCCCGGCCAGCCCGGCAACGCGCAGTCGCAGGGCATCAACGAGGTGATGCGCCAGGTGTTGTTCAAGGGCATGCTGTGCGCCGCCGAGATCCAGCTCAACTACGAAGGCGACGGCCCCATGGCCGACCTCGGCCGGCGCATGGCCACGCACGCCGGCATCGTCTACGACTCGGTGTCCGACGCCGCCATCGGCGACGAGATGTTCGCCATCCCGGCCGGCTACCGCAACACCGGCGGTTGAGCGGCCGCGTCTAGGCGGCCTGCATGCAGTCGCCCAGGCGCGCCAGCAGGTCGTCCCGGCAGCGCCGGAGGTCGGCCAGGCGGACCTGGCCGGCGGCGTGATCGTCGGCCGCCTGCAGGGCGGTGATGGCCGCCGCCACGCTCTGGAACTCCTTTTGCAGCGCCCGGATGGTCGCCACGTCGGCGGCGGCCAGGCGCCCGGCGCGCAGGGCCTCGGCCAACCACACGCCCAGGTGGCCGCGCTCCGGATCGGGTGGCGGCGGCCCGGCGCTGGCCGACTTCAGGGCCGCCTCGATGGCCTGGCTCCAGGCCCGGTACTCGACCCCGGCGTGGAGCAGCGGCAGGCTGCTGTGGGCCAGCGTCGCGGTCGCCGACCAGATCGGGTCGGGCCGCCAGTCGGCTGACCAGGCCGGCAGGTCGGCCGCCGGCATCGGCCGGGCGATGCCGTAGCCCTGGGCGATCTCGCAGCCGAGCTGGAGCAGCATGATGCCGTGCTCGACGGTCTCCACGCCCTCGGCCACGACCAGGCGGCGGAACGCCGAGGCGAGCCCCAGGATGCCCTCCAGGATGGCCAGGTCCTCGGGATCGTCGAGCATGTCGCGCACGAAACTCTGGTCGATCTTGATCTGGGCCACGGCCAGGCGCTTCAGGTAGGTCAGCGAGGAATAGCCGGTCCCGAAGTCGTCGAGCGCGAAGCTGACGCCGATCTCGCGGCAGGTGTCGAGCACGCGCGCGGCCTGGGCGAGGTCGACCAGGGCGCTGGATTCCAGGACTTCCAGGACCAGGCGATCGGCCGGCACCTCGGGATGCCGGGCCAGCAGGGTGCGCAGGCGTTCGACGAAGTCCGGCCGCTGCAGGTGGTAGGCGGAGACGTTCACGCTCACCGGCAGGTCGAGGCCGATGGCGCGCCAGCGGCCGATCTGGCCGAGCACCTGGTCGATGACCCATTCGCCCAGCTCGGCGTCGAGCGGATGCGCCTCGATCAGGGGCAGGAACAGGGCCGGCAGGAGCAGGCCGCGCTCGGGATGCTGCCAGCGGATCAGCGCCTCGGCGCCGACCACGACGCCGTTGCGCAGGTGCACCTTGGGCTGGAAGCGGAGCGTGAACTCGCCGTCGGCCAGGCCCTGGCGGATGCGCGCCAGGCTCTCGTGGCGGCCGCGCACGCTGCGGTCCTGCTCGGCGTCGAACAGGTGGTAATGGTTCTTGCCGGCCAGCTTGGACTGGTACATGGCCTGGTCGGCCTGGCGCAACAGCTGGTCGGCGTCGACCTCCTCGGCCTGCGGGTAGAAGGTCACGCCGATGCTCGCCGACACCTGCAGGCGCAGGGCGCCGTCGGTCACCGGCTCGGAGGCGGCGCCGAGCAGGCGGCCCAGCATGGGCAGGCTCGCGGCGACGTCCGGCAGGTCGATCAGCACGGCGACGAACTCGTCGCCGCCCAGGCGCGCCAGGGTGTCGCCCTCGCGCAGGGTCCGGCGCATGCTGGTCGCCACGGCCACCAGCAGGCGGTCGCCGGCGGCATGGCCGTAGCTGTCGTTGATCTGCTTGAAACCGTCCAGGTCGATGTAGGCGACGGCCAGCTTCTGGCCGCGCCGGTGCGCCTGGGCCATGGCCAGGTGCAGGCGGTCGGCCAGGAGGACCCGGTTGGGCAGGTCGGTAAGGCCGTCGTAGTGGGCGATGTGCTCCAGGCGCCGCTCGTGTTCCTTGAGCGGCGTGATGTCGGCGTGGATGCCGATCATCCGGGTGGCGCGGCCGTCGGCACTCCAGCGCGCGATCTTGCCGATCGAGCGCAGCCACTTCCAGGTCCCCGTCCGGGCCATGCGCCGGTATTCCACGGAGTACGGCCCGCCGTGCTCGATGCAGGCCAGGAAGGCCGAGGCGACGGTCTCGCGGTCGTCCGGGTGGATGTGCTCGAACCAGTTCTCGAGGTCGGTCTGGAAGCCCTCCGGTTCGTAGCCGATCATGCGCGGGTACTCGACGCTCACCGCGACCCGGCCGGACGGCAGCTCGACGTCGAACCAGGCCTGCTTGGAGGCGGCCAGGGCCAGGCGCAGGCGCTCCTCGCTCTCGCGCAGGGCGTACTGCTGCTTGAGTTCCTCGGTGACGTCCAGGCTGAGGCCGACCAGGGCGGCCGGCTGGCCGGCCGGACCGCGCTTGACCGCCCGGATGACGCGCAGGTCATGCACCTGGCCGTCCGGGAAGGCCAGCTTCTGCTGGGTGATGCTGACGTCCGGCCCGGCGGCGGGGATGTTGGCCAGGTCCAGGCACTGGCGGCGGAACGACTCCGGGATGCGGTCGACGTACTGCGGTACCTCCAGGGCGTGCGCCTCGGGGATGCCCATGGCCTGGCAGAAGGCCTTGTTGACGAACGACAGGCGGCCGTCGCCGTCCTGCAGCCAGATGCCGATCGGGGCATAGTCCAGGATCAGCTGCAGGGTTTCCTGCTCCTGGCGCAAGGCCTGCTCGGTGGCCAGCTTGGCGGTGACGTCGCGGGCGACGCCGAACAGGCCGACGACCGCGCCGGCCGCGTCGCGGATCGGATACTTGCGGTTGTCGACCCAGCCGGTGCGGCCGTCCCGGGTCCGGTAGGCCTGGATCTCGCAGGCCACCGGCGCACCGGCGAGGACCTGCCGCTCGAGCACGTAGTAACGGTCGGCAAGGGCCTCGGGGAAGATGTCGTAGTCGGTCCGGCCGATCAGGTCGGTCCAGTGCGCCGTCCCCTCGACGAGCGCCGCCAGAGTCTGGCTGGCGCCGGTCAGGACGTGGTGGCGGTCCTTGAAATAGATGAAATCGTCGGTGTTCTCCATCATGGCCCGGAAATTCGCGGTCATGGCCGGCTCGCCGGCCGCGCGCCGGAGTCCCCGGGCGTCCGCCAGGATGAGTTCGCGGCCGTCGCCGTCGACCCGGCAGGTGCCGGACAGGCAGCGGATGCGGCCGTCGGCGTGGCGCACGCGCAGGTTGCATTCAGCGGGCGGCTCGCCGGCGCCGAACAGGGCCGCGGCGACGTCGCGGTCGTCGGCGTGGATGCGCTGCAGGAGGTCGGCGTGGCCGTCGCGCAGGGCGGCGGCGGCATAGCCGAACAGGGCCTCCGTCGCCCCCGCCACCGACAGGATGCGGGGTGGCGAGGCCGGCTGGAAGCGGATGCGAACCTCGGATGCGGCGGGTAAGTCAGTTGGGGCCATGATGTCTCCGAGCCATCATGGTATACAAAAATGCCCCCTGCGTAGGACTACTTCACCGGCCCGGGCTCAGTCGCCGGCCAGGGCGGCCAGCAGTTCGGCCTGGTGCTCGGCGGTGAGCGCCGCGACCAGCTCGTCCAATTCACCGTCCATGACGGCGTCGATCTTGTACAGGGTCAGGTTGATGCGGTGGTCGGTGACCCGGCCCTGCGGGAAGTTGTAGGTACGGATGCGGTCGGAGCGGTCGCCGGTGCCGATCAAGCTCTTGCGCTGGCTGGCCTCCTTGGCGTGCGCCTCGCGCTCCTGCATGTCCTTCAGGCGGGCGGCCAGGACCTGCAGGGCCTGGGCCTTGTTCTGGTGCTGCGAGCGGCCATCCTGGCACTCCACCACCAGGCCGCTGGGCAGGTGGGTGACGCGCACCGCCGAGTCGGTCTTGTTGATGTGCTGGCCGCCGGCCCCGGAGGCCCGGAAGGTGTCGATGCGCAGGTCGGCCGGGTTGATGGCGATCTCCTCCAGGTCGTCCGCCTCGGGCATCACCGCGACGGTGCAGGCGGAGGTGTGGATGCGGCCCTGCGACTCGGTCTCCGGCACGCGCTGGACGCGGTGGCCGCCGGATTCGAACTTCAGCTTCGAGTAGGCGCCCTGGCCGACGATGCGGCAGATGACCTCCTTGTAGCCGCCCACCTCGCCCTCGCTCGCCGACATCACCTCGAGCTTCCAGCGCTGGCGCTCGGCGTAGCGGGCGTACATGCGGAACAGGTCGCCGGCGAACAGGGCCGATTCGTTGCCGCCGGTGCCGGCGCGGATCTCCAGGAACAGGTTGCGCTCGTCGTTGGGGTCGCGCGGCAGCAGGAGGATCTGCAATTCGTCCTCGAGGCCGGCCAGGCGCGCCTTGGCGTCCTCGACCTCCAGCTCGGCCAGTTCCTTCATCTCCGGGTCGGCCAGCATCTCGCGCGCCCCGGCCAGGTCGGCCACGGTCTTGCGGTAGTCGCGGTAGCGCGCCACCACCGGCTCGATGTCGCTGTGCTCCTTGTTGAGCTTGCGGTACTGGTCCATGTCGGCCGTCGCCTCCGGGCTGGCGAGCAGGCGGCCGACCTCCTCCAGGCGCTGGTCCAGTTGGTCTAGTTTGGCGAGCAGGGAGGGTTTCATGGGCTCTGTTTCGGTTTCGCCATGCCGGCGCCGGCGGACATCCGGTCGAACCGGGCGCCCGCTAGTCGTTGTGCAGGTTGTACAGGCGCGCGACCCACTGCTGCAGTTCGTCGCGCTCGCCACCCTCGGCCTGGTTGAGGGCGTGGCTGGGCTCATGCAGGAGCTTGTTCATCAGGCCCAGGCTGAGCGCCTCGATGACCGCGGCGGGATCGTCGCCGCGGGCCAGGCGCTTGGCGGCCTTCTCGAGTTCGTGCCGGCGCAGGCGCTCGCCATGGTCGCGCAGGGCGCGCAGGGTGGGCACGGTCTTGCGGCCTTGCAGCCAGTGCATGAACTCGTTCACGCCGGCGGCGACGATGGCCTCGGCCTGCTCGACCTTGGAATTGCGGGCGTCGTGGCCGGCCCGGACCACCTCGCCGAGATCGTCCACGGTGTACAGGAAGACGTCCTGCAACTCGGCGACCTCGGTCTCGATGTCGCGCGGCACCGCCAGGTCGACCATGAACATGGGGTTGTGCTTGCGCGCCTTCAGCGCCCGCTCGACCATGCCCAGGCCGACGATGGGCAGCGGGCTGGCGGTGGAGGTGACGACGATGTCGAACTCGTGCAGCAGCTCGGGCAGGCTGGTGAGGGCCGCCGCCTCGCCACCGAACTTCTGGGCCAGCGTGCGGGCGCGGTCGACGGTCCGGTTGACCACCATGAGGCGGCGCGGGCTCTTGGCCGCGAAGTGGGTGGCGACCAGGTCGATCATCTCGCCGGCGCCGATGAACAGCACCGACTGTTCGGCGATGGAGGGGAAGATGCGTTCCGCCAGGGTCACCGCGGCGGCCGACATGGACACCGTGCTGGCGCCGATCTCGGTCGCCGTGCGCACCTCCTTGGCGACCGAGAAGGTGCGCTGGAACAGCTTGTTCAGGAGCAAGCCCAGGGTGCCCGCCTCCTGGGCCTTTTCCGCCGCCTGCTTCATCTGGCCGAGGATCTGCGTCTCGCCCAGGACCATGGAATCCAGCCCGGAGGCGACCCGGAAGGCGTGCTTGACGGCCTGGTCGTTGGGCAGCAGGTACAGGTAGGGCTTCACCTCGCGGGCGCTGAGGCCGTGGAAGCCGGCGATCCACTCGGCCACCGCCTCGGGCTCTGCGGTGTTGCAGTACACCTCGGTGCGGTTGCAGGTGGACAGGATGGCCACCTCGCGCGCCACCCCGTTGCCGGTCGCATCCGCCAGCGCCTTCATCAGGATGTCGGCCGGGAACGCGACCCGCTCCCGGATGGAAACCGGGGCGGTATGGTGGTTTACGCCGCAGGCGAAAAGCTGCATCGAACTGGACATGCCAAAAAACGGGGCAGGCATTGTACCGCGAAGGCCGCCCGGACCCCTATCCCCAGTCAATACTAATCAATTGAATACGAAACCTTCGCCGGTGCTGGGCTGCGCCTTGCCGGCCGCGGGCGGCGGC
>NZ_SJZB01000051.1 GCF_004337445.1 Parasulfuritortus cantonensis | reverse complement strand
GCGAAGCCCGCGCCTGGGCGCTCCACTTGATGGCCAGGGGCGTGGTCGACCAGATGAGGATGACGGTGAGGTAGGCGGCCGGTACGGACATGGGGTTCTCCTGGGTAAGGAAAAACAAAAAGGCCGCGGTCCTTGTGGGTCCGCGGCCTGCTTCAGGAAACGGGATACGACTAGTGCCCCGCTCCTCCATCGGCCCCGGACGGCGCCATGCGCAGCCAGCCGCGCTTGGGCAGGCGGCGGACGCGTACGGGGGCGAATTGGCTGGCGTTCATGGCCGCATTGTCACGAGCGCCGAGCCGGCCTGTCAACCGGGGCGGCGGCGCCGGGCCTCAGAAGTCGTTGGCGACCTTGAAGGCGTCGAACATGATGTCCACGGCGGTGTTGCGGGCGCCGTGGAACAGGGCGTCGACGATGTCGCCGTCGCTCCAGCCCAGGCCGCGCAGGGCGTCGAGGTCGGCCGGCCCGATCGACTTGGCGTCCCGGCAGCCCTTGAGCACGAACAGCAGCATGGCCTTGTCGCGCTCGGGCAGCGGCGCGCTGGCCGGGTCGGCCTTCACCGCGGCGACCTGCTCGACGCTGAGGACGCCCTGGCCGATCAGCATGGCCTCGTTGAAGCCGATGCAGTAGGCGCAGTCGTTCTGCTGCGAGACCAGCATGCGGATCAGGGCCAGGAGCGGGAAGCCGAGGCTCGGGTGCTGGGCGTAGTAGGCGTTCTGGCCGGCGATCTGGGCCATCAGCTCGGGGCTGGCGCTGTAGAGCTGGAAGCCCGCGTAGACACGCCCGAAACGGCGCTCGATCTGGGCGTATATCTCCGCCACCTTGCCGGTGGCCTGCTCGGGGGAAACGGTCTGGACGATGGTCATGATGCCTCCTTGCCTCAAGGTTGATACGTACCGGTCGGTATGTATCGGGTTAAAAAATTTTCAGGTCTTCAGCAGCCCGGCCACGTAGGCCTGCAACTGGGACATGCAGGCGCGGTAGCTCTCGCTCGACTGCATGTTCTTGGCGATGCCGATGCAGCCCTCCCACGCCGAGACGATGAACAGCGCGGCGGCATGGCAGTTCACCTCGGCACGCACCTCGCCGGCGCTCTGGGCGCGCCGCAGGGCGTCCTCGAAGGCGTCCTGCCACTGGCCCAGGATAGCGTTCAGGCGGACGCGGAAGTCCTCGTCCACCGGGCTCATCTCCTGCATCAGGTTGTTGAGCGGGCAGCCCAGGCGGATGTATTCCTCGCTGGTGCCCTGCTTGCTGCCGATCAGCTCGATCAGGGCCTGGGCCGGCCGGCCGGCGCGGCGCAGCGGGGCGACGTTGCGCTCGATCAGGCGGCGCCCGACCACCTCGTCGACCACCGCCAGGCCGAGTTCCTTCTTGCTCGGGAAGTGGTGGTACAGGGCCCCTTGGTCAGGCCCGTGTCGGCCAGGATGCTGGCGACGCTGGCCGCCTGGTAACCGTGCCGGTGGATCTCCTGGAAGCCGGCTTCCAGGATGCGCTGGCGGGTGAGGTCGGGTTGCCGGGTCGAGTCCATGGCGGACATTGCATACCGATCGGTATGCAATGTCAAGCACCGGCCGGGCTCAGGGCATGGTCAGCAGCTCGAGCAGGTACTGGCCGTACTGGTTCTTGGCCAGCGGCTGGGCCAGGCGGCGGATGTCGTCGTCGCCGATCCAGCCGTTGCGCCAGGCGATCTCTTCCGGGCAGGACACCTTGAGGCCCTGGCGGCGCTCGATGGTTTCGATGAACGAGGAGGCCTCCAGCAAGGCTTCGTGGGTGCCGGTGTCCAGCCAGGCGGTGCCGCGGCCGAGGTCGGTGACGGTGAGCTGGCCGCGGCGCAGGTATTCCATGTTGACGTCGGTGATCTCCAGCTCGCCGCGGGCCGAGGGCTTCAGGTTCGCGGCGATCTCGCCGACCTGGCCGTCGTAGAAATAGAGCCCGGTGACGGCGTGGTTGGACTTGGGCCGGGCCGGCTTCTCCTCGATGCTGATGGCACGGTTGTCGCTATCGAACTCGACCACGCCGTAGCGTTCCGGATCGCGCACCCGGTAGGCGAATACCCGGGCACCCACGGTCAGCTGCGCCGCCTCCTTCAGCCGGCTCGCGAAATCGTGGCCGAAGAACAGGTTGTCGCCCAGGACCAGGGCGCAGGGATGCTCGGCGACGAAGCCGCGGTCGAGCAGAAAGGCCTGGGCGATGCCCGCCGGCTTGGGCTGCTCGACGTAGCTGAATTGCAGGCCCCACTGGTGGCCGTCGCCGAGCAGGCGCCGGAACAGCGGGGCGTCGTGCGGCGTGGTGATGATCAGGATCTCGCGGATGCCGGCCAGCATGAGGGCGGCGAGCGGGTAGTAGATCATCGGCTTGTCGTAGATCGGCAGCAGCTGCTTGGACACGTGCGTGGTCAGCGGATACAGCCGGGTGCCGGTACCCCCGGCCAGGATGATGCCCTTCATGGCGTGCCCCCCAGGCCCAGGCGTTCGCCGCGATAGCTGCCGTCGCGCACCCGGCGCCACCAGGCCTCGTTGTCCAGGTACCAGCGCACGGTCTTCCTGAGGCCGGTCTCGAAGGTCTCCTGCGGCGCCCAGCCGAGCTCGCGGCCGATCTTGCCGGCATCGATGGCGTAGCGGAGGTCGTGGCCGGGCCGGTCGGCGACGTGGCGGACCAGGTCGCGGTAGTGCGCAACGCCGGCCGGCTTGTCCGGACGCAGCTCTTCCAGCAGCTCGCATAGCCTGTGCACCACCTCGATGTTGCTGCGCTCGCTGCGGCCGCCGATGTTGTAGGTCTCGCCCGGCCGCCCGGCCAGCAACACCCTGACCAGGGCCCGGGCGTGGTCCTCGACGTAGAGCCAGTCGCGCACCTGGCGGCCGTCGCCGTACACCGGCAGCGGCTTGCCCTCCAGGGCGTTGAGGATGATCAGGGGGATGAGCTTTTCCGGGAAATGGTAGGGGCCGTAGTTGTTCGAGCAGTTGCTGGTCACGGTCGGCAGGCCGTAGGTGTGGTGCCAGGCCCGCACCAGATGGTCCGAGGCGGCCTTGCTCGCCGAGTAGGGCGAACTGGGCCGGTAGCAGGTGGCCTCGGTGAACAGGCCGCTCGGCCCCAGGCTGCCGTACACCTCGTCGGTGGAGATGTGGTGGAAGCGGAAGCCGGCGCGCGCCTCCGCGGCGAGGCCGCACCAGTATTCGCGGGCGGCCTCGAGCAGCGTGTAGGTGCCGACGACGTTGGTCTGGATGAACTCGGCGGGTCCGTCGATGGAGCGGTCGACGTGGCTCTCGGCCGCCAGGTGCATGACGCCGTCCGGCCGGTACTGGCGGAACAGGCGGGCAACCTCGGCACCGTCCCGGATGTCCACGCGCTCGAACGTGTAGCGCGGGTCTGCCGCGACCGTGGCGAGCGACTCCAGGTTGCCGGCGTAGGTCAGGCAGTCGACGTTGACCACCCGGTGGCCGCTGTCGGCGATCAGGTGGCGGATGACGGCGGAGCCGATGAAGCCGGCGCCGCCCGTGATGAGCAGGGTCTTGGCCGTCATTCTTCCCCGGCGTCCAGTTCTTCCTGCACCTGGGCAAGGCCGACGCGCCAGTCCGGCAGGCGGATGCCGAAGGCGCGCGCCAGCTTGCCGTTGTCGAGCAGCGAGCAGGCCGGCCGGCGTGCCGGCGTCGGGTAGTCGGCCGTGGCGATGGCGGTCACGGCCCGGCAGGGCAGTTCCTCGTGCCGGCGCTGGTGGGCGACGATGGCCTCGGCGAAGCCGTGCCAGGTCGTCTCCCCCGCCGCACTCAGGTGGTAGACGCCGCAGTGGCGGTGCCAGGCGGCGCGGTCGTCGCCCAGGCGGGCGAGCATCTGGGCCGTGGCCTCGGCGACGTGGCGCGCCCAGGTCGGGGCGCCGACCTGGTCGGCGACCACGCGCAGCTCGGCACGCTCGCGCGCCAGCCGGCGCAGGGTGCGCATGAAATTGCCGCCGCGGGCGCCGTACAGCCAGGCGGTACGCAGGATGAGCCAGTCGCAGCCGGCCCGGGCGACGGCCGCCTCGCCGTCCAGCTTGCTGGCGCCGTAGACGCCGAGCGGATAGGCGGGATCGTCCTCCAGGTAGGGGCGGCCGGCGCGGCCGTCGAACACGTAATCGGTCGAATAGTGCACCAGTTGGGCGCCCACCCGGCCGGCCGCCTCGGCGAGCAGTCCCGGAGCCACCCCGTTCACGGCCCGGGCGCGCTCGGGCTCCTGCTCGGCGCGGTCGACGGCCGTATAGGCGGCCGCGTTGACGATCCAGTCCGGACGCACCGCCTCGACCAGGGGCAGGATGGTCTCCGGGTGCTCGAGGTCGACGGCGTGGGTCGCGCTCCGGCGCCCGGCGGCGATCACCTGGCCCAGGCTGGCCAGGCTGCGGCGCAGTTCCCAGGCGAGCTGGCCGGCACCGCCGAGGACCAGGATGCGGCGTGCCTCAGCCGACATAGACCGGCAGCCGCTCGCGCGGGAAGGCATGCAACGGCAAGGCGGCCCGGTCCTTGGCCGACAACTCCGGCGCCCGCTCCGGCCAGTCGATGGCCAGGTCGGGGTCGTTCCAGAGCAGGCTGGCCTCCGTGCCGGGGGCGTAGAACTCGGAGCACTTGTAGGCCACCAGCGCGCTCTCGCTGGTCACGCAGTAGCCATGGGCGAAGCCGGGCGGGATGTAGAACTGGCGCCGGTTGTCGGCGGACAGGACGGCCACCGCCGTGCGCCCGAAACTGGGCGAGCCGACCCGGATGTCGACGGCGACGTCGAACACCTCGCCCTGGAGGACGTAGATCAGCTTGCCCTGATCGTGCGGATGCTGAAAATGCAGGCCGCGCAGGACGCCCCGGCGCGAGTAGGACAGGTTGTCCTGGACGAAGCATTCCGGCAGGCCGAGCTCGGCGTAGCGGGCCTGATGCCAGGTCTCGAGGAAGAAACCGCGCTCGTCGCCGAACACCGTCGGTTCGATGAGGCGGACGCCGGGCAGCGTCGTTTCCGTGGTGTGCATGACTGTCCTTGCCTGAGCCAGGCCAGATTCTGCACGATTTCGGGGCCTTCCCGGAAGCGCCCCGAACGGTCCCTCAGCCCAGGGCCTTGAGCCAGGCGTTCTGGCAGATGCGCCGGCGCCGGGTGGCCAGCATCTCGCGCACCTTGTCGCGCACCTGGGCGAGCGGCACCGCGCCGGCCGGCTTGATCTCGTCGCAGCGCAGGATGTGGAAGCCGAGCTCGGACTCCACCACCGGGCTCAACTCGCCCTCCGCGAGGGCGAACAGGACCGCTTCCAGTTCCGGGAACAGCTTGCCGGCGACCACGTCGCCGAGCAGGCCGCCCTGCATCGCGGTCGGACACTCGGAGTGCTTCAGCGCCTGCTCCTCGAAGCGCTTTGGGTCGCGCGCCAGGCGGGCGGCGATCTCGTCGATGCGCTGGCGCGCGGCCTCCCGGCCGTTCTCCGGGATGGCCTCGTTGATGGTGACCAGGATGTGGCGGGCGCGGCGCACTTCGGGCCGGCTGAACTCCTCCAGGTGGAACTGGTAGTAGAGGTCGACGTCGACCTCGCTGACCCGGGCGGAGCGGCTGGCCACCTTTTCCAGGATGGCGTCGACGCGCAGTTCGCGGACCAGGGCCTCGGCGTACTGGCCGACCGTGAGGCCGTTGCCGGCCAGGTCGGCGTGGAAGGCCTCCTCGTCGCTGTAGCGGGCGCGGATCTCGGCCAGGGCGGCCACGACGGTCGCCTCCGGCACGGCGACGTCGCGGGCTTCCGGACTGGCCAGTATCCTGGCCTCCATGTCGAACTGGCGCGCGGCCAGGCGCTCGGCCTTTTCCAGTTCTGCCGAGGACAGGGCGTTGGTGCTCTTGCCGTACAGGCTGTTGGCGGTCTTGAGGACCAGGTAAGCGACGTTCACGTCAGTCTCCTTCTTGCTCATCGCATTCCACCAGGGGCGCCAGGACCCGCTCGGGCACCTGCAGGACGTGGCCGGGGAAATGGACGTGGTACTGGACCCCGACGTCGGTGTCGCGCACCACCCGCATGACCTCGCCCTCGGTGCCGGCCGGCACCAGGACTTCGCCGTCCACCGCCAGGGTGAGCGCGGCGCGCACCTTCTCGCGGGTCTCGAAACGGCTCGGCGTCCACGGCTCGTCGGCACCGATCAGTTCCTCCTCGCGGCAACCGATGACGCGGTCCTGGTCGAGGAAATGGACCGTGTAGATCAACTGGTCCTGCAGGAAGGTGCCGACGTTCATGACGTAGCCGACCGAGCCCCGCCGGACCAGCAGGTTGCCCATGGCCATGCCCGGGTAGGTGCCGTCGTTGCGCACGTTGCGGACCACCCGGACGGCGTCGCCATATTCGTAGCGGGGCAGCATGTCAGCTCCTCAGGGCGCCCTCGACGCTGTGGCACATGCCCTGGCCGCCGCAGCCGCAGCCGCCGGCGCCGTGCTCGTGCGCCTCCGCGGGTGCCGGCTCGCGCTTCACGACGCCGATCGAGGTGAGCGGCACGAAGGCGGTCTGCGGCTCGTGCATGTGGAACACCTTGAAGACCTTTTCCGTGAGGGCGTCGGACTGCACGAAATCCTCGTAGGCGCGGGCCAGCAGGGCGGCATAGGCGGCGCGGCGGGCGCCCTCGTCGTCGGGCAGCGCGCCGGCCTTGCCGATGTAGTTGTGGAAGCGCTGCAGGATGTGCAGGCGGTTCACGTGCACCACCTTCTGGTCGAAGGCGATGCCGAAGTAGTTGAGGAAGTCCTCGGCCGATTCCAGGTCTTCCATCGCTTCGTCCAGGGTCAGGTCATCCATTTGGGTTCTCCAGTAAAAAAATTCAGGCGGCTTCCTCGATGCGGTCGGCCACGGCCGCCACGATCATCTCGAGCATGGCCCGACCGCCGAAGCGGTCGTGGCTGTCCAGTTCGACCAGCTTCTCGATCAGGGCCTGGCCTTGGGCCATGCGGCCGAGGCGCAGGTTGATGTAGCCGGTCGCCTTGAGGACCGACATGTAGAAACGCAGCAGGCCCATGGAGCGGAGTACCGCCTGGCCGAGGAAATCGGGGTGCAGGCGCGACCACTCGTCCGGGAAGCCGAGCCGGCGGCCGACGATGCCGAGGGCGCGCTCGCCGACCAGCAGGGCGTCCTCGAGGCGGTGCTGGTAGAAGTAGTAGCGGTACAGGGCGACCAGGACCACGAGCGACTCGGGGGCCAGGAAGTAGGCCTTGTGCAGGAGCGCCTCCGCGGCCGCCTGGCCGTACACCCCGCCCGCCTCGGCGATCAGGTCCTGCACTCCGGCCGCCACCGGCTCGTCGAAGTAGAGGCCCGCCTTGTCGAAATCCATCAGATCCATTTCATCCCTTTTTCATCTTCTTGTAGGTGGCGCCGCACAGGTCGTCGGCGTCGCACACCGAACATTCGCCCTGGACCGGCTCGCCGTGCTCGCGCAAACGGCCCTCGAGCACCTCGATACGCTCCATCAGGCAGGCGATCGCCTTGCCCACCGGGTCGGGGATCAGGTGGTGGTCGAGGTTGATGCCGTGGCCGTCGACCGGGGCCAGGCGGTTGACCACCTTGCCCGGGATGCCGACCACGGTGCGGTCCGCCGGCACGTCCTTGACCACCACGGAGTTGGCGCCCACGCGCACCCGGTCGCCCAGGGTGATGGCGCCCAGTATCTTGGCCCCGGCACCGATCACGACGCCGTCGCCCAGGGTCGGGTGGCGCTTGCCCTTGTTCCAGGTGGTGCCGCCCAGGGTGACGCCGTGGTACAGGGTGACGTCGTTGCCGATCTCGGCGGTCTCGCCGATCACCACGCCGGCGCCGTGGTCGATGAAGAAGCGCCGGCCCAGCGTGGCGCCCGGGTGGATGTCGATGTTGGTGAACAGGCGCGCCAGCCAGGACAGCAGGCGGGCCGGATAACGCAGGCCGGCATGCCAGAGGCGGTGGGCCAGGCGCTGGATCAGGATCGCGTGGACGCCCGGATAGGTGGTGATCACCTCGAAACGGGAACGCGCCGCCGGGTCGCGCTGGAACACGCAGTCGACGTCCTCGCGCAAGAGCGTGAACAGGCCCGGACGGGTTTCCGGCACCGTGGCCACGGTCTCGGTCATCTCAGCGGCCCCCGGCGCGGCCGGTAGGTCATGCCGGCCCCGGCCGCCGCCAGGCGTTCGACGAGCAGCACGCGCGGCCGCACGGTGGCGCTGTGGGCGAGCGCGAAGACGCCCGCCATGAGCATGGGCAGCCAGGTGCGCATGTGGAAGGTGTTCATCAGTGCAGGGCCCCCGGGGCGTTGCGGCCGATGTAGCGCTGGTACAGGAACAGCAGTTCCTGGTCGGCCGGCGAGCGCTTCGCCTTCTCGGCGAAGGCGCGGATGTCGGGCAGCAGGTCGCGCGCCTCGGCCTGGCTCAGGGTCAGGCCCATGCGGGCGTAGGCCGCCAGGACGCCGCGCGAACCGGAATGCTTGCCGACCACCAGCTTGTGGGCACGGCCGACCTCGCGCGGGTCGAAGCCCTGGTAGGTGTCCGGGTCCTTGAGCAGGCCGTCGACGTGGATGCCGGCCTCGTGGGTGAAGACGCCCTCGCCGACCACGCTCTTCTGCCAGGGCACCGGCCGGCCGGAGGCGGCGGCGACCCGCTGGGAGAGGGCCGGGAAGCCGGTCAGGTCGACGCCGGTGGTGTAGCCGTAGAGCTTGTTGAGGCCGAGGGCGACCTCCTCCAGGGCGGCGTTGCCGGCCCGTTCGCCGAGGCCGTTGACGGTCGTGTTGACGTGGGTCGCACCGGCCCGGCAGGCGGCCAGGGTGTTGGCCGTGGCGAGGCCGAGGTCGTCGTGGGCGTGCATCTCGATCTCCAGGTCGGAGATCGAACGCAGGCTGCGCAGGGTCTCGTAGACGCCGAACGGCTCCAGCACGCCCAGGGTGTCGGCGAAGCGGAAGCGGCGCGCGCCGGCCGCCTGGGCGGCCTCGAGCACGCGCATCAGGAAGTCGAGGTCGGCGCGCGAGGCGTCCTCGCCGCCGACGATCACCTCCAGGCCCATGTCCAGGGCACGCGGCACCACCTCGGCGATGGTCTTGAGGATCCAGGCGCGGTCGCGCTTGAGCTTCTTGCCGATATGGATGTCGGAGACCGGGATGGACAGGTCGACCATGTCCACCTTCATGTTCCGGCACGCCTCCAGGTCGCCGCCGTGCATGCGGCTCCAGACGATCAGCCTGGCCTTGAGGCCGAGCCCGGCGACCGCGCGGATGCCGTCGCATTCGCCGTCGCCCATGGCCGGGATGCCGACCTCGAGTTCCGGCACGCCGAGCGCGTCCAGGCGGCGGGCGATGTCGAGCTTCTCCTCCAGGGTGAAGGCAACGCCGGCCGACTGTTCGCCGTCGCGCAGCGTGGTGTCGTCGATGGTGATGGTGGGCATGGTGTACGTCCTGTCGATGGATGTCTTCGCCATCGCAAACGGCATGCCAACCCGGGGATATTTTAACTTATTGATAAAACGGCTATTAATTGCCAAACGACGGCCAACTCGCGTTGCCAAGCGGACCACGTCGCGGGCTTCGTCGGGTTTCCTACAAAACCGCGTCGGGCGCCACCGGCACGACCACGAAACGGCCGTCTTCGGCGCGGACGTCGTACAGAGCGTCGAAGCCCTCGGCGTACGCGGGCACCTGCCAGCGGCTGCGGGCGGCGCGCAGCGCCACCTCGGGCACCGGCCGGGCGCGCCCGGCGTTGCGGGCGATGGCGTGGGCGAGCTCGATCCGGAACCGGTAGCCGACGATCCGGAAGCCGGCCGCGCGGGCAGCCTCGATGTAGCGCCGGCGGTCCGCCGCGGTGAGGTTGGTGTTGTCGACCACGAAGGCCTGGCGCGCGGCCAGGCAGGCCGCGAGCAGCAGGCGCTCGCGGTGCCGGGTGCGCAGCATGTCCAGGTTGAGGCGGACATGGCTATCCGCGAAACGGGCCGTGAAAAAGGAAGACTTGCCGGCCGCCTGGATGCCGGAGAACAGGACGGCCTCCATGGCCGGGCGGCGGGCGGGGCACGCCCCGCCCGCGTCTGCCTCCGGGCTCAGGCGCGCTTGCCGGTGCGGCGGCGCAGCGTGCCGAGCAGGCCGAGACCGGCCAGCATCATGGCGTAGGTCTGCGGTTCCGGCACGGCGGCGGCGACGGTGATGTTGTCGAACTGGGTGTAGTCCGGGCTGTTGGTCCACACCACCGAGGTCAGGTTGCTGAAGCTGGAATCGAAGCTGAAGGTCTCGGAACCGGCCAGCCCATCCAGGGTGAACTGCTGGGTCACGGCGGCTCCGCCGGTGGTGGTGCCGGTGAAGGTCACGCTGTAGCTGCTGCCGCCCAGAATCAGTTCGGCCAGGTCGATCGAGGTCAGGTCGAAGGCGCCGCCGCCGATCTGGGTGAGCACCGTGACGCCGTTGTTGTTGTCGTTGAACAGGGCGGTGGAGCCGGTGTATTCGGGACTCACCTGGGCGCCGTAGGTGGCGAACGGGTAGTCGCCGGCGTTGACCAGACGGAAGCCGTCCTCTTCGTAGCGGTAGCCGGCATCGGCCACCAGGGCATCGTCGTGGTACAAGCCGTCGAAATCGAGCACGGCGGCGTTCGCCTCGACGGCCTGGAACGGCAGGGCGGCGGCGAACGCGGCCAGGATCAGGGTCTTCTTCATGTTGGAATCTCCAAAGTAGCAGGGCGGGGGCGCGCGGCGCCCCCGGACATCGGGTTGGCGGTCAGCGGGCGACGAATTCGCCGTCGCGGTTGAGCACGGCCCAGACCGTGCGGGTGCTCGGGTCGACGCCGTAGCAGCCGAGGCCGTGCTTGGCCTTCCAGGGGCCGTACACGAACTTGCCGGTGCCGCCGTCGTTCAGTTCCACGGCCTTGACCCAGTTGCCGTCGGCGTCCTTGGCGTAGACGGCGAAGTCGCCGGTGCGCAGGAAGGACGGACGCACCGCCGCCGCGTCGTAGGACAGGGACAGGACGTAGACGTCGCCGACGGTGCTGGCGTCGCTGTCGGGCAGCATGCCGGTCAGGTCCCCGTCGAACAGGCTCAGGTTCTCGGCCATGCCCCACAGCTTGAGGACCGCGCTGGCGGCGCCGGTCGGGCGGTCGCGCCAGCCGGTGCGCACGGTCTTGGTCTCGGCGCGGCCGTTGTAGTCCTGGTCGCCGGCCGTGTCGGCATTGCTGCCGGACAGGATCTTGGCCGTGGTGCCGGCGTGGCTGTCCTGCACCTTGGTGTAGGACTCGCCGTTGGCGATGTCGAACTGCTTGCCGTTCAGGCTGTAGCCGAACCGCTCGCGCAGGAAGAACTGGTAGCCGGCCAACGGTGAGGCCGTCAGATCGACGTCGCCGTAGTCCTCGCCGTGGCTGGAGGAATAGAACTCCACGGTCAGGCAGGGGCCGTCGACGGTGAACAGGTAGTAGCCGATGGTGAACAGTTCCTGGGCCACCACGGTCTCGCAGCCGTCGGTGTCGTTCGGGGTG
This sequence comes from Parasulfuritortus cantonensis, assembly GCF_004337445.1. GTDB lineage: Bacteria > Pseudomonadota > Gammaproteobacteria > Burkholderiales > Thiobacillaceae > Parasulfuritortus > Parasulfuritortus cantonensis. The sequence goes on along the minus strand of NZ_SJZB01000051.1, from coordinate 76,088 downwards.
CCCTTGGGGATGTAGAACTTGTAGCTGTTCGACGAGCAGATGATCTGCTGGGTCTGCGCGCTGCGGTCCGGGCTGGCGATCAGGGAACGGTGGTGCATGTGGTCGTGGCCGCCCAGGTAGAGGCCGACCTGGTTGGCCTGCAGGCTGCCGATGAACTGGTTGCGCGCCTCCGGGTTGGTCGTCGCGTTGGCACCGAACAGGCAGTCGGCGTGGTTCTGGCCGATCAGGTTTTTGTGCGCCATGACGAAGGCGTGGCTGCCGGCCGGGCGGTCGGCGAGGACGTTGTCGACCCAGGCCAGCTGGTCCAGCATCGCGGTGCTGTTGTCGGCGCCGGAGCCGTCCTTGCGGGTGAACTGGTCGAGCATGACGATGCGCACGTTGCCGAAGTCGAAGGCGTAGCTCAAGCCCTTGAGGCCGTCGATGGTGCTGGCGACGACCTTGCTGACGCCGTACATCGCGTCCGCCTCGCCCAGGGTCTGCGGAAACAGGGCCGGCAGTTCGTTGGCGGCGGTCTGGCTGCCCTCGTGGTTGCCGCGCAGCGGGAAGAAGCCGATGCCGTGGTCGTACAGCGACTGGGCGGCCCAGGCACGGTACGGCAGGGTGCGCACGGCGGTACCGGCGGCGTTGCCGAACGGGTCGGTATAGCCGGCCGCCGAGGTGACGTTCCAGGTTTCCGTGTTGACCAGGTCGCCGACCTGGACCACGAACTTGACGCCGGCGGCGATGAACTGCTGGTTCAGGGCCTCGATGATGTTGACCGCGCACGTGGCCGGGCTGTCGGGGTCGTTCTTGTTGCTCCATTGCGTGTCGGCCATGACGCCGAACTTCCAGGGCTGGCCGCTGGCCAGGCTTCCCGCGACCGCCTGATCGATCAGCCAGGGCAGGCTTTGGCCGCCCAGGGCAAGGCCGGCGAGACCGAGCGAACCGGTCTTGAGAAACTCACGTCTGTTCATTTTCTATCTCCGCGTTGACAGTAGGTGCTGTGCCGCCCGGACGGACCGTCGGCCTGGACAACGATGGGATAGGGAATCGGTTTGGCGGCGCACATCCAGTCGCCCGCCGTGACATGTCGGCTCGCTGCGCTCTCATCCTACCGTGTCCCAAGCGTGGCCCCGGGAGACCGCAAGAGCATAAGAAACCAGTGTGATACTAATGTTATTACTGTGGAAAATGATGCTGACCCGTTCGGATCATTGCCGGGACCATGCCGCCGCCCGGCCGCTCAGTTGTAGGTGACGGTGATCGTGACGGTGTCCGCATAGCTGCCCGGGCGGGCGGTCTGCTGGTTGGCGAGGATGCGGCCATAGACGTCGTAGACCCTGACGTAGTGCCCGAGCAGGCCCAGCAGGGAGGCGTCGCTCACCAGCGACGTGCCGCCGCTGCCGTCGCCCCAGACCGTCGTCCTGGCGGCGTCCAGATACAGGTTGTAGCTGAGCGCGTTGGTGCCGCTGCTCATCTTTCTCGGCGCATAGCTGCCGCTGCCGCCCTTGCCCAGGGCCACGGTATAGGTGTCGAGCACCCCGAGGGTGACGTCGCAGGTCACGGTGAAGCGCCCGGCGGTGTCCGCGGCGCTGCCCGGCAGGGGATTGTAGACCCCGAACGCGACCTGGCTGTTGATGGCCACCGAGCACGAGCAGAGGATGCACAGCGCCGCCGCCGGCTTGGCCAGCAACAACGCGAGCACGGACGACACGGCACAGATCACGGCCTTCATGGCATCGCTCCTTTGCAGACGACGGTGCCCAGGTCGGGCAGCGGTTCCGCCGCCGGCCCCGGCACCAGTTCGGCCCGGCAACGGCGGCCGTCCCATTCGGCCGCCACCCCCACCCGGCCGGGCAGGCCGGTCAGGAAAACGCGGCCGTCGAAGCCGACCGGGAACGTCCGGGCATCGCCCTCGATGCGCACCTGCACGCCGGCGGGCAAGGCGCGGCCGTCCTCGTCGACCAGCCGAATCCGGGCATTGCGGCTACGCCGGACCGGGAACTCGGCCACCACCCCGCTGCGCAAGGCGGGCGTCAGCTTGAGTTGCAGGCTATCGACCTCGGCATCGATGGGCAAGTCGGCCGCTTCGATGGCCACCGGGTTCTTCTCATAGGCGCGCAGCTGGGTGATCAGGGCCAAGCCGTGCCGGTCGGTACGGGCGACCTCCTGGTTGTCGCGGTAGACCCGCACGTCGGCGAAGTCGGCCACCTTGACGACCGCGAAGCTGCCGTCGATGCGGCGACTCGGAAAGACGCCGCCGCCGGCCACCGCGACGCCGCCGCTCAGCCCGGCCCGGTAGGCGGTGCGGCCGTCGGCGGCGGCGGCCTCGGCGGTGGCCGTGGCGCGCGCCGTCTGCAGCGTGGCCGCGGCCTGGTAGCGGCCTTCGTCGCCGACCAGGAACCGGTAGCCCAGGCCGCCCGCGCTGGGCGTGTTGCGCTGGATCTGGAGATCGGCCTGGCTGTGTCCGCCCTGGCGGTCGACCCGGGCGTTGACGCCGACCTCGGGGTCGAGCGCCCGCGACCAGACGGCGGACAGGCTGAAGCCGCCGGCCTCGCCCAGCTCGTGCAGGACGTAGGCGCCGAGTTGGCCGGCACGCCCGAGCGCCAGGCTGTAGTTGCCGGTGACCAGGCGGCGGTCGTCGCCCTGCCAGGTCGACTGGCGCAGATAGCCGAAGCCCAGACTCTGGCCGGCCAGGCTGTACCCCAGTGTGGCGGACGCCGTCAGGCGCGGCGTCACCGTCTCCGACAGGCCGAGCTGGACGAAACGGCGCTCGGCGTAACGGACCTGGAGACCGACGTTGAGCCGGCGCGAGCGGTGCTCGGCGGCCAGCCCGACCAAAGTCCCGATCCCCGCCGGTCCGTGGCTGACCGCGGCGTCGAGGCCGACCGTGCCGGCGAACGGCACGGCCCCCGCGGACACCAGCCAGACCCCGCCGGCACCCAGCACCTGGGCGTCGCCGGTCATTTCGGCCCGCCATTCCCGGGTGAACGCCGGGCTCACGCCCAGCCGTTCGGTGGCCGTCGCCATCGCGCCCCGGTAACGGTTGCTGGCCGTGCCGTAGTCCTGGCGCAGGAAGCCGATCTCGTAGGCGAAGTCGCGCAGGCCGGGCCTCAGCAGCGCAGGGCTCGCGTAGTAGGACTGGCTGATGACCTGCTGGCGGCCCAGGAGGTCGCGCACCACCATGCGCAGCTCGCCCTGGCCCGTCACCACGGGCACGTTGCTCAGGTCGAAGGGCCCGGCCTGGATCTCGTCCCGGAGGAGCCGCGCGCTGTCCATGAAGACGTCGAGGGTGGAAGGCAGGCTGGCCTCGCCGCGCAGGCTGGGCAGCGGGAAGGTGATGAAACCCGGCCGGGTGGCGAAGTTGGTCGCCCACTGCAGGCCGCCGAAACGCACCGCCCGCCCCCAGCTGCCGGGCAGGCCGATGGCGTCGCCCAGGCGCAGGCTTTGCATCCTGTCCGGCCGGTCCATGGTCCAGGTCGTGTCGAGACGCCGCCAGGTCCCGGCGTCGGCGTCCCAGAGCAGGCTGGCCTGGCCGCTGCCCCAGCCGTTGAAGACGCCGGCCTCGAACAGGCCGCCGCCGCGTTCGGCACCGTCGTCGCGTTGCCAGTTGAGGTCGTAGTTCAGGAAGCCGCCCGGCGTGCCCGGGGTGAGCGGCGCGTCGCCCTCCGGGCCGTAGGCGAGGGCATGGTCGGCGAACGACTTGGCCGGGACCCGGAGACGCAGGCTCTGGCTGTCGGCGTCGATCTCGTAGGCAACCTCGGGCAGGTCGGCCAGGCGGACGTAGGCGCGACCGTCCAGGCTCAGGCTTCCGGCCGCCGGCAGCCGCATGCCCCAGCCGGCCAGGTCCCGTTGCGCGACGGCCAGGCTGCCGTCGTCGAGGTAACGCGCGGTGATGATCTCGTCGCGCTCGATGCCGTTCAGGTTGACCGCCAGGATGACCGGCTCGTCCGCCCCGGCCGTGGCGCACAGCAAAGCGAGGACGCCGAGGCAGGCTGCCGGGTGTCGGCGCGCCGGCTCACGGGTGGACCGGATCGAGTGCCACATGCTGCGGGCCCCGATCGGTCGTCACTTCGAGCGTGCAGCGTTGGCCGCGGGCGGCGGGGCCGACCGGCAACTGCCAGGTCCGGCTCTGGCCCGGAAAAACCGGGGTGCCGGCCTTGAGCATCGCGATGGGCGCCGCGTCCGGCGCCGCATCGGCGGCGCGCAGGCGCAGTTCGCCCACCACCAGATGCACGTTGCCGGTGTTGCTGAGGGTCGTTTCAAGGGTGCCGTCGCGGCCCCAGCGGGCCTGCCAACGCTGGCCCGGATCCGGTCGCGCCGGGTCGACATAGACCGGCAGGCGCATCTGCAGCAGGACTTGGACCCGGCCGCCCGCCACCGGGCTGGCCGGCACGGCGGCGGCCTGGGGGACTTCACGCAGGATCAGCCGGTAGGCGGCTTCCCGCTCGCCCGAAGGCGGCTGCCGCAGGCCGACGCGCAAGACCTGGGAATGGCCGGGCTTGACCGTGAACAGCGGCGGGTTGACCAGCAGTTCGGCGGTGGGGACGTAGCGGTCCTCGCCGCCCTCCTGGGTCCAGGCCACCGTGTCGACCTGCATCACCACGCCGTCCTTGCCCTGGTTGGTGACGGTGATCGCCGCGCGGTCGCGGCCCTGGGCGAGGCTCAGCCCGACCGGCATGACGCCGATGTCCGCGGCACCGGCACCGGCCGCCCAGAGCAGGGCGCCGGCGGCCAATAGGCGTCCGAGTGCCATCAGTAGCTGATGGTGATGGTCACGGTGTCGCTGTAGCTGCCGGCCGGGACGTTCTGGCTGGCGGCGATGCCACCGTAGAGGTCGTGGGTCTGTTCGGCACCGGTGCCGGTTTGCGAGACCTTGGCCGTGCCCGCCACGTAGTCGGCACCGCCCCACACCGTGACGTGCCCGCTATCCAGGTACAGCTCGTAGGGCAGGTAGTGGGTACTGGCGTCCTTCATGCAGCGGTTGCCGGAGCAGGACGCCGTATTGGCGCCGGTGCCGAGCTCGATGCTGTACGGGGTGCCGGTGGTACAGGTGACCTTGACCGCGCCGGTACCGCTGCGCGCGGAACCGGAAATGGGGTTGTAGGCGCCGAAATCGATACTGCTGGTGCCGACCGTACAGGTATCGCTCACGGTCGCCGAGACACTCAGGTTGCCGGTGGCCGTGGCCGCCAGGGCCAGGCCGGGCACCAGTGCCGCCAGGGCAGCCAGCCATTTGATCCGGGACGTCATGATTACGCCTCCTCCTGCGGGTAGATACGGGTGATCCGACCGCAGCCGCCCTCGCGGGCGACCGGCGGACCCTTCCTATATCGGCAGGAGGGGGCGAATCTTGAACGTCGGCCCGGACTCAGGCGTAGACCGGGGCGAAGGCCTTTTCCGGCTCTTCGGCGGGGCCGTTCTCGCCCCAGTAGGGCGACAGCTTGCGCAGCTGGGCGACGATCTCCGGCACCACCTGGATGACCCGGTCGACCTCCGCCTCGGTGCTGTAGCGGGACAGCGAGAAGCGGATGGTGCCGTGCGCGGCGGTGTAGGGAATGCCCATGGCGCGCATGACGTGGCTGGGTTCCAGGCTGCCCGAGGTACAGGCCGAGCCCGACGAGGCGGCGATGCCGAACTTGTTGAGCAGGAGCAGGATGGCCTCGCCCTCGATGAACTCGAAGGCGATGTTGCTGGTGTTGGGCAGCCGGTTGCTGACGTCGCCGGTGGCGAAGGCGCGCGGCACCTTGGCCAGGATGCCGGCCTCCAGCTTGTCGCGCAGGCGCTTCACCTCGGTGTTCTCGAACGCCATGTGCTGCATGGCCTGCTCGCAGGCGAGCCCGAGGCCGACGATGGAGGCGGTGTTCTCGGTGCCGGCCCGGCGGCCGCGTTCCTGGTGGCCGCCGCGCAGGAGCGGACGGAAGCGGACGCCGCGCTTCAGGTACAGGACGCCGACGCCCTTGGGCGCGTGCAGCTTGTGGCCGGACAGGGAGAGCATGTCGATCTTGCTGGTCTTCAGATCGATGGGCACCTTGCCCACGGCCTGGACCGCATCGGTGTGGAAGGGGATGCCCTTGGCATGGGCCATCTCGGCCATCCGCTCGACCGGGAACAGGGTGCCGGTCTCGTTGTTGGCCCACATGATCGAGACCACGGCGACCTTGTCGGTGAGCAGCTTGGCGTATTCGTCCAGGTCCAGGCGGCCCTTCTCGTCCACCTTGAGGAAGTGGGTCTTGTAGCCTTCCTTCTCCAGGTGGGTGCACAGGGCCAGGACGGCCGGGTGCTCGATGCTGGTGGTGATGATCTCCTTCTTCTCCGGGCTGGCGCGCAGGGCGGACAGGATGGCGGTCGAGTCGGACTCGGTACCGCAGGAGGTGAAGATGATCTCCGACTCGTGCTCGGCACCCAGGAGTTCCTGCACCTGCATGCGCGCCTTCTTGATCGACAGGCCGACCTTGTTGCCGAAGCTGTGCATCGAGGACGGGTTGCCGAACTGTTCCGTGAAGAAGGGCAGCATGGCCGCGACCACCGCGTCGTCGACGCGGGTGGTGGCGTTGTTGTCGAGGTAGATGCCGTCCATGGCGCTCTCCTTATACGTGGCTGGCGGCGCGGGCGTAGGAGCCGGCGCGGCTCGGCACCACCTTGACGAACTCGCCCAGGTCTTCCATCAGGCGCTGCTGGATGCCCTGCAGGGTCATGGCTTCCATCTGGCAGCCGGCGCAGGCGCCGATCATGTTGACGTAGATGGTCTTGCCGTCGACGTCGACCAGTTCGATGTCGCCGTGGTCGCGCTGCAGTTGCGGCCGGATCGAATCCAGGATGGTCTCGATGCGCTTGATGCGCTGCAGGTTGGTCAGCTTGCTCGGCTTGGCCTCTTCCTTGAGTTCCACGGCGTGGGGCGAGAAGGTCTCGCCGCGCTCGGCCATCACCTTGGTGAGGATTTCCTCGATGTTCTCGTGGCAGGACGAGCAGCCGCCGCCCGCCTTGGTGTAGTTGATGACGTCCTCCACCGAGGTCAGGTTGTTGGCGCGCACCGTCTCTTCGATCAGGACCGCATCGATGGCGAAGCACTTGCACACCAGGGCGCCTTCCTCGTGGTCATCCTTCCACTCCTCGCCGCGGTAGTTGGCGACGGCGGCCTGCAGGGCCTCGCGCCCCATCACCGAGCAGTGCATCTTCTCGGGCGGCAGGCCGTCCAGGTAGTCGGCGATGTCCTGGTTGCTGACCTTGAGGGCGTCGTCCAGCTTCTTGCCCTTGATGATCTCGGTCAGGGCCGAGGAGGAGGCGATCGCGGAGCCGCAGCCGAAGGTCTGGAAGCGGGCGTCGACGATGGTTTCCGTGTCCGGATCGACCTTGAGCATCAGGCGCAGGGCGTCACCGCAGTTGATCGAGCCGACGTCGCCGACGGCGTTCGCGTCTTCCAGCACGCCCGAGTTGCGCGGGCTGAAGAAGTGTTCCTTGACCTTGTCCGAGTAGTCCCACATGGCCGTGATCCCTTTAGACGGAGAACGAGGAACCGCACGCGCACGAGCTGGCCGCGTTGGGGTTCACGAATTTGAAGCCGGAGCCGTTCAGGCTGTCGACGAAGTCGACCGTGACACCGCTCAGCAGCGGCGCCGAGAACGGATCGACCAGCAGCTTCACCTTGCCCAGGTCCACCACCACGTCGTCCTCGGCGGCGTTCTCTTCCAGGCTCATGCCGTACTGGAAACCGGAACAACCACCGCCGGAGATGGCGATGCGGAGACCGGCCACGGGACTGGCCGCTCCTTGGATGAACTTCTCGACGGCGGACAGGGCCGCGGGCGTCAGGGTAATCATGGCGTATCTCCTTGTGTTGAACTGCTATGGGCTAGCCATCGCAAACCCCATGCCACCCCATGACATGACACAACATATTGATTTATATGTACTTCATCACGCCTATGCGGCCCAACCCCATGTCCGAAAGTCCACCGGCGCGACGCCTTGTTGGGTTTCCGACAGGGGCGGTCCGTCCATCTCCTTGATGCGCAACGAAGGCGCATCGTCAATAATGGCGATATAACCCTTCCGTGCGTACAACTACCCGGATAACGATGCCCGGAACCCGCCCGATGTCCCGTTGGCTCTGCCTGCTGGCCGTGACCGTGCTGGCCTGCTTCGGTGTGGCCTGCGCGGCCCCGCCGCGGCCCGTCACCATCGGGGTGCTGGCCTTCCGGCCCAAGCCGGAGACCCTGGCCCGCTGGCAGCCGACCGCCGACTACCTGGCCGCCCAGACGCGGCAGCCCTTCCGGGTGCTGGCCCTGACCCTGCCCGAGCTGGAAGAGGCCGTGCGCCAGCAACGCCTGGACTTCGTCCTCACCAATCCCGGCCACTACGTCTACCTGACCAAGCACAACGCCCTGTCGTCGCCGCTCGCCACCCTCATCGAGCTGGAGAACGGCCGGCCGCTGACCCAGTTCGGCGGCGTCGTCTTCGTGCCGGCCGGCCGCCAGGACATCGCCGGCCTGGCCGACCTGCGCGGCAAGCGGGTCGCCGCCGCCGAGGTCACCTCGTTCGGCGGCTACCAGATGCAGGCCGCCGAACTGACCCGGATCGGCCTCAGCCCGGTGCGCGACCTCGACCTGCTGATCACCGGCATGCCCCAGGACAAGGCCATCTACGCCGTGCTGGAAGGCCGCGCCGACGCCGGTTTCGTGCGTACCGGCGTGCTCGAGGCACTGGCCGCGCGCGGCGTCCTCCAACTGAGCCAGATCCGGGTGGTCAACCCGCACCCGGCGCCCGGCTTCCCCTTCCTGGTCTCGACGCGGCTGTACCCGGAATGGCCGTTCGCCGCCATGCCGGCGACCGACGAGCACCTCGCCCAGGCGGTCGCCAAGGCGCTCTTCTCCCTCGCGGCCGACAACCCGGCGGCGCGTGCCGGGCACTACCACGGCTGGGCCATCCCGACCGACTACGAGCCGGTGCGCGCCATGCTGCAGACCCTGCGCCTGCCGCCCTACGACCAGGCCCCCGCCGTCAGGTGGTCGGACGTCGCCGAACAGCACTGGCTGGCCATCGGCGTCGCCACCGCCGGCGGCATGACCATCCTGTTCCTGTCCTTCATGCTGGCCTTCCGCCAGCGCCAGCTGCGCGACCGCGACCGGCGCCTGGCCAAGGAGCGCCGGCAACTGCTCGCCGCCCTCGGCGAAGGCGTCTACGGCGTCGACGAGAACGGCCTCTGCACCTTCGTCAATCCGGCTGCCCTGGCCCTGCTCGGCTACACGGCGGAGGAACTGCTCGGCAACGATCAGCATGCCCTGATCCACCACCACCATGCCGACGGCCGCCCCTACGAGGCGCAGCTGTGTCCGATCCACCTGACCCTCCAGGATGGCAAGACGCGCCACCTGGACGAGTGGTTCATCCGCAAGGACGGCAGCGGCCTCCCGGTCCACCTCATCGTCACCCGCATGGATGCCAAGGACGGCCGCGCCGGGGCCGTCGTCGCCTTCCACGACATCAGTGCCCGCCAGACTGCCCAGGCGCGCGACCGCCTGCTGGTCTCGGCGCTCGACGCCGCCGCCAACGCGATCGTCATCACCGACGCCCAGGCCCGCATCGAATGGGTCAACCCGGCCTTCGAGGAGCTGACCGGCTATCGGCGCCACGAGGCGGTCGGCCATCGCCCCGCCGAGTTGGTCAAGTCCGGCCTGCAGAGCCAGCCTTTCTACGCGGCCATGTGGCAGACCATCCTGGCCGGCCGGGTCTGGCGCGGCGAGGTGGTGAACAAGAAACGCGACGGCAGCCTGTACGACGAGGAGTTGATCATCGCCCCGGTGACCGATGACGACGGCAACATCAGCCATTTCGTCGGCATCAAGCAGGACATCAGCGAACGCAAGCGCATGGAAGCCGAGCTGCAGGCCCTGGCCACGACCGACTCGCTGACCGGGCTGCCCAACCGGCGCCATTTCCTGAGCCTGATCGAGCAGGAGCGGGCGCGCCTGCAGCGCTTCGACGAACCGCCGGCAACCCTCCTGATGCTGGACCTCGACCACTTCAAGCAGGTCAACGACAACCACGGCCATGCCGCCGGCGACGCCGCCCTGCGCCACTTCGCCAATCTGGTCCGCCTGAACCTGCGCCGCACCGACCTGGCCGGGCGCCTGGGCGGCGAGGAATTCGCGGTCCTGCTGTTCGGCACGACCCCGGGCGGCGCCCTCGAATTCGCCGAACGCCTGCGCAGCCAGACCGAGGCCGACGGCATCCAGTTCGAGGGCGGCCACCTGCACTTCACGGTGAGCATCGGCGTCGCCCAGCTGTTCCCCGACGACGTCAACGCCGACGTCGCCATGGCGCGTGCCGACACGGCCCTCTACAAGGCCAAGGCGAACGGCCGCAACCGGGTCGAAGCTGCCTAGCCTAGGCCGCGTCGACGTGGCGTTGCAGCCAGAACTCCAGCAGGGCCAGATGCCATAGCTTGCTGCCCTGGATGCGCGTGTGGTGCGCCTCCGGCTCGGCCAGCAGGAGATCGACGTAGGCGCGCCGGAACAGGCCGCGCTCGCGGCAGGCGCGCGACTCCAGCAGGCCGCGCATGAAGTCGAGGAAGTCGCCGCGCACGTACTTCAGGGCCGGCATCGGGAAATAGCCCTTCTTGCGGTCGATCACCAGGTCCGGGACGAGGCCCCGGCTGATGCGCTTGAGCATGTGCTTGCCGCCCGAGGCCAGCTTGAGTTCGGGCGGCATGGCGGCGGCCAGCTCGACCACCTCGTGGTCCAGGAAGGGGACGCGCGCCTCCAGGCCCCAGGCCATGGTCATGTTGTCGACCCGCTTGACCGGGTCGTCGGTGATCAGCATGGTCACGTCCATGCGCAGCACCTGGTCGATGAACTCGTCGGCCAGCGGCTCGGCCAGGCGCCCGGCGACCAGTTCGGCGGTGTGGTCGGCGCCATGGTAGCGCGGCGCCACGGTGGCCAGGAACTCGGGGTGGTCGCGGTCGAAGTAATGGCGCCGGAACCGCTCCACGGCGGCGCCCTCGGTCTCGGCGTACATGCGCGGATACCAGAAATAGCCGCCGAACACCTCGTCGGCGCCCTGGCCGCTCTGCACCACCTTGACCGTCTTGGAGACCTGCTCGGCGAGCAGGTAGAAGGCCACCGCGTCCTGGCCGACCATGGGCTCCGCCATGGCGTCGACCGCCTCGGGCAGGCGGCGCAGGACCTCGCTGTTGGGGATGGCGTACTGGTGGTGGCGGGTGCCGAAGTGGGCCGCCACGGCGTCGGAATACTCGAACTCGTGGCCGCGCTCCTCGGGCTGGTCCTCGAAGCCGACCGAGAAGGTCATCAGGTCGCCCACCCCGTGTTCCGCCAGCAGGCCGACCAGCAGGCTGGAATCGAGGCCGCCGGAGAGCAGGACGCCGACCTTGACGTCGGCCACCGAGAGGCGCTTCTCCACCGCCGCGCGCAGGGCCTCGTGGATGGCCGCCTGCCAGTCGGCCTCGGTCATGTTGCGCTGCGGCCGACGCGCCGCCAGCGACCAGTAGCGCCGTTCGACGGCGCGGCCGTCGCGCCCGACGGTCAGGCTGGTGGCCGGCATCAGCTTGCGCACCCCGGCCAGCAGGGTATGCGGCGCCGGCACCACGGCATGCAGGGTGAACTGGTAGTGCAGGGCGACCGGGTCGATTGCGGTGTCGACGTCGCCGGCCGCGAGCAGGGCCTGGCTGCTGGAGGCGAAACGCAGCGCCGTGCCGGTGCGGCTGTAGTAGAGCGGCTTGATGCCCAGGCGGTCGCGGGCCAGGAACAGCTGGCCGCGCCGGCCATCCCAGATGGCGAAGGCGAACATGCCGTGCAGGCGCTCGACGCAGGCCTCGCCCCACTCGGCGTAGGCGCGCAGGATCACCTCGGTGTCGCCGTCGGAATGGAAGTGGTGGTCCTTGCCGATCAGCTCGGCACGCAGGGCCGGGTAGTTGTAGATGGTGCCGTTGAACACCAGGGCCAGGTCCAGCTCGGCGTCCACCATGGGCTGGGCCGAGCGCGGGCTGAGGTCGATGATGGCCAGGCGGCGGTGGCCGAAGGCGACCGGACCGGAATACCAGCTGCCTTCGGCATCCGGCCCGCGCCGGGCCAGGGTGGCGGTCATTTTCCCGATGACGGCGGGGTCGGGTCTGGAGCCGTCCAGGCGGAGTTCGCCGGCGATGCCGCACATGGCTGCTGCTGTCCGTGGTTGCGAGGCGGCCATTGTAGCGCCGGCCGTGGCGCGCCGATTGCTTGAATGAGCCTATCGTCACCACCTGGACAGGAACCGTCATGCCCCGTATCGGCCTCTTCTTCGGCAGCAACACCGGCAACACGCGCAAGATCGCCAAGATGATCAAGCGTCGCTTTCCCGACAACGACGACATCGCCGATCCCCTCAACGTCAACAAGGCCACCCCGGAGCTGGTGGCCGGCTACAGCCACCTGATCCTTGGCACCCCGACCCTGGGCGAGGGCGCCATGCCGGGCCTGGAGGCGGACTGCCAGAACCCGAGTTGGGCCGAGTTCCTGCCCCAGTTGGCCGAGCTCGACTTCACCGGCAAGACGGTGGCCCTGTACGGCCTCGGCGACCAGGAGAAGTACGGCGACAACTTCTGCGACGCGCTCGGCGAGCTGTACGACTTCGTGGTCGCGCGCGGTGCCCGCGTGGTCGGCGCCTGGCCCACCGACGGCTATGAATTCATGGCCTCCAAGGCCGAGCGGGAGGGCGAATTCGTCGGCCTGGTGCAGGACCTGGACAACCAGAAGATGCTCCTGGAAGCGCGCCTGGAGGACTGGCTCAAGCTGATCGGGCCGGAATTCGGCCTGCCCCTCTGAGACGGCGCTACAGGCGCGCCAGCACGGCACCGATGGAGTGCGCGCCCGGCACCAGGTGCTGCAGCCACCAGGCGCAGGCCACGGCGGCGACCCCGGTGAGGGCGAACAGCAGCCAGGTACGGCGCAGCGCCGTCGCCAGCCAGGACGGCGTCTCGGTCTGGCGCAGGCGCCGGTACAGGCCGGCCGACAGGGCGCCGTCGACGGTCAGCTCGGCGAACAGGCCGGGCGCCGTGTAGACCAGCCAGGCCGAGGCGATCAGGACCGCCAGCAGCAACACCAGGACGAGCAGGACGACGGCGAATTCGTCGCCGTCGCCCACCGCATCGAGGGCGTCGGCCGCGCCATCGCCGACGTCGCCGCCCACGCCTGCCTCGGCGCCGCCGAGTTCCATGGCCGGCACTTCGAAGCGGGCACTGGCGCCGGCGCCGCCGAAATGGCCGCCGCCCGGCACCGGCACACCGCCGGATGGCGAGGCACCGAATCCGCTCAGGTCGGCGAACTCGCCGTAATCCGCCGCGCCGGTGCGCGGCCACAGCCAGAGCAGGGCCAGGAAGACCGGGTAGGCGACCGCGAAGGCGCACAGGTAGCGTAGCCACATGGTCTCCAGGCCGGCACCGAGGAGCAGGGCCGAAACGAGGAACCCGGCGGCGCCGGTGAGGAGGACCATGAGCGACATCTGCAGGCGCGGGTAGCCGTGCCTGAGCAGGCGCTCGCGCAGGCGGCCGACCAGACGGGAACGGCTGAGGCTCGGTTTCACTGGCCGGGGCCGTAGGCGTGGCTGGCGGCCCGCAGGCTACTTCATCGCCGATTTCAGCCGGATCGTCTCGCCGGCCACCATGAAGGCGCCCATGCCGCGGTGGTGCAGGGTGCGGGGATTCTTCACCGCACCGTCCACCCAGGCCTTGACCACCTCAAGTATGAACAGGCCGTAGCGGTTCGCCATCCGGCTGTCGTAAACCTTACATTCCAGGCTGGCATAGCAGGCTTCGAGCAGCGGCGCGCCGACGCAGGCGGCCGGCCGGGTGGCGAGCCCGAAGGCGGCGAACTTGTCGACCTCGCGGCCGGAGCAGTTGCCCACCGCCACCACCTGCTCGGCCAGTTCCACGGCCGGGATGTTGAGGCTGCATTCGCGACTCTTGCGCAGCAGCCCGTAGCTGTAGTCGCCGGCGCCGAGCAGGCAGGCCAGCAGGGGCGGCTCGAACTCGACCGGCATCAGCCAGGACAGGGTCATGACATTCGGGCGCGTCTTCCCGGCGGTCGCCAGCAGCACCACGGGGCCGGGCTCGATCAGGCCGTATACCTTGGCCAGGGGATAGGACCGCTTCGCCATCGCCCGCCTCCTGCAGGGTCGCCGCTACCCTTCAAGGATAGTCCCCGGCGAGCGCGCCGTCGGCCAGGGCGGCGACCACCGAGACGCCGCTGCCGTCCTCCGGGTCGAGGTCCTTGAGGACGGCCAGGTGGCGGCCGGCGGCGGCCTCGTCACCGGCGCGCAGGGCGAGGAAGGCGGTGGCCTTGAGGGCGAGCAGCAACTGGCTGGCGAGCAGGGTCTCGACGCCGGTCAGGGCGTCCCGGCGCCAGCCCTCGGGCGGCCCGGCCAAGCCGGCCCGGCGCGCCGACTCGGCCAGGGCCCGGGCCGCGAAGTCGCGCGCCGGCTCGAAGCGGCGCTGGCCGTTGTAGAACTTGTACAGCACCCGGTACAGCGGCAACGGGTCGACCGCCTGGCTGCAGGCGTAGTTGAGCATGAAATCGGCGCGCGCCGGGTCGGCCCGGTAGCCGGCCATGGCCTCGCGCAGCAGGGTGTCGACGGCCGCCTCAGTCATAGGCCGGCAGGGTGCTCAGGCGGGCGTCGTCGACGGCCATGCCGACCGCATAGTGGTAGATCACCCGGTAGCGGTCGTCGGCCAGGCCGAGCAGTTCCTGGTCGGCGTCGTCGAAGAAGCAGCCGATGCCGGTGCCGCGCCAGCCCTCCGCCTCGGCCGCCAAAGTGAGGGCGTGTCCGAGCAGGCCGGCCTCCCAGTGCAGATGTCGCCAGGCGGCCGGGTCGGCGCCGACCGGGCCGGCGAACTCGGCCACGAACATGACCGAGAAGGCGCACTGGCTGGCGATGTCCTGATGGCACGACACCGTGCGCGCGGTGCGCTCGGCCTTGGCGCCGACCAGCTTGTAGAGCGGCAGCTCGGGGTCGGCCGGGGTCCAGGCGAACTCCCGGCGCATGGCACCGGCCAGGCCGGCCAGACCGGCCTCCGAGCGAGGCAGGCAATAGAGCCCCGGGGCCAGGCCCTCGACCCGGTGCACGAACAGGACCGGATGCACGCGCGCCGCATAGGTCCAGAGCGCCCAGGCCGGCGACCCGGCCGCCCCAGCCAGGGTGCCGAGCAGGCGCCGGAAGGCGGTCACGGGCAGTTCCGAACGGCCGTCGAAGGCCTGGGCGCTGCGCCGCCGCAACAGGGTCTCCGCGGCCACGCCGGCGGGCACCTCGGCCGGCCCGGCGGGCAGCGGGGGCAGGCGGCCGCGGGTCGCCGCCGCGACCTCGTCGATGACCGGCCAGCGGTACATGGGGTTGCCGTCGAGCAGGCCGGGGCGGCCGTGCCAGCGGCTGAAGCGCGGCATGGCCGGGGCGCCGAACAGGCACACCGCCGCCTCGGCCTCCTCCGGCTCGACGCCGGCGTAGTCCGCGGCCCGGTCGAGGCCCAGGCAAGCCGCCAGTTCGTCCGCACCCGGGGTCAGCAAGCGCGGACGCCAGCCGAGCAGGGCCGCGGCGTAGGCCAGGGCGCCGAGCACGTGGCCCATGTCGAGCTGGCAGTAGCGGAAGGCGCGCTCGCCGTACTTCCAGGCCTCGCGCCAGGCGACGGAGGAATAGGCCAGGTGCAGAGAAGGCCCGGCCTCCGGCTCGGCGGCCAGGTCGGCACGCAATTCCAGGCTGTGGTCCTCGGCCTGGTAGTGGTACAGGCCGTCGGCTAGGCCGGCGATGCCGCGCGCGCACAGCCAGGTCTCGGTCGGATGCAGGTTGCCGGACGAGGGATGCGCGCGCAGCGACCAGCGCGCCGGGCCGTACTGCTTCCAGGCCGTGACGGCGGCGGCGTGGCGCAGCAGCCAGGCGATCCCGGCCAGGTCCGGCACCCCGGCGGGCGCCGTGCCGGTACGCCGGTCCAGGGCCAGGCGCGCGGTGTCGGACCAGTGCCGGAAGGGATTGGGCTGGGCGTCCCAGTCCAGGCTGCCGGGCCCGGCGGCATAGCGGTCGAGGCGGTGTTTGGTACGGTCGTGATAGGCGAATGCGGTCGCGGCGGCGTCCATCAGGCGGCCGGCTCGTGGCTCAGTTCCTCGGCCAGGCAGCCGATCGGGTCGCCCAGGCCACCCGCCGCGCCGGTCTCGAAGCGGACCAGGTAGATGTCCTCGTCGGGCATCGCCTCGGCGTGGCCGATGTTGACCACCACGCCGCGGGCCCCCGCCGCGGCCAGCAGGTCGCCGGGGTTGAGGCCCGGGATGCCGCTTTCCCCGGTCTCCTCGACCGGGTCGTTGTAGATGTCCAGGGCGGAATACACCAGATCGCCCATCTCGAATCGGCTCATGTCGGTTTCCTCTCAAATTCGGCGCGTCAGCGCCCTATTGCCTGAAAACAGCAAACGCCGTGCCATCAGTCGGCCCGGGCGGCGATCTCGCGGGCCAGGCGTTCGAGCAGGAGGAGCAGGCTGTTGCGCTGGTCGAGCAGCTCGGGCACCCGGCCGGCGGCGCGGTCGTCCTGGCCGGCCAGCTTAAGGGTCGCCAGTTCGCGCACCAGGGCGTGGATGCGCTCGTGCACCGGACCGATCTCGCGGAAGGCCGCCAAGGCCCCGTAGCGCGCCAGGCCCGGGCCGTCGTACCAGCGCCCGAACCGGCAGGCGTGGCTGTTCAGGGGCGGCGGGTTGGCCGCCACGCCCGCACCGCCGATCCAGGCCGCCACCAGGTCGATCCAGTGGCGGTGGTCGAAACCGGCGATCAGGATGGGCAGGTCCGCCTTCGGGCAGTGTTGGCGGGCCGCCTGCAGCCAGGCGCCGTCCGGACGCCAGTTCGCCACCCAGGCCGGGATCTCGGCCGCCGCCATGGGCCGGGCGATGGCATAGCCCTGGGCGCAGTCGCAGCCCAGGTGCAGGAGCAGCACGCCATGTTCCACGCCCTCGACGCCCTCGGCGATGACCCGGCGCTGGAACGCCTCGGCCATGCCGACGATGGCGTCGACGATGGCCATGTCCTCGCTGTCGTGCAGCATGTCGCGCACGAAGGACTGGTCGATCTTGAGGGTCTTGGCCGACAGGCGCTTGAGGTAGCTGAGCGACGAATAGCCGGTGCCGAAGTCGTCCAGGGCGAAGGACACGCCCAGGCGATGGCACCCGTCGATCAGGCCGGCCACGTGCAGGAGGTCGTCCAGCGCGCTGGTCTCCAGGATCTCCAGTTCCAGGTCGCTGGGCGGCACGCCCGGCTGCCTGGCCAGGGCCCGGGCCAGGTTGTCGGTGAAATCCGGGCTCTGCAGGTGGCGCGCCGAGACGTTCACGCTCACCGGCAGCTCCAGGCCGCCCTTGCGCCAGGCCGCCATCTGGGCCAGGGCGGTGTCGATCACCCACTCGCCGACCGGGCGCGCCAGCTCCGTACCGTCGATGTGGGGCAGGAATTCGGACGGCGGCAGCAGGCCGCGTTGCGGATGCTGCCAGCGGATCAGGGCCTCGGCGCCGACCACCCGGCCCCGGCGCATGTCGACCTTGGGCTGGTAATGAAGCTGGAACTCGCCGCGCAGGAGCCCCTCTTCGATCCGGCTGATGGCCTCGCGCTGGGCGCGCGCCCGGCGGTCGTGCTCGGGGTCGTACAGGTGGTAGCGGTTGCGCCCGGCCTCCTTGGCCACGTACATGGACTGGTCGGCATGCCTGAGCAGGGTATCGGCATCGGTGTCGTCGAGCGGATATACGGCCACGCCGACGCTGGCGGACAGCTCGACGCCGACCCCGCCGGCGAGGCCGTAGGGCTTGGCCAGGGTACGCAGGAGGCGGTCCAGGGTGCGCCGGCATTCGTCCAGGTCGTGCAGGCCGGCGAGCAGGATGACGAACTCGTCGCCGCCCAGCCTGGCCACCGTGTCGCCGGCCCGCAGGCCGAGGCTCAGGCGGCTGGCCACCTCGACCAGGATCTGGTCGCCGGCCTCGTGGCCGTAGGTGTCGTTGACCGGCTTGAACTCGTCGAGGTCCAGGTAGCAGACCGCCATCAGGTCGCCGGCCCGGCGCGTCTGGGCCAGGGCGACGTGCAGGCGGTCGGCCATCAGGACCCGGTTGGGCAGTTGGGTGAGGGCGTCGTAGTGGGCGATGCGCTCCAGGCGCTGCTGTTGCGCCTTGAACTGGGTGATGTCGGTGAACACGCCGACGAAATAGCCGCGCCCGCCCTGCCGGGCCGGCACGGCGCTGATCGCCAGCATCTCGATGAACGACTCGCCGTTCTTCTTGCGGTTGCAGACTTCGCCGCGCCAGGCGCCGGTCTCGAGCACCGAGGCCCACATGTCGGCGAAGAACTCCGGCGCGTGGTGGTCCGACTTCAGGAACGAGGGGTTGCGCCCGAGCGCCTCGTCGCGGCCGTAGCCGGTGATGGCGGTGAAGGCCGGGTTGATGTCGACGATGCGGGCGTCCGCGTCGGTGATCAGGATGCCCTCCTGGGCGTGGTCGAACACCCCCGCCGCCAGGCGCAACTGGTCCTCGCGCCGTTTCTGCCAGGTGATGTCGGTGGCCACCCCGCAGAGCGCGTAGATGCGGCCGTCGGGGTGGCGCAGGGGGAGCTTCACGGTGAGCGCCGTGCAATGCTCGCCGGTGGCGCGGCCGATGAGCTCCTCCTCCTCGACCAGGCGTTCGCCGTCCTCGATCACCCGGCGGTCGTTGGCATGCAGCCGGGCCAGGGCGTCCGGGTCGAGGAAATCGGCGTCGGTGCGGCCGACGATGTCGGCCAGATCGGCCCCGAACAGGCGGCATACCGCCCGGTTGGCATAGCGGTAGCGATAGTCGGTGTCCTTGATGAAGATGTAGGACTCGACGTTGTCCAAGATGGTGTTGAGCTGCCGTTCGCTCTCGCGCAGGCGCTCGAGTTCGTCGCGTTCCCCGGTCCGGTCGCGGAACACCAGGAGCGCGCCGGCCCCGCCGTCGGGCCCGGCCAGCGGCACGGCATGGCAGACGATCGCCAGTTCGGTGCCCGTGCGCAGGTTCAGCAGAGTGTGCTCGGTGGGCGCCGTGGCGGCGCCGCTGGCCAGCACCTCGGCCACCGGGCCGGGCAGGGACACCCGGTTCGCGCGGCCGACGAGACGGAACACCTCGGCCACCGGGCGCCCGAGCGCCTCGGCCGCCGGCCACCCGGTCAGGCGTTCGGCGGCCGGGTTGAGCGACTGGATGCAGCCCCGGGCATCGGCGGTGATGACGCCGTCGCGGAGGGCAGCCAGGACGGCCGCCAGGCGGACCGCCCCGCCGTCCGGTGCCGCGCTCTCGTCCGGCCGCGTCTCAGCCAAGCGCGCGGCTCCCGCGCCGGGTGGGTCGGCAGGCCAGCCGACGACGATGCGCCATGGCGACACCCGCGTCGCGCCCGGCAGACTCCAGGGGATTCATGGCCTCCCTTTCCGGTCGATGTCCAAGTCATCTCAAGGTAGCCGAAAAGGGACCGGTTTGGGCAGGGGTCGCGCGCCCTCAGCCGAGCATGGCGGTATAGGCGCGGCGCAGCAGTTCCATCTCCACGGGCGTGCAACCGCGCGCCTCGGTGATGGCGACGAAACGGCCACCGACCGCTTCGGCCACGGCGAAGGGCGGATCGACGGTGTCCAGCTCGGCCAACTGGATGCTGATCGGCCCGCCCGGGGTCTGCACGGTGGCGTGGAATTCCGGCTCCGCCTTCAGGCTGCCGGGCGCCAGCGCGAGGGCCTGTTCGGTCCGGCGCAACCAGCCGTTCGGATGGTAGGCCACCTCGGGCTCGCCCTCGCCCTCTTCCTCGACCACCGACAGGGCGGGCAGGGGTTTGAAGGCACAGACGCCATGCGGAAAGATCAGGAAGCGCAGCCGGGCGCTGGTGCGCTGCTTGTGCACCAGGAGCAGACGCAGGTCGTCGGGCAGGGCGGTCATAGCATGGCCAGCAGACGCGCCTCCGCCTTGACCTGGTCGCCGCGTCCCCAGGCGGTGACCGCCTCGATGAACCATTCCGGGCGGCGCGGGTGGCGCACGCACAGGTCGTACTCGGCGAAGAAGCTGCCGTCGCTGTTGATGGTCACCCGGCCGACCCGCTCGTTGAGCGCGTTGCGCCAGACGCCGTCGTAGCCGGGCAGGCCGTTGGCCGGGTCGACCACCCGTTCGAGGACCAGCGAGGCGGCCCGGATGTCGGGCAGCTTGTCGGCGCTGACGAACTTGATCGCCTCGCCGCGCAGGGCGTCGACCAGGCGGGCGACCGAGGCCTCGACGTCGGGTGGGAACTGGCCGGCCATTACCAGAGGTCGGCCGGGACCTTCAGCCGTTCGACCGGGGTACCGCCGAGCAGGTGCTCGTCGAAGATCGCCGCGACGTCGTCCTTGGTGACGTTGCCGTACATGATCCCTTCCGGGTAGACCAGCACGTTGGTGCCGGTGCTGCACGGCCCCAGGCAGCCGGTCGCGGTGATGGCGACGGTGTCGAAGCACTGGCGCTGCTGGAACTGGAAGTAGAACTCGTCGAGCACGTCGCGGCAGCCCTTTTCCGCGCAGGAGCCGCGCGGGTGGCCGGGCGGGCGCGTTTGCGAGCAGACGAACACGTGTTTCTGCGGTCTCGGCATGGCCTATCTCCTCAGGCACCCACCGGCATGGCCGAGTGGGTGTAGCAGTTCTTCGGGCAGACCCGGCCGCAGGCGCCGCAGCCGATGCAGTCCATGGCGTTCTTGATGGTCATGACGCTCATCTGGTCCTCGTCCATGTCCTCGTCCATGTCCTCCTCGTCGCGGTCCTCCAGGGACAGCACGTCGCGCGGGCAGACCTTGTAGCAGCGGCCGCAGCCGATGCAGGTCTTCTGGTTGAGGGAAACCACGAATTCGGGGGTCCAGGGCGAGCCGCCCCGGGTCAGTGCGGTGTAGGCGTCCATGTCTCGATTAACCTTTCTGCGCGGCCGCCAGGCGGGCGTTGGCGTCGGCCCAGGCCTTGCAGGCGTCGTAAGTGGATTGGGCGATGCCCGGGATTTCCTGGTAGCCGGCCGGCAGCCGGTCCTCGACCAGGTCGTGCAGCTGCGAGGCCCATTCGCTGGCCTGGCGCTTGAGTTTCTTGACCTCCTTGTCGAGGTCCTTGAGTTCGTCCTCGGTCATGTCGCGCCTCCTTACAGCCCGGCCACTTCGGAATACTTGCCGATGATCTCGACCGCGACCGAAAGCAGCTTGTCGGCCTCGTCCTTCATCTTCGACAGGCTGTCGAAGCTGAAGCGGTGCACGTCGCGCACGGTGCGGTCCATCACCACCAGCTTGCCGACCGTGATCAGGGCGCGCCCGAAGCCCTCGTGGGTGATGTTGACCAGGGGCACCGCCATGTGGCCGCATTCCTTCTCGATCATCACGGCGATGGCGTTGTAGAAGCACTTCACGCGCGACAGGGTCTCCTCGTCCGGGTCGCCGATGACCGGGATCTGGCGGCGCTGTTCCTTGGTCATGATGAACGGGGCCAGGACCTTGTCGTCGGTCCAGCCGTCGTAGGTGCCGTAGCTGTCGATGGCGCGCATCTGCTTGGCCATCTCCTTGATGAAATCGGTGGTCAGGATCGGGTCGAGTTCGACGGTTTCCGTCATGGTTGTTCTCCGGAGGTAATGGAAATCTTCGGGGTGCCGGCAAAGCGGCGGGCAAGGAGCAGGCCGGCGGCGAGGCCGAGGCCGGCACCGGCGGCAGCGCCGGCGTCGCCCAGGCCGGCCGCCGCGGCGGCCGCGGTGACCGCCAGGGTCACCGGCAGCAGGTAGGCCCAGAGCCCGACCTTGAGCAGGTCGGCCTCGGCCACCGCGACGGTGACCTCCTGGCCGGGCCGCAGGTCGCCGCAGGCGAGCGGCACGGGCTGATGGCGACGGCTGAAGAAGCGGCCCAGGCCGGAGATGCCGCAGCTCTCCTGGCTGGCGCAGGCACCGCAGCCGTTGTGTTCGGTGGCCTCGACGAAGCTGACGCCGTCGGCCTGGCGGAGGACGCGGACGCGGGTCTCGATCACGGCCGCAACCCGTCGAGGCGGAAGCCGGTAGCCCGGAGCAGGCGCAGGGCGAACCGGGGCAGCGCGATCCCGGCCTCGTCGGGCGCCCGGCCCCGGACATCGGCGGCCCAGTGCCGGCGGCGCAATTCGCGCGCGGCCAGGCTCATCATTCCGACCATCCTTCGGCGTCCATGGCCTCGAAGCGGTCGGCGGCGGCGGTCTTCAGACGCTTGGCCATCCAGACCGGCGGATCGCTCAGCATGGCCTGGTTGAGGCCGCACAGCAACTCGTCGACCGGCGTGCCCTCGGGCACCTTCATGGGTTGCACGCCGGCGGCCAGGAGCTGCTTGATGGCGGAGCCGCCGACGGCGTTGCAGTAGACCGCGGCGCAGTCGCCCAGGAGGGCGATCTTGGCCGCCAGCTTGCCTTCGTGGCCGTCCATGGCGACGTCGCTGTCGTGGAACTGCACCGCCTCGATCAGGCGGGCGTCGTTTTCGGACAGCTCGTAGATCACGAAGGCCTCGGCGGCGCCGAAGTGCTGGTCGACCGTCTTGCGGTCGGCGCTGGCGAAGGCGATCTTCACGCTCATGGCCGGTGCCGCCTCAGTGGAGTGGACGAGTTTCAGGTGCCGCATGGCCTTCCTCCGCCGGTTCGGCGTAGATGGAACGGTAGGGCTCGATCTCGTGGTGGCCGTGCTCGACCAGGGTGTTGGCGAGGTCGAACAGGGTCTGCCGGGTGCCCCGGTAGCCGACCCACTGCTTCTGGTAGCCGCCCATCAGGTCGTACTGCGGGAAGCCGGCCCGGATCAGGGGCAGGCCGAGGCGCTGCGCGGTTTCGGCGGCGTGGGAGTTGCACAGGATGAGGTCGGCGCCGTGTTCCTTGATCGACTTCTCCAGGTCCTGGAGGTCGCCCAGCTTGACCTCGGCGGTCGGCACCGCCTCGAGGATCGCCGACTTGGACGGCGCCACCGCGGCGGTCACCTCGCAGCCCATGCCGGCGACCAGGTCGGCCAAGCCGTACAGCAGGTCCGGGTCGGCGGCGATGGCGACGCGGGCGAAGCCGAGCATGAAATGGGTATCCACCATGGCGTCCTGCAGTTGGGCGCGCTGGCGTTCGATCTTCTCCGGCACCGGCTGGCCGCTGATCTCGGCCAGGGCGGCGACGAAGGCGTCGACGTTGTCCAGGCCCATCAGGCTGGCGAAGCGCCAGTCCGGCACGCCGGTGCGTTCCTTGAGCAGGTCGGCGGCGGGGCAGAGGGCGTGGCCGAGCACCAGGGTGGCGACCGATTCGCCCATCGCCTCGATGTCGCTCACGGTGGTGCCGCCCACGGTCAGCGGGCTGAAATCGGCGTCGGTGAGGTGGCCGTCCAGGGAACCGGACACGTCCGGCAGCAGCACCGCGCGCAGGCCGAAGGCCTCGACCAGGTCGAGGACGTGCTCCAGATCGCCCGGGGTCAGGTGCGCGCCGGCCAGGACGTTGACCTGCTTCTTGCGCTTGCCGACCCGGCTGGTGTCGGCGGGAACGACGTATTCGACGATGGCCTTGACCGCCAGGGCGAAGCCGGACTCCAGGCAGCCCGTGAAATCGGGGGTGTTCACCGGCACCACCGGGATGCCGTCGTATTCGGGGTACTGGCTGCGGAATTCCTTCACCAGGCGCTGGATGTCGGTGCCCTCGGTCTCCGACAGGCCGGTGGTGGGCAGGCCGATCAGGGCCGGCGCGTTCTTCTCGGCGATGGTCTTGAGGCCGACGATGACGTTCTCGTCCGCGCCCATGACGGTCGAGCCCTGGTCCATGGCGGTGGTCTGGAGCGGGATCGGCTCCCGGAAGTGGCGCACGAAGAACACCTTGGCGAAGGCCGTGCAGCCCTGCGAGCCGTGCATCATGGGGATGGCCCGGTGGATGCCCAGGAAGGCCAGCGAGGCGCCGACCGGCTGGCTCACCTTGAGCGGGTTGACCGCGAGTGCTTTGCTGCGCTTGATGATCTCGGCCATGGCGGGGTCCATAACGGGATGACGATGATGTGGGAACCATCGCAAACGCCATGCCACGGCAAATAGCCTTGTATTTCAGTCCATTGAGGCGGTACCGGGTTGTAGCAAAACCGACAACGGCGGCCGACGGGGCGACAACCCGACGGCGGCCAGGGTCACTTGACGGAGCCGGATATTTAACTAACGTTAAGTAAACGCACCGAACCGACTACCATGAGCCTAGCCAATCCGCGCAAAGCCACCCGCGACGAGATACTCAGGGTTTCCATGCCGATGTTCGCCCAACGCGGCTACGACGGCGTCACCATGCGCGAGATCGCCGCCGCCGTGGGCATCCAGGCGGCCGCCCTCTACTACCATTTCCCGGACAAGCAGAGCCTGTACATGGCCGTGATGGAACACGCCTTCAGCGACCGGCTGAAGCGTTTTCTCGCCAGCGTGGTCGAAGACCTGACCCGCGACCCGGAACTGCTCCTGCTCCTGCAGCGCGAGCGCATCGACGGCGATGCGGCCCGCCGCAAGCTGCTCGTCGAGCAACTGTTCGCCCCGCCCATGCAGGCCCTGACCCGCCTCCTGCGGGACCTGGCACCGGACCGGGACGCCAACCTGCTGGCCCTGTCGCTCACCGGGATGGCGATGTTCCACCTCGAGACCCAGGTGATGGCCCGTTTCCTGCCCGGCTGGAAGCCGGAACACGCGGAGCCGGAGCACATCGCCCGGCATCTCGACGAACTGCTGGAGACGATGTTCGGAGCCGAATCATGACCACGCCCTGCGCCCACTCCGTTCCGGTCCGGCACCTGCGCGCGGCCGCCCTGCTCCTCGCCGCCCTGGCCGGCTGCTCGCTGGCCCCGCCCTACCAGCGCCCGGCCGCGCCGGTGGCGGAGACTTTCGACAGCCGCGGCTCGGCGGCGACGCCGGCCGCCCTGGCCGCCGGCCAACTGGAATGGCCGCGCTTCTTCGCCGACCCGGGCCTGCAGCGCCTGCTCCACCTGGCCATGGCCAACAACCGCGACCTGCGCGCCGCCATGCAGCGCATCGAGGAGGCGCGTGCCCTGTACGGCATCCGCCGGGCCGACCAGTTGCCCAACATCGGCGCCGGCCTGTCCGCGGCGCGCGCGCACCTGCCCGGCGAGATGTCCCTCACCGGCGCCGACATGAACGTCACCTCGTATACCGCCGGCCTCACGCTGAGCACCTGGGAACTGGACTTCTGGGGCCGCGTGCGCGACCTCAAGGCGGCCGCCCTGGAGTCCTACCTGGCCAGCGTCGAGGCCCGGCGCGCGGTACGCACCAGCCTGGTGGCGCAGATCGCCAACACCTACCTGCTGGCGCGCGACCTCGACGAGCGCCTGGTCGACGGCCACCGCACCCTGGCCACGCGCGAGGAGTCCTGGCGCATCATGAAGCGGCGCTACGAGGTCGGCTCGACCTCCCGGCTCGACGCCAGCCAGGCCGAGATACTGCGCGACCAGGCGCGTGCCGAACTGGCCACCCTGGAACAACAGAAGGAGCGCGCCGACAACGCCCTGGTCCTCCTGGTCGGCGCCCCGCTGGCCAAGGAATCGGTGCCCCTGGCGGCGGTCGAGCCCGGCTTCGTGCCCGACATCGTGCCCGGCCTGCCTTCCGAGGTGCTGCTCGACCGCCCCGACGTGCTCGCCGCCGAACACCGGCTCAAGGCCGCCAACGCCAACATCGGCGCCGCCCGGGCCGCCTTCTTCCCGCGCATCGCCCTGCTCGGCGGCCTGGGCAGCGCGAGCAGCGAACTGGACGGCCTGTTCGGCGCCGACACCCGGGCCTGGCTGTTCGTGCCCAGCCTGTCCCTGCCCCTGTTCGACGGCGGCCGCCTGCGCGCCAACCTGAGCCTGGCCGAGGCGCGCGAGAACCTGGCGGTGGCCGACTACGAGCGCACCGTCCAGGGCGCCTTCCGGGAGGTCGCCGACGCCCTCGCCGACCGCCGCTGGCTGGCGCGCCAGGTCGACGTGCAGCGCGCCATCGTCGCCACCCAGGGCGAACGCCTGCGCCTGGCCCGCCTGCGCTACGACGCCGGCGCCACCTCGTTCCTGGAGGTGCTCGACGCCGAACGCGCCCAGTTCGCCGCCGAACAGGCCCTGGTCCAGGCCCGGCGCGCCCTCCTGGCCAGCACCGTGAATCTGTACGCCGCCCTCGGCGGCGGCCCCGACGACACCGGCGCGCCGGTCACCCAACCCGTCTCCGACAAGGACGCAAGATCATGAACAACACGGTCAAGACCTGGCTCGTGCGCGGCCTCCTGGTCGCGCTGCTCGGCGCCCTCGCCGGCTTCGCCTGGCTGAAGTACCGCGGCAACGGCGCCGACGCCGGCCTGGCCAGCGGCAACGGCCGCATCGAGGCGACCGAGATCGACATCGCCAGCAAGTTCCCCGGCCGGGTCAAGGAGATACGGGTCGGCGAAGGCGACTTCGTCAAGGCCGGCGAAGTGGTGGCGGCCATGGACACGGAGTCGCTCGACGCCCAGTTGAACCAGGCCGAGGCCCAGCTCCGCCAGGCCGAGAGCAGCGTCGCCATCGCCCAGAGCCAGCTCGGCCAGCGCCGGGCCGAGAAGGCCGCCATGCTGGCCGTGCTGGCCCAGCGCCAGGCCGAGCTGGAGGTGGCGCACAAGCGCCAGGCGCGCTCGTCCACCCTGGCCAAGGAAGGCGCCAGCTCGCAGCAGGAGGCCGACGACGACAACGCCCGGGTCGAGAGCGCGACCGCGGCGGTGAGCGCCGCGCGCGCCCAGGTGGCCGCCACCGAGGCGGCCATCACCACGGCAGAGGCGCAGGTGACCGGGGCCGGCTCGACGGTGGCCGCCGCACGCGCCAGCGTCGCCCGCATCCGCGCCGACCTCGACGACGCCACGCTGAAGGCGCCGCGCGACGGCCGCGTCCAGTACCGGGTCGTCCAGCCCGGCGAGGTGATCGGTGCCGGCGGCCGGGTCCTCAACATGGTCGACCTGTCCGACGTCTACATGACCTTCTTCCTGCCCACCGCCGCGGCCGGCAAGCTGGCCCTGGGCGACGAGGTGCACCTGGTGCTCGACGCCGCGCCGCAGTACGTCGTCCCGGCCCGGGTGTCCTACGTCGCCGACGTCGCCCAGTTCACGCCCAAGACGGTGGAGACCGCCGTGGAGCGGGAAAAGCTGATGTTCCGGGTCAAGGCCCGGATCGACCCGGCGCTCCTCAAGCAGCACATCATGCGGGTCAAGACCGGCCTGCCCGGCATGGCCTACGTGCGCGTCGACAAGACCGTGCCCTGGCCTGACCGCCTGGCGCTGAAGCCCTTGCCGCAATGACCTCGCCCGAGCCCGCCACCGCGTCGGCAGTCCGCCTGCAGGGGGTCGGCCTGCGCTACGGCAGGACCCGGGCCCTGGACGCCATCGACCTGGACCTGCCGGCCGGCCGCATGGTCGGCCTGATCGGTCCGGACGGGGTCGGCAAGTCGAGCCTGTTCTCGCTGGTGGCCGGGGCCCGGGCCATCCAGGCGGGCCGCATCGAGGTGCTCGGCGGCGACATGGCCGACGCCCGCCACCGGCGCGCGGTCTGCCCGCGCGTGGCCTACATGCCGCAGGGCCTGGGCAAGAACCTGTACCCCACCCTGTCGGTATTCGAGAACGTCGAGTTCTTCGCCCGCCTGTTCGGCCAGGACCGGGCCGAACGCCGGCGCCGCATCGACGACCTGCTGCGCGCCACCGGCCTGGCCCCCTTCGCCGGGCGCCCGGCCGGCAAGCTGTCGGGCGGCATGAAGCAGAAGCTGGGGCTGTGCTGCGCCCTGATCCACGACCCCGACCTGCTCATCCTGGACGAGCCCACGACCGGGGTCGACCCGCTCTCCCGGCGCCAGTTCTGGGAGCTGATCGACCGTATCCGGGCGCGCCGGCCGGGCATGAGCGTGCTGGTCGCCACCGCCTACATGGAGGAGGCGGCCCGCTTCGACTGGCTGGTGGCCATGAACAGCGGCCACGTCCTGGCCACCGGCACGCCGGACGAGCTGCTGGCCCGGACCGGGACCGGCAGCCTGGAAGCCGCCTTCATCTCGCTCCTGCCGGAGGCGGAACGGGCCGGCTACCGGCCGGTCGAGATCCTCCCGCGCGGCAAGGACGGCGACGGCGAGGCGGCCATCGAGGCGCGCGCCCTGACCATGCGCTTCGGCGATTTCGTCGCCGTCGACCGGGTCAGCTTCCGCATCGGCCGGGGCGAGATATTCGGCTTCCTCGGCTCCAACGGCTGCGGCAAGACCACCACCATGAAGATGCTCACCGGCCTGCTCGCGGCCAGCGAGGGCGAAGCCTGGCTGTTCGGCAAGCCGGTCGACGCCCGGGACATCGAGACCCGGCGCCGGGTCGGCTACATGAGCCAGTCGTTCTCCCTCTACAGCGAGCTCAGCGTGCGCCAGAACCTCGAGTTGCACGCCCGCCTGTTCCGCCTGGAGCCGGCCCGCATCCCGGCCCGGGTGGCCGAGATGGCGCAGAAATTCGACCTCGACCACGTCATGGACGAACTGCCCGACGCCCTGCCCCTGGGCGTACGCCAGCGCCTGTCCCTGGCGGTGGCGATGATCCACGGCCCGGAGATGCTGATCCTGGACGAGCCGACCTCCGGGGTCGACCCGGTCGCGCGCGATGCCTTCTGGCGCATCCTGATCGGCCTGTCGCGCCAGGACAAGGTCACCATCTTCATCTCCACCCACTTCATGAACGAGGCCGAACGCTGCGACCGCATCTCGCTCATGCACGCCGGCCGGGTGCTGGTCAGCGACACTCCGGCCGCCATCGTCGCCGGGCGCGCCGCCGACTCGCTGGAGGCGGCCTTCATCAGCCACCTGGAGGAAGTCGCCGGCGCCGACGCCGCGCCCGCCGAGGACGCGGCCCTGCCCGAGGAAACGGCGGCCGGCGCCACGAGCGCGCCGCACGGCGGCTTCAGCCTGCGCCGCATGTTCAGCTACATGCACCGCGAGGCGCTGGAACTCAGCCGCGACCCGATCCGCCTGGCGCTGTCCCTGGTGGGCAGCGTGATCCTGATGATCGTGATGGGCTACGGCATCAACCTGGACGTCGAGAACCTGA
The DNA here is from genome assembly GCF_004337445.1 of Parasulfuritortus cantonensis. Taxonomy (GTDB): domain Bacteria; phylum Pseudomonadota; class Gammaproteobacteria; order Burkholderiales; family Thiobacillaceae; genus Parasulfuritortus; species Parasulfuritortus cantonensis. The sequence continues at coordinate 47,057 of NZ_SJZB01000051.1, read as the reverse complement.
GCTTCGCGGTGCTCGACCGCGACCAGACCACCCTGAGCCGGGACTACGTGCTCAACCTGGAAGGTTCGCGCTATTTCGTCGAGCGGCCGGCCATCCGCGACTACGCCGACCTGGACCGGCGCATGCGCGCGGGCGAGATCAGCCTGGCGGTCGAGATCCCGCCCGGCTTCGCGCGCGACGTCGCGCGCGGCGACCAGGTCTCGGTCGGCGCCTGGGTCGACGGCGCCATGCCGACCCGGGCCGAGACCCTGCGCGGCTACGTCCAGGGCATCCACAACCAGTGGCTGCAGACGCGCGGGCGCGAACTGTACGGTGCCGCCGCCCTGGCCGGCCTGGTCAACATCGACGTGCGCTACCGCTACAACCCGGACGTCAAGAGCCTGCCGGCCATGGTGCCGGCCGTGATCCCCCTGCTCCTGATGCTGATCCCGGCCATGCTCACCGCCCTGGCGGTGGTGCGCGAGAAGGAGCTCGGCTCCATCGTCAACCTGTACGTCACGCCGGTGACCCGGACCGAATTCCTGATCGGCAAGCAGCTGCCCTACATCGGCATGGCCATGGTCAACTTCCTGCTCCTGGTCGCCCTCGCCCTGTGGGTGTTCCGGGTCCCGATCACCGGCAGCTTCCTCACCCTGACCGTATCGGCCCTCCTCTACGTCAGCAGCGCGACCGCCATCGGCCTGCTGGTGTCGGCCTTCACGCGCAGCCAGGTGGCCGCCATGTTCGCCGCCGCCGTGCTCACCATCCTGCCGGCGGTGCAGTTCTCCGGGCTGCTCAACCCGGTGTCCTCGCTGGAAGGCGTCGGCCGCTGGATTGGCGAGATCTACCCGACCACCTACTTCACGGTCATCTCCCGCGGCGCCTTCTCCAAGGCGCTCGGCTTCGCCGACCTGCAGTCCGCCATCGTCCCGCTCGCCATCGCCGCGCCCGTCCTCATCGCCCTCGGCGTGGCGCTGCTCCGCAAGCAGGAGCGCTGACATGCGCCTGGCCAACATTGGCAATCTGGGCATCAAGGAGCTGCGCAGCCTGGTACGCGACCCGATCATGCTGGTGCTGATCGGCTACTCCTTCACGGTCGCCATCTACACGGCCGCCACGGTCATGCCGGAGACCCTGCAGAAGGCGCCCATCGCCATCGTCGACGAGGACCGCTCGCCGCTCTCGGAACGTCTCGTCGACGGCTTCGCCCTGCCCTACTTCCAGCCCCCGCACCTGATCGACCAGGCCGAGATGGACGCGCGCATGGATTCGGGCCTGGACACCTTCGCGCTCGACATCCCGCCCGACTTCCAGCGCGACGTCCTGGCGCACCGGCAGCCCACCGTCCAGCTCAACGTCGACGCCACGCGCATGTCCCAGGCCTTCGCCGGCGCCGGCGACATCCAGGCCATCATCCTCACCGAGGTCGGCAAGTTCGCCGGCGGCCATCAGCTGCAGACGCCGACTTCGCCGGTGAATCTCGACCTGCGCTCGCGCTTCAACCCCGAGTTGAACCGGGTCTGGTTCGGCTCGGTGATGGAGGTGATCAACCAGGTCACCCTGCTGTCCATCATCCTGGCCGGCGCCGCGCTGATCCGGGAACGCGAGCACGGCACGGTCGAACACCTGCTGGTGATGCCGGTGACGCCGTTCGAGATCATGATGGCCAAGGTCTGGTCCATGGGCCTGGTGGTGCTGGCCGCCTCGGCGTTCGCCCTGGTGGTGGTGGTCGAGGGCATCCTGCGGGTACCGGTGCAGGGCTCGGTGCTGCTGTTCCTGGCGGGCACCGCGATGCAGCTGTTCGCCACCACGGCGTTGGGCATCTACCTCGGCACGGTGGCCCGCTCCATGCCCCAGTTCGGCCTGCTGCTGATGCTGATCCTGCTGCCCCTGCAGGTGCTCTCGGGCAGCTTCACGCCGCGCGAGAGCATGCCGGCCGGCGTCCAGGACATCATGCTGGCGGCGCCCAACACCCACTACGTCATGCTCGCCCAGGCCATCCTGTACCGCGGCGCCGGATTCGCCGTGGTGTGGCCGCAGTTCGCCGCCCTGGCCGTCATCGGCAGCGTCCTGTTCGGCCTGTCCCTGGCCCGGTTCCGGAAAACCCTGGCGACCATGGCATGAAGGCGAACCCGCTCGCGCGCCTCCGGCCCGCCGGCCTGGCGGCCCTCGCGCTCCTGCTCCTGGCCGGCTGCGCCACCTACGGCGACATCGCCAACCGGCCCGGCGCCGTCGCCGGGGCGGCGCGCTACACCCTGGGCAGCCATCCGACCGGCGGCCGCTCGGACGACGTCACCCTGCTGCTCGCCTTCTCGGGCGGCGGCACCCGCGCCGCCGCGCTCGCCTACGGGGTATTGGAGGAGTTGCGCGACACCGTGGTGCGCATCGACGGCCGGCCGCACCGCCTGCTCGACGAGGTCGACGTCATCAGCGCGGTCTCCGGCGGCAGCTTCACGGCCGCCTACTACGGCCTGCGCGGCGATGCCATGTTCGCCGACTTCGAACCGGCCTTCCTGCGCCGCGACATCGGCGGCGAGCTGGTGCACAGCGTCTTCAACCCGGCGACCTGGTTCTCCAAGCGGGCGCGCACGGAGACGGCGGTCGAGTTCTACGAGGACAGCGTGTTCAAGGGCGCCACCTTCGGCGACCTGCAGCGCCAGCCCGGGCCGCTGATCGTCATCAACGCCTCCGACCTCGGCGGCGGCGTGCGCTTCTCCTTCCTGCAGGAGTATTTCGACCTCCTCTGTTCCGACCTGTCCGCCTTCCCGGTCGCCCGGGCGGTGACCGCCTCGTCCGCCGTACCGGTACTGTTCAATCCGGTGGTGCTGGAGAACTACCCGGGCTGCCGGCCGTCCGGCGAAGGCTGGCTGGACGCCGCCGAGCAGGCCGCGCAACGGTCGCCCCAGATGGCCCAGGTGGTGGACGGCCTGAAGAGCTACCAGGACAAGGACCGGCGCCGCTACATCCACCTGGTCGACGGCGGCATCACCGACAACCTCGGCCTGCGCGCCCTGTACGACTTCACCGAGATCGCCGGCGGCGCCCAGGCGCTGCTGTTCAGGCTCGGCCGCCAGCCGGCGGCCCGGGTGGTGGTGATCTCGGTCAACGCCGCCACCGACACCGCCTCCGCCCTGGAGCAGAGCAACCAAACGCCGAGCATCGAGCAGACCGTCGCGGCGGTCACCGACGTCCAGCTGCACCTCTACAACGCCGCCACCCTGGAACTGGTCCAGGACGGTCTCCGGCGCTGGTCGGCGGCGCTCTCGACGCCGCAACGCCCGGTCAGCGCCTACCTGGTCGACGTCGGCTTCGACAGCATCGCCACACCGGCCCGGCGGCAGTTCTTCAACGACATCCCGACCAGCTTCACCCTGACCGCGGAGCAGGTCGATGCCCTCATCGCGGCCGGGCGCGAACTGCTGCGCGGCAACGCCGAATACCGGCGCTTCCTGGCCGACCTGGACGGCCCCCGGCCACCGCCCTGACCGGCAAGGAATGGCGACCGTGACGCGCGCACCCGGACTCCTGGCCCTGCTGCTCCTGGCCACCGCCGCGCCTTTGGCCGCCGCCGCCGAAGCGGAGCCGGCCGGCACCCTCAGCGTGGTGCTGGAAAACGATCTCTTCTACGACGTCGACCGCCACTACACCAACGGCGTCGGCTTCGTCTGGGTCCCCGACCGGCGCGTGGCGACCCCGGATTGGGCGGTCCGCCTGGCGCACCTGCTGCCCTGGTTCCCGGAACAGGGCACGGTGCGGCACGGCTACGCCTTCGGCCAGAGCATGTTCACTCCGGGCGACATCACGGTCGCCGACCCGAGCCGGCGCGACCGCCCCTACGCCGGCTGGCTGTACGGCACCTTCGGCCTGGGCACGGCGAACCGCGGCCGCCTCGACCTGTGCGCGCTGAGCGTCGGCATGGTCGGCCCGGCCTCGCTCGCCGAGCAGAGCCAGACCCTGGTGCACAAGCTGATCGGCGCCGACGAACCGCAGGGCTGGGACACCCAGATCGGCAACGAGCCGGGCTTCGTCCTCACCTACCTGCGCAGCCAGCGCGCCCTGGCGGCCACCCCGGCGGCCGGTCTGCACCTGGACCTGACGCCGCAATTCGGGGCCGCGCTGGGCAACGTGTTCACCTACGCCGACGCCGGCCTGACCGTGCGCTTGGGCAAGCGCCTGCCGGACGACTTCGGGCCGCCGCGCATCCAGCCCGGCCTGCTCGGCTCGGGCGAATTCGTGCCGGCGCCGGGCTTCAGCTGGTACCTGTTCGCCGGCCTCGAGGGCCGGGCGGTGGCGCGCAACATCTTCCTCGACGGCAACAGCTTCCGGCACAGCCGGCGCGTCGACCGCAAGACCCTGGTCGGCGACCTGCAATACGGCATCGTCCTGGATTGGGACGCTGTCCGCCTCACCTACACCCACGTCCACCGGACGCGGGAATTCCGCAGCCAGGATGGCCATGACCAATTCGGTGCCTTCAGCCTCTCGGTCAAGCTCTGAGGGGATCTTCGCCGCCCGCCCGCACGTGCTCGAGCCGGCCCGCTCGATACGGCGCGCCCTCATCCGCCGGCTCGCCCTGGCCGCGGTGGTCCTGGCCACGGTGCTGGGCGCCGGGGCGTTCGTCAACGAAAGCCGGCAACTCGACAGCCGCTTCGCCGAGACGCTGCGCTTCGGCGCCGAACTGCTGCGCCTGGAGGTCGACCGCCAGGTCGGGGCCGGGGTCGGCAGCGCCGCCGCGCCACCGGTGCAGGCCGCCATCGACGCCCTCCTGCACGACCCGCCGCGCAGCGACATGGGCCGCTTCGTGTTCGCCGCCTTTTTCGACGCCAGCCGGCGCGAAGTCGCCCGCGGCATCGACCGCAGCCAGCCGGACGCCGTGGCCCTGGCCGCCGCCTATGCCCGCCAGGGTTTCCGCTTTCCCGGCCATGGCCTGGTCCTGGGCGGCACGCTCGGGCTCGGCCAGCGCCCCGCCCTGCCCTTCGCCATGGCCGTCGCCGACGGGCAGGGCCGCACCGTCGGCTACATCAACGGCATCTTCGTCCTGTCGCCGGCGGCCGAGGCGGAGCTGTTCCGCTCGGCCCGCCGCGCCGCGCTCGTGGCCGTGGTGCTGGTGCTGGTCACCGCGCTCTTCATCTACCCGATCCTCCGCGGCCTGGTCGGGCGCCTGGGCGAACTGTCGCTCGGCCTGCTGGCCGCCAACGTCGACACCGTCAAGGTGCTCGGCAGCGCCATCGCCAAGCGCGACAGCGACACCGAGGCGCACAACTACCGGGTCACCCTGTACGCCGTGCTCCTGGCCGAGGCGGCGGGCCTGGACGACCGCGCCATCCGCGGCCTGATCAAGGGCGCCTTCCTGCACGACGTCGGCAAGATCGGCATCCGCGACGCCATCCTGCTCAAGCCGGGCCCGCTCGACCCGGGCGAGTTCGCCGCCATGCAGGAGCACGTCCACCATGGCCTCGACATCCTGCGCGGCGCGCCCTGGCTGGCCGACGCCGCCGTGGTGGTCGGCGGCCACCACGAGCGCTACGACGGCAGCGGCTACCCCCTCGGCCTCAAGGGCGACGCCATCCCGCTCGTGGCCCGGGTGTTCAGCGTCGCCGACGTCTTCGACGCCCTCACCTCGGTGCGCCCGTACAAGCCCGCCTACGACCTCGACAGCGCGCTGGCCACGCTGCGGCACGGCGCCGGCCGGGCCTTCGAGCCCGCCCTGGTGACCCTGTTCGCGCACCTGGTGCCGCCGCTGTACGCGGTCATCGGCCACGACGAGGCGGCCAGCCGGGAACTCCTGGAAAAGGTCGCGCGGCGCTACTACCGCGCCAACCTGCGCGAGATCGTCGCCGAGGTGGCCGCCGCGACGGCGCGCGCTCAGGCGGAGGCAGCGACCATGTCGAGCGCCACCGCCTCGGCCAACTCGATGCCATCCACCGCGGCCGACAGGATGCCGCCGGCGTAGCCGGCCCCCTCGCCGCCCGGGTACAGGCCGCGGGTGTTCAGGCTCTGCAGGCTCTGGCGCTCGCGGGTGACCCGCACCGGCGACGAGGTGCGCGTCTCCACGCCGGTGAGCAGGGCATCGGCCATGTCGAAGCCCCTGATCTGTTTGCCGAAGGCGACCAGGGCCTCGCGGATGGCGGCGACCGCGTAGTCGGGCAGACAGGTGGCCAGGTCGGTCGGGTGCACGCCCGGGGTGTAGGACGGCGTCACGCTGCCCAGGTCGGTGGACGGCCGGCCGGCCAGGAAGTCGCCGACCTTCTGGGCCGGGGCCGCGTAGGTGCCGCCGCCGGCCTTGAAGGCAGCCTCCTCCAGGCGGCGCTGGAACTCGATGCCGGCGAGCGGATGGCCCGGGTAGTCGTCGGGCGTGATGCCCACCACCAGGGCGGCATTCGCATTGCGCTCGTTGCGCGAGTACTGGCTCATGCCGTTGGTGACGACGCGGCCTTCCTCGGAGGTGGCGGCCACCACGGTGCCGCCCGGGCACATGCAGAACGAGTAGACGGCGCGGCCGTTGCCGCAATGGTGGACCAGCTTGTAGTCGGCCGCGCCCAGGGCCGGGTGGCCGGCGAACTTGCCGAACCGGGCCTGGTCGATGAGCGACTGCGGATGCTCGACCCGGAAGCCGATGGAGAACGGCTTGGCCTCCATATGGACGCCGCGCTCGTACAGCTTGTAGAAGGTGTCGCGCGCGCTGTGGCCGACCGCGAGGACGACGTGGCGGGTCGCGATGCGTTCGGCCGGACGGTCGTCATGGGCCGCCAGCCGCACGCCGGTGACCTGGCCGTTGCCCTCCGCGTCGCGCGCGATCTCGAAGTCGTCGACCCGGGCCTGGAAGCGTACCTCGCCGCCCAGGGCGATGATCTTGGCGCGCATACGTTCGACCATGCCGACCAGCTTGAAGGTGCCGATGTGCGGCTTGCTGACCCAAACGATCTCGCCCGGCGCGCCGGCCTCGACGAACTCGGTGAGGACCTTGCGGCCGCGGTAGCCGGGGTCCTTGATCTGGCTGTGCAGCTTGCCGTCCGAGAAGGTGCCGGCACCGCCCTCGCCGAACTGGACGTTGGACTCGGGGTTCAGCTTGCCCTTGCGCCACAGGCCCCAGGTATCCTGGGTCCGCTCGCGCACCGCCTTGCCGCGTTCAAGGATGATGGGGCGGAAACCCATCTGGGCCAGGATCAGGCCGGCGAACAGGCCGCACGGGCCCATGCCGATGACCACCGGGCGTTCCGCCAGCCCGTCCGGCGCCCGGGCGACGTAGCGGTAGCGCATGTCCGGCGTCACCGAGACGTGACGGTCGTCGCGCAGGCGCTGCAAGACCGCCTTCTCGTCCTTCAACTCGCAATCGACGGTGTAGACGAAATGGATGTCGGCCTTCTTGCGCGCGTCGTAGCCGCGCCGGAACACCGTGTAGGCGAGCAGGTCGGCATCGCGCAGGGCCAGCTTCTTCAGGATCGCCGCCTTCAGGTCGGCGTCCGGGTGGTCCAGGGGGAGCTTGATTTCGGTGAGACGCAGCATGGCGCGCATTCTATCGCGGCACCCCGGCCGGGCGCAGGGCTATGTGTCCGCCGCGCCGGGAGCCGACGCCGGCAGGCGCCCGCGGCGCTCCCGGCGCGTCATAGCATCAGGCTATCGGAGCGATAGAAATGTTTTCGATGAAAACGCGTGTTTTCAAGTAGTTGTACTTCTTGTCCGACTATTTTTGTCGGGTTATCCTGGGGCCGTGATCAAAGGCATACCCGCGGCGACGCGGTGACGCAAAGCTTCCGGTCTGGTACGCCAGATAGCGGGGTTGCCACCCAGCCTGAGATCTCGGCCATCCGCCGGGACTCGCGCGCCCACCGGGCGCCACTCCAGCGTGACGGTCTTTCCAATACCTCGTTAGCAAAGGAAAGATCATGCGTTACATCCAGCCCCTCATCCTGAGCCTCTCGCTCGGCTTCCTCACCCTTGAATTCGTGCCCTGGTACGGCGAGGTGCTGGCCGGCCTCTACGCGCCGCTCACCGAGGCGCTGACCCGGGCCTGACGGCGGCCCGCGCCGCCGCTACTTGGCCGCGCCGTCGCCGGCCGCCGCCGGCTCGCCGCCGCGCCGGGTCCAGCCCTGGCGGGCCAGGCATTCGTTGGTCAGGCCCTCGACCTTGGCGTTCCAGGCCGGATCGGGGCTGGCGTTCTGGTTCGGGTAGATGGGCGCCTGCTGCTGCCAGCACTGCTGGACGTTGCCGTACATGTAGCACTGCGAATAGACGGCGTTGGCGAGCGGGGCCTCCGCCGGCGGGGTGGTCTGGAGGACCATCATCCGGCAGGAATAGAAGTCGTAGTCGAAGGCACTCAGGGGTTTGTCCGGGTTGTACCAGCCGGGACCGGGCACGCTTTGGCAGGCGGCCAGAACGACGGGCAACAGGAATACCGGGCTGAACCTAGACATGCTGAACGCTCCCTTGGTGGATTGCGACGACGGGTTGGATTTTATAACCCCTGCCTGCGCTACAGGCAATCCGCTTTCCTACTCAGCCCGGCCCGGCGGCTCAGGTGCGCAGCCGCGGCGAACCCCGCAACAGGGCCGCGAAGGCGTCCCCGTCGAGCGGCCGGCTGTGCAGATAGCCCTGCGAATAGTCGCAGCCGCGCGCCATCAGGAAGGCGAGCTGGTCGCCCGTCTCCACCCCCTCGGCGAGTACCTTCAGGTTCAGGTTGCGCGCCATGGCGATGATGGTGGCGGCGATCTCGCTGGCGCCGACGTCGTTCGGGATGTCGCGCATGAAGCTCTGGTCGATCTTCAGGACGTTGATCGGGAAGCGGCGCAGGTAGGCCAGGGAGGAGTAGCCGGTACCGAAGTCGTCGATGGCCAGTTTGATGCCGAGCGACTTCAACGCCAACAGGGTGCTGCGCGCCGCCTCCGGCTGCTCCATGACCGCCCCTTCGGTGATCTCCAGCTCCAGTTGCCGGGGCGGCATGCCGGTCTCCTCCAGGATGGCGCGGACCAGCTGGACCAGGCCCTTGTTGCGGAACTGGCGCGGCGACAGGTTGACCGCCAGGGTGAAGGGCGACAGGCTGGGGTCGTTCCGCCAGGCCTGGAATTGCGCGCAGGCGGTCCGCAAGACCCACTCGCCGAGCGGCACGATGAGGCCGGTCTCCTCGGCCAGGGGAATGAAGCGCGCCGGCGAGATGAGCCCGCCGACGCGGTGGCGCCAGCGCACCAGCGCCTCGACCCCGACGATGGCGCCGTCGGCGACCGCGACCTGCGGCTGGTAGTGGAGCTCGAACTCGCCGCGCTCGATGGCCTGGCGCAGCTCGCCCTCCAGGGTGAGGCGCTCGCGCGCCGAGCGGGTCAACTCGGCGCTGTAGTAGCGGAAGGTGTTCCGGCCCTCGGCCTTGGAGTGGTACATCGCCGTGTCGGCGTTGCGCAGCAGGGTGGCGGCGTCGCCGCCGTCCTCCGGGTAGGCGCTGATGCCGATGCTGGCGCCGACCACGAGGTCGTGGCCATCCAGGCGATGCGGCTTGATCAGGGCGGCGAGTATCTTGCGCGCCACGTCGCTGGCGTAGTCGACGTCGGCGATGCCTTCCAGCAGGACCACGAACTCGTCCCCGCCCAGGCGGGCGACGCTGTCCTCGGCGCGGACGCTGGCGCTCAGCACCTGCGCCACCAGGCAGAGCAGCTTGTCGCCGATCGGGTGGCCCAGGCTGTCGTTGACGTGCTTGAACTGGTCCAGGTCGATGAACAGCAGGGCGAGCCGTGCGCTCTCCCGCTTGGCGCGCTGGATGGCATGCTCGAGGCGGTCGTTGAACAGCATCCGGTTGGGCAGCTCGGTGAGCGGGTCGTGGTGGGCCAGGAAGTTGAGCTTGGCCTCGGTCTGCTTCACCGCGCTGATGTCCGAGAACACGCCGACGTAGTTGATCGGCCGCCCGGCCTGGTCGCGCACCGTGTTGATGGTCAGCCACTCCGGGTAGATCTCGCCGCTCTTGCGCCGGTTCCAGATCTCGCCCTGCCAGAGCCCCTTGTCCCGGATCTCCTGCCACATGGTGCGGTAGAAGTCCGCCTCGTGGCGGCTCGACTTGAGCTGGCGCGGGTTGCCGCCCAGGACCTCGGCTTCGCTGTAGCCGGTGATGTCGGTGAAGGCCTGGTTGACCGCGATGACCTTGCCGTCGAGCGCCGTGATCATCACCCCCTCGGTGGTGCTCTCGAACACCTTGGCGGCCTGGCGCAGCTTTTCCTCGGCACGGATGCGCTCGGTCACGTCCCGGAAGATGCCGACCACGCCGATCACCTGGCCGCGCGGGTCGCGCAACGGCTCCTTGCTGGTCTCCAGCCAGCGCGTCTCGCCCTCGAGGTCGATCGGTTCGATGATGTTCAGCTTGGCCGTCTCGCTGGCCATCACCTGGGCGTCGTCGGCCTGGTACAGCGCGGCATAGGCGCGCCAGTGGAACTGGTAGTCGTCGCAGCCGACCAGTTCGGCGGGGTCGTCCAGGCCGGCGAGCCGGGCGAACGCCCGGTTGGCGCCCAGGAAACGGGATTGCCGGTCCTTCCAGAAAACGTAATGGGGGACCGTGTCGATCACCACCTTGAGCATCTGGGTCGCCTCGAACAGGCGCGCTTCGCCCTGGCGGCGCTCGCTGATGTCCAGGAAGGTCACCACGGAGCCGATCACCTGGCCGTCCTGGCGCAGCGGATAGGACCAGTATTCGACCGGAAAGGCGCTGCCGTCGCGGCGCCAGAACACCTCGTCGTCGATGTGCACGCCCGCGTCGTGCCGGTAGGCCTGGTAGACGCGGCAGGCCTCGGGCGGATACGGGCGGCCGTCGGCATGGTGATGATGGATGAGCTGGTGGATGGGGTGGCCGACGACCTGGCCGGGGTCGTCGTAGCCGAGCATGGCCAGGCCGGCCTTGTTGACGAAGGTGCAGACGCCGGCCTGGTCGACCCCGTACATGCCCTCGGCCATGGAGTCCAGGAGCAGGCGGATCCGCTCGCGCTCGTTCTCGAGGGCACGCTGGGTGCGCCGGCTGTCGGTGACGTTGTCGAAGACGATCACGACATGCTCGGGCTGCGGACAATAGACGGAAACGCTGAACCAGCGGTCGAGCCCGGGCACGTAGGTCTCGAACTTCTCCGGTTGGCCGCTCTGGGCGACCCGGTCGTAGGCCGCGAACAGCTCCGGGTTGCTGTCCAGGAAGCCCGGAATCACCTGGCTCACCTTGTGGCCGACCACGTCGCGCAGGCCGGTCAGGTTTTCGAAAGCCGGATTGACGACCAGGAAGCGATAGTCAACCGCGCGACCGTTGTCGTAGAGCAGGCGGCAATAGGCATAACCGTGCAGCATGTTCTCGAACAGGTTGCGGTAGTTCGCCTCGCTCGCCAGCAGGGCCTCCTGCGCCAGGCGCTGATCGGTCACGTCGCGGGCGCAGACGATGGCGCCGGCAACCGGACCGGCGTCCTGCCGATAGGGGGTGTAGATGACGTTCATGTAGCGCCGCCCGAGGACCGGGAAGGCGAACCAGTCCGCGTAGTGCACTTCCGCACCCGCGAAGCAGCGGTCCAGGCGCGGCTTGATGACCGCCTCGAACACCCCCGGCTCGAACAGGTCGGTGACGTGGTGGCCCTCGATGGCCGCGCGCGCGCGGCCGTGGGCGGCCAGATAGGCGTCGTTGACCCACAGGTAGACGTAATCGCAGCCGACCACGGCGATGTGGTCGGGGATACCGGCGACCAGGCGCCGATGGAGGTCAGCCGGCTGCATGCCCCGGACTCGGGCCGCAGCCGATCCCCCGGCACTGCCGGTGCGGCTGCGCCACGGCGTGGTGGCGGATGGACTGCACGGCCAAACGATACGGATGCATGGGCGGCCCCCGGGGACGAATCGACGCAGCCGGCCCGGAAGGCCGGCTGCGTCAGGCACTGCCCCGGATATCGGACGCCGGGCGGCAAACTTGAGCGCGCCGCCGGCGCCGGGGGCTCAGGGCGCCGACATCGCCTGGCCGGGCGCCTCGCTGGTCCGCCAGGGCGCCGGCTTGCGCACGGCCGCCCAGACCGGGCTTTCCATGGTCAGGGCGAGCTGGCGTGCCAGTTCGGCCATGCCTTGGTAGCCGGCGTAGGCGAATTCGCGCTCCTGGTTGATGTCGAGGAAGGGGATGCGCGCCTTGAGCGCAGTGTACATGTTGCGGCCGCCGGCGATCAGGATGTCGGCACCGTATTCCCGCACGATGCCGATCAGGGCCTTGGGGCTGCCGTCGGTGATCATCTTGGTCTTCTCGCCCATGATCTCGCGGATGCGCTCCTTGTCCTCCTCGGTGGACTTGTTGGTCCCCGTGGCCACCACTTCCATGCCCAGGTCCTGCAGGGCGGAGACGATGGACCAGGACTTCACGCCGCCGGTGTAGAGGAGCACGCGCTTGCCCTTGAGGCGGGCGCGCCAGGGTTCCAGGGCGGCATGCGCCTTGGCCTCCTCGCGGGCGATCATGGCCTCGGTGCGGGCCGCGAGGTCGGGGTCGCCGATCAGGCGGGCCAGTTCGCGGAAGGCGTTGGAGGTGTCGGTGACGCCGTAGAAGCTGCCCTCGAAGTAGGGCACGCCGTAGTTGGTCTGCAGCTTGCGGGCGACGTTGAGCAGGGCCTTGGCGCACACCACCATGTTGGCCTCGGCCCGGTGCATGGTCTGGATGTCGCGGAAGCGGGCGTCGCCCGACAGGTTGCCCAGGATGCGCAGGCCCAGTTCGTCGAACAGCGGCGCGACGTGCCAGAACTCGCCGGCGATGTTGTACTCGCCGACCAGGCAGACGTCGTGGGTCTTGATGCCGGCCGGGTGGGGCGGCGCCGGGTCCGGCTCCCGGGTACCGATGACGTACTTGAACATGGCCTCGCCGGCCAGCCGGTTGCCCAGGTTCTTGGTGCCGTAGAAACCGGCCGCGTCGACCGGCACCACCGGCACCCCGACCCGCTCGGCGGCCGCCTTGCAGACCGCCTCGACGTCGTCGCCGGTGAGGGCGGGGACGCAGGTGTTGTAGACGAACACGGCGGCCGGCGCATATTCCTCGGCGGCCTGCTTGATGGCGTGGAAGAGGCGCTTTTCGCCCCGGCCCATGATCACGTCCTGCTCGGTCAGGTCGGTGGTCATGCCGATCTTGTACAGGGTCTGGCCCGAGGACCGGGTGCCGCGGTTGTCCCAGGAGGAACCGGCACAGGCGATCGGCCCGTGCACCACGTGGGCGACGTCGGCGATCGGCAGCAGGGCGATCTGGGCGCCGTCGAACGCGCAGCCCCCGGCGGTGGCGCCGGGCTTGGTCTTGGCGCAGCCGGACTTCTCCTTGGCGTTGTGGCTGCAGGCAGGTTCGTTGAGCAGTTCGGCGATCTGTTTGGTGGTTTGCATGGTGGTCACCCGGTGATTACGCCCATGACACTCTGCAAGCCCCGTGCCAACTGCTATGCCATTGTTTTGACTGGATTTCGCTCCGCCATTGTTTTGTCGCTTTCGCGACAAGGGCTCAAACGGTATAGGGCGCCATGACCCAGCCGCGCAGCAGGCCGGCGTCCTTCTCGGCCAGGTAGCCGTAGCCGGAATCGATGTCCTCGACCGCGGCATAGGCCACCGCCGTCGGCGTCAGCGCGCCGGCGACCAGGTGGAAATACCAGGCCGACGGATAGCCGGCCCGGTCGAAGGCGTGGATCTGGTCGCCCAGCTCGACGCCGCGCCGGTCCGGGTGCCAGTGGAAGCTCTTCAGCTTGCGGGCGTGCCGGGACACCGGCACGGCGCTGGTCAGCCTGTTGTGGTAGCGGTCCTGATGCTCGCGCACGGCCAGGATCCAGTGGTCGCAGAAATGGCCCTTCTCGGCGGCCCGGCTCTGTTCCCACTCGATCAGGAAGCGCGCCAGCGGGGTCGGCCCGAGGCCGGGCAGCGCCGGCCCGGCGAGCACGCGGCGCATGTCGGTGAGGCGGCGGAACCGGTAATAGGGCCGGTGCACGGCGTGGGCATCGACGGCCACGGGTTCGATGGGGTCGGTCAGCTCGTCGAGATCGGTGGGCGGATGCTCGGGGTCGATCAGGCGGCGGTCGAGCACCTCCTGCAGTTCCTCGACCTCCAACTGCATGAAGTCGGCCGGCCCGGGCCCGTACGGGGCGACGAAATAGTGGGTCCGGCCGGCGTGGCGCGTCGCCACCAGGTCCTCGGCGGCATGGCGGTCGATCAGTTCCGCGAGATCCCCGTCGCAGGCATCGAGCTCCTCGTCCGCCCAGCGTTCCAGGTCGTCCGTCACCCGGGTGCCGTCGGTGCGGATCAGACCGCCCGGCCGGTACCAGCTGCCCTGGGTGAGGGCGAAGCGGAAGGCGCACTCGGGCGACAGGCTCTCCGCGAAGGCCAGCAGGCCGCTGTGGTGCGGTTTCGGCGGCGACGCTTCCAGCTCGACGATGAATCGTTGCAGGACGGTGTCGTCCGGGGTACAGGCTCTCATCACGCTTCCTCTCGATCTGCGGTTCCGTTCAGGCGTGCCAGGACCAGTGCCCGGACGTCGGATTCGGGGTCGTCGACCAGGGCCGACAGGGTTTCCGGGGGCGCCTGCCGGGCGGCCGCCAGACGCACCGTCCAGTCGGCGTCGCCGAGCATGGCGGCGGCCTGGTCGGGCAGCATACGCCCGGCGGCAATGGCACGCACCTCGACGTCCTCGTCGCCGGCCAGGCGGGCCAGGGCGAACGGCGGCAGGCGGCGCGCCACCTCCTTGCGCACCTCGCGGTCGGGGTCCTGGGCCATGCGCGGCAGGGAGCCGTGCGGCAGCCGGTGGGCGACCTGCAGGCGGACCATGTAGTCGGGGTCGTGCATCATGCGCGCCAGGGACGCGGCCGGCAGGCGCGCGGCCACGGTGATGCGCACCTCGCGGTCTTCGTCCTTCATCAGGGCGGTCAATTCGTCGGCCGGCAGGCGCGTCGCCACCGCCCGGCGCACCACCTCGTCGGGGTCGCGCGCCAGGGCGCGTATCGCGGCCACGGGCGCGTAGCGCACGGCGATGGCGCGGCGTTCCCAGAACGGATCGTCCAGGCAGGCCTCGGCGTACTCCGGATTGCGGCGCAGGAAGCGCTCGATCTGGCGTCCGCTGTGCGCGATCAGACAACTGTCGCCGGGCGCGCAGCGGCCCTCGCGCAGCGTGGTCTCGCGATGCGGGCAGGTGGCGCAATCGGCCGTCGGCGTTTCGTTAAGCAGGGTCAGTCCGGGCATGGCTCGGGCATGGCGCATAGAGGCTCCAAATTCGTTCTGCCCAGATGAGCAACAGCCGTGCCAAACGCCCGGAAGTGGGCTGCCACGGGCCTGGCGGCCGGCCGGAGGGGAAACCGGCAGGCACCGTTGCCGACATCGCGACGCGCCTTTGTCGGATTTCGGACATCGACCTCCGTGGCCATTGCTATGCTGACACATCCGTCCGCCAGGATGTAGCCACGATGGCGTCGCTCCGTTCCGCCCTGCTCTTCCTCCTGGTCGTCGCCTGGCAGACCGGGCTGGCCGCCTGCCTGGACGGCCAGAAGTTGCGCATCCTGCATTTCAACGACTTCCACGGCCAGCTCGCCGCCTACGACGAAACCGGCGACGGGCGCCCGGTGGCCGGCATCGCCCGCCTGGCGGCGGCGGTCCGGGCGGCGCGCGACGCCGACCCGGCGCGGCCGACGCTGCTCCTGTTCGCCGGCGACCTGCTCCAGGGCACGGTCACCTCGAGCGGCTTCCTGGGCCTCCCGGACGTCGCCCTGTTCGACCGTCTCGGCGTCGACGCCGCGGCGCTCGGCAACCACGACCTCGACTACGGCCAGGACGTGCTGCGCGGCCTCGCCGGGCGGGCCGGCTTCCCCATCCTGAGCGCCAACGTCGGCGGCGGCCGGCTGCCGCTCGCCGCGGCGACCGTGCTGGCCCGGCCCGGCATGGCCCGGGTGGCGGTGATCGGCCTGACCACCGGCGAACTGGCGACCGCCACCCATCCGCGCAACGCGGTCGGCCTCGCCGTCGAGGATCCGCTCGCGGCCGCGGCCCGGCAGCTGCCGGCGCTGCGCGAACGCGCCGACCTCGTGGTGGCGCTCAGCCACCTGGGCGCCGCCGACGACCGCCGCCTGGCACGCGCCCTGCCCGACCTCGACCTGATCGTGGGCGGGCACAGCCATGACGTCTTCCGGCAGCCGGAACGCGAATCCGGCGTCGCCATCGTCCAGGCCGGCGCCCGTGGGCGCTGGCTCGGCGAGCTCGACCTGGACTGCCGGGCCGGGCGCTTCGTGGCCACCGCCTACCGGCTGCTCGACCTCGGCGCCGACGCGCCGGAGGACCCGGCCGTGGCGGCCCAGGCCGGCGCGATCGTGGCCGAGGCGGAACGGGGCCTGGACGAGGTCATCGGCACCAATCCGGTGCCCCTCTCGGCCGACCGCGCCGTGCTGCGCCGGGGCGAGGGCGTATTCGGCGATTTCGTCGCCGACCTTGCGCGCGAGCTGACCGGCGCCGACGTCGCCCTGGTCAACGGCGGCGGCTTCCGGGCCGACATCGGCCGCGGACCGGTGACCCTGAAGCAGGTCTACCAGAGTTTCCCGTTCGGCAACGAACTGCTGCTCGGCCGCGTCACCGGCGCGCAACTGCTGGCTGCCCTGGCACGCAGCGCCAGCCTCGACCCGGCGACCGCGCCGGGCGGCTTCCTGCAGGTCTCCGGCCTGCGCTACCGGATCGAGGCGGGACGCCTGGCGGCGGCCCGGGTGGCCGGCCGGCCGATCGACCCGGGTGCCGTCTACACGGTCGTGCTGCCCGACTTCCTGGCCGCCGGCGGCGACGGCTATGCCATGCTCGCCGGCCTGGCCGACGTGGTGCCGACCGGGCGCCGCCTCGCCGACCTGGTGATCGAGGCGTTCCGCGCCGGCCACGCCGTACCGGCCGCACCCGACGGCCGCATCGAACGGGATTGACGGCCGGCGGGACGGCACCGCCCTGGAGTACCATGGCCACCAATGAAACCAGGTGCGCGGCGGGAATCACAGCCGCCACCGCGCGACGCCGGGTACGCCGCGTGCTTTGGTCCACCGGCCGGAAGCGGTACAGCGCCAGACCGGCCCAACCTGCCCACCCTATAGGCATGACCATCATGATGAATGCAATAGAACGCCAGGCGGTCGCCGATTTCGCCCGCACCAGCCTGGGCTGCCAGTGCGAACCCGAGGTATTCCGCTCCATCAGCCTGGAAGCCGGCGGCACGGCCGGCCTGCCCTGCGTGCGCGTGGTCGTGGGCGAGCGCCTGCTGATCTGGCTGGTGGCCGGATCGAGCGCCGAACAGCGGGTCGCCGAGCTGGCCCGGGCCGGCCTGCGCGAACGCGACGCGCGCGGCTACAACCGCTTCCGCCTGGTCCTCGCCGAGGCAGGGCCGGACAGCGAGGCGCGCTTCCAGAGCGCCGTCGGCATGGATGGCAAGGCGCACCTGCACGGCATCCCGGAAGCCGACTGGCCGGCGCCGGTGCGCGCCCAGCTCTGAGTCAGAGGCGCCGGCGCAACACCCGCATGGCCGACGGCTCGAAGCCGAGCCGGTCGTAGAAGGCCAGGGCCGGCGCGTTGTCCTTGTCCGCCAGCAGGGTGACCCGGGGCATGCCCTGGCCGCGCGCCCACGCCAGCACGTGTTCGACCAGGCGCCGGCCGAGCCCGCCGCCGCGCTGGCGCGCACTCACGATGACGTCCTCCAGAAGCAGCACCGGGCCGCCCTCGACCGTGCTCACCGTGATCAGGGCGTTGGCCATGCCGGCGACGACGCCGTCGACGCGCAGGACGAACAGCCGGCCCAGGGCCGGGTTGTCCAGGATCAGGCGCAGGCCGGCCAGCTGCTTGGCACGCTCGGGCGTAAAGTCGCTCTCCAGGGTGAACAGTTCGGCCAGCAGGTCGGCCAGGGCGGGCAGGTCGTCGGTCCCGGCGAAGTCGATGCGGATGTCCATGTGCTTATCCCTCGGGTGCATGAATGGGTGTCGTATCCGGGTCGCCCAGGAAGACCCGCAGGAACTGCCGGGCGGCGACCTCCGGGCTGTAGGCCGCCCAGGCGGCCGGCTGGGCGCGCCGGAGATAGGCCAGCCGGGCGGCGGGACGGCGCAGGCCGGCGACGGCCCGGCGCAACCCGGCCGGGTCGCCGAAGACCGCCTCGGCCACTCCCAGCCGGGCCGCGCTGCGGGCGTACTCCGGGGTATCGGAGACCACGGCCGGAACGCCATAGTGGATGGCGGTGACCATGCGGTTGTTGCCCTTGCGGCGGTCGTCGGCATCGCCGTCGTGGGCCAGCACGGCCAGGTCGCAGGTCTGCAGGAGCGGCACGAAACCGGCCAATGTCCAGGCGTGGAACTCCACCGCCGGGTGGGCCTTGCGCAGCTTGCCCAGTTCGCGGCCGGCGACCACGGCAACCGGCTGGACGCCGGCCATGCCGAGCAGGGTGGCGAGGTGCGGCACCATGAGGCGGAAATTGCCGTCGTTGCCGAACCAGACCACCCGGAGCGGGTCCCCGGCCCGGGGCGCCGGCAGGACCGGCGGTCCGGGCGCGTAGTCGATGCTGTTGGCGATCGCGCTCCAATGCCGGATGCCGTAGGCGTGCGCCAGCCACTCGCCCTGTTCCGCGCTCGCCGTGGTGACGTGGTCGGCACGCGCCAGCATGGCCTCGAACAGGGCCTCCGGCGCCCAGTAGCGAAGCGCGCCGCCGAGGTCGTCGACGTCGTAGACGATGCGGGTGCCGGCCGCCCGGGCGGCCGCCACGGCGGCCAGCCGGTCGGCGTTCAGGCGCTTCTGGACGAACAGCACGTCGGCCGGGCCGTCCAGGCCGTCCAGGCCGATCCGGCTGGCGATGCCGAGGCGGAGCAGGGCCTCGTGCAGCTGGTAGACCCGGATGCGGGAACTGGCCGTGTTGCGGTCGCCGGCGGGGAGCAGGAGGAGGCGCGTTCCGGTCATGGCGACGCCCCGCTGCAGACCCGGCCGAGCAGGGCCCGGGCGGCGGTCTTCAGGGCCAGGCGGCGCGCTCCGGACGGGCGCGCCAGATGGGCGGGGTCCTGGTCCGGCCCGAGCCAAGCCAGGAAGCGCGCCTCCGGCCAGTAGCGCGCCTCGGCGCCGAGCAGGCGGGCGGCATGCTCGGCGAGGAAGCTGCCTCGCGGCGGCAGCCGGTCCTTGGGCAGCGCGAAGCGGCGGAACACCTCGTTCCACCAGTGCACGCAGTAGGCGCCGGCCACGGCCGCCGCGCACTCCTCCGCCCGGGCCGGCATCGCGAGGTCGAGCGCCCGGCGCCAGGGCACCGGATAGAAGGCGGCCTCGGGCAGGACGGCCACGCCGGGCTCGCCGGCCAGCACCCGGGTGATGAGGCGAGGCCCGGCCCGGCCCCAGCGGACCCCGCTGCCCAACTCCCGGGCCGCCTCGTAGAGCCGCCCGCACACCGCGCTGCCGGGCGGGAAGCGCATGACGGCGCCGTTCACCGTGTCGGCGTCCTGGCGCCCGACGAAGGCCTCGGGCAGGTCGCTGAAGGGGCGCAGGCAGAGCAGGTCGCTGTCGGCCCAGATGCCGCCCAGTTCGTAGAGCAGCTTGTAGCGGAACAGGTTGGAGAAGGCGGCGTAGCTGCCCACCCCGGGGCCCCCGGCATAGGCGAACACCCGGGCGGCCGGCAGGATTTCCGCCGCGTCGCGCCATACGGCACCGGCCGGCAGGCGGGGGCGGGCGTAGGCGAACACCTCGACCTGGAAGCCCTGCTGCAGGAAGGACCGGATCGACAGCCGCTCGTACGGGCTGAGCGCCCGGCCGTGCCAGAACATCCGTACCGTGTTCACCGGCCGGGCATCCCGGACGGCCAGGCCGCGCGGCCTTGGCGGCCTTGGCGGCCTTGGCCGGCTGGGGCTGGAGAGGCATGGTGCGGGACGCGGGGCATGCGGCCAGTATACCCGCCTGCCCCACCCTCCCCGCCTAGCGCTACAGGCTGGCCAGGAAGGCCAGCAGGGCGGACCGCTCCGGCGCTGGCAGGGTGCTGAAGCGGGCCTGCGCGGGGGCCGCCTCGCCGCCGTGCCAGAGGACCGCTTCGAGCAGGCTGCGGGCGCGGCCGTCGTGCAGGTAGCCGACCCGCTCGCCGATCAGCTCGGCCAGGCCGATGCCCCAGAGCGGCGCGGTGCGCCACTCGCGACCGTTGGCCAGGTAGTCCGGCCGCCGGTCGGCCAGGCCCTCGCCCATGTCGTGCAGGAGCAGGTCGCTGTACGGGGCGATGGCCCGGTGCGCCAGGCGCGGGAACTTCGGATGCTCGCCGGTCACCACCAGGGGCCGGTGGCAGGCCGTACAGCCGATCGCGGCGAACAGGCGCTCGCCCTGGCGTACCCGAGGATCGTCGACCCGGCGCCGTTCGGGCGCGGCCAGGTGGGCCAGGTAGAACTCCATGTCGTCCAACTGGGCGCCGGTGAGTTCCGGGTGGCCGCCGTCCGGCGCCTGGCGGCAGGCCGCCTGGGCCGGCGTGCAGTTCTGGGCGCCGAACAACGGCGAGGTGATGCCGAGGTCGCCGAGCATGGCGCCGGCGATCTGCTGGCGCAGGTTGGGCATGTTGGCCTTGTAGCCCAGCCGGCCGGCCATGGCGCGGCCGGCGGCGGCGTCCCAGACCCGGTTGACCCGGCCGCCGACGCCGTCCGGCTTGGCCTCGGCGGCCATGCGTTCGAGTTCCTCGGCGCTGACCGCGTCCAGGAGTCCCATGCCGAACACCGGCTGGCCGATGCGGGCCGAGACGAGGACCGGCTCGATGGGGCCATAGGCCAGCTCCGAGAAGGTGAACGCGGGCTGGCGCAGCATCACCGTCTCGCCGCCGGGCAGGACCACCTCGGTCTCCGTCCAGGCGGTCTCGGCGCGGCCCTCGCCGGGCACGCCCGGGATGCCCTCCTCGTTGAACTGGTCGCCGTAGGCGGGGTGCGGCAGCGGCCCGCCATGCGCGCCGATGCCCGGTACCGACAGGCGCAGCAGCATGGTCTGCATGCGCTCGCCCGGCCGGTCCGGGGCGAAGCCGCGGCCGTTGCGGGCGTGGCAGGAGATGCAGGCCAGGCGGTTGTAGAGGGGGCCGAGCCCGTCCACCTCGGTGTCCTTGGCCGGCGACACCACCCAACTCTGGCGGAACAGGGAGCGGCCGCGGAAGAAGTGGTCGCGCTCCGCCTCGGTGAGGCCGGGGAAGGGTTGGCTGTAGGCATCGCGGCCGGCGTCGGCAACGCTGACCTCGGTGTCGGCGGCGGCGCCGGAGAACAGGCCGCAGGCGGCCAGGGCGAGGCCGAGGCGGCGCAGTCGGGGGCTCATGCCGCCACCTCCTTCAGGGCGGCATCCGCCTCGGCACGCAGGGCGGCCGCACGCGCGCGCCAGGCCTGCTCGACCTTGCCGGCCGGCTCGGCGGCGCTGCCTTCGAGACGGCCCTGGAACAGGCCGCGCAGGGCCGGGTCGGCGGCCGCCGCCTCGTCCAGGGGCACGGTCGCGAGCGCCCGGCGTGCCGCCGCGACCGCCTTGCCGGCCGCCTCGGCGGCGTGCACGCGCTGCCAGAGCGCGGCGTGGGCGGCATGGTCGGCGACGAACGTCTGCTCGAACAGGGCGGCGCTCAGGGCCAGGCGGGTACGCGCGCTGTCGCCGTCGTAGTCGAAGGCGCCCAGGCCGGCGGCGGCGAACGGGTTGTAGTAGCCGGCCGGCAGCTCGGCGTACACGGCCGGCCGTACCGGCAGCTTGCGGATGTCGGGATGGCCGAGCAGGCGCTGGCCGGCGTCGGACAGGACGAAGGCGGCGAAGGCGCGCCCGCCCGCCGGGTCGGGGGCCGCGGCCGGGATCGCGACCTGGGCGGGGTTGATGCCGCCGTGGCGCGGGTAGGCGAAGCGCACCGGGACGCCGTTGGCGATCGCCGAGGCGACGAAGAAGTCGATCGACAGGCCGACCAGCAGGCGGCCGCTGGCCACCTCGTCGGTGACGAAGGTGGAGTTGCGGTCGAGCAGCACCGCGTTGCCGGCGATCTCGCTCCACAGGGCCCAGCCGGCCTGCCAGCCCCAGGCCTGGAGGACGATCTCGACCATGGGCGGGGCGAAGCCGACCCGGGCCGGGATGGGCAGGGCGATGCGCCCGGCGTAGCGCGGGTCGGCCAGGTCGGACCAGTCGGCCGGCGCGGCCAGGCCGAGGCCGGCCAGGGCATCCGGGTTGACCACGAAGCCGTAGCCGGCCATCTCGGTGCAGCGGTAGTAGCCGTCGGGGTCGGCCAGCGGGGCGTTGCCCAGGCGGTCGGGCAGGCCGGTGGTGTCGAGGCCCAGCTTCTGCAGGCGGCCGGCCCGGGCCAGGGCCGAGAACACCCGAGGCGAGGCGGCCCAGTAGACGTCGACGCCGTTCTGGCCGGGCGCCTCCAGGTAGGGCTGGGCGTCGTGCGGCATGCGCCAGACGAACTGCAGGCGGTATTCCGGGTGGGCGGCCTCGAAGGCCGACTCGAAGCGCGCCACCACGGCGTCCGGGTAGGAGGTCAGGACCCGTACCGTGCGGCGGGTCTCGGCCGCGAGCAGGCCGGGCGCCACCAGGCTGGCGGCGAGCCCGGCGAGCAGGCGGCGGCGGATGGGGTCGATGCGTGTGGTCATCGCCGATGCCTCCTCAGAAACGGTAGCTGGCGTTGGCGAACAACATGCGCCCGGGCATGGGGTAGCCGTCGGACAGCTCGTAGTTCTCGTCGGTCAGGTTGCTCACCCCGACCTCCACCTCGGCATCCTTGACCGGCCGCCAGATGCCCTTGACGCCGAGCACGGTGTAGCTGCTCAGGGTGCGATAGGTACCGGTGCTGCCGTAGGCGACCTTGCGGCCCTCCTCCCACTCGGCGGTGGCCTGCAACGCCCAGGCCGCGGTGATGTCCCAGTCGACGTGGCCGAACACGCGCTGGCGCGGCGTGTCGGTGAGCGGCACCGTCGAACTGCTCTCGTTGCGCCTGTCCAGCCAGGTGTAGTTGAGGCCCAGGCGCCAGGCCTCGGCCAGGCGCTGCTCGATGGCCAGCTCGAAGCCCTGGTGACGCGCCTCGGCGATGTTCTGCATCTGGTTGCAGGTGCTGCCGCCGCACTCGGTCGAGGTCACCACCACGGTCTGCATGAGGTCCTCGATGCGGCTGCGGAACACCGCGGCCTCGGCGCGCGCGCCGGACCACGGCGTGGTCTTGATGCCGATTTCCAGGTTGAGGGCGGTCTCCGGGCGCAGGTCCGGGTTGGGGATGGCGGTACCCAGGCGGTAGGAATAGCGGTCCTTGATGGTCGGGAAGCGCGACTTGCGCGCCAGGCTGCCGTACACCTCGGTGGCGCCGGCCAGGTCATGCGACAACGCGGCCAGCCAGTTGCTGGCGCCGACGTCCGACTGCTCGTAGGTGTAGGCCTTGTCGGTCTCGCGCTGGTCGCGGCTGGCCCCCAGGCGCAGGCGCCAGCCCGGTGCCAGGGCGATGGCGTCCTCGACCGCCAGGGACACGGTGTCGTCGCGGAAGTCCTTGGTCGGCGAGTTGGGGTTGGTCTCCTCGTGCATGTCCTGCTTGTAGTGGCCGGCGACGCGCAGTTCGTGGCCCTCGAACAGGTAGCTGGCCAGTTCCAGGGAGACACCGCGCGTGGTGTCGTTGTAGGCGCTCGGGAAGCTGGTGTTGTTGAGCTGGGTGGTATAGGTGCCGTTGGTGAAGCCGATCAGGCTGTTGCGGTAGTGGTCGTTGTACACCCGCGCCTTCAGGATGTGCTTGTCGCCCAGCGCCGTGTTGCTGACGAAATAGACGCTTTCCTTGTCCCAATACGGCCACTGCCAGTAGCGGATGCTGCCCGGCGCCGTGCCGGCGTAGGGCGGGTTGCCCTTCTCGCCGTCCTGGCGCACGTAGCCGAAGGCGTATTCGTCGCTCGCGTTCGGGGTCAGGCCGACCTTGAACGACAGCTTGGTGTCTTTGCGGTAGGCGTTCTCCCGGTCGCCGCCGTCCTCCACCGCGGTCGCCTTGAAGTCGCCCGAGAGCGGGAAGGTGTCGGCCTCCAGGTGGGAGGCACCCAGTTGCAGGTACCAGCTGCCCTGGTTGCTGCCCAGGTTGACGGCGGCGCGGCGGCCCTCGCCGGAGAACACCCCGGCCCGGACATCGCCTTCCAGCGCCTTGCTCGGCTTGCGGGTCACCAGGTTGATGGCGCCGCCCAAGGTGTTGGGGCCGTACAGCAGGGAAGCGGCCCCCTTGGCGACGCGCACCTCGGCGAGGTCGAAGGTGGTGAAGCGGCCGAAGTCGACGTAGCCGTCATAGGGTACGTAGACCGGCACGCCGTCCACGAACAGCGGCACCTCGCGGACGTCGAAGCCGCGCAGGTAGACGATGTCCTCGTTGCGGCTGTTGTGCGCCAGGCTCATGCCCGGCACCAGGGCGACCGCGGAACCGACGGTGTCGCGGTTGTATTCGGCCAGGGCGGCGGCGTCCACCACGGTCTCGTCGCTGGACTCCTCGCCGGCCTGGCTGCCGACCACCTCGACGGTACCGAGCTGGAATACGTTGTCCGCGGCCCCGGCGGTTGCGGGCAGGAGGAACGCCAGCAGGCTGGCGATGACTTTGCGTTGCATGGTTGGGGGTTCCTTATGCGGCGATGACTCAGAAATCCAGGGAGACCTTGGCCACCAGGGTGCGCGGCGCGCCCGGGTAGTAGATGGCGCTGCCGCCGGAGAGGAGCTGGTAGTAGTCGGCGCGGACGACGCCGATGTACTTGCGGTCGAACAGGTTGACCACGGCGAGCGAGGCGCCCAGCTTGCCGAACGACACCTTGGTCTGGTAGTCGAGCGAGACGTCCACGGTGGTGTAGCCGGGGATGCGCTGGGTGTGCTCGGTGTCGCCCCAGCGCGAGCCGGTGTAGCGCGCCACCGGGGTCACGCTGAAGTCGCCCTGGCGCCAGGTCAGCCCCATGTTGGCCTGCCAGACCGGCACGTCGGGGATCTGTTCGCCCTTCACCTCCAGGTCGCTGCTGCCCTCGACCGGCAGGTTCTCGGTGAACTCGTTGCGGTTCCAGGACAGGCCGCCGAACACGCTCAGGTTGCTCATCGGCAGCCAGCCGCCGGCCAACTGGACGCCCCAGGCCTGGGTCTCGCCGATGTTCTGCGAATAGGCCGGCAAGGTGCCGGTGCCGTCCGGGTCGTAGGACACCTTCTTGTCGTGGAAGCGGGCCAGGTAGACGGTCGGCTCGAACCAGGCCCGGCCGCGGTTGACCCGCAGGCCGAGGTCGAGGTCCACGGAGGTCTCCGGCTTGAGGTCCTGCCAGAGGTCCTCGGCGGTGATGCCCTTGGCCAGGAACTTGGCCGAGTTGGCCTGGTAGACCGGCCAGACGTCGAAGCTGGGCGCACCGTAGTTGCGGCCCAGGCTGGCCTTCAGCTCGACTGCCGGGGTCAGCGCATAGCCGAGGCCCAGGTAGGGCAGCCAGGCATGCACGGCGCGGCTGTCGACGCTGTTGTTGGCGACCACCCCGCTCGACTGGTCGAGGGCCTCGTCGTAGGAGACGTCGCCGATGTTGGTGCCGGAACCGGTCTTGGTACTGTAGGCGTCGATGGCCGGCAGGGTCTCCTTCATGTAGCGCAGGCCGCCCTGGACCTTGAGCTTGCCGAGCTGGCGGT
Source organism: Parasulfuritortus cantonensis (assembly GCF_004337445.1). Taxonomy (GTDB): domain Bacteria; phylum Pseudomonadota; class Gammaproteobacteria; order Burkholderiales; family Thiobacillaceae; genus Parasulfuritortus; species Parasulfuritortus cantonensis. Next base: position 21,521 of record NZ_SJZB01000051.1, on the reverse strand, counting down.
CGGCCATGGCGTACACGCTGTCGTAGCGGTGGCGCTCGGTGACCTTGGACAGGATCGCCCAGCTGGCGAAGCTGGACAGGTCGCCGGAGGCCGTCGTGTTGTACATCTTCCAGGCGGTGGGCGGGCCGGGCGGCTCGGTCGACTCGCCCCAGTAGCCGAGCTTGAGGCCGGTCTCGCCGATCTTGGTCTGGTATTCCGAGGTGAGGCCGTACCAGGCGTGGTCGATCAGCCATTCGCGCACCTTGTTGTTGCTGCTCTGGCCTTCCAGGTAGTAGCCCTTCTCCTCCAGGTAGAACGGCTTCAGGACCAGCTTGGAATCGGGCGAGATCTTCCAGGTGATCTCGGACAGCACGGTCCAGTCGCGGAATTTCTGCCGGTTGTAGCCGTAGTAGTTGATGCCGGCGCTCGGGTCGGCGCTGAAGTCGTAGTCCCGGTAGGTGCCCAGGTCCATGGCCTGGTCGTAGGTCAGGGCCCGGTAATGGTCCTGGTCCATCTCGTTGTAGGCGGCCATCAGCTTGACCTCGACGGCTTGGCCGATCGGCTGCACCAGAGCCAGGGCGGCGGTGTCGCGGCCGCCCGGGGCGCTGCCGGGACCGCGCCACTTCTCGGCTTCCGTATGCGAGGCCGAGATGAAGGCGGCGCCGCCACCGGTCAGCACGCCGGAATCCCAGCGCGCGAAGGTGCGCGAGAAGCTATCCGAGCCGAACGCCTGCGAGATGTGGGCGCCGGCGCTGCCGGTCGGCCAGCGCAGCCGGGTGTCGAGGGCGCCCGAGGTGTTGAACACGTTGGTCTGGTCCGGCGCCACGGCCCCCTGATAGAGAGCCACCGAGGCGATGTTCTCGTTGTCGAACAGCCATTGGTAGCCCGGGCCGGGATTGACCGTGCCGAACGGGATGCCGTCCACCGAGCCGACCGCGCCGTGGGTGGACACCTCGCCGCGCACCCGCATGCCCTTGGTGCCGCCGGGCAGGTTGGTGAGGCCGTAGGCGTCGGCCGATTGCGAGTTCACCGACGGCATGCCGCTGACCGCGCGGTAGGGGTTGGTGCCGCCCGGGCCGCCCCAGGTGGCGAGGCCGTCCTCGTTCACCTGGTAGACGGTGGCGGTGTCGCTGGCACCGGCGACGGCGGCATCGGCGGCGCTGTCGGCGGTCACCTCGACGGTGTCCAGGCTGACCGCCTCGTCGGCGGCGTGGCCGCTCCCGGCGGCCAGGAAGGCCGGCAGCACCAGGACGGCGAGCGGGCTTGGGCGTAGGTTGGGCATGGTGGTTCTCCGTTTATTGGTGAGCGGGTTTCAGGGGGAATCGGAGTGCGGTTCGCTGACGAAGCCGATGCGGTCGAGGCCGGCCCGGGCCGCCGCCGCCATGACCTCGGCGACGCGGCCGTAGGGCACCTGGCGGTCGGCCCGGATGTGCAGTTCGGGCACCGGGCTGGCGGCCGCCGCCGCGGCCATGCGGGCGGGCAGCTCGGCCGCGGCGATGGGCAGGTCGTTCCAGTACAGGGCGCCGTCGGCCCGGATCGCCAGGTTGAGGTCGTCGGGATGCTGGACCTCGGGGTGGCTGGCCGCTTCCGGCAGGTCGACGCGCACGGCGTGGGTGAGCAGCGGTGCGGTGACCATGAAGACGACCAGCAGCACCAGCATCACGTCGATGAGCGGGATCATGTTGATGTCGGCCATGGGCCGGGTGCCGACCGCGAAGTCGGCGCCGTCGTTTTCGGCGAAGGCCATCAGCGCGCCTCCCCGGCCGGGCTGCCGCCGGCCAGATGGTCGTAGAGGTCGTGGGCGAAGCCGTCGAGCTCGGCCTGCAGGACCCGGTTGCCGCGCTGGAAGGCGTTGTAGGCGAGCACGGCGGGAATCGCCACCGAGAGGCCGATGGCGGTCATCACCAGGGCCTCGCCGACCGGCCCGGCGACCTGCTCGAGGCCGGCCCGGCCGGTGACGCCAATCGCCAGCAGCGCGTGGTAGATGCCCCAGACGGTGCCGAACAGCCCGACGAAGGGGGCCGAGGCGGCCACCGAAGCGAGTACCGCGAGGCCGCTCTCGAGGCGCGCCGCCTCGTCGAGCAGACCCCGGCGCAGGGCCCGGGCCAGCCATTCGCCGGCCTGGCCGCCGCCGGCGTGGCGGCCCCAGGCCCGGAAGGCGGCGGCGGCCAGGCGGCCGTACGGCTCCTCGGCCGGGCCGGCGGCCGGCGCGGCCCGGAAGCCGGCCAGGAAGGCGCGGCTCCGGCGGCCGCGCCGCCAGCCGCGCAGCAGGCGGACCAGGATGACGTACCAGGACGCCACCGACATGACCAGGAGGACCAGGAGGACGAACTGGGCCATGGCGTCGGCCTGGCTCAGGAAGTGGGCGAAGCCGGGTTGCGGCAGGCTATCGGTCAAGGTCATCTCCGCAGGGAAAAGGAAATCGGCACCACCACCCAGCCGGCCACCGGGCGGTCGCCCAGCCGGGCCGGCAGGAAACGCCAGCCGGCCACGGCGGCGCGCGCGGCGTCGTCGAGGCGGGCGAAGCCGCTGCCGGCGTCGAGGCGGATCTCGCGGGCCAGGCCGTCCGGGCCGACCAGCACGCGCAGGCGCACGCTGCCTTCCTCGTGCAGGCGGCGCGACAGGGCCGGGTAGGCCGGGGCCGGGTTGGCCAGGTAGTCGGCGTGGTACGACGGCGGCTGCAATACCGGCGCCGGGGGCACCGGCGCGGGGGCGCGCGGCGGCGCCGGTGCGACGGCGGCCGGTTCGGCGACCGCGACGGGCGCCGGCGGTGCCGGGGGCGCGACCGGCGTCGGCACCGGCGCGACCGCCGGGATGGCCGGCGCCGGCTCGGGCGGCGCGGACCGGGCGAGGACCGGCTCCGGTCGCGGTGCCGGTGCCGGTTCCGGACGCGTCTGCGGGCGCGGCCGGGGGCGCGGCACGGACGGCGGCACGACCGCCGCCGGGGCGGCCGGCTCCACCCAGGCCACCCTGAGGATGCGCGGCGGCTGCCGGTCCGGGCCGGTCGCCAGGCTGGCCTGGGCCACCCAGACGGCGGCGGCGTGGCCGGCCAGGACCCAGGCCAGGAGACCGTAGCTGAGGCCGGCGCCGGCGCGGCCGTCCGGGTGGCCGGCTTCAGGCATGGCTGGCCCCTTGCGGCACCAGGACCACGTTGCCGTCGGCCAGGCGGTGCCGGGTCACGCCCAGGCCATAGAGGCGACGCACGTGTTCCGGGGTGACCACGTCGAGCGGCGCGCCGTCCTCGACGACCCGGCCGCCGTACAGCATGACCACGCGGCTGGCGCCGCCCAGGGCATGCTCCGGGTGGTGCGTGGTCTGCACGAAGGCGCGCCCCTCGGCGGCCAGTTCGCGGACCAGGGCGAGCAGGCGCCACTGGTTGCCGTAGTCGAGGCCGGTGGCCGGCTCGTCCATGACGATCACGGGCGCCTCCTGGGCCAGGGCGCGGGCGATCAGGCAGAGCTGGCGCTGGCCGCCGGAGAGTTCGGTGTAGGGCCGCTCGGCCAGGTCGGCGATGGCCAGGCGCGCCAGGGCGGCGTCGACCACCGCGTGGTCGGTGCGGTTGAGGCGGTCGAACAGGCCACGCCGGGCGATGCGGCCGAGGGCGACCAGGTCGCGTACCTTGTAGGGGAACGGCATGGCCTGGGTCTGCGGGATGTAGGCGACCCGGCGGGCGACGTCGCGCCGGGACCAGGCCCGGAGCGGCCGTCCGTCCAGGCGCACGGTACCGCGGCTCGGTTCGAGCAGGCCCAGGAGGAGCTTGAGCAGGGTGCTCTTGCCACCGCCGTTGGCGCCCAGCAGGGCCACCACCTCGCCGGCCCGCACGGCCAGGCTGACCCCGGCCAGGACCGGGCGGTCGGCGTGGTAGGCGTAGTGCAGGTCTTCGGCGGCGAGCAGGACCCCGCTCATGTCGCCCACCCCCGGCGCACGTTGCGCAGCACCAGCAGGAAGACCGGCAGGCCGACCAGCTCGGTGACCACGCCGATCGGCAGTTCGGTGTCCGCCAGGCTGCGTGCCACCAGGTCGGCGGCGAGCAGGAAGAGACCACCCAGGATGGCGCTGGCCGGAATCAGGTAGCGGTTGAGCGGCCCCACCAGGAGGCGCGCGATGTGCGGCGCCAGGAGACCGATCCAGCCGATCATGCCGGCCAGGGCGACGGTCAGCGCGGAGGCGACGGTGGCGCACACGATGACCCCGGCGCGCACCGCGCGCACCGGCACGCCCAGGCTGGCGGCCTCGTCGTTGCCGGCCGCCAGGGCGTCCAGGGCGCGGCCCAGGAGGGCAAGGCCCAGCACCGCGGCCAGGATGAAGGGGGCGTAGCGGGCCAGGTCGCCGAGGCCGGCCTGGCCGAGCGAGCCCATCAGCCAGTAGACGATCGCGGGCAGCTGCTGGTAGGGGTCGGCCAGGTATTTGACCAGGGCCAGGAGGCCGGAGAACAGGGCCCCCGAGAAGATGCCGCCGAGCACCAGCATGACCACCGCGCGGCTGCCGAACAGGCGCCCGATGCCGACCCCGATGGCGACCGCCGCGAGTCCGCCGGCGACGGCGCCGAACTGGACCAGGGTCCAGCTGGTCGCCAGGACCATGGCCAGGGCGGCGCCGAACGAGGCGCCGGAGAGGACGCCCAGGATGCCGGGCGAGACGAGTGGGTTGGCGAACACGGCCTGGTAGGCCGCCCCGAGGCGGCCAGGGCGGCGCCGATCAGGACCGCGGCCAGGACGCGCGGCAGGCGGATTTCCCAGACCAGGCTCTTGATCAGGTCGAACTGGTCGGCCGGCATGCTGCCCCAGCCGAGCGCGCTGGCCAGGAACTCGGCCAGGTCGCGGGCGCCGACCGGATAGCGGCCGTACAGGAGGGCGACGAACATGGCGAACGGCAGCAACAACGCGAGCCCCCCCAGCCAGCCGGCCGCGAGCGTCCCCGACCCGGAGCGAGAGGCCGGTTCGGCGCACGACAGGCTGGCGGGGGGTGCGTTGCCCATCACGCGTCCCCGACCGCCGTGGTGGCTTGTGCCAGCGACGCCGCGGCCCCCGCGTAGGGGTGGCGGCGGGGCTGTTCCCGGGTGGTGCGCCGGGTGATCATGCGGATGGAGAAGGGCTCCATCCAGTTCCAGTATTCCTCGCGCACCGGCTCCGGAAAGCCGACGTCGTCGAAGCTGGCCAGCAGTTCGCGCAGCCAGACTTCGCGGGCGTGCTCGTCGATGCTGACCGGGAAGTGGCGGATGCGCATGCGCATGGGGCCGTGCACCGGCGTGAACAGCTCGGGCCCGCCGCAGGCCTCGACGACGAAGTCGGCGGCCTTTTCCACGGCCATGGCGAACATGCGCGGGTCGTCCGGGAACAGGGCGCCGACCACGGTCGCCTTCAGGCGGTCGTGGTGCCGGCGCACCAGGCCGCGCAGGGCGTCGGTGCCGGTGGCGGCGAAGACGTGCTTGGATGGGAACGGCACGGCCGGGAAGATGAGGTCCGGGTGCGACTCCATCCAGCGCACCTCGTCGACCGCCTGCAGGGAGCCGCCGGCGCTGCACATGCATTCGAAACGCAGGGCACCGTCCGGGATCGCCTCGACCTCGGCGTCGTGGTGGTGGTGGGGTTGGCAACTTTCCATGGCGTTATCTCCGATCGGATTGGGGTTCAGCGGCGCCCGCCGCCGAGCAGTTCGTCGAGGTCGGCGTCGCTGAGCTCGGCGCCGAAGAAAAGGCGGTAGAAGGTGCGCGTCTCGGCACGCATGTCGATCCGGTAACGGTCCGGGTAGAAGGCGTTGGCCAGCCACTGGATGCCCAGGGCGCGCATGAACGAGGGCGGCCGGTCGAGCCAGTTCATCGGCTTGCGCGGCACGTCGAGGACGCGGCCCGACTTGAGGGCGGCGATGCGCTGCCAGCGCGGGTCGCCGGCGGCGGTGCGGATGAACATCGGGTCCTGGGCGACGATCACCTGCGGGTTCCAGAGCAGGATGCGCTCCATGTCCACCCGCTCCTGGCCGTACATGGTGCGCTGCTCGCAGCGGTAGACGTTGGCGCCGCCGGCCAGGGCGATCGGCTCGGAGTGGAAGGAGGTGTCGCAGTCGGTGGCCAGGCCGTCCGGGGTCTCCGCGTAATAGACGGACACCCGCTTGCCGGCGGGCACCCGGGCCACCGCCTGGTCGACCCGCGCCATGGCCCGGCGGATGTAGTCGGCGAGCTGCTTGCCGCGCGCCTCGCGGCCGACCAGGCGGCCGACGTATTCGAAGGCCGGCGGCCAGTCGGCCAGGGTCTCCAGCCGGACGTAGACGAGCGGCACGCCGACCTTGCGGAAGGGCGCCTCGATGCCGGCCGGCGGCAGGTCGGACTTGTCGTTCAGCCAGCCCAGCGCGAGGTCCGGCTTGAGCGCCAGCAGGGCCTCGGGGTTGACCTGCTTGCCGTGGCCCATGGCGCTGCCGAGGACCGGCAGGTCCATGGTGCCGGGCCGCAGCATGTGCTCGCTGCCGGGCGTGAAGGCCATGTTGAGCGAGTGCACCAGGCTCGGGTCGAGGGCGTAGAGCAAGGCGGTGAGCGGCGGCGCGGCGCCGAACGGGCGCTCGACCACGTCCGGCACGCTGACCGTGCGGCCGGCCATGTCGACCACCTCGCGCGCCGACGCCGGGGGCGTGGCGAGGCTGGACGACAACACGAGGAGGCAGGCGGCCAGCTGCCGCTGCAAGGCGAAACGAACTCCGCGAACCGGACCGGACGACATGGCGAACACCTGAATATATGTAGTAACGGAACATATATTGCAGATGCCATGCCTGGCCCGGCATGGACGTTAAACCTTTGTTATATAAGCGGACCGCTATGTCGTTATGTAGCGATTCTTAGCATAAAGATGACACGGACTTTGCGTTATGTAGGTGACCTTACAAACGGGTGGCCGGCCGGATCGCCGCGCCGGCGTGAACGGGGCCGGGCCACGTCTGCGTCCCGGCTCTTTGCGTGGAATCAGTCGTCCCGGGGCGGCGGCGGCGGATGGCCGTGCTCGCCCGGCCCGCCGCGCGGCGGCGCAAAGCCCTTCGCCTGCATGCAGGCGTCCATGGCCTTGCGCTCCGGGCGGCCCTGGGCGTCCCTGGCCACCGAGGCGGCGCAAGCGTCGATGGCCGCCTTCATTTCGGGGTTGCCGGGCGGTCCGTGCGGGGGCCGGTCCGGCGTGTCGTCACCCGACACCACGGGGGCCCACGCCATCAGACAGGCGATCATCGGGACCGAAATCAACGACATCACCGCCTTGCCGCGCTTCATGACCTGCCTCCAGAGTCGGGAACCGGGTCCACTGTACGGCCGGCAGGTGTGACAGGCCGTTAAGCGGGGCAAATTCCGGTTAAGCCCCCCGGCGTGCCGAGGTCGAGGCCGCGGAACACCGCGCAGCGCCGGAATACCGCCTGGCTCGGCGCCACCTGCTTCTGGTGGCAGTACTTGGCCACCAGCTTGGCCAGGCCCTTGATGTCGCGTCCGGAAGCGGCCGGGAAGAGTTCGACCAATTCGTCCACCAGGGCGGCGTCGAGCCGGAGCCCGAACTGCTCGGCCATCACCCGCCAGATGCGGCGCCGGGCCTCCGCCTCGGGCGGGTGGTATTTGATCAGGGCGATGCAGCGCGAGACGATGGCCTCGTCGATGTCGTCGACCCGGTTGGTGGTCAGGAACAGCAGGCCGTTGAAATACTCCAGCACGCGCAGGAACACGCCCACCACGGCGTTGGTGGCGATGTTGTCGTCGCGCCGGCGGATGTAGACGTCGGCCTCGTCGATCAGCATCACCGCGCCCCAGCGCTGGGCGCGCGTCAGCACTTCCTTGAGCGCCGTCTCCATGGCCGCGACGTTGAGGCCCAGCTGGCCGGAATGGACCCGGTACAGGGGGCGCCGGATGATCTCGGCGTAGACCTCGGCGGTCAGGGTCTTGCCGACCCCGGCCGGGCCGGCGCACAGCACCGTGGTGCCACCCGACTTGCCGGCGATGATGTCGTCCATGAGGACGTCCATCTCGGCGGTCAGGATGTCGATCAGGTCGGTCTGCTCCTCGGGCAGGACCAGCTTGTCCTTCAGCTCCGGCTGGTAGGCGTAGGGCGCCAGGTCGTGCACGTGGACCCAGACGTAGTGGTGCAGGTCGAGGTGGAACATGAGGATGTGGAAGTGCACCGGCAACTGGCTGAACAGGTCCTTGGCCAGGCCGTCGCGTACCGCCTCCGCCTCGTCGTCGGCCTTGTAGCGCAGGCTCTTGCCGGCCCAGCGCAGGTAGCTGGCGAGGATGTCGCCGTTGCTGTCCAGGGCCAGGACGCGGTCGCTCAGGATGCCCTCGTCGTTGACCAGGCGGGCGCCGCCGCCGCTCGAGGACAGCACCACCACGTCCTTGCGCGACCAGTCGGTGTCGCGGTGCGAGGCGGTCGGGTTCTCGGCGTAGTAGCCGGTGCCGCGGCCGCTGAACTGGGCGCCGTAGCGGGCGCGCCAGTCGAAATAGCGCTCGGCGTCCTCGTCGTAGGCGCGGATCAGGTCCTCGGTCTCCTTCAGGTAGCCCTTGGCGGCGAATATCTGGGCCAGGGTACGGCCGCCCAGGTCGCGCGCCCGGATGACCAGGGTGGCGCTGGCCAGCTTGCCGCGCGCATTGGCCTTCAGCTCGATCAGGAGGCGGCCGCTCTCCTCGGTCGACGCCGGCGTGTAGTCGAGCCGGGTCACCACCCAGGCCGCGGGGCGGCCGTCCACGGCGGCGGTGAACAGCCAGCCGCGGATGGCGCCCTCGGCCAGGTAGCGGGCGATGGCCGGGACCAGGGGTTCCAGGTCGTCGCCGTCGTAGCGTGGCCCGGGGGCGCGCATGACCGTCTGCAGGGTGTGGAGCTGGGCGGCCCGGGCGCGCTGGTCGGCGTCGCCGGCCGCATAGAGGGTGCGCAGCAGGTCGATCTCGGGGTCGCCGAGCTGGTCGAGCGCGACCTCGGCGGCGTTGGCCAGGCGCAGTTGCTCGGTCAGGCCGGCCAGGTGCGGAAAGGCCTGGACCAACGCCTCCACGTGGGGGCGGGCGATGCGTAGCTTCATGTCGGGTCTCCGTCTCGGGCGCAGGATGCGAACCCGTTACGGACTGCAAGATGCGGGCCAGGGCGGCCGCACCCGCCGGAGGGCCGCGCCGGGCGGCATTCGGCCGTGCCGCCGGCCCCGGGGCGGGCGCCGAAAACCGACACCGAGCGGGCGGCTGTCGGCGAGCCGACGCCCGCGCCCGGGTGGCTAGGCGAGCACCGCGGGGACCTGGCCGGCGAGCTGGCGGCGCTGGCCGCAGGCGTCGCCGGCGAGGGCGAAGCCGAGCAAGGCACCGGCCGCGTCGCGGAAGTGGTAGCTCGCCCCAGCCGCGTCGTCGCGCTCCGCCTGCCAGGCACCCTGCCCCGCCGCCGGCGGCGGGCAAACCACGAGCGGGCAGGCCGGCGTCTTGACCGCCACCGGCATGGCGGCGAGCTGCAGGTCGGTGGCGGCGCCGGCCAGGTTGGCCGCCAGGGTGCGGGCCTGCTGCATCAGGGGCAGGACGTAGAGCAGCACGTGGCCGGCGACCTCGACGCAGTCGCCGAGGGCGAAGATGTCCGGGTCGCAGGTGGCCAGGCGGCGGTCGGCGACGATGCCGCGTCCGACCGCAAGGCCGGCCGCCCGCGCCAGGTCCGTCTCCGGCTCCAGGCCGGTGGCGGCGAGCACCAGGTCCGCCTGCACCGACGTGCCGTCGGTGAGGAAGACACCGTAGCCGGCGCCGACCGCCTCGATGGCCACCGCCGCCGCGCCGCAGCGCCAGTCGACCCCGGCCGCGGCCAGGCCCTGGCGCAGGCGGTCGGACAACGGCGCCGGCAGCATGCGAGCGAGCGGCACCACGTCGGGTTCGACGAGGGTGACGCGGTGCCCGGAGGCGGCCAGGTCGTTGGCGAACTCGCAACCGACCAGGCCGGCGCCCAGGATGCAGACGTGGGCCGCCGGCGCGAGGCGTTCCCGGAAGCGGGCGTAGTCGTCCAGGTGGTTGACGCTCAGGGCCCGCTCGCCGCCCGGGATGGCCAGGCCGCGCGGGCGTGCCCCGAGGGCGAGGACCAGGCGGCCGTAGGGGATGGGCCCGGCCTCGGTGTCGAGGACCTTCTCGGCACGCCGGATGGCCTGGACACGGCATTGGCCGCGCACCTCGATGGCCAGCTTGGCGGCCTGGTCGGCCGGCGTGCCCTGCACCAGGGCCGCGGGGGCGTGGCCCTGGGCGAGGGCGTTGGACAGCATGGGCTTGGAATAGAGGGCGCCGCTGTCGGCCGTCACCAGGGTGATGGGCAGATCGGGGGCCAGTTTGCGCAGCTCCCTGGCCAGGGTGTAGCCGGCCAGGCCGGCACCGACGATGACGACCGGGGCATCGCTCATTGGGTCATTCCACGTAGGGTTCGAAATCGGCCTTGGTGACGCCGCAGTCGGGACAGGCCCAGGTGTCCGGGATGGCGTCGAACGGGGTGCCCGGGGCGATGCCCTCCTCGGGAATGCCCTTGGCCTCGTCGTAGATGTAGTCGCAGACCAGGCAGATCCACTTCTGGGTGGCAGTGAAGTTTTGCACTTCGGCGAGCATGTTCATTCAATTCTCCTCGGGGGACAGGGTGGCCAGGATGGCTTCGAAGATCGGATCGACGTCGGCGGCGATCGCGTCCAGCTCCGGATTGGCGTAGGGCGCGAACACCTCCTTGGCGGTGCGGTAGGCGACCTGGGTCGCACCGTCCGCCTCGTACAGGTAGATGCGCAGGGGGATCTCGATGCCGGCCGGCTTGTGGGCCTTCCAGACCCGGATCGCGAAATCGGGCCGGAACACCTCCAGGATCTGGTCGGCCGGCACGGTGATGCCGCGCTTGGCGGCGTTGGCCTGGCCGTTGACGTGGGCGACCAGGCCCATCGGGACCGCCGCAACGGCCTCGATCAGTTTCGCGGCGACGCTGTCGGTCGCCATGTTGACGCGCAAGGTGATCATGTCGGCTCCTCAGGCGGTGCAGCAGGCCGGGGACTGCTCCATCTCGTGCAGTTCCTTGCGCAGGTGCTTGGTGGCGGGGGTGACGATGGCGATGAAGTAGGCCTCGCGCAGGCGGCGCTGGGCCGCGTTGTTCTGCAGGTAGCCCTTGGCGCCCAGGTGCAGCATGGCGGCGTTGGCCGCCTTCAGGGAGAGTTCGCCGCCGGCCAGGCGCAGTTGCAGGGTCTCGCGCACGTAGGGTTCGCTGCCGTCGCGGTCGATCTGCTCGGCCAGGGCGTAGGTGGCGGCGCGCGCCTCGACCAGGACCGCCTCGATGTCCTCGACCTGGTCGTCGAGGAAGCGGTTGACGTGGCCGTGGGTGCGGTTGGAGCGCTTCATCATGGCGACGCAGGCGTCGATCAGGCCCAGGCCCATGCCCATCTGGAGCAGGATGAAGGCCGACTTGGTCCGCGCGGCGAACTCGGCAAACGGCTTGCCGGGCAGGCAGACGACCTGGTCGTCGGGCAGGAAGGCGTCGCGGAACTGGCAGGCGAAGGTGTTGGTGCCGTCCATGCCGGTGAAGTGGGGGCTGGGAACCAGGGTCAGGCCGGGGTGGTCGCCCTTGACCAGGCCGATCAGCAGGCCGGTCTCGCCTTCGACGGTGGCGCCCATGTGGAAGTAGTGGTCGACCGCGATGTTGGACACCCAGGGCAGGGTGCCGTTGATCTTCCAGCCGCCTTCGACCTTGGTCGCCTTCAGGCGCGCCTCCTCGATGCCGCAGCAGGACTTCATGGAATTGGACTGGCCGGTGCCGCCCAGTTCGGCGCCGGTGGCGACGACGGGCAGGATGCGGCCCTTCAGGGCCTCGTTGGCGCTGTTCACCAGGTACCACTGCAGGGCGTATTGGGCCCAGACCAGGAAGCCCGTGGACACGCATTCCTTGGACACCTCCTCGATGACCTGGATGGCGTGCTTGAGGCCGCGGCCGCTGCCGCCGTAACTGGCCGGGGTCATGCTCGAGAAGCCGCCCAAGGCGCCGAGCTTCTTCATGAAGTCCTTGGGATACTGGGCATGGATGTCGATGTCGACGACCTTGGGCGCCAGTTCGGCGGCGATGAGTCCGGTCAGTCCGGGCAGCACTTCCTGCGCCCCGGCGGCCGGGAATTTCATGACTTGGGGGGTGTCCCGAACTTCGGTATTCATCTTTCGCTCCGTGTTGGTTTCCGGGCGTCCCGGGGCCGTGGCCGGCCGCCGGGACGCGGTTCGGCAGTCAGGCTCAGGCCAGGTCGACGCTCAGGTTGACGGGGTTGCGCAGGGTGTTGGCGACCGGCGACCAGGCGTTGGCGTGGGCGACCAGGTTCTTCAGTTCCTCTTCGCTGGCATCGCCTTCGAGGTGCACCTTGACGCGCACGTCGGTGAAGCCGAGACGCTTGGCCGGGTCGAGGTCGCCGACGCCCCAGACGGCGGTCACGTTGATGTCGCCTTCCAGTTCCAGTTCGATCTTGCTCAGCTTGATGCCCAGGGCCACGGCATTGGCGTGCAGGCCCACGGACAGGCAGGACCCCAGGGTGGCGAGCACGGCCTCGGAGGGATTGGGGGCGGTGTCGTCGCCGAGCAGGTAGGGCGGTTCGTCGATGACGTGGGCTTCGAGGTTGCGCACGTAGGTCAGGTTGCGGAAGCGCTTCTCGCAAACCGTCTTGGCCTTCAGGGTGACCACGTTGGTCGGGTTGGCCTTGCCCTTGGCGGACAGGGCGGCCAGGCCTTCGGCGTCGATGGGATCGAGGACGGCCTTGGCTTGCAGGACGGTGACTTCGGACATTTGATGCTCCTCTCGGTACAGGTTGGTCATAAGCCCCGGTGCGGGGGTGACCATGTAGGAGCAACGGCCGTGCCAGATTGTCAAAAAAATTGTAAGCGTATGTTTATTATACGTATATTCTGACAATCAGAGTATGGTTAAGCAAATTGTCTAATTGTTTATCCGGTATAGTTAACAATGTATGTTAACAATATTGAACAATCAAAACCGGCCTCAGCGCGGTACCTCGATGCCCAGTATCTTCAGGCGGTAATTGAACTGGCGCAGGGTCATGCCCATCATCTGCGCCGCCCGGGACTTGTTGCCGTTGCATTCCCGCAGGGCGGACTCGATGGCGTCCCGATCGCTCTCGCGCACCGGCTGGTAGGCGCGCACGTGGTGGGCGGCGGGGGCCGGCGCATGCACCGCGGCCATGGCCCGGTGCTCGGGGTTCTGGGCCGCCTCCGACTGTAGCACCATGGCCACCTCGGTGTCGGTGATGATATTGCCCTCGGCGAGCAGGGCCAGGCGTTCGAGCACGTTGCGCAGCTGCCGGATGTTGCCCGGCCACGGATGCTGCTGCAGTTGCTCCATGGCGGCGTGGGCGATGTTGACGTTGCGCTGGTAGCTCTGGTTGAGCTGGTTGAGGTAGTAGCGCACCAGGTGGCGGATGTCCTCCGGACGTTCGCGCAGGGCCGGCAGGCGCACCGGGATGACGTTCAGGCGGTAGAACAGGTCGAGGCGGAACTGGCCCTGGCTGACCAGGGCCTGAAGGTCCTGGTTGGTCGCCGCGACGATGCGGACGTTCACCGGCACCTCCTTGCGCGAGCCGATGCGCTGGATCGAGTGTTCCTGGAGGACGCGCAGCAGCTTCACCTGCATCGCCAGGGGCAGGTCGCCGACCTCGTCGAGGAACAGCGTGCCGCCCTCGGCCTGCTCGAAGTAGCCCGGCCGGCTGCCGGTGGCGCCCGTGAAGGCGCCCTTCTCGTAGCCGAACAGCTCGGACTCGAACAGGTTCTCCGGGATGGCGCCGCAGTTCACCTTCACGAACGGGTTGTCGCGGCGCGGGCTGGACATGTGCAGCGCGCGCGCGAACAACTCCTTGCCGGTACCCGACTCGCCCAGCAGCAGGACGGTCGCCTCGGTCTGCGCCACCTGCTCGATCTGCTTCAGGGCCCGGCGCAGCTGCAGGGACTCGCCGACGATGCCGAACGAACCGAAGGTCGAGACGTCCTTGTTGAGCGCCCACTTCAGTTCCCGGTTCTCCGACTCGAGCCGGGCGGTGCGTTCCTGGACGAACTGGGTGATGAGCAGGACGTGGGCGATCAGGGTGGCGGCGATCTTGAGCATCTGCTGGTCGCGGGCCAGCGGCCGGGTGCGGTCGCGCAGGCGGTGCACGCCGAGCACCCCGATGGCATGGCCACCCTGCTGGATCGGCAGGGCGATGAAGGAGACGGTCTCGCCGGGCAGGCGGTCGCGGTCGACGGCGCGGAAGAGGAATTCGGGTTCCGAGTCGATGTCCTGGATGATCACCATCTCGCCGCTTTCCATGACCCGCCCGCTGATGCCCTCGCCGGGGCGGTAGCGGCCACGCTTGATCTCCTGCTGGGTGAGGCCGTAGGCATAGGCGATGTGCAACTCGTCGCCGGCCGGGTCGGGCAGGATGACCCGACCGCGGTTGAGGCCGAGGAATTCGGACAGCAGGTGCAGGATCTCCCGCACCACGTAGCCCTCGTCCATGCTCTTGCCGAGCAGGGCGATCGCTTCCCGGATGACGAGGAACTCCTCGTCGACAAGACTTTCCTGAGGCACGCGCGGTATGTCGTTCATGCTGGCCGGTCCCTATGGGCTGGTTAACAAACAATAACAAATTGTGCACAGTATGTAAGCAAGACACATGCCCTCTCGGCCCTCCTCCGACAATATCTGACTAAATTACAAGGGTTTGCCGATCTGGCATGCCGGCTGCAATGGCTGGCTACCTTTCACACGATGGAGTCCCCCATGCAAGTCCTCATCTCCCCCGCCGACCTGGAAACCCTGATGGCCAGCGAGCCCGTGGTGGTCATCGACACCCGCGACCCCGGGGCCTATGCGGCCGGCCACATTCCCGGCGCCGTCAACCTGCGCGACATCTTCACCTACCTGGCCACCTCCGACCACGACGGCCTGCTTGCCTTGCAGCACACCTTCGCCGAGGAGTTCGGCAGCGTCGGCCTGTCGGGCGCCGAGACCGCGGTGATCTACGAGGAGGCGATGAACAACGGCTTCGGGCAATCCTGCCGGGGCTATTTCCTGCTCAAATTCCTCGGCTACCCGAAGATCAAGGTGTTGCACGGCGGCTTCCAGGCCTGGCGCACCGAAGGCAAGGCGGTCACCACCGAGGTGCCGACCCCCGTCCCGGCCACCTTCCCGCTCGCCCCGGACCCGGCCGGCGTGATGGTGGACAAGGCCGCCATGCTGCAGGCCCTGGACGACCAGGACATCATCAAGCTCGACGTCCGGGACGTCGACGAATGGATCGGCAGCAGCTCCTCGCCGTACGGGGTCGACTTCTGCCCGCGCAAGGGCCGCATCCCCGGCGCGGTCTGGATCGAGTGGTACCGGATGATGAAGCCGGGCGGCGAGGGGGCCATGTTCAAGGCCCGCGACGAAGTCCTCGCCGAGCTGCACACAGTCGGTATCAAGCCGGACTCCAAGGTCTACATCTATTGCTTCAAGGGCGCCCGGGCGTCGAACACCTACCTGGCCCTCAAGGAAGCCGGCGTCCAGGACGTGAAGGTCTACTTCGGGTCCTGGAACGAATGGTCCCGCGAGGCCGACCTGCCCATCGAAAGCGGTTTCCCCTCCTGACCGTGCCGGCCGGGCGCCGGCGGCGCCCGGCCCGGCCGACGCACAGGCCCGGCCGGCCGGGCCTGCCCCACCCTCTCCGCCTGCCCGGCTACCGGGTAACCCAGCGCCGCGGAGCCTGGCCGCATCGCCCCGGATGACCGGGGTTCAGCCACAAAACTCCTGACAATCTGGACTTACATTTTCCAGTTTGTAAACACTTTGTAAGTCAATTCGATACCGGAAAACAGGATACAGAGGTCCGCACTGGTCCGGTGCGCGCGCATGGGCGTTGGTGCAAACCCCTGATGGATTCAGGACTTTCCCCGGCCCGGACGGTATACCCAGGGGGTCGAACGGCGGCTCGACTTACATTTATTAACAAATTTGTACTAATCGGCCAAGCTGGCACGATTAGTGCTGATTGTCAGCCAGCAACATGAGAGGAGTTTAACAATGTCAGGCTTTGATAACCCGTTCGACCATAAGATCAAGCTGTCCCGAGGCTGCACCTGCGGCCAGCACCACAGCCAGGAGGAGCATGACCGCGCGGCGGCCCTGCATGGCGAAGACGCCCACTTCGAGCGCGCCGTGGAGTCCGCCGTCGTGCGTGCCCTGTTCCCCGAGGACAACACCCGGCGTGCCTTCCTCAAGGCCGTCGGCGCCGGGACCGCGCTGGCCGCCATCTCGACCTTCTTCCCGCTCGACGCCATGAAGGCCATGGCGGCCGAGGGCGGCCAGCTCGAGAAGAAGAACCTCAAGATCGGCTTCCTTCCCATCACCTGTGCAACCCCCATCGTGGCCGCCGACCCGCTCGGCTTCTACGCCAAGCAGGGGCTCGACGTCTCCCTGATCAAGACGGCCGGCTGGGCGGTGGTGCGCGACAAGACCCTGGCCGGCGAGTACGACGCCTCCCACATGCTCTCGCCCATGCCCCTGGCGATCTCCATGGGCCTGGGCGCCCAGGCCACGCCGATGGTCATCCCGGCGATCGAGAACGTGAACGGCAATGCCATCACCCTGCACGTCAAGCACAAGGACAAGCGCGACCCGAAGCAGTGGAAGGGCATGACCTTCGCCATCCCGTTCGACTACTCCATGCACAACTTCCTGCTCCGCCACTACCTGGCCGAGAACGGCCTCGACCCGGACAAGGACGTCCAACTGCGCGTGCTGCCGCCGCCCGACATGGTGGCCAACCTGCGCGCCGGCAGCATCGACGGCTTCATCGTCGCCGAGCCGTTCAACCAGCGGGCGGTGTTCGACGGCGTCGGCTTCATCCACATGCTCACGAGCGAGATCTGGGACAACCACCCGTGCTGTTCCTTCGCCGCCACCGGCGACTTCGTGAAGAAGAACCCGAACACCTTCGCCGCCCTGTTCCGCGCCATCGTCAACTCCACCATGCACTGCTCCGCCCAGGACAACCGCAAGTCGGTCGCCGAGGCGATCTACGGCCCGAAGTACCTGAACCAGCCGCAGACCGTGTTGGAACAAGTCCTCACCGGGCGCTATGCGGACGGCCTCGGCAAGGTGCGCAACGACCCCAACCGGATCGACTTCGATCCCTTCCCCTGGCAGTCCATGGCGGTCTGGATGCTCACCCAGATGCAGCGCTGGGGCTACGTCAAGGGCAACGTCAACTACACCAAGATCGCCGAACAGGTGTTCCTGGCCACCGACGCCCGCAAGCGCATGGCCGAGCTGGGCTACGGCGCGCCCAAGGCGAACTATGAAAAGCACACCATCCTGGGCAAGACCTTCGATCCCGCCAAGGCCAAGGCCTATCTGAAGTCGCTGCCCATGAGCAAGGCGTGAAAGACATAACCACACTGATGCAACGAGAGCAGGAGTAACGACATGTCGATGTTCAAGAACCCTTTCAACGACAAGGTGCGACTGGGCGGCTGCAGCTGCGGTAAGCACCACTCCCAGGCCGACCACGACGCCGCCCAGGAGCGCCTGGACGATGAGGCCGCCCTGAACCGGGCGGTGGAATCGGCCGTCGTGCGGGCGTTGTTCCCGGTCGACGCCGACCGCCGCAATTTCATCCGCGCCGTGGGCGCCGGCACCGCCCTGGCGGCCATCGGCACCCTCTTCCCGCTCGACGCCGTGAAGGCCATCGCCGCCGAGAAGGGCCCGCTGGAGAAGAAGGATCTGAAGATCGGCTTCGTGCCCATCACCTGTTCCACGCCGCTGATCATGGCCCACCCCATGGGCTTCTATTCCCGCGAGGGCCTGAACGCCCAGGTCATCAAGACGGCCGGCTGGGCCCTGGTGCGCGACAAGGTGCTGAACAAGGAATACGACGCCTCGCACATGCTCTCGCCCATGCCCATCGCGTCCAGCCTGGGCCTCGGCTCCCGGCCGGACCCGACCTACGTGGCGACGATCCAGAACATCAACGGCCAGGCCATCACCCTGCACGTCAAGCACAAGGACAAGCGCCACGATCCGAGCCTGTGGAAAGGCATGAAGTTCGCCGTGCCGTTCGACTATTCCATGCACAACCTGCTGCTGCGCTACTACCTGGCCGAGCACGGCGTCGACCCCGACAAGGACGTGCAGATCTCCGTGGTGCCGCCGCCCGAGATGGTGGCCAACCTGCGCGCCGGCAACCTGGACGGCTACCTCGGCCCGGAACCGTTCAACCAGCGCGCCGTCTACGAGGGCGTCGGCTTCATCCACGTCCTCTCCAAGGACCTCTGGGAGGGCCATCCGTGCTGCGCCTTCGGGGTCACCGGCAAGTTCGTGCAGGAGAACCCGAACACCTTCGCCGCCCTGTTCCGCGCCATCGCCAGCGCCACCGCCTACGCCCACAAGCCGGAAAACCGCAAGGAGATCGTCAAGGCGATCGCCCCGGCGGCCTACCTGAACCAGCCCGAGATCGTCCTCGAACAGGTCATGACCGGCCGCTACGCGGACGGCCTGGGCAACATCGTGAACGCGCCCGAGCGGGCCGACTTCGACCCCTTCCCGTGGAACTCCATGGCGGTCTGGATCCTGACCCAGATGAAGCGCTGGGGCTACATCAAGGGCGACGTCAACTACAAGCAGGTGGCCGAGCAGATCTTCCTGGCCACCGACGCCCGCAAGCGCCTGACCGAGATGGGCCTGCCGGCGCCGAAGACGAACTACACGAAGCACACCGTCATGGGCAAGGTGTTCGACCCGGACAAGCCGGACGCCTACCTGAAATCGTTCAAGATCCGGAGGACCTGATCATGATCAAGTCGCTGAGAATACGTTCCGTCCTGGTTTCCCTGCTGCTCCTGGGCAGCTTCCTCCTGGTCTGGCAGCTGGCCACGCTGCCCAAGGCGGGCGGCCTGCAGGGGGTCGACGCCGAATACGCCGCCCTCATGGGCGGGGCCGTGCAGCAGTCCAACGTCCCGGGACCGGTCGAGGTGGGCAAGACGGTCTGGGAAAAGCTGTCCAACCCGTTCTACGACAACGGCCCCAACGACAAGGGCATCGGCATCCAGCTCGCCTACTCCCTGGCCCGCGTGCTGCTCGGCTTCGGCCTGGCGATCGCGGTGGCGGTGCCGCTCGGCTTCGTGATCGGGATGTCGCCGGTGATGCGGGGCGCGCTCGACCCCTTCATCCAGGTCCTCAAGCCCATCTCGCCCCTGGCCTGGATGCCGCTCGCCCTCTACACCATCAAGGACTCCGGCATCTCCTCCATCTTCGTGATCTTCATCTGCTCGATCTGGCCGATGCTGATCAACACCGCGCACGGCGTGGCGACCGTGAAGAAGGACTGGCTGAACGTGGCCAAGACCCTGGAGGTGAACCACATCCGCACCGCCCTGCAGGTCATCCTGCCGGCCGCCGCGCCGACCATCCTGACCGGTGCCCGCATCTCCATGGGCATCGCCTGGCTGGTCATCGTCGCCGCCGAGATGCTGGTCGGCGGCACCGGCATCGGCTACTTCGTCTGGAACGAATGGAACAACCTGTCCCTGGCCAACGTGATCTTCGCCATCCTCATGATCGGCCTGGTCGGCATGGCCCTGGACCTGGTCTTCGGCGGCCTGCTCAAGCTGGTCACCTATCGCGAATAAGGACGCACACATCATGCACGAGCAAGAATTCCTCAAGATCGAAGGCCTGGCCAAGGTCTACCCGGCCACCTCCGGCAACAAGCCCCTCACCGTCTTCGAGGACATCCACTTCAGCATCAACAAGGGCGAGTTCGTCTGCATCATCGGCCACTCCGGCTGCGGCAAGTCGACCATCCTGAACGCCCTGGCGGGCCTCGAGGAGTCCTCCGCCGGCGTGGTCATCATGGACGGCCGCGAGGTGTCGGGTCCGAGCCTGGACCGCGGCGTGGTGTTCCAGAGCCATGCCCTGATGCCCTGGATGTCGGTGCTGAAGAACATCGAGTTCGCCGTGAAGTCGCGCTGGCCGAAGTGGGACAAGGCCAAGGTGCGCGCGCAGTGCCAGAAGTACATCGACCTGGTGCACCTGACCGGCAACGAGGACAAGAAGCCGGCCGAACTGTCCGGCGGCATGAAGCAGCGCGTCGGCATCGCCCGCGCCTTCTCCATCGAGCCCAAGATGCTGCTCATGGACGAGCCCTTCGGCGCCCTCGATGCGTTGACCCGCGGCGTCATCCAGGACGAGCTGCTGAACATCTGCGCCGAGACCCACCAGACCGTGTTCATGATCACCCACGACATCGACGAAGCCATCCTGCTGGCCGACAAGATCGTCCTCATGACCAACGGCCCGGAGGCCAAGATCGGCGAGATCGTGGTCAACACCCTGCCGCGCGACCGCACCCGCAACGACATGCACAAGCACCCCCACTACTACCGCATCCGCAACCACCTGGTCGACTTCCTGGTCAGCCGGTCCAAGCTGCTGCGCGACGAGACCCCGGCCGGCTACGACGCCAAGCGCCCGCCCATGGTGCGCCCGGGCCTGGAAGGCGACCCCGAACCCCAGCCGGAGCGCGAGCGGGTGCGCCCGCTCCTGCACGCCGTGTCCTGAACCAACCCACGCTATCCCGTCATTACCGTTAGGAGAAACACCATGAACCGTCTCGAAGTCACCGAACTCATCATCTCCCAGAAGCTCGCCAAGGGCGTCAAGTGGGAGGACGTCGCCAAGGCCGTCGGCCAGAGCAAGGAATGGGTCACCGCCGGCTGCCTGGGCCAGATGACCTTCACCGCCGAGCAGGCCAAGGCCATCGGCGAAGTGCTCGACCTCCCCGCCGAGGCCGTCACCCAGCTGCAGGTGGTGCCCTACAAGGGCTCCCTGCCCACCGCCGTGCCGACCGACCCGCTGATCTACCGCTTCTACGAACTGATCATGGTCTACGGCACCACCATCAAGGAACTGATCCACGAGGAATTCGGCGACGGCATCATGAGCGCCATCGACTTCTCCATGGACATCTCGCGCCTGCCCGACCCCAAGGGCGACCGGGTCAAGATCATCCTGAACGGCAAGTTCCTGCCCTACAAGATGTACTGATCCCGGAGACGGCCCGCTTGCCGGGCCGTCCCGAAAGACCGGCGCCGGCATCCGCCCGCGCCGGTTTCGTTTTCAGCGCGCGGCGAAGCGCACCTTCACGTCCCTGGGCGGGGCATGGTACGGCGCCGAACTGACCAGCAGGCCGGCGCCCGCCTGGGCATAGGCGACCGCGTTGCCGACGTTGACGCCGCCGGCAATGGCCAGGATCGGCGCCAGGCCGCGCGCCGCCAGGTCGGCGGCCAGGGCGTGCACCTGCTCCGGCGTGAAGCGCTCGAGCTGGATCACCGGCGCGCCGGCCTCGGCCCAGGCCAGGGCCTCGGCGGCGGCACCGACCTCGACCACCAGGGCGCGTTCCGGCAGCGCCCGGCGCAGGCGCGCCACGGTCGCCGCCGGAACCTCGTCGAGGAACAGGCGGTGTTCGTCGAACACCATGAGGGTTTCCGAGAGGCCGAGACGGTGCATGCAGGCACCGCCGCTGTGCACCGCCTTGACCGCCAGCGCCTT
>NZ_SJZB01000049.1 GCF_004337445.1 Parasulfuritortus cantonensis | reverse complement strand
CCCTGATCCCGCAACTGCTGGCCGACCTGAGCATGGCCGACGTCGCCATGCTCCTGGTCGTCGTCGGCGCCGCCCTGGTCGCCCGTGCCGCCATCCTGTACATCCTCCTGCCGCTCCTCAGCGCCGCCCGCCTGGCCGAACACGTCAGCCCCGCCCATACCGCGGTGATCCTGTGGGGCGGCCTGCGCGGCGCCGTCACCCTGGCAATGGCCCTGGCCGTGCTGGAGAACCCGCGCATTCCCGCGCCGGATGCCCATCTGGTCGCCACGCTGGCGACCGCCTTCGTACTCTTCACCCTGTTCGTCAACGCACCCACCCTGCGGCCCCTGATCCACCTCCTCGGCCTGAACCGCCTGACGCCGCTCGAACGGGTGCTGCGCGAGCGCACCATCGCCGTCGCCGGTGCCTCGGTGCAGCGCAGCCTGGACCCGATCGCCCACGCCTTCGGGGTCGAGGAAGGCGGCGCCGCGAAGCCGGCCTGGGCGCGCAGCGGCGAACCGGAACCGAGCCCGGCCGCGCTGGCGCCGGACGACGCCCTGAAGATCGGCCTGATCACCGTGGCCGCCCAGGAGGAGGCGCTCTACCTGCGTGGCTACGGCGACCGCACGGTGTCCATCCGGGTGGTCGGCCGCTGCATCGCCCAGGCCGGGCGCCTCAAGGACGCCGCCAAGACCGGCGGCATGGCCGGCTACCTGCGGGTGGCCGACACCAGCCTCGAGGTCGGCCTGGACTTCCGCGCCGCCCTCTATCTGCACAACCGCCTCGGCTTCGGGCTGCCGCTGTCGCGCCTGCTCGGCTACGGCTTCGAAACGATACTGGTGACCCGGGCGGCACTGCAGCAACTGCGCGACTTCACCCGCCAGGCCATCGGCCCGATGCTCGGCACGGAAGTCGAGCAGGCCATCCTGACCGGCCTGCAGACCCGTCTGGAAGGCATCGCCAGCGCCATCCGGGCGTTCGAGATGCAGTATCCCGGCTATGCCCTGCTGCTGCGCGCCAGCTACGTCGAGCGCGCCGCCCTGCGCCTGGAGGAAGGCGAATACTGCAAGAAGCGCGACGACGGCCTGATCAGCCCCGAGGTCTACCGCTCCCTGGCCGAGGACATGCACCGGCGCCGGGAGACCATCGCCAGCACGCCGGTGCTGGACATGGGCATGGAGGTGACCGGGATGATCCGCAAGGTGCCCCTGTTCGCCGGCATCGACGCCGACCGGGTCAACTTCATCGCCCGCCTGCTCCGGCCGCGCCTGGCCCTGCCCGACGAGACCATCATCCGCAAGGGCGAACGCGGCGACGCGATGTACTTCATCGCCGCCGGCAGCGTCGGCGTGGGCGGCACGCCGGCCAAGCCCGCGGTGGTCGTCGAGGCGGGTTCCTTCTTCGGCGAGATCGCGTTGATCTACAACACGCCGCGTACCGCGGAGGTCCGGGCACGCGGCTACTGCCACCTGCTGGTCCTCTACGCCCGCGACCTGGAAAGGCTGCTGCGCCGCCACCCCGAGGTGCGCGCCGAGATCGAGCGCGCCGCCCTGGCGCGCCTGGGCGACTGACGGCCGGGGCGGACGCCCCGGCACGGCATGACCGGGGGCCGCGCCGGCCGGGCGGCCGGCGCGCCGCCGCTCAGCGCACCTTGACCCGGATCAGTTCCTCGCCGTCCGGGTCGGTGACGTGGACGGCACAGGCGATGCAGGGGTCGAAGCTGTGGATGGTGCGCAGGACCTCGATCGGCTGCTTCGGGTCGGCCAGGACGTGGCGGTCCTGCAGGGCCGCCTCGTAGGCGCCGGGCTGGCCCTTGGGGTCGCGCGGGCCGGCGTTCCAGGTCGAGGGCACGACGGCCTGGTAGTTGGCGATGCGGCCGTTCTCGATGACCATCCAGTGCGACAGGCCGCCGCGCGGGGCCTCCATGAGGCCGACGCCGTGCATCTTGGCGGGCCAGCTGGACGGCTCCCAATACTGCTCGTTGAAGGTGCGCAGGTCACCGGCCCGGATGTTGGCCAGGAGCTCGTCGTACATGTCCTGCATGGCGTCGGCGACGATCTTCGACTCGAGCGTGCGCGCGGCCGTCCGGCCCAGCGTCGAGTACAGCGCGTCGATCGGCACGTCGAGGGTCTTGAGGGCGTAGTCGACCAGTTCCTTGGCCTTGGCGTCGCCCTTGGCGACCATGAGCAGGACGCGGGCGAGCGGCCCCACCTCCATGGCCTTGCCCTGCCAGCGCGGCGACTTCAGCCAGGAATACTTCTGCTCGACCTCCAACTGCTCGTAGGGCGGCTTCGGGCCGGTGAAGTTGAACTCGGTCTCGCCCGCCCAGGGGTGCAGCCCCTGGCCGTCGCCGGCACCGTACTTGTACCAGGAGTGGGCGACGAATTCCTGGATCTCGTCGTCGCGGTCGAGGTCGATCGGATGCACCGTGGTGAGGTCGCGGTTGAGGATGACGCCGCGCGGCAGCAGGTAGGAATCGGTGTCCCAGAAGCCCTTGCCGGGCAGGTCGCCGAAACACAGGAAATTGCCCAGTCCCTCGCCGCGCGCGCCCCAGTCCTTGTAGAAGGAGGCGATCGCCAGGGTGTCGGGCAGGTAGACCTGGTCGACGAAATCGCGCATCTGCCGGATGACGTTCTGCACCGTCTCCAGGCCGACCATGTTGACCGCCGTGGCGTCCTGGCCGCCGCGCGACGCCGGGCCCTTGCCGTGGCCGGCGCCGGCCTGCACCGAGATGGCCGAGGGCACGCCGCCGACGACGAAGTTCGGGTGCGGGTTCTTGCCGCCGAAGATGGCGTGCAGCTTGACCACGTCGCGTTGCCAGGCCAGAGCCTCCAGGTAGTGGGCGACCGCCATCAGGTTGGCCTCGGGCGGCAGCTTGTAGGCCGGATGGCCCCAGTAGCCGTTGGCGAAGATGCCCAGCTGGCCCTCCTCGACGAAGGTCTTGATGCGCTTCTGGACGTCCTCGAAATAGCCCGGCGACGACTTCGGCCACCGGCTGATGCTCTGGGCCAGCTGGGAGGTGGCCTTGGGATCGGCCTTCAGGGCCGAGACCACGTCGACCCAGTCGAGCGCGTGCAGGTGGTAGAAGTGCATGACGTGGTCGTGCACGTACTGGGCCGCGACCATCAGGTTGCGGATGATCTCGGCGTTGCGCGGGATGCTGTAGTTGGGCAGGGCCCGGTG
The DNA here is from genome assembly GCF_004337445.1 of Parasulfuritortus cantonensis. GTDB lineage: Bacteria > Pseudomonadota > Gammaproteobacteria > Burkholderiales > Thiobacillaceae > Parasulfuritortus > Parasulfuritortus cantonensis. The sequence continues at coordinate 117,485 of NZ_SJZB01000049.1, read as the reverse complement.
CAGGGCATCCTCGACCGAGCGCACCGAGGCGAGACCGTGCACCAGGGTGCAGACGCCGCAGATACGCTGGGCGTAGGCCCAGGCGTCGCGCGGGTCGCGCCCCCTCAGGATGATCTCGATGCCGCGCACCATGGTGCCGGCGGAATAGGCCTCGGTGATGCGGCCCTGCTCGTCGGTGGCCGCTTCGATGCGCAGGTGCCCCTCGATGCGGGTGATGGGGTCGACGACGATACGTTGTGCTGTGCTCATGGTCGTCTCCTCACGCGCTCAGGAAGGATTCGAGGAGGCCGTATTGGGTCTCGGCCTCGCGCGTCTCGGTGCCGCCGCCGCTGGCGATGCTGGCGCAGGTGCGCGCCATGCGCGCCTCCATGGCGGCATCCCAGGCCAGGATGTCGTGCGCCACGGCCGGCTTGACGCAGTTCACCGCCGCCTTGCAGACGAAGTGGCCGGCCTGGGCCGCCCAGTCGGTCTCGCGGCCGCACTGGGTGTAGGTCTCCACGCTGGCCGATTTGGCCGCCTGGTAGAGGGCGGCCAGTTCGACGTCGGTGATGTCCGGCCGCTTGGCGGCCTGTACCGCACCGGCCACGCGGACGTCGCCGCACAGGCCGAGTACGCTTTCCACGAAGCGGGCCGCCACCTGACGCTGGCGGGACGGATCGAGCGCGGCCAGGGCCGCCTTGAATTCCTTGTCGTTGCCGATGGTCATGGTATCAAGCTCCTTCCTTGTCAACGGAATCCGGGATGTGCTCGGCAATGGTCTCGGTCAGGCCGATCACCGGGATATCCATCTGGTAATGCTCGAGGCCTTCCTCCAGGACGATCCGGCAGTTGGCGCAGGCGGTCACCAGGCGGTCGGGCTTGACCGCCTCGAGCTGGGACTTCTTCTTCTTGAAGGCTTCCAGGCGCAATTCCTCGCCCTCCTCGATGGCCGAGGCGCCGCCACCGCCGCCGCAGCACCAGTTCATGAAACCGGCGTCCGGCATCTCGACGAAATCGGCGGCGATCTGCTTCATCAGCCTGCGCTGCTGCTGGATGACGCCGCCGCGCCGGGCCAGTTGGCACGGGTCGTGGAAGGTCAGGCGGTCGGTTTCCATGCCCTCGGTCTTGAGCAGGCCCTGTTCCTGGAACTCGCCCAGCACCTCGATGATGTGCTTGACCTGGAAGGTGAAGGGCCGGCCGATCAGGTTGGCGCCCTCCCAGCGCAGAGCGGTATAGGCGTGGCCGCATTCCGGGCTGATGACGCACTTGACCTTGAGCCGTTCGGCGCCGTCGACGATGCGCGAGACGATCACCCGCGCGAGGTCCGAGTTGCCGATCTGCATGCCGGCGTTGGTGGCCTCGAAGGCCGTCGAGCAGAGGGTCCAGGTCTTGCCGGCCTGGCGCATGATCTTGGCGATGGCGCCCAGGTATTCCGGGAAGTTGATGATCTCCATCGAGGACAGCATGACCATGTACTCGGCGCCCTCCGCGTCGAGCGGGATGGGGATGCCGTAGTCCTCCTCGACGTGCTTCATCTGGGCCTTCACGGCGGGCAGCTTGACGCCCATCGGGCTGCCGATGGTGACCGTGCGGTTGGCGGCGCCCTTGATGCCGTCCGGGGCGTTGCCGGAGGCCGACATGCCCTCGCGCAGCTTGCGCACCATGTAGACGATGTCGTTGCCGACCGGGCAGACCACCGAGCAGCGGCCGCACAAGGTGCAGGAGTTGTAGACCAGTTCCTGCCACTCGTGCAGTTCGGCGTCGGTGACCGGCTTGGCCAGGCCGACCGCCTTGGCCAGGCGGCCGAGCCAGGTGTATTCCTGCTCGTAGACCCGGCGCAGGGGCTCCAGCTTGTGGATGGGCGTGTACTTGGGATCGCCCGTCTCGGTGTAGAACAGGCAGGCCTCGGCACACAGGCCGCAGTGCACGCAACTATTGAAGTAACTGGCGATGGGCGCGTCGATGACCTCTTTCAGGACGCGCACGCCTTTCTCGAGTGTGGCGCTCATACCACTTCCTCCTTAACCATGATCGGGACTGGGCCGACTCCAGGTCGGCGATTGCCGGCGGCGGCCGGCCGCATCCCCGCGGCGCGGGGATCGTGCCTGCGGCTCATACCGGCACCCCCTTGTGGCCGTTGACCGTGCCGTTGTACCAGCGCGAACCGAACACGGTGAAGGCATGGAACAGCTTGGTGAAGGGCAGCGTCACCAGGAGCACCTCGACGCTCAATATGTGCAGCGCCAGCATGGTCGTGTAGGGCAGCAGCAGGTGCTGCACGGCGAGCCAGCCGGTCAGGACCGGCAGGAAGGTCACCGCCCAGGTGAACCAGTCCTCGAAGCCGGACAGGAAGCGCTTCACGGGCCGCTTGATGCGGTCGACCAGGACCACCACCATGGCGGCCAGGGTGACCACCGAAACCAGGTCGACGATCTGGGACGGCAGGCCGGGCCAGGACAGGCCGACCAGGCCCTCGACCAGCTTGATGTGGGGGGCGAACAGAAACACGATCGCGGCCAGGCCGATGTGGAAGACGTAGCCGCCGACGTAGGTCACCGGCGACTGCTTGAACATCCCCTCGGGCGGGACGGACCGGCGCACGATGGTGTGCCAGCCGGAGGCGCCCGGGGTCAGGCGCGGCGCCGCCAGGTCCTTCTTGCGGCCGAGGCCGTAGATCTCGATCAGGCGCCAGACCGTGCCGAGCAGGAAGATGGCCACGGCGGCGTCCAGGCCGGGACCGCGTACCCAGGTCAGGAATTGCAGTTCGTTCATGGTCATTTCTCCAGGTCGGCCAGGGTGGTGGTCTCGTGGGCCGCCTTGGCGGCGCTCTTGCGAGACCGGCTGGAGGCGGCGATCGCGGCACCGGCGACGACGCCGGCGGCAATCGCGGCCGGCTCGAGCTTGAGCGGGCGCGCCGGCATCGACAGGGCCTTGTAGAAGCCGCCGGCATCCCAGAAGTCGGGTTCCGAGCAGCCCAGGCAGCCGTGCCCGGACTCCACCGGCCAGGAGGTGCCGTCGTTCCACTTCACGCTGGCGCAGGCGTTGTAGGTCACCGGACCCTTGCAGCCCAGTTCGAACAGGCACCAGCCCTTGCGGGCGCCCTCGTCGTCGAAGGTCTTGGCGAACTTGCCCTGGTCGTAGAATGGCCGCCGGTAGCAGCGGTCGTGGATGGTCTCGCCGTAGAACGCCTTGGGCCGGCCCAGCCGGTCCAGCTCGGGCAGGCCGCCGAAGGTGAGGAAATGGGCCAGGACACCGGTCATGACCACCGGGATGGGCGGGCAGCCCGGGATGTTGATGATCGGCTTGTCCTTGATGACGTCGGACACCGCCACCGCCCCGGTCGGGTTCGGGTTGGCCTTGGGCAGGCCGCCGTAGGCCGCGCAGGAGCCCATGGCGACGATCGCCGCGGCCCCGGCCGCCACCTCCTTCAAGGTTTCCAGGTTGCTGCGGCCGGCGATGCAGGAATAGGCACCGTCGAGGCCGAGCGGCACGGAACCGTCGACGATCAGCAGGTACTTGCCCATGTTGCGCTGGATCGCCTCGTGCAGGGCCGCCTCGGCCTGGTGGCCGGCCGCCGCCATCAAGGTCTCCTGATAGTCCAGGGAGATCATGTCGAACAGCATCCCTTCGATGCTCGGCGAATGCGATCGGGTGATGGCCTCGGTGCAGCCGGTGCATTCCTGGAACGGCAGCCAGATCACCGAGGGCCTGGGCGCCTTGGCCAGGGCGTCCGCGAAGGCCTTGCCGGCGGACGGCGGCAGGGCCATCAGGGACGCCAGGGTGGCGCAGTATTTGAGGAAGGCGCGGCGCGTGATGCCTTGGCCGGCCAGGGTATCGAGTATCCGATTGGCGCGCATGATGTTTGGTTTCCTCCTAAGGAAAAGGTGTCTCAGGACAATTCGGAAATCCGGCTTCTTAGCGCCTCGAGACCACTCTCGACGTCGTCCGGATGGGCCGAAATCAGTTCGGGTACGTAGGCGACCTGGACGAATTCGCTCGCCAGGACGCCGTGTTCGTTGCGGTGTTCGATCCACCAGACCGCGGGCAGGCCGGTCTCGACGATGCGCGAACGGCCGCCGATATCCATCAGTATCTCGACCTCGCCCTTGCCCAGCTGTTCCAGCAGCCACTGGCGGTCGGCCGGGCTCATGGGCAGGCCGCGGATATCGATGAGGCCTCCCTCGCCGGTGCGCAGCAGGCCGTCGAGCAGGGTGGCCACCTCGCCGAGCACGGCCCGGGCGTTGCCGGTCAAGGTGCCGGTGGCGGCGGCGACGGGGATGTCAGGCAGGGTCATGACGCCAGGCCTCGATCAGGGAACAGATGCGTTCGCAGGCCAGTGGCACGGCCTCCGCCACGGCTTCGGTGGGCACTTCGCCCCAGTCGACCACGGCCGGCTGGATGGCCACCAAAGCCCGGCGCGCGGGCCAGCTGTCGGTCAGACGGGCGATGCTCATGAGGTCCGTCAGGCCGACTTCGTGCACGCTGGACTTGCGATTGCCGAGCAGGAAGCGGTCCATCGCTTCCCCCTCGTATACCCTCAGGCTGCCGGGTACATCCCTGATCTGGGCGGCGTCAACGACCACCAGAGCCTCCGACTCGCCGATCGGACCGGCGAGCGTGAAGCTCAAGGTACCACCGTCGACCAACTCGATCTCCTCGTCGCCGGGGGAAATACGCTCGGCCAGGGCCTTGATCACGTGTATTCCGACACCTTCGTCGGACAACAGCGTGTTGCCCAAACCAAGAATTAGTATTCGCATGGTTTCAAGCTAGCCAAGCGGACATCGCCTGACGAATTGGAAACTTCAATAAACAGATTTAATTATCCTAAAAGTTTTGTTAATAGATAAGCATCCGCTGATAAGCTAATTAATGGAAATACCTCCACGTCCTCGCCTATACTGCCGCCATGTGTCTAGCCATCCCCATGCAAATCGAAGCCATCGAAGGCTACGTCGCCCGCTGCCAGGCCAAGGGCGTGTATCGTGACGTCTCCCTGTTCATGCTGCAGGACGAGATGCCAGCCGTCGGCGACTACGTCATGGTCCACGTCGGCTACGCCATCCAGACCATGACCGAGGCGGAAGCCCGCTCGGCCTGGGAACTGTTCGACGAGATACTCTGCGAGTCCGATCAACCGACCGAACATGCATGAGTTGTCCGTCGCCCAGGCCCTGGTCGACCAGGTCGGCGACCTGGCCGGGCAGCACGGCGCGAAATCCGTCCACCTGATCCGGGTGCGCATCGGGCCGCTCGCCGGCGTGGTCGGCGACCTGCTCGCCACGGCCTTTCCGCTCGCCGCTGCCGGCACCCCGGCCGAATCGGCTCGGCTCGACTGGGTGGCGGCGCCCATCGTGGTCCGCTGCCGGACCTGTGGCGCCAAGACCGAGGCGCAACCCAACAAACTGGTCTGCGGCGCCTGCGGCGACTGGCGGACCGAAGTCGTTTCCGGCGACGAACTGATCCTGGAAACGGTCGAACTCGATATTCCTGAATCGGCAGGAGATTGAAGCATGTGTGATACCTGCGGCTGCAACGTCACCCCCGGCAATGCCAAGTTCGCCTACAAGCCGGTCGAACCGGGTGCCACCACCATTTCCGTCCTCCAGGGCCTGCTCAAGAAGAACGACGACCAGGCCGAACACAATCGCGCCCATTTCGACAAGCGCGGCATCCTGGCGGTCAACCTGATGTCCTCGCCCGGCTCCGGCAAGACGGCCCTGCTCGAGGCCACCATCAAGGCGCTCAAGGGCGAACTCAAGGTGGCCGTGATCGAGGGCGACCTGGAGACCGAGAACGACGCCGAGCGCATCCGCGCCCAGGGCGTGCCGGCCCACCAGATCGTCACCGGCACCGCCTGCCACCTGGACGCCCACATGGTCCACGACGCCCTGCACCACATGGACCTCGACGGCATCGACATCCTGTTCGTCGAGAACGTCGGCAACCTGGTCTGCCCGGCCAGCTTCGACCTCGGCCAGCACGCCAACATCGCCCTCCTCTCGGTCACCGAAGGCGACGACAAGCCGGCCAAGTACCCGGTCATGTTCCGCGGTGCCGACGCCGTCGTGATCAGCAAGACCGACCTCCTGGCGGTGCTCGACGACTTCTCGCCGGACAAGGCCGAGCGCCACGTGCGCGAGCTCGCCAACCCGGCCCCGATCCTGCGCCTGTCCGCCCGCAAGGGCGAGGGCCTGGACGCCTGGCTGGCCTGGCTGCGCAGCCAGCTCGCCGCGCAGCGCGCCCGGGTCGCCGCCGGCCGGACCCAGCGCCCGGCCATCCAGCCGGAAGGCGCCCTGATGCACGGAGCCGAGGCGTGAGCGACGCGGCCGGCATGGCCGGCGCCCAGGCCTGGCTGGAGAAGATCCGGGCCCTGCCGCTCGCCCGCAAGGTCAAGATCATGAACGTCTGCGGCGGCCACGAGCGCTCCATCACCCAGGCCGGACTGCGCGGCGTCCTGCCCGACAACGTCGAGCTGGTGCCGGGCCCCGGCTGCCCGGTCTGCGTCTGTCCGGAAGAGGACATCTACCAGGCCATCCAGCTCGCCCTGCAGGACAAGGTCATCCTGGTCGCCTTCGGCGACATGCTGCGGGTACCGGTCAACGTACCCAAGGGCGAGGTGCGCTCCCTGGTCGAGGCCCAGGCCGCCGGGGCCGACGTGCGCCCGATCGCCAGCCCGACGGAGGCCAGGAAGATCGCCCTCGACAACCCCGGCAAGCCGGTCGTCTTCTTTGCCGCCGGCTTCGAGACCACCATCGCCCCGGTCGCCGCGGCGCTCGCCGAGGGGCTGCCGGAAAATCTGTCCATCCTGCTCTCCGGCCGCCTGACCTGGCCGGCCGTGGCCATGCTGCTCGACTCCGGCACGCCCGGTTTCGACGCCCTGGTCGCGCCCGGCCACGTCGCCACGGTGATGGGCCCCGACGAATGGCGCTTCGTGGTCGACAAGCACGGCCTGCCCACCGCGGTGGCCGGCTTCCTGCCGGAGTCGCTGCTCGCCTCGTTCTATTCCGTGTTGCGCCAGGTCGCCGACGGCAAGCGTTTCCTGGACAACTGCTACCTCGAAGTCGCCCACGCGGCCGGCAACCCGACCGCCCAGCGCCTGCTCGCCCAGACCCTGGACGTGGTCGACGCCAACTGGCGCGGCATCGGCATCATCCCCAAGTCCGGCTATGCCCTGAAGCCGGAATACGCGGCCTGGAACGCGCGCCTGAAATATCCCGACCATGCCGACCCGACGCGCCGGCGCATCGGCGAGATGCCGCCCGGCTGCGACTGCGCCAAGGTCGTCCTCGGCAAGCTGTACCCGAACCAATGCCGCCTGTACGGCAAGGCCTGCACGCCACGCACCCCGGTGGGCCCCTGCATGGTCTCGGACGAAGGCGCCTGCCGGATCTGGTGGTCGGGCGGCGTGCGCGAAGCGGCCGCGGATTGAGCGAACCTGGAGAGCATCATGCAAGACCCCCACAAGCAACGTACCAATTTCTGGATCGGCAACGGCCTGCTCGCACTGTCGCTGGTCTCGCTGTTCTTCATGGGCCAACTGTCCGAGTTGCTCGGCACCGGCGCCATGGCGCTCTGGATGGTCCTGGCCGGCATCGGCATGTACTTCGTGATGCTCGACAAGGGTCCCAGCCAGGATCACATGGATTGACCATGCGGCCGGCCGCCCGCCGGCAGGCGCCGTCCTAGAGCGCGGCCCGGCAGAGGCCGGCCAGACGCGGCCGGACACTCTCCAACGGGGACGTCTCGCCCAGTTCCCCGTAGATGTAGTCGACGAACTCCACCGAGGTGCGGATCGCCCATTTGGCGAAACTGTAGGACGCCCAGGCGCGCGGCAGCAGGCTGGTATCCGAGACCAGGGTTGAGGGCGCGAAGCGGTCGCGCAGGGCTTCGGCAAGGGCGTCGTGACTGATCTTGTCGCCGACCGTCCAGTCGCTGCGCGGCCGCATCACCTCGTTGCGCAGACGGATCAGGGCGTCCGCGTTGCGGACCGCCGGCGCCTCGTAGTCCAGACGCTTGCCGGCATGGATGGTCAGGGCGGTCGAATACTTTTGCAGCACGCCTTCGACCATGGCGCCGGAATCCGGAACCGGCACGGGACCGCCACGACGCGGTGCCAGTACCGAACCCTCGTAGGCCAATTCGTTGGCGAGGCTGTCCAGAAAGGTCACCGTCAGCGCGGCAACGCCGAGCGCATTGTGCAGGACCTCCTCCCAGAACACCCCGAGCGGCTTGCCGGCGTACTCGTTTTCCGCACGCGCGACGTTGGCGGCGAAACCGCAAGCCACGAACAGGTTATGCAGGGCAAGACTCGCCAGCATGTCCGCGCGCGCAGCCACGATGACCGGCTCCGGTCCGCGTGCCGATAGTTCGACCATATGAATCAATGCCTTATCAAATTTGATGGGCGAATGCCGGCAGCCACCCGACGGCGGATACCGCACCAATGCTTCACCCCCGAACAGAACCCGGCCGGGCTACCCACCCGAAGCCGGCTGGCATCCTCGGGCGCCCGCCGGAGGCGGGCAGCCGGAATGCCGGATATTAGTATATGGATACTATATTCGGACCGTTTTGGCCGGATAATTTAATTTATATGAAAGAAATGGTAACAGATTGTGTTTTCCCGCCGAAACCCCGCCTGCGGCCCTGGCCGGCGCCGCGGGCCGGGTCGGCACGGTTCCGGCGCGCCCCCCGGGCGTGTTAGTCTGCCGGGCCGCGACGACCATGACCACGATGCCCACCGAACCGCCCCGCCCGGCCGCACCGCTCCGGCCCAGCCCGCCCGATGCCTGACGGCCAGGCCCGGCGCATCCGCCTTTCCGGCCACGTCCAGGGCGTCGGCTACCGGCCCTTCGTGTACCGGCTGGCGCGCGAACTGGGCGTGCGCGGCTGGGTGCGCAACGTGGTCGGCGCGGTCGAGATCCATGCCGAGGCCGACGCGGCGACGCTGGCCGAGTTCACGCGCGCCCTGGTCGAACGCGCGCCGGCCATCGCCCGGCCGCAGCCGGTCGCCGACCGGGCGGCCGATTTTGCCGGACACGCCGCCTTCGCCATCCTGGCCAGTGCGGCCGACAGCGAGCCGGACATCCACGTTCCACCCGACTACTTCACCTGCGACGACTGCCTGCGCGAACTGCGCGACCCGGCCGACCGCCGCCATGGCTACCCGTTCATCAACTGCACCCAGTGCGGCCCGCGCTACACGCTGATCACCGCCCTGCCCTACGACCGCCCGAACACCAGCATGGCCGGCTTCCCGCTCTGCCCGGACTGCCGCGCGGAATACGAGGACCCGGCCAGCCGGCGCTTCCACGCCGAACCGGTGGCGTGCCCGGTGTGCGGTCCGCACCTCAGCTACGTCGATGCCGAGCGCCGCATCGAGGGCGACGACGACGCCCTCGCGGCGACCGTCGCGGCCCTGCGCGCCGGCCGCATCGTCGCGGTCAAGGGCGTCGGCGGCTATCACCTGATGTGCGACGCCGCCAGCGACGCCGCAGTCGCCGAACTGCGCCGGCGCAAGCCGCGCCCGGCCAAGCCGCTCGCCGTCATGTTTCCGGCCGACCAGGCCCTGCTGCGCGCCAGCGTGCGCCTCGACCCGGAGGCGGCGGCCCTGCTCGCCTCGCCGGCCCGGCCCATCGTCCTGCTCGAACTCGCCGACGCGGCCCGGCTGTCCCGCCACGTCGCCCCCGGCCTCGCCGAGGTCGGCTGCCTGCTGCCCTACTCGCCCCTGCACCACCTGCTCCTGGAACGCTTCGGCGGCGCCCTGGTGGCGACCTCCGGCAACATCAGCGGCGAACCCGTACTGACCGACAACGCCGAGGCGCAGGCCCGCCTGGCCCCTATCGCCGACGCCTTCCTGCACCACGACCGTCCCATCGTCCGGCCGGCCGACGACCCGGTGTTCCGGCCCATCGCCGGGCGGCCGCGCCCGCTCCGCCTGGGCCGCGGCGTCGCGCCCCTGGAACTGGAACTGGCCGAACCGCTGGCGCAGCCGGTCCTGGCCCTGGGCAGCCACATGAAGAACGCCATCTGCCTGGCCTGGGGCCGGCGCGCCGTGCTGTCGCCGCACATCGGCGAGCTGACCGCGCCGCGCAGCCTGGAAACCCTGGCCAAGGTGGCCGAGGACCTGCAGCGGCTGTACCGGGTGCAGGCCGAGCGGATCCTGCTCGACCGCCATCCCGGCTACGGCTACCGGCACTGGGTACGCGGCTCCGGCTTGCCCACCAGCGAGATCTGGCACCACCGCGCCCATGCCTCGGCGCTGGCCTGGGAACACCCGGAGGTGGCCGAATGGATCGTCTTCGCCTGGGACGGCGTCGGCCTCGGCGAGGACGCCAACCTATGGGGCGGCGAGGCCTTCGTCGGCGCGCCCGGCCGCTGGCAGCGACGCGCCGGCCTGCGCCCGTTCCGCCTGCCCGGCGGCGACAAGGCGGGGCGCGAGCCCTGGCGGTCCGCCGCCGCCTTGCTCTGGGAGGCCGGCCAGGCGGCCGAATTCGCCCCCGAGCTGCTCCACCAGGCCTGGCTGCGCGGACTCAACAGCCCGGCCAGCAGTGCCGCCGGACGCCTGTTCGACGCCGCCGCCGCGCTCATCGGGGTATGCAGCCAGGCCAGCTTCGAGGGCGAGGGCCCGATGAAGCTGGAGGCCCTCGCGGCCGCCGCCGGGGCCGCGCTGCCGGCCACGCCCGGCCTGCCCCTGGCCCGCGACGCGGCCGGGGTCTGGCGCACCGACTGGTCCCCGCTGCTGGCCATGCTGGCCGACGTCGCCCTCGCCCCGGCCACGCGTGCCCTGGCCTTCCACCGGGCCATGGCCGACGCCCTGGTGGCCCAGGCGATCCGCCTGCGCGAGGAGACCGGCGCCGGCGACGTCGGCCTCACCGGCGGGGTATTCCAGAACCGCCTGCTCACCGAGCTGGCCGTGGCCGGCCTCGCCGGGACCGGCTTCCGGGTCCGGCTGGCCGAGCGTATCCCGGTCAACGACGCCGGTGTAAGCTTCGGCCAGGTTATCGAACACATTGCCCTTTGCAGACCAACCACATGAACGAAGAACGCATCCTACTGGCCCACGGCAACGGCGGCCGCTTCATGCGCGAGCTGATCGGCGAACTGTTCGCCCGTCACCTCGGCAACCCCGCACTCGACACCGACGCCGACGCCGTGCACCTGCCCGACCTGGCCGGCGACATCCTGGTCACCACCGACGGCTTCACCGTGCAGCCGATCGAGTTCCCGGGCGGCAACCTCGGTTCCCTGGCCGTGCACGGGGTGGTCAACGACCTCGCCGTGGCCGGCGCCCAGGCGCGCTACTTCACCCTCTCGGCAATCATCGAGGAAGGCCTCGAGGTGGCCCTGCTCGACCGCCTGATCGCCAGCTTCGCGGCCGCGGCGCGCGAGAACGGCGTCGCCGTCGCGGCGGGCGACACCAAGGTGGTGCGCCACGGCGAAGGCGGCGGGCTCTACCTGTCGGTGGCCGGCATCGGCGTGCGCGAGGCGACCACCGATCTGAGCATGAAGCGCATCGCCCCGGGCGACGTGGTCCTGGTGTCCGGGCCGGTCGGCGACCACGGCGTCTCGGTGATGCTGGCGCGCGAGCAGTTCGGCCTGTCCGGCGGCCTGCTTTCCGATTCCGCCTCCGTGCTGCCGCTCGCCCGCGCCGCCTGGGACCTGCCCGGCCTGAAGTTCATGCGCGACCCGACGCGCGGCGGCCTGGCGACGGTGTGCCACGAGATCGCCCATGCGACCGGTTGCGCGGTGGTGCTCGACCAGGGCGCCGTGCCGGTGCGCGGCGAGGTCGTGGCGGTGTGCGAGATGCTCGGCTACGACCCCTATTTCCTGGCCTGCGAGGGCCGCGTCGTGGCCGTCGCGACGCCCGCTGCCGCGGCCGAGGTGCTGGCGCGCTGGCGTGCCCTGCCGGCCGGTGCCGAAGCCGCCGTCATCGGCCGCATCGACGCCGGCGCGGCGCGCCTGATCCTGGAAACCGAACTCGGCGGACGCCGGGTCCTGGAAGAACTGGAAGACGACCCCCTGCCGCGCATCTGCTGACGCCCGGCACGGGCACGCTCATTCGATCTGCGCGTCGACCAGGCGCAGGGCGTCCTTGAGGGTTTCCTCGCTGAGGGCGTTCAGGCACTCGCCCATCATTTCCGCGGCGTCGATGGTTTCCCGATTGCGCGGCAACGCGCCCGGGTCGAGGTTCGCCGCCAGGACGGCGGCGGCACCGGCCAGGCGCAGCAGTTTCTGGCGCTCCTGCATGAGAATTTCCAGCTCGTTGCGCAGCAGGGCGACCTCCTGGTCGTTCAGGGCATGGACGGTCATGCTTTCCTCATGTCGCTTGTGTTTCGTGTGGAATAATATCGTGCATTCCCGCACCACGCCTGACTTTCGTGCCCATACGCCCTGTCGTTCCGGATGACTCGATGATCGGCCAGCCGCTGGCCTGGGACCTGTATACGGTGACCGGCGTGCTGGTCGCCCGGGCCGGCATGGTGGTCGTCGACGGCGCCCAGCTGGCGCGCCTGGCGGCCCGGCCGCTGTACCGGAAATCGGATCCCGGCACGGCCGGCGCCGACTTGGTCGAGCGCCTGCGCTACGTCATGCAGGAATACCCGCAGATGCTCGGGACCGCCGGCACGGCGACGCTGGAACTGGCCATCCGCGACCTTGCCAGCGAGTTGATCGCCCTCGCCCACCTCGACCACGATGCCTGCCTGGGCCTGCTGCGCCGCCTGCCCATGCGCGACACGGCGGCGCGCCACTGCCTGCTCAGCGCCCTGATCGCCTTCGACCTCGGCGAGCAGATCGGCCGCGCCGAGGAGGAACTCCTGGTCACCGTGGCGGCGGCCATGACCATGAACCTGTCGGCCATGCGCCTGCACAACGAGTTGAACGACGGCCGCCTGCGCTTCAGCCCGGACATCCGCACCGAGCTGCGCCGCCATCCGGAGGACAGCGCCAGGCTGCTCGAGGCCGGCGGCGTGCACGACCCGGCCTGGCTGGCGACCGTACGCCAGCACCACGAACACCTGGACGGCAGCGGTTACCCGCACGGCCTGCGCGAGGACGGCATCGGCGTGCCGGCACGCCTGCTGCACATCGCCGATTTCTACGCCGCCAAGATCAGCGGCCGCTACAACCGGGCGCCGAAATCGCCGCGTTACGCCTTCAAGCAATTGTTCGGCAGCGAACGCGGCCGCCTGGACGGCCATTACTCGGTCATGCTGCTGCGCCGCCTGGGCCTGTTCCCGGCCGGCAGCCTGGTCCGCCTGGCCAACCGGGAGACCGCCGTGGTGACGCGCAAGGAGGGCAGCGGCGAGGGCGCCGGCCGGGTCACCGCGTTCATGGACATGCGCGGACGCCTGCTCCGGGACCCGGTCGAGCGCAACACCACCCAGGTCAACTACGCCGTCACCGGCCTCACCGAGGCCGAGCCAAACTGGCCCGAGATACCCTGGTCCAGCTACTGGGGGTACTAGGAAGTCAGTGCGCCTGGCCGGCCGGCTTGCCGGCCGCTTCGGCCATGCCCTCGGCGAAGGCGCGCGCGGTCTCCACGCGGCACTGGTCGGCCGCCTTGGCGGCATCGCGGATCAGCGCCTTGAGCCAGATGTCGCCGCTGTGCCCGCCCAGGGCCTGGCGGTCGTCGGCGTCGGCGAAGCGCGCATAGAAGATGCGCCGGCTGCCCGCCTTGTCGAACCACCAGGCGTTGGCGGCGGCGTATTCGTAGCCGAACGGCAGCAGGGCGGCGCCGAACTCGGGCGCATACGGCCAGCCCTCCTTGCCGGTATCGGCGGCGCCGATGAAGCCGGCCGCGGCCAGGCGCTCGACCAGCCGGGCCGCCTCACGCAGGCGGCAGTGGGCCACGTACAGGTAGTGGCCGCGCTGCAGGGTCCAGGCGGCCACGCCCTGCGGGTCGAGCTCGCGCACCGGCATCTCGGCCGCCGGCGTACCCAGGGCGTTGACATGGTGCAGCACGAGGCCGGCCGGGTGCGCCAGCATCGGGTGGCAGCGGCCCTCGACATAGTTCACGGTGCTGAAGGCGTAACGCAGGTAGGCGTCGACCGGGGTGCGGATGGCGGCGTCCTCGCGCAGCGCCTTGTGGAGGTCGAACAGGGCCATCAGGCGGTCGGCCGGGACCGGCAGCACCAGGCTGACCAGATGGCCGTCCGGGAAGTCGCCGCCGACGGCGTCGTCCTCGCGGTGCGGGAAGACGCGCAGGTTGTACATGGCCTCCAGGCGTTCGCCCAGCCGGGCCAGCCAGGCACCCGGATGGATGCCCTGGACGCTGGCGCCGAGGTCGCCGAAGCGGCTCGCCGAGACCAGGGTGACGGTCTCGTCGCCGGCGAACGACAGTTCCAGGGAGGACAGTCCGCCGGCATAGCGGAAGCGCGCGAGGTGGCCGTCGGCATCGCGCCAGTCGGCCGTCCAGCCTTTCTTCACCGGCTTGAACGAGGCGGCGACCAGGTCGCCCAGAAGCAGCCTCGAGGGCAGATCGGCGGCGGACTTGACGTCCGCGAGGTCGGCCACCGGCACGTTGACGGGGCGCTCGATGGCGGGCATTTGCAGCAGCTTGGGGAAGGTGGGGGCAGCGGAGGTAGTCATGGCGCCGATTATACCCGAGCATTTTTATCAGAAATAGATTCCCCTGCCGCGGGCAGGGTCCGGATTGGCATTCCCGCCGGCTGCCGGCCACAATGAGGACTAGCCTACATCGAGACACGACAGGATTGTGGCCATGCCTGCACGCAAGCAAAGCAGCGGTACCGTTCCTCCCGGGCCGGAACACACCCGCACCGGGTTGTCCGCCGAAACCCTCCGGCAGGCCTTCCTGGACAACCTGTTCTACATCCAGGGACGTTTCCCCGAGATCGCCACCGACGACGACCGTTACCAGGCGCTCTCCTACACCGTGCGCGACCGCCTGCTGCACCGCTGGGTAAGAACGATCCAGGCCTACAAGGAACGCGACCCGCGCACCGTCTGCTACCTGTCCGCCGAGTACCTGCCCGGCCCGCACCTGGCCAACAACCTGCTCAGCCTGGGCATCGTGGACGCCACCCGCGAAGCCCTGCGCGGACTCGGCCTGGACCTGGACGCCATCCTCGACCACGAGGAGGAGCCCGGCCTCGGCAACGGTGGCCTCGGCCGCCTGGCCGCCTGCTTCATGGATTCCCTGGCCACCCTGGAGATTCCGGCCATCGGCTACGGCATCCGCTACGAGTACGGCATCTTCGACCAGAAGATCCAGGACGGCTGGCAGGTCGAGACCTCGGACACCTGGCTGCACTACGGCAACCCGTGGGAGGTCCGCCGGCCGGGCATCTGCTACGACGTCCGCATCGGCGGCCGCACCGAGCACGTGACCGACGAGCACGGCCGCCTGCGCGTACACTGGCGCCACGCCGACCTGTTCCGCGGCGTCGCCTACGACACCCCGGTCGCCGGCTACGGCGTCGAGACCGTCAACCTGCTGCGCCTGTGGCGCGCCGAGGCGGCCGAGGACTTCGATTTCACCGTGTTCAACCAGGGCGACTACGTCGGCGCGGTGATGCGCAAGGTGCGCTCCGAGACCATCTCCAAGGTCCTCTACCCGAACGACGAGGCCGACAGCGGCAAACGCCTGCGCCTGCTCCAGCAGTACTTCTTCGTCTCCTGCTCGCTGCAGGACATGCTGCGCATCTTCGCCACCACCGGCCGGCCCCTGGCAGAGTTCCACGCCAAGTTCGCCGCCCAGTTGAACGATACCCACCCGACCATCGCCGTCGCCGAGCTGATGCGCCTGCTCGTCGACGAGCACGGCCTGGACTGGGACGAGGCCTGGCAGGCGACCCGCCATACCTTCGCCTACACCAACCACACCCTGCTCCCCGAGGCCCTGGAGAAGTGGCCGCTGCCGCTCTTCGCCGACGTCCTGCCGCGCCACCTGGAGATCGTCTACGAGATCAACCGTCGTTTCCTGGACGACATGCGCCTGCGCTACCCGGACGACCCCGCCCGCATCGCCCGCCTGTCGATCATCGACGAGACGCCGCCCAAGTACGTGCGCATGGCCCACCTGGCCAGCGTCGGCGGCCACGCCATCAACGGCGTCGCCGCCCTCCATACCCGCCTGCTCGGCACCACGGTGCTGAAGGACTTCCACGACATCTGGCCGGACAAGTTTCAGAACAAGACCAACGGCGTCACCCCCCGGCGCTTCCTGATGCTGGCCAACCCCGGCCTGGCCGATCTGCTCACCGAGGCCCTGGGCGACGGCTGGACGCGCGACCTGGAACGACTGCGCGGCCTCGAGGGCCTGGCCGACGACCCGGCCTTCCAGGACCGCTGGCGCCAGGCCAAGCTGATCCGCAAGGCCGCCCTCGCGGAACGCCTCCGGGCCGGCCAGGGCAACGCCATCGACCCGGCCAGCCTGTTCGACATCCAGGCCAAGCGCATCCACGAGTACAAGCGCCAGCACCTCAACCTGCTCCACGTGGTGACCCTGTACAACCGCCTGAAGCATGCCCCGGATGCCGACGTCCCGGCGCGCACCGTGCTGTTCGGCGGCAAGGCGGCGCCCGGCTACGCCATGGCCAAGCTGATCATCAAGCTGATCAACGCGGTCGCCGAGGTGGTCAACCGCGACCCCGACATGCGCGATCGCCTGAAGGTCGTGTTCGTGCCCGACTACAACGTGAAGGTCGCCCAGTCCGTCTATCCGGCCGCCGACCTGTCCGAGCAGATTTCCACGGCGGGCATGGAAGCCTCCGGCACCGGCAACATGAAGTTCTCGCTCAACGGCGCCCTGACCATCGGCACCCTGGACGGCGCCAACGTCGAGATCCGCGAGGCGGTCGGCCCGGACAACTTCTTCCTGTTCGGCCTCGACGCCGACGAGGCGGTCCGGACCCGGGCCGCCGGCTACCGGCCCTACGCGCTGTACGAGCGCGACCCGGAACTGCGCGCGGCCGTCGACCTCATCGCCGGCGGCCACTTCGCGCACGGCGACGCCGGCCTGTTCCGGCCCCTGGTCGACCACCTGCTCGGGCGCGACGACTACCTGCTGCTGGCCGACTACCGCGCCTACGTCGACTGCCAGGACCGGGTCGCCGACGCCTGGCGCGACCCGGCGCGCTGGACCCGCATGGCCATACTCAACGTCGCCCGCATGGGTCGTTTCTCGTCCGACCGCGCCATCGCCGAGTACTGCCGCGACATCTGGAACGTGGCGCCGGCCCGGGTGGACGGGTGACGGCGGGCGCGCCGGGCGTGGCCGGGGACGTCGTCTTCCGGGCCAGCGGCCTGACCAAGGTGTATCGCATGGGCGAGGTTTCGGTGCATGCCCTGCGCGGCATCGACCTGGCGTTCCGGGCCGGCGAGTTGGTGGTCCTGCTCGGCCCGTCCGGCAGCGGCAAGTCCACCCTGCTCAACATCCTGGGCGGCCTGGACACCCCGACCAGCGGCGAGGTCTGGTACCTCGACCACAACCTGACCGCGGCCACCGACGCCCAGTTGACCCGGTTCCGGCGCGACCACGTCGGCTTCGTGTTCCAGTTCTACAACCTGATCCCCAGCCTGACCGCGCGCGAGAACGTCGCCGCGGTGACCGAGATCGCCCAGGCCCCGATGCGGCCCGAGGAGGCCCTCGCCCTGGTCGGCCTGGGCGAACGGCTGGACCACTTCCCGGCCCAGCTCTCGGGCGGCGAGCAGCAGCGCGTGGCGATCGCCCGCGCCATCGCCAAGAAACCGGCCGTCCTGCTCTGCGACGAGCCGACCGGGGCGCTCGACTCGGCCACCGGCATCGTCGTCCTGGAGGCCCTGGAGAAGGCCAACCGCGAACTGGGCACGCTGACCGTCCTGATCACCCACAACGCCGGCATCGCGGACATGGCCGACCGGGTGATCCGGCTGTCGGACGGGCACATCGTCGAGGTGCGGGCCAACGCGACCAAGCGGCCGGCGCGGGAGCTGTCGTGGTGAAGGCCGGCGGCGGTCGCGCCTTTTCCTCCGCTTCCCGCTTCGGCGGGGCGGCTTGGGCCGGGGGCGCCCGGCGAACGCCTCACTTTCTTTGCTCGTGCAAAGAAAGTAAGCAAAGAAAGCACGCCCCACATCCGTCGAAACCCCGGGCATTCCAGACCTGCCCGGGCGGCGAAAGAACTCGCTACGCTCAGACACCTTTCGCCGACTTCCCCCGGTCAGATCCGGAATACCCGGCGCCGGCTGAGGGGACGTCCCCCCACCCCAGCCCCTCCCCCGCCCGCGGGGGAGGGGTGCGCGGCAGCGCCGGTAGGGGCATATTTTCATCCCCTCTGAGCCGCCAGATTCTCCGCTGGCGGCCGGGGGAAGTCGGCGAGCACTGTCTGAGGCCGAAGGCCGAGTTGCGCAGCCGCCCGGCCGCCGGTGGAGAATCTGGGAACCCGAAGGGCGGCGAAGCGGGGCGTGCTTTCTTTGCTTACTTTCTTTGCACGAGCAAAGAAAGTGAGGCGCTGCCGGGCGCCCCCGGCCCAAGCCAGCAAGCCGCACCGACACCGCCATGACCGCCCTCAACCGCAAACTCCTGCGCGACCTCTGGCTCATGCGCGGCCAGGTCCTCGCCATCGCCGCGGTGATCATGGGCGGCGTCGCCACCATGGTGATGGCCCTGTCGACCTACGACTCCCTGCTCGAGACGCGCGACCGCTTCTACCGCGACTACCGCTTCGCCGAGGTGTTCGCGCCCCTCAAGCGCGCCCCGGAGGCGGTCGCCGAACGGCTGCGCGAGATCCCCGGCGTGCGCGAACTGGAGACCCGCGTGGTCGCACAGGCGAAGCTCGAGGTCGCCGGCTTCGCCGACCCGATCACCGGCCAGATACTCTCCATCCCCGACCACGGTGACCCGCTCCTCAACCGCCTGCACCTCAAGCGCGGCCGCTGGCCGGCCCCCTACAGCGAGGACGAGGCCCTGGTCAGCGACACCTTTGCCGACGCCCACGGCCTGCGCACCGGCGACCGCATCGGCGCCATCATCAACGGCAAGCACAAGCAGCTGACCCTGGTCGGCGTCGCCCTGTCGCCCGAGTTCGTCTACCAGATCGCGCCCGGCTCCATGTTCCCGGACTTCCAGCGCTACGGCGTGCTCTGGATGGGCCGCCACGCCCTCGCGGTGGCCTACGGCATGGACGGCGCCTTCAACCGGGTCGCCCTCACCCTGGCCCCGGGCGCCCCGCTCCAGGACGTCGTCGACGCCCTCGACGAACGCCTCGCGGCCTACGGCGGCGTCGGCGCCTACGGCCGCAAGGACCAGTTCTCCAACCGCTTCCTGGCCGAGGAACTGAAGCAGCTGCAGACCACCGCGACGGTCTTCCCGGCCATCTTCCTGGGCGTCGCCGCCTTCCTGCTCAACGTCGTGGTGAGCCGCCTGATCGCCACCCAGCGCGACCAGATCGCCATCCTCAAGGCCTTCGGCTACACCAACGCGGCGGTCGGCTGGCACTTCATCAAGCTGGTCATGGCCATCGTCCTCATCGGCGTCGCCGGCGGCGTCGCCCTGGGGGCCTGGTTCGGCCATGGCCTGGCCGGCGTGTACATGGATTTCTACCGCTTCCCCTACCTGAACTACGTCCTGCGCCCGGTGGCCGTCCTGATCGCCCTGGCCGTGGGCAGCGCCGCCGGGATCGGCGGCACCCTGTTCGCGGTCCTCAAGGCCACCCGCTTGCCGCCCGCCGAGGGCATGCGGCCGGACACCCCGGTCGTCTACCGCGCCACCTTCTGGGAACGCCTGGGCCTGCAGCGCCACCTGGGCCAGCCGTCGCGCATGATCCTGCGCCACATCGGGCGCCGGCCGGTGAAGTCGCTGCTCACCCTGCTCGGCATCGCCTGCGCCGGCGGCCTCATGATGGTGGGCGACTACCAGCGCGGCGCCATCGACTTCATGGTCGACGTGCAGTTCCGCCAGGCGTCCCGCGAGGACCTCGCCGTGAGCTTCGTCGAACCGACCTCCGGGCGGGCCCTGCACGAACTGGCCAGCCTGCCCGGGGTGCGCCAGGTCGAGGGCGTGCGCGAGGTCGCCGCCAACCTGCGCTACCGCCAGTACCACTACCGCACCAGCCTGTCCGGCATCCAGCCCGAGGGACGCCTGCACCGCTCCCTCGACGCCCGCCTGCAGCCGGTCCAGGTGCCGCCCGATGGCGTCATCCTGACCGACCACCTGGCCCGCAACATACTGCACGTGCAGCCCGGCGACGTCCTCACCGTGGAGGTCCTGGAGGGCCGCCGCCAGGTGCTGCAGGTCCCGGTCCAGGGTCTCACCAAGCAGTACCTGGGCGTATCCGCCTACATGCGCCAGGACGTCCTCAACGACCTGCTGCGCGAGGGCGACGTGGTGTCCGGCGCCTACCTGTCGCACGCGCCGGGCAACGACGGCCCGCTCTACGGCGCCCTGCACGACCGTCCGCGCGTGCTCGGCCTGGTCGCCCACGCCAGCGCGATCAAGAGCTTCTACGCGACCCTGGGCGAATTCGTCCTGTTCTTCAACATGGTGACCACCCTGCTGGCCGGCATCATCGCCTTCGGCGTGGTCTACAACTCGGCGCGCATCTCGCTGTCCGAGCGCAGCCGCGAACTGGCCAGCCTGCGCGTGCTCGGCTTCACCCGCGCCGAGATCGCCTACATCCTGCTCGGCGAGCTGGCCGTGCTGACCCTGGCCGCCATCCCGGTCGGCTTCCTGGTCGGCGTCGGCCTGTGCGGCATCCTGGTGGTGTCGTTCGAATCCGATCTATACCGCCTGCCGCTGGTCCTGTATTCCAACAACTATGCCCTGAGCGCCACCGTGGTGACGGTGTCGGCCGTCCTGTCCGGCCTCCTGGCCTGGCGCCAGCTCGGCCGCCTGGACCTGATCGGCGTGCTCAAGACCCGGGAATGAAGGCGCGCCGCCCGCCCTGTCTGCGGCAACCGGAATACCGCGGTAGTATTGCTGCCTGACCATGTCCAAACGCCTGCCGCTCTTCCTGCTCGCCCTGCTCGTCCTGGCCGCCCTGGTCTGGGGTTTCCTGCCCGGCCCGGTGCCCGTGGAGATGGCCGCGGTGACGCGCGGTCCGCTCTCGGTGACGGTCGACGAGGAGGGCAAGACCCGGGTGCGCGAACGCTATGCGGTGTCCGCCCCGGTGGCCGGCTACGCCCGTCGCATCGACCTCAAGATCGGCGACGCCGTCGCCGCCGGGCAGACGGTGGCGGTCCTCGAACCGGCCCGCTCGGCGGGTCTCGACCCGCGCGGCGAGGCCCAGGCGCGGGCCCAGGTCGAGGCCGCACGCGCGGCCGCCCGGGCCAGCCACGACGCGGTCGCCGCCACGCTCGCCGAGGAGCGCCTGGCCGACCAGGAACTGGCGCGCGCCGAGGCCCTGTTCCGCGACCGCTTCGTCGCCCAGGCGGCGCTCGACCAGGCCCGCTCGCGCCAGCAGGCCGGCCAGGCCAACCGCCGGGCCGCCGAACAGAGTGCGCGTGCCGCCGACTACCAGCTCGCGGTGGCCCAAGCCGCCCTGGTCCAGGCCGGCCGGCCGGCCCGCGGCGACACCGTCGCGGTGACCGCCCCGGTGGCCGGCCGGGTGCTCGCCGTGCCGCACGAGAGCGCCGGCCCGGTCGCGGCCGGCCAGAGCCTGATCGAGATCGGCAACCCGGACAGCCTGGAGGTGGTGGTCGAGGTGCTCTCCACCGCCGCCGTGCGCATCGCCCCTGGCACCCGGGTCAGCCTCGACCGCTGGGGCGGCGAGCGCCCGCTCGACGCCGTCGTGCGCGTGGTCGAGCCGGCCGGCTTCACCAAGATATCCGCCCTCGGCGTCGAGGAGCAGCGGGTGCGCGTGCTCGCCGACATCAGCACCCCGGCCGAGGTCTGGCACCGCCTCGCGGACGGCTACCGGGTCGAGGCCAGCTTCGTGGTCTGGCACGGCGACGACGTCCTCCAGGTGCCGACCAGCGCCCTGTTCCGGCAGGGCAACGACTGGGCCCTGTATGCGGTGGTGGACGGCCGCGCCCGCCTGCGCCCGCTCCGCATCGGCCAGCGCAGCGGCCTGGCGGCCCAGGTCCTGGATGGCCTGGCGGCCGGCGCGCAGGTGATCGCGCGCCCGGACGACCGCATCCGCGACGGCGTCCGGGTCGCCGCCCAGTAGGCCGCCATGGGCGTCCGCCTCGTCGCCGTCCAGGCCGACATCACCCGCCTCGCCGTGGACGCCATCGTCAATGCCGCGAACAACTCCCTGCTCGGCGGCGGCGGCGTCGACGGCGCCATCCACCGGGCCGCCGGACCGGAACTGCTGAGCGCCTGCCGCGCCCTGGCCGGCTGCCCGACCGGCGAGGCCAGGCTGACGCCCGGCTTCCGCCTGCCGGCCCGCTACGTCATCCACACGGTCGGCCCGGTCTGGCAGGGCGGCGGCGCCGGCGAGGCCGAGCTGCTGGCCGCCTGCTACCGGCGCGCCGTCGAACTGGCCGGCCGCCATGGCCTCGCCAGCCTGGCCTTCCCGAGTATCAGCACCGGCGCCTACGGCTATCCGATCGGCCGCGCGGCGCCGGTCGCCGTCGCCGCCGTGCGCGCGGCGAGCACGGCCTGGCCGGCCCTGCGCGAGGTGCTGTTCGCCTGCCATACGGCGGCCGACCTGGCCGTCTATGCCGAATTGCTGGTGGAAGAACATGAAGATTGAAGCCAAACGCCGCGCAGTCCGCTGGCTGGCCGCGCTGGCCGGCCTGACCGCCACCTGCGCCCTGGCCGCCGGCCCCGACCTGGCCGGCCATGCGGCCGGCATCTGGGCGCTGCCCAGCACCGCCACGACGACGCGCTGGCTGGTCGTTCACGACCCGGCCGGCGGCCACGCCACCGGGGTCTACCACATCGAGGTGCTGGAGCGGCCGCGCGGCGCGCCGGCCTGGCAGGTGGACCACGTCGCCGGCCACATGGCGATCACCGAGGCGGCCCTGGCGCGCAGCGTCGGCAAGCCGCTCCGGCGCGGCGCGGTCTATCCGGAGACCTTCGATTCCGGCCTCGCCGCCTGGCGCGCCGAGAACGGCGGCCAGGGCGGCGCCGTCTGCGCCACCTCGGTGCTGGACTGCCTGGGCCGGCCCTGAGCCCGGCTGGCGGTCAGGAACGGACCAGCGCGGTCTCGACCTGGTCGCGCACGGCCTTGCCGACCAGCAGTTCGATCAGGGCGAGGCCGAAATCCATGGCGGTGCCGGGACCGCGCGAGGTGACCAGCTTGTCGTCGACGACCACCGCGTCCTTGCTGTAGCGCACGCCCGGGATGGGCAGGCGGTCGACGAACCCGGGGTAGCTGGTGGCCCGGCGGCCGTCGAGCAGGCCGGCCTGGGCCAGGGCCATGGGCGCCGCGCAGATGGCGGCGGTGTACTTGCCCGCCCCGGCCATCTTCTTCAGCAGCGCCTGCACGCGCGGGTCGTGGGTCAGGTTCTCGGCGCCGGGCATGCCGCCGGGCAGGACGATCATGTCGAAATCGCGTTCGAGGACGCCTTCGAGGGTCGCGTCCGGCTGCACCCGGATGCCGCGCGAGCCCCTGATGAGGCCGGAATGGAGACCGGCGGTGACCACCTCGATGTCGGCACGCCGCAACAGGTCGACGATGGTGACGGCTTCCAGGTCTTCGAAGCCGGGCGCGAGGGGAACCAATACCGATTTCATGTCAGCCTCCAGTTTCAGCGTACAGGGCCGTGTCGCCCAGCGACAGGCCGTTCAGGTAATTGCCGACCAGGCGGACCGGGGTACCGGCCAGGGCGGCGCGCAGTTGTCCGGCCAGGACCACCGAGGCCGGCGTCAGGGCCGGCAGGCGGTTGGTCTTGGTGGTCTCGTAGGCGAAGTCGGCGACGCCGCAGCCGAGCACCTCGGCGATCTTGGCGCGCCGGCCGCCGGCATCGAGCCGGCCGGGCTTGAAATGGAAGGCGAAGCCGCGCCATGCCGGGTGCGGCAGGTAATCGCGGCTGACGGCCGAGAAATAGGCGTCCTCGGCGCCGATCAGGCCGGCCACCGGCGGCAGCGCGACCTTGCCGGCCGGCACCACCACCGCGTGGGTGTCGACCCCGGCCATGGGCGTGGCGGCGAGGCCGGCGGCCAATTCGGGCAGCAGCGGGGCGAGCAGGCGAGCGGCGACGTCGGGCGGCGTCGCCACCGCCACCTCGCGCGCCCTCAGGGTGGCATCGGCAAGCTTGAGCTCGACGCCGTCCGGGCCCGCCGCCAGGCTGTCGACGCGCTGGCCCAGGCGCACCTCGACGCCGTCCGCGAGTCCGCTCAGCCAGCCCTGCATGCCGCCGGCATGGGTGAACTTGCGCGGTGCCGCCTTGACCCGCGCCTTGCGCTTGAACAGCCATTCGGCCGGATAGGGCCCGGCCGGCTGCGACAGCACGGCGGCGAAGGCCGGCGCCAGCAGGCGGTGCCAGTTGCCCGGGCCGAGCAGGCGGGTGAAGTAGGTCTCGACGTCGAGCCCGGCCTTGCCCAGGCCGAGGTTGAAGGGCAGGCGCAGGGCCGCTTCCAGGAAGCCGACCCGGGCAAACGGCGACTGTGGCCGGCCGTCCCTGAGGAAGTGGTAGCCGACCTTGGCGCGTGGCAGCAGGTTGCCGAACCGGGCGTCGGCATTGAGCGCCAGCAGGGTGCCGTAGGAGTTGTAGGCGGTATGGGCGCCGAGTTCGAGCCAGAAGTCGGCGACCGGCTGCCAGGTGTGCGCGCAGCCGCCCAGGCGGTCGTCGGCCTCGAGCAGGACGACGCGGCGGCCGGCGCGCTGGGCGTAACGTGCCGCCGTGATACCGGCGACGCCGCCGCCGATGACGACCAGGTCGAGTTCGGACATGGCTCAGGTCTCGTAAGGAAAGATGAAGTCGAAGGTGCTGCCCTCGCCCGGCCGGCTGGCGACGCGGACCTCGCCGCCGACCAGTTCGGCGGCGCCGCGCGCCAGGGCGAGGCCGAGGCCGAGGCCGCCGTAGCGCCGGGTCAGGCTGCCGTCCGCCTGGGTGAAGGCGTCGAAGATGTGCGCCTGCTTGTCCTCCGGGATGCCGACCCCGGTGTCGCGCACGCTGAAGCGCAGGTAGCCGGGCTGCTCGGCGTCGGCCGACAGGCTCACCCGGACCTCGCCCCGTTCGGTGAATTTCACCGCGTTGTCGAGCAACTGGTCGAACACCTGCTTGACCAGCTTGGCGTCGACGGTGACCGGGTCGGGCAGGCCGTCGGCGCATTCGCGTTGCAGGCGCAGGCCCTTGGCATCGGCCGCCGGCGCGACCAGGTCGAGCGCCTGGTCGACCAGTTCGACCAGGGCCGTGGGATGCGCGTCGGCCTTGCGGTCGCCGCCCAGGCTGGCGTATTCGAGCACCTCGGTGAGCAGCTTGAGCATCGCCATGGCCGAACGCAGGACGGTTTCCAGGTAGTCGCGCTGCTCGTCGGTCAGCTCGGTGTCCAGGGCCAGGTTGGTCATCCCGATGATGCCGTTCATGGGCGTGCGGATCTCGTGGCTGGCATTGGCCAGGAACTCGCTCTTGGCCCGGTTGGCCGCCTCGGCGGCCTCCTTGGCGGCGACCAGGTGCTGCTCGACCAGCTTGCGGTGTTCGATCTCGACCCTCAGGCGCTGGTTGGCGGCCCGGCTCTCCTCCAGGGCCGCCTCCTTGGCGAAGCGCTCGTGCAGGTTCTCGACGATGGCGCGGTTCAAGGTCGCCGCGCTGCGCGCCAGGGTCAGGGCGAACAGCACCACGGCCAGGGCGAACAGGGCGAACAGCGGGTCGCCGCGCACCACCAGCACCACCAGCAGGGGCAGCAGGACGAGCGCCAGGTAGACCAGGTAGACCTTGAGGTCGGGCGACAGCAGCGGGACCGCGCCGGCGGAGACCCCGGCCAGCATCAGGATGACCAGGTACTGGTAGGCCGGCGCCAGGCCGGGAAACACCGCCACGGTCAGGGTCGCCCAGCCGAGCCCGGCGGCCAGGCTGCCGAACAGGGCGATGCGCAGCCAGTAGGCGGTGTCGTGGGCCGCGGGCGCGCGCCGGTAGCGCGCGGCCTGCCAGCCGCGCAGGCCGGCGATGGCGACCATGGCGGCGGTCCAGTAGCCGAGGCGCCCGCTGCCGTCGTGGCCGGCCAGGACCGCGGCGGTGAGCATGACCAGGCCGAGCAGCATGAGCTGCCCGAACGCCGCGCTGCGGTACAGCAGAGCCACCCGCTCGGCCGCGATGCGCGCCGCGTAGTCGGGGGCGGCGGGCTGGGCGTGGAGGCCGGGGCTGTCGTTCATGTCTCGTTGGTGAAGCGGTGGATCAGGCGGCGATCGCGCTTGGTCGGCCGGCCCTTGAGGTCGGCACCCGGGTTGTGGCACAGGCGGCGCTCCGCCACCTGGGCCTCGCGCTGCGCCCGGCTCGCCTGGTCCTCCTGGTAGAGCGTCCGCGCGGCCTCGGCCGGCCCGCGCCGATCGGACAAGGCGAGCACGTCGACCAGCCAGGCGAATTCACCGATGTGCACCTCCAGACGATCACCCACCCTGATCTCCTTGCTGGGCTTGGCGCGCTCGCCGTTCAGCCTGACCCGGCCGCCGTCGACGGCCTGGCTGGCGAGGCTGCGGGTCTTGAAGAAGCGCGCCGCCCAGAGCCATTTGTCTATCCGCAATCTGTCCATGTACCGGGGCGGCCCCGGGCCGCCATAATGTCGAGACGACATCTTAGAGGAGACGCCATGCCTAGCCAACGTACCCTGCTGGCCGCGTTCGTCCCGGCGGCCGTCCTGGCGGCCTGTGCGGCCGATACCGGGCGCGGCCCGGAGTCGCCCTACTACGCCTACCCGGCCGTCGGCGTCCGCCTCCTGAAGCCGCTGACCATCCCGGCCGACCAGGCCAGCGTGCGCCTGCAGAACGGCCACCCGGTCGCCCGCAACGGGGTCGAGGAGACCGAGCCCTACTGCATCCTGGAGATCGCCACCGTCGCGGCCGCGGAACAGACCGTGGCGGCCGGCGACTTCCCGGTCGCCCGCGTGCAGCGCCGGGTCGAGTCCTTTTCCGGCATGCCGGTATTCGGGACGTCGGTGTTCGGTACCGGGACGGGCCACGACGACGGCCCGAGCCAGGTCTACTACGTCACCCAGTTCACCCTGCACGCGCCCGGACGCCCCGAGGTACGCAGCCTGACCTGCCAGCACAACCAGGCCACCGCCGGGGTCGGCATCCCGCACCACCTCACCCTGGCCCAGATGCGGGCCGCGTTGGGCGACTACATCCTGCTCGACCTGCCACGCTAGAGCCTGTTCAGACCAGGTCGAAACCGGCGCCCCGTTCCGGCGTCTCCACCTGCCAGCCGAAGCGGTCCCGCACGGCCGCCGCGAAGCCGGCCGCGGTGGCGGCCTCGCCGTGCACCACGAAGGCCCGCCTGGGCGGCGTGCGGAAGCCGGCCAGCCAGCCCAGCAGGGCGTCGCGGTCGGCGTGCGCCGACAGGCCGCCCAGGGTGTACACGCTGGCGCGCACCGGCACCGGCTCGCCGAACAGACGCACGTAGGGGGCGCCGTCGACCAGGCGCCGGCCCAGCGTGCCCTGGGCCTGGAAGCCGGCGATGATCACGCTGCAGTCGGCGCGTGCCAGGTTGTTCTTCAGGTGGTGCTTGATGCGCCCGGCGTCGCACATGCCGGACGCCGAGATGATCACCGCGCCTTGGCGGATGTTGTTGATCGCCATGGACTCTTCCGGGCTCTCCGTGAAGCGGATGTAGGGCAGGTGGTCGCCGTTCTGGCGCTGCCAGTCGAGCAACTGGCGGGTCTCCTCGTCGAGCAGGTCGGCATGGCGCAGGGTGATCTCGGTGGCGGCCGCCGCCATGGGCGAATCGACGAAGATGGCCAGGGAGCCGGAGATGCGCCCCCGGCGGATGAGGTCGAGCAGCAGGTAGACGATCTCCTGGGTGCGGCCGACCGCAAAGGACGGGATGATGACGTTGCCCTTCTTGCGCTGCACGGTGTCGTTGACCGCGAACACCAGTTCCTCGACGGTCTCGTCCATGCGCTTGTGCAGGCGGTCGCCGTAGGTGGACTCGACCAGCAGGTAGTCCGCCTCGGCGATCGGGGTCGGGTCGTTCATCAGCGGCCGGTCCGGCATGCCGAGGTCGCCCGAGAAGACCAGCTTGACCTCCTTGCCGCGGCCGCGCAGCCAAAGCTCGATGATGCTGGAGCCGAGTATGTGGCCGGCGTCGCGGAAGCAGGCGCGCACCCCGTCCGCCGGCTCGAAGGCCTGGTCGTATTCGCGCCGGCGCAGGTGCTTCAGGCTGCGCCTGGCCTGTTCGACGGTGTAGATCGGGGCCGTCTCGCCCTTCAGTTCGCCGCGTTTGCGGCGGCGGTCGTAGTTGCGCCACTCCGCCTCCTTTTCGGCGATGTGGGCGGAATCCGGCAGGAGCACGCCGAGCAGGTCGGCGGTGGCGTCGGTGCAGTACACGGGGCCCCGGAAGCCGAGGTTGATCAGGCGCGGCAGCAGGCCGGAATGGTCGATGTGGGCGTGGGTGACGAGGACGAAATCGATACCTTCCGGATCGAAGTCGGGAAAGCGCCGATTCTTCGGCTCGGCCTCGCGGCCGCCCTGGAACATGCCGCAGTCGACCAGGAACCGGACCTTCCCGGATTCCACCAGGTAGCAGGAGCCGGTCACTTCCCGGGCGGCGCCGTGTACGGTCAATCTCATGCCAGTCTCCAGCCGTGCGTTACCCTCGTTATAGCCCCGGGGCCGGCCGGCGGGCCGTTTGCCTTGCCCGGCGCGGGCGTGGATACTCGCCCGCCATGACCCGCCGCAACCCCTGGCTGATCCCCTATCAACGCCTGGCGGCCCGCCATGGTCCCCAGCACTGGTGGCCGGGCGAGACGCCCTTCGAGGTGATGGTGGGCGCCGTGCTGACCCAGAACACCGCCTGGACCAACGTCGAGCGGGCGATCGCCAACCTGAAGGCGGCCGGGCTGCTCGACTGCGCGGCGATCCTCGCCTGCCCCGATGCCGAGCTGGCGGCGGCGATCCGGCCGGCCGGCTACTTCAACGTCAAGGCCGGCCGCCTCAAGGCGCTCTGCCGCTTCCTCGCCGAGCGCGGCGTCGCCGCGGCGCCCGAACGCCTGGCCGGCCAGGCCGGCCAAGCCGAACTCCGCGACGCCCTGCTGGCGGTATCCGGGGTCGGGCCGGAGACGGCCGACTCCATCCTGCTCTACGCCCTCGGCCTGCCCAGCTTCGTGGTCGACGCCTACACGCGGCGCGCCTACGCCCGCCTGGGCCTGTTGCGCGGCGACGAGTCCTACGCCGAGATCCAGACCCTGTTCGAACGCCACCTGGCCCGCGACGTCGGGCTCTACAACGAATACCATGCCCTCATCGTGCGCCTGGGCAAGGAACACTGCCGCCCGCGGCCGCGCTGCCCGGATTGCCCGCTCAAGGAAATATGCCGACACGCCCTTTGAAGACGCCCTGCCCCTGCGGCCGCCCCGCCGAGTTGGCCGACTGCTGCGGCCGCTACCTGGCCGGCGTGCCGGCCCCGGATGCCGAAAGCCTGATGCGTTCGCGCTACACCGCCTTCACCCTGGCCGACGAAGCCTACCTGCTGGCCACCTGGCACCCGGACAAGCGGCCCGCCGGCCTGGACCTCGCGGGCCAGCCGGCGCCCAAGTGGCTGGGGCTCAAGGTCGTCCGCCACGCGGTGCTCGACGGCGACCACGCGATCGTCGAATTCGTGGCGCGCTACAAGCTCGGCGGGCGCGCTTTTCGGCAGCATGAAACCAGCAAATTCGTTAAGCTCGCCGGAGACTGGTATTATTTTGATGGAATTGATACTGACGGCTAAAAACCGTTCGACAACATGCTGGAGAATCCAATGCGTCACATCCTGCTCGTGCTCGCCGCCCTGATCCTGGGGGTATCCACCGCTCAGGCCAAGGTGGTCGGCAAAGAAGTCACCTACACCGCCAACGGCGTCACCATGAAGGGCTACCTGGCCTACGACAAGGACATCAAGGCCAAGCGCCCCGGCATCCTGGTCGTGCACGAGTGGTGGGGCCACAACCAGTTCGCCCGCAAGCGCGCGCTGCTCTTGGCGGGCATGGGCTACACGGCCCTCGCGGTCGACATGTACGGCAACGGCAAGACCGCCGACCATCCGGACGATGCCGGCAAGTTCGCGGCCGAAGTCAGCAAGAACATGCCGGTCGCCAAGGCCCGCTTCGAGGCCGCGATGAAGCTGCTCGCCAAGCAACCGACCGTGGCGCCCGGCCAGATCGCCGCCATCGGCTACTGCTTCGGCGGCGGCGTGGTCCTGAACATGGCCCGGGCCGGCGAGGACTTGAAGGGCGTGGCGAGCTTCCACGGCGTCCTGGCCACGGACAGCCCGGCCCAGAAGGGCAAGGTCAAGGCCAAAATCGCCGTCTTCACCGGCGAGGACGATCCCATGGTGCCGAAGGAGCAGATCCGCGCCTTCACCAAGGAGATGGACGACGCCGGCGTCGACTTCCGCCTGACCAGCTACCCGGGTGCCAAGCACAGCTTCACCAATCCGGACGCCGACCAGTACGCCAAGAAATTCAATCTCCCGGTCGCCTACAACGCCGAGGCCGACCAGGATTCCTGGAAGAAACTGGGCGAGTTCCTGGACTCGCTGTTCGGTCCGCGGCCGTAAGGCGCAGCACCCGAACGATGCGGCCCGCCGATGCGGGCCGCGTCGTTTTTGGCCCAAGCGTATAAAATCAAACCAGGACAACGAACTCGGATCCCTCCCCCATGAGCACCCCCCCCAACCCGCGCGACCTCCTGGCCATCACGGCAACCGGCGAGGATCAGGTCGGCCTGGTCCAGCGTTTCACCAGCCGCATCGTCGATTCCGGCTGCAACATCGAGGAGTCGCGCATGGCGCTGCTGGGCGGCCACTTCGCGCTCATCATGCTGGTGTCCGGGCGCTGGGACGCCTTGACCAAGCTGGAGGACCGGCTCGCCTCGGTGGGCGCCGAGCTGGGCCTCACCATCGTCCAGAAACGCACCCGCGACCTCGACCGCAAGCATGCCCTGGTTCCCTACAGCATCAACGTCGTGGCCATGGACCACCCGGGCATCGTGCACAACCTGGCCAATTTCTTCGCCCAGCGCGACATCAACATCGAGGAACTGGCCACCGACACCTACCCCGCCCCCCACACCGGCACGCCGATGTTCTCCGTCAACATGACCGTCGGCATCCCGGGAGACACCCACATCCCGACCCTGCGCGGTGACTTCCTGGATTACTGCGATAGCCTGAACCTCGACGCGATCTTCGAACCGGCCCGGGCCTGAGCGGAGCCCGGCCATGAAATCCCTGTCCAGACAAGCCTCCTACGGCGAAGTCCTGCTCGGCCTGACGGGGGCGCTGCTGTTCTGGATTCTGGATGCGGTGATCAAGAAATTCCTGATCGGCTGCGAACTGCCGTTCCTGACCATCCTGTTCGCCCCCGGCCTCATGGAATTCGCCACCCGGCTGCTCGCCACCGCCCTGCTCCTGCTCCTGGTCCTGGCGGCGGCCTGGCTGATCCGGCGCAAGGAGGACTCCCTGGCGCAACTCGAGCACGGCCGCTTCCTGCTCGAGGAGATGGCCATCGAACTGGGCCACAAGAACGAAAAGCTGAGCGCCGAGATCACCCGCCGCAAGGCCATCGAGGAGCGCCTGGCCACCCTGGCCGACACCGACGAGCTGACCGGCATCTACAACCGGCGCAAATTCGACGAACTGCTCGGCATCGAACTGCGCCAGGAGCCGCGCTATCAACGCGGCCTCAGCCTGATGATGCTGGACATCGACCACTTCAAGGAGATCAACGACCGCTACGGCCACGCCGTGGGCGACGAGGTGCTCAAGGAACTCGCCTACCTGGTCGAGGACATCCGGCGCGAGGCCGACACCTTTTTCCGGGTCGGTGGCGAGGAGTTCTGCCTGATCACCTTCGCCAGCAACGGCGCCAACCTGGAAACGGCCTGCGAGAAGATCCGCAAGGCGATCTCGGCGCATGCCTTCGAGACCATCGAGCACCTGACGGTGAGCGTGGGCGCCACCCAGTTCAAGCCCGGCGACAGCCGCGAGACCCTCTGCAAGCGCACCGACGACGCCCTCTACAAGGCCAAGCAGAGCGGCCGCGACCGGGTCGTGATCGGCTGAGCCTGTATACTTCCCGTCTTTCCCTGCCCGCGCCAGCGGGCTTCCGCCCCGACCGCCCTGCCATGACCGCCTTTCCGCCCGACCTGCTGCGCGACGTCCAGCGCCGCCGCACCTTCGCCATCATCTCCCACCCGGACGCCGGCAAGACCACCCTGACCGAGAAGCTGCTGCTGTTCGGCGGAGCCATCCAGATGGCAGGCACCGTCAAGGCGCGCAAGAGCGCGCGCCACGCCACCTCGGACTGGATGGAGGTGGAAAAGCAGCGCGGCATCTCGGTGACCAGCTCGGTCATGCAGTTCGAATACGCCGGCCATACCGTCAACCTGCTCGACACCCCCGGCCACGAGGACTTCTCGGAGGACACCTACCGGGTGCTCACCGCCGTCGATGCCGCGGTGATGGTGATCGACGCCGCCAAGGGCGTGGAGGCGCAGACCATCAAGCTCCTGGAGGTCTGCCGCCTGCGCAACACGCCCATCATCACCTTCGTCAACAAGATGGACCGCGAGGTGAAGCCCCCCATCGAGGTGCTGGAGGAGATCGAGTCGGTCCTGAAGATCGACTGCGCCCCGGTGACCTGGCCCATCGGCATGGGCAAGGCCTTCCGCGGCGTCTACCACCTGCTGCACGACCAGACCATGCTGTTCCGGCCCGGCGAAGAACACGCCGGTGGCGAAACCGAGCTGATCGAGGGCCTCGACAACCCGAAGCTGGATACGATGTTCCCCATGGAGATGCCGCCCATGCGCGAGGACGTCGAGCTGATCCAGACCGCCAGCCACCCGTTCGACATCACCGCCTTCCTGGCCGGCCATCAGAGCCCGGTGTTCTTCGGCTCCGGGATCAACAACTTCGGCGTCCGCGAGATCCTCCAGGCCCTGATCGAATGGGCGCCGCCGCCCCAGCATCGCGACGCCGGCGTGCGCATGGTCGAACCGGCCGAGGCGCCGTTCACCGGCTTCGTGTTCAAGATCCAGGCCAACATGGACCCCAAGCACCGCGACCGCATCGCCTTCTTCCGGGTCTGCTCGGGCCGCTACTCGCCCGGCATGAAGGTCCAGCACCAGCGCATGGGCCGGGAGATGAAGCTGGGCAACGCCCTCACCTTCATGGCCAACGAGCGCGTGCACATGGAGGACGCCGTGGCCGGCGACATCATCGGCATCCACAACCACGGCCAGCTGCAGATCGGCGACACCCTGACCGAGGGTGAGACCCTGCGCTTCACCGGCATCCCCTACTTCGCGCCGGAAATGTTCCGCACCGCGCGCTCGCGCGACCCGATCAAGTCCAAGCAGCTGCAGAAGGGCCTCAAGGAGCTGGGCGAGGAAGGCGCCATCCAGGTCTTCGAGACCCTGACCGGCGGCATGCTCCTGGGCGCGGTCGGCCAGTTGCAGTTCGAGATCGTCGCCCAGCGCCTGCAGACCGAATACAACGTCGACGCCATTTACGCCCCGGCCGACATCCACACGGCGCGCTGGCTGACCTTCCCGGACGAGGCCAGCCAGCGCCAGTTCGAGAAGGACCAGCAGATGCGCATGGCGGTCGACGTCGACGGCAACGCCGTCTACCTGGCCACCAACCGCTACAACCTTGAGCTGCTCATCGAGAAGTGGCCCAAGGTCGGCTTCCACGCCACCCGCGAGCACGGCCAGAAGCTGGCCTGAACGGGCCGGCCCGGCGCCGGGGAGGCCGAACGAAGACGCCGGCCTTGCCGGGCAATCCGGTGCCGCCAGCGTCAAGACGAGAAGCGAGGCGGGGAATCGGCCTCAGCGACCCGGCAATTCGAAGCCGTTCGGGCCGTAGTGCGGGGCCTGGCCGTTCTTGAATTTACGGCAGAAATCCTTGTATTTCTCGGTCACCGTCTCGTCACCCCGTTCGCACTGGGAACGGGCCAGCATCCAGGTATCGAACGGACAGTTCTGGAACAGGAAGTCGAGTTCTTCCTTCTGGTAGGCGCGGCTGCAACGGGCCGCCAGGTCGTCTTGGTCACCGCACCAGGCGGCCGGGACCGTCAGCGCCAGCACCGCCAGCGCCAGGATCGCACGCACTTTCTTCTCCTCGAATCCGGCTGATCACCGGCCGATAGTAACGTGAATGCCGTCCGTTCCGGCAGGGCGGCTGTCACATTCCCAGGGTGGAAAGGCCGGGGTGGAGAAGGTATGTATGGGGCATTGATCCGGACGCGATTGCCATGTATGAGCCTAATCCAAGCGACGCGCAGGGCCGGTTCGTCAACCGGGTTCTGGGCATCCTGTTCCTCGCCGCCGCGCTGTTCCAGCTCGTCGTCCTGCCGGCCTGGCTGCTGCCTGCCTCACCGGCCTGGGGCTGGCTGCTCCTGGTGCCGGTGTTGCTGAGCAACGCCTGGTGGGCCTACCTGCACGAAGCCGTGCACGGCGGTCTGTCGCCATCGCGTGCAGGCAACCGCCGGCTCGGCCGCCTGCACGCCGTGCTGTACGGGGCGCCCTTCGACCTCCTGCGCGCCGGCCATCTGCTCCACCACGCCCTCAGCCGCACCGTGCGTGAACGCTCCGAGGTCTACCGCGCCGGGCACGACAACCGGGCCCTGTTCGCCGTCGCCTACTACCTGCGCATCCTCGGCGGCCTGTATCTGATCGAAGTGCTCGGTGGCCTCCTCTTCCTGTTGCCGCACCGGGCCATCGCCACCCTGGCGGGGCGCCTGGAGCGACCCGACAACGTGGTCCCCGAACTGGTGCGGCGCGTATCGGCGCCGGCCATCCTGCGCGCCGTGCGCCTGGATGCCGGCGCGGTTCTGGCCATGTACGGCCTCGCCTTCGCGCTCTATGGCCGGCAGGCCTGGCTGCTGCTCCTGGCCCTGGCCGGGCGCGCCCTGCTCGTCAGCCTGGTCGACAACGCCTTCCACTACGGCACCGCCCTCAACCGGGTACGCGCCGCCCGCAACCTGGCCCTGCCCGGCTGGGCCTCGGCCCTGATCCTGCACTTCAACCTGCACGGTGCCCATCACCTGCGCCCGGGCCTGCCCTGGTGGCGCCTGCCCGACTACCACCGGTCCGCCGGCAGCGGCTACCAGGCCGCCTGGTGGCCGGCCCTGTTCGCACAATTGCGCGGCCCGATCCCGGAACACCGCCTGCGTCCTTGACCCGGGTCGTGGACACGGCGGCCGGGCCGGCCGACTATACTGACCGGACCCGGTTTGCGAAGGACACCATGGAACCACCACACGGTACGCTGCAGGAGGCCGTCATCGAGCAGCGCGAGGCCCTCATGACCATGCTGCGCGAGCCGCTCACGCGCATCGCCACTGCCTGCAGCCTGGTCTGGCACGACCGCGCCGCGCTGGAGGCGGCCCTGGTCGAGGCGTTCGCCATCGTGCCGGCCATGAAATTCCTCTACGCCATGGACACCGACGCGATCCAGATCACCCGCAACGTCGGCCGCGCAGGTCTCATCGACATCGACCTGGGGCGCGACCGTTCGCAGCGCCCCTACATGTGCGAACGCGTCCCCGCCGACGGTTTCCTGCTCTCCCAGGCCTATATCTCGCTGCGCGGCAAGCGGCCCTCGCTGACCGCCGTGCAACTGGTGCGCGGCACCGATTGGCGGGTGCTCGGCTTCATCGGCGCCGACTTCGACCTGCGCGACCTGCCGGTCACCGGCGGCGTCTACCAGGAGCCGACCAGTTGGCGCCAGATCAGGGGCGACCCGGCGATCCGCAGCACGGTGTTCCACCAGACCCGGGCCGACAGCGTCATGGACCTCAACATCGAGACCGTGCTCTCGGTGGTCGAGGAACTGATGACCGAGCACGGCGTCCACCACGTCATCCTGCACTTCTCGAGCAGCCGGGCGGTGATCTGGCTGACCGCCGACCCGCTGCGCTACCGCCTGCTCGACATCGCCGCCCTCACCGATCCCGACATGTGCCTGCCCTTCCCGCGCCGGCCGTATCCGCGCGACGCCCTGGTGCGCCGGGAGCAGATTCGCCCGGTCCTCGACAACCTGCGCAACCTGCGCCTGATGGACGACACCTTCTACCTGCGCAGCGGCACGCTGAACCTGTTCAACGGCGTGGTCGGCCTGACCTTCTCGTGCGACGGCTCGCACTACATTCCGGTCGCCGAGTTCCTCGACAAGGGCCAGGACTTCTGGGTCGGCAGTGCCGGGGAGACGGAACCCGGGTCAGGCCAGGAATAGCTGCAGCAGGTCGTTCAGGAAGCGGCGCCCGAGCGGGCTGGGCCGGATGGTCGGGCCGTCGCGCTCGACCAGGCCGCGGCGGTCGGCCTCGGCGAGGCCGGCCGCGAGCGTGCCCGGCGCCAGGCCGGTGCGTTCGCCGAACAGGCCCTCCTGGAAGCCGCCGTTCAGGCGCAGGGCGTTCATCATGAACTCGAACCGGAGGTCGTCGGCGTCGAGCACGCGTTCCTCCGCCGGCAGGCCGCCGCCGGCCCAGGCCAGGTAGTCCTTGGGATGGCGCGGCCGGGCCCGGCGCACCACCCGGTCGGGGAAGCTCAGCTTGGAATGGGCGCCGGCGCCGATGCCCAGGTAGTCGCCGAACAACCAGTAGTTCAGGTTGTGCCGGCAGGCCTGCCCGGCCCGGGCGTAGGCCGAGGTCTCGTAATGCCCGTAGCCGGCCTCGGCCAGGGTCGCCTCGACCTGCTCCTGCATGGCCGCCGCGGTGTCGTCGTCGGGCAGCGCGGGCGGCGCCGCCGCGAAGGCGGTATTGGGCTCCAAGGTGAGGTGGTAGCAGGACAGGTGCTGGGGGCCGTGCGCCAGCGCGGCGGCCAGGTCGCGCGCCAGGGCGGCGCCATCCTGGCCCGGCAGGGCGTACATCAGGTCCAGGTTGACCTGGTCGAACAGTGCCAGGGCGGCCTCGGCCGCGGCGTGCGCCTCGCGCCCGGCGTGGATGCGGCCGAGCGCCTCCAGGTAACGGTCGTCGAAGCTCTGGATGCCGAGCGACAGGCGCGTGACACCGGCCTCCCGGAAGGCCCGGAAACGCCCCAGTTCGAAGGTGCCCGGATTGGCCTCCAGGGTGATCTCGGCATAGGGTCGTAGCGGCAGCAGGGTGCGCACGCCGGCGAGCAGGCGATCGACCACCTCCGGGCTCAGCAGGCTGGGGGTGCCGCCGCCGACGAACACGGTCTCGACCGGGCGGCCCCAGATTTCCGGCAGGGCGCGTTCGAGATCCACCAGCAGGGCGTCGACGTAGGCGGCCTCCGGCAGTTCGCCGCGCAGGGCGTGGGAATTGAAGTCGCAGTACGGACACTTGCGCACGCACCAGGGGACGTGCACGTAGAGCGCCAGGGGCGGCGGCCGGGACGGCGCCGGCTGGGCCGGGCGCGCGCCCGGCAACGCCACCCGGACGGCCGCCGTCATCGCGACGGCCGCGTCAGAGCCCGGCCTTCAGGCGCTCGGCCAGGGCGCGCAGGGCCTGGCCGCGGTGGCTGACGGCGTTCTTCTGGTCGGCGTCCAGCTCGGCGCCGGTCTTGCCGAACTGGGGCACCAGGAAATAGGGGTCGTAGCCGAAGCCGCCGGCGCCGCGCGGCGCGTCGATGATCTCGCCGTGCCAGGCCCCCTCGGCGATGACCGGCTGGGGATCGTCCGGGTAGCGCACGTAGACCATGACGCAGTAGTAGTGCGCCTTGCGGTTGGCGATGCCCCGGAGCGACTCGATCAGCTTCTCGTTGTTGCGCTGGTCCGACTTCGGTTCGCCGGCGTAGCGCGCCGAATAGACGCCGGGGGCGCCGTTGAGGGCGTCGACGCAGATGCCGGAATCGTCGGCCAGGGCGGGCAGGCCGGTATGCGCCGAGGCGTGGCGGGCCTTGGCGATGCAGTTCTCGATGAAGGTGACGTGCGGCTCCGGACATTCCGGCACACCGAAGCTGCCCTGCGGCACGGCTTCCAGTTCCAGGGGTTCGAGGATGCGGGCGATCTCGCGCAGCTTGCCGGCGTTGTTGGAGGCGATGACGATCTTCTTCATGATTGCAGGGCCTGGCGTTGTTCGTGGATGAGCTGCTCGATGCCGGCCTGGGCCAGGTCGAGCAGGTCGTCGAGTTCGGTGCGGCTGAACGGTTCGCCCTCGGCGGTGCCCTGGACCTCGATGATGCCATCGCTGCCGGTCATCACCACGTTCATGTCGGTGTCGCAGTCGGAGTCCTCGGCGTAGTCGAGGTCGAGCACGGGCACGCCCTTGTAGATGCCGACCGAGACGGCGGCGACGTGGTCGCGCATCACCGTCTCCGGTAGCCGGCCTTCCTTGATCAGCCACTCGACGGCGTCGTGCACCGCGACCCAGGCGCCGGTGATGCTGGCGGTGCGGGTGCCACCGTCGGCCTGGATGACGTCGCAGTCGATGTGGATGGTGCGTTCGCCCAGCTTGGCCAGGTCCACCGCGGCGCGCAGGCTGCGCCCGATCAGGCGCTGGATCTCCTGGGTGCGCCCGCTCTGCTTGCCCCGGGCCGCCTCGCGGTCGCCGCGGGTGTGGGTGGCGCGCGGCAGCATGCCGTATTCCGCGGTCAGCCAGCCGGCGCCGCTGCCTTTGACGTGGAAGGGCACCTTCTCGGCCACGCTGGCGGTGCAGATGACCTTGGTGTCGCCGCACTCGACCAAGACCGAGCCCTCGGCGTGCTTGGTGTAGCGGCGGGTGATGTGGATGCCGCGCAGTTGCGCCGGCGCGCGCCCGGAGGGGCGGAAGAATTCGGTCATTTCGTTTCCAGTTGGTGTTTCAGGAGGGCGGCCTGGATTTCCTCGATCGCCTTGTCGATGTCGCGGTCGCTCATGGCCGGCTGCTGGGCCGCCTTGCCCTCCAGGGCCTTGAGCTCGGTGGTGAAGCCGTCCAGCTTGAAGTCGTTCAGGGCGGCCGGATCCACCTCGGGGCGGTCCTCGCCGCAGCGCAGGGCGACCACGGACAGGTTGTCGCCGTAGTCGCCGGCGCGGAACTCGGCGTGCTCGAGGAGCTGGTTCACCGCCACCCGGACCGGGTAGACGCGCAGGGTCGTGAGCATCTCGTCAGGCTTGAACTGCGACCAGAAGCCGTCGCTGGCCATGAGCAGGACGTCGCCGTCGCCGAGGAGGACGCCGGGCGACAACTCGATGTTGGGCAGCATGAAGCCGCCGACGCTGTTGTAGAGCTTGTTGCGGTCGGGGTGGCTGGTGATCTCGTCCTCGCTGGCCAGGCCGTCGTCGATCAGGTGCTGGATGGCGGAATGGTCGCGGGTGCGCGCGCGCAGCCCGTTCGGGCCGAAGTGGTACAGGCGCGAGTCGCCGACGTGCGCCCACCAGGCCTGGCCGTCCTGGATCACGCACACCACGCAGGTGGTGCGGGGCGTGTCGGCCATGCGGTGGCTGCTGGCGTAGGTATTGATGGTGTCGTGGGCGGCGTAGACGCCGTCGAGCAGGAACTCCGTGACATCGGCCAGGCGCGGCCGGGCCAGCTTCTCGAACATGCCCAGGACCACGTCCATGAGGACCTGCGCGGCCACCTCGCCGTGGGCATGGCCGCCCATGCCGTCGGCCAGGGCCATGCAGATGGCCTCGCTGGTGTAGGCGTGGCCGACCCGGTCCTGGTTCGACTTGCGGCCGCCCTGGCGGCTTTCCTGGTACAGGCTGTATTTCATAGGGGCTGCGTCAATTTCTGCTTGATCACTTCCATCAGGCTCTGCTTGGCCGGCCGGGCATGCGCCGGCACCAGTTCGATGAGGCGCTTCTGGACCGAGAACACGCTCTGCGGCCGCTCGGTGTAGGGCAGGCGCAGCAGGTTGTCGATCAGGGCCAGGAAATCCGGCGAATAGGTTCCGGCAAAATCCTTCGCGGCCGAGCCCAGCTTGTCTTCTTCGAGACGTTCGTTGGCGGGCGGCGGCGGCCGCTTGGCGATGCAGGTGTACATGCTGGCGCCGATGCCGTAGATGTCGGTCCACGGCCCCAGGCGGTCGCGCTGGTTGTATTGTTCGGGCGCGGCGAAGCCGGGAGTATACATGGGCACGTACTTCTGGTCCGCCAGGAGGACGTGGCGGGCGGCGCCGAAATCGATCAGCAGCGGCGAGCCGTCCTGGCGCACGTAGATGTTGGACGGCTTGATGTCGAGGTGCAGCAGGCGCTGGGCGTGGATCTCGCGCAGGCCGTTGAGCAGTTGCACGAAGGACGCGCGCACGAAACCCTCGCGCATCGGCTCCTCGTGCAGGTCGTGGATGTGGCGCTGCAGGGTCTTGCCGCGTTCATAGCGCATCACCATGTACACGGTCTCGTTGGCGCGGAAGAAATTGACCACCTCGACGACGTTGGGATGCCGGATGTTGGCCAGCGTACGGCCCTCGTCGAAGAAGTACTTCATGCCCTGCCGGAAGGTCTTCTCCTTGTCCTCGGAGATCGGCCGCACGGTACCGTCGCCATCCCGCCCCACCATGCCGTCGGGCAGGTATTCCTTGATCGCCACCGGCAGGCCGGCGGGGTCGAAGGCCAGGTACACCATGCTGAAACCGCCGCCGCCGATCTTGCGGTCGATGGCGTACTCGCCCAGTTGGAATCCGGTCGGCAGGGGATCGGGGATTTGAGCGGCCATGCAAGCCCAAGTAAGATGGCAGAACGTTAGTAGATATACGGAAGAATAGCGAATTCATGGCCACATTGAACAGCATGACCGGCTTCGGCGCCGCCACGGTGAACCTCGAACACGGCTCCATCAGCCTGGAGTTACGGGCCGTCAATTCGCGCTTCCTGGACCTCTCCTTCCGCATGGGCGACGACTTCCGGGCCCTGGAGCCGGCCATCCGCGAGCGCATCGGCGCCGCGGTCAAGCGCGGCAAGATGGAATGCCGCCTGTACTTCTCCGCCAAGGACGCCGGGCCGTTGCCCGGCGCGGCCAACCCGGCGGTGCTGGAACAGCTGGCCGAACTGGCCGACCAGGTCCGCACGGTCCTGCCCGACGCCCGGCCGTTGACCGTCGCCGAGGTGCTGCGCTGGCCCGGCGTCCTGGCCGAACAGTCGTCCGATCCGGGTGCCATGCAGGCCGCCGCCCTGACCCTGCTCGACGGCGTGGTGCGCGACTTCAACGCCAGCCGCGCCCAGGAGGGCGGCAAGCTGGCCGCGGTGATCCGGCAGCGCGTCGAGGCGCTGCGCGCCCTGGTCGCCGACCTGCGTCCGCGCACGCCGGAGATCGTCGCCGCCTTCCGCGCCAAGCTGGCGCGCCGGGTCGAGGAGATCATGCAGGGGGCCGATCCCGAGCGCATCCACCAGGAGGTCGCCCTGTTCGCCCAGAAGATCGACGTCGACGAGGAACTCGACCGCCTGTCCACCCATCTCGACGAGGTCGAGCGCGTGCTCGGCCAGGGCGGCTCGGCCGGCAAACGGCTCGACTTCCTGATGCAGGAACTCAACCGCGAGGCCAACACCCTCGGCTCCAAGGCCGCCGCCATGGAGCTGAGCCAGGCCTCGGTGGAGATGAAGGTGCTCATCGAACAGATGCGCGAACAAGTGCAGAACCTGGAGTAGAGGATTCCTTCCCACCATGAGCGGCAACCTGTTCATCGTCACCGCGCCGTCCGGCGCGGGCAAGTCCAGCCTGGTCAAGGCCCTGCTGGAGGCCGACCCGGGCGTCAAGCTGTCGATCTCCTACACCACCCGGGCGCCGCGTCCCGGGGAGGTGGACGGCGTGCACTACCACTTCGCGTCCGTCGCCGCCTTCCAGGAGATGCTCGGCAACGGCGATTTCCTGGAGAGCGCCGAGGTCTACGGCAACTACTACGGCACCTCGCAGCCCTGGATCGAGGACCAGATGCGGGCCGGCCACGACATCCTGCTCGAGATCGACTGGCAGGGCGCCGCCCAGGTGCGCCGGCTGTTCCCGGAGGCCATCGGCCTGTTCATCCTGCCGCCCTCGCTGGCCGAGCTGCGCCGGCGCCTGGAAGGCCGCGGCCAGGACAGCGCGGAGGTGATCGAGCGCAGGGTGGCCGCCGCCCAGGAGGACATCTCGCACGCCTATTCCTTCGACTACCTGGTGGTCAACGACGACTTCGCCACCGCGCTGGCCGACCTGCTGACCATCGTGCGCGCCCGCCGCCTGGCC
Source organism: Parasulfuritortus cantonensis (assembly GCF_004337445.1). Lineage (GTDB taxonomy): Bacteria > Pseudomonadota > Gammaproteobacteria > Burkholderiales > Thiobacillaceae > Parasulfuritortus > Parasulfuritortus cantonensis. The sequence goes on along the minus strand of NZ_SJZB01000049.1, from coordinate 75,379 downwards.
ATCGGCAACCAGATGCGGGCCCTGGAGCCGCTGCTCGGCGAGCTGCTGCGGCGCTGACCGGCGCCCCGCTCAGACCTTGAAGTAGGCGACCGACTTCTGCAGTCGCCCGGCCAGTTCCTTCAGCTGGTCGGCGGCTTCGGCGTTGCTCTGGGTGGCGGCGTTGGTCTGCTCGGTCATCGAAGCGATATTCTCGACGTGGCCGGCGATGCCGTTCGCGGTCGCCGCCTGTTCCCGGCTGGCGGTCGCGACGTCGCGCGCGCGCGCCAGCGAATCGCCCGCCTGACGCTGGATCTGGTCGAGCAGCCCGGTGGCCTGTTGGGCCAGTTCCTGGCCGCGCCGCACCTTGGGCGTCGCCCCTTCCATGGCCTGCACGGCGTCGTGGGTGTCCTCCTGGATCGCCTCGATCATGCGCGATATCTCGGCGGTCGCCTGGGTGGTGCGCTCGGCCAGCTTGCGCACCTCGTCGGCCACCACCGCGAAGCCGCGCCCCTGCTCGCCGGCGCGCGCCGCCTCGATGGCGGCGTTGAGGGCGAGCAGGTTGGTCTGGTCGGCGATGTCCTTGATCACGTTGGTGATGTTGCCGATCTCCTGGGAACGGCCGACCAGCGACTGGATGCGTTCGGCCGAATCGCGCACCGATTCGGCGATGTGCTCGATCTCGGCGGCCGCCTGGCGCACCACGTCGCGGCCGTGGTCGGCCAGGGTGGCGGTCTGGCTGGAGTTGTCCTCGGTCTGGCGGGCGATCTCCGACACCTCGTTGATGCTGACGGTCAGCTGTTCGATGGAGGCCGCGGTGGCGGCGCTCGATTCCGCCTGGTTGCGGGCCGCCAGGCTGATCTCGCCGGCCGCCACCGAGAGGTCGCCGGATTCGCGCGCCAGCACTTCCGTACCTTCGCGGATCGCGCGCACGGTGGCGTTGAGCCTGTCCTGCATCGCCGCCAAGGCGCCGAGCAGGTTGCCGGGCCGGCGGCTGCTACTGGTGATCGGCTGCGTCAGGTCGCCCTCGGCGAAGCGTTCCACGCGGCCCGACGCCTCGGCCGGCTCGCCACCCAGTTCGGCCTGGACGCTGCGGTTGATGAACCAGCCGAGCAGCGCCAGGAGCAGGGCCGCGCCGGCCACGAACACCACGGTGCCGACGGCATTGTCGCGGAAGGTGGCCTCGACGTCGTCGATGTAGACCCCGGTGCCGACCCACCAACCCCAGGGGGCGAACACCTTGGCGTAGGAGGCCTTGCTGAGCGGTTCGTTGCTGCCGGGCTTCGGGAACATGTACTCCATCTCGCCCTCGCCGCGTTCCTTGAGCACGGCCAGCCAGTGCCGGATGTACGGCTTGCCGTTGGCATCGGTGGCATCGATCTGGCTGGTGCCCTCGCGTTCCGGCTTGCTGCCGTGCATGACGTTGCGGCCGTCGAGGTCGTAGATGAAGAAATAGTCGTTGTCGCCGAAGCGTATCTTGCGCAGGTTGGCCTTGGCGCGCCGTTCCGCCTCCGCGCGGTCGATCACCCCGGCCTGCATCTGTTCGTACTGTTCGCGTACCACGCCGATCCCGACGTCGACGAGGGCGCGCAGGGCGGCGTGGCGTTCCTCCATCATGTGCTGGTGCAGTTCGGCCAGGGAATACAGGCCGAGCATCAGGAGTCCGGCCAGCATGCCGACCTGCTGCAGGAACAGACGTGTCTTGAGGCTCAGGCTGCGCTTCTTGTCCATCGTTATGGCTCCTTTGCGGGCCGGCGAATGTCGGCGCCGACTATATCGGAGCCGGCCCGGAAAACTTGACCCGGCGCCGGCCTCCGCCGGACCCCGGCGCGACCGCTGCCCAAGGCGCCGGTATCACGCTAAAATCGGGACCATTCCATTACGCATCCGGAGCAACGCCACATGGCCCGCATCACCGTCGACGACTGCATCAAGTACATTCCCAACCGCTTCGAGATGACCCTGGCCGCCGCCACCCGCGCCCGCCAGATCTCGGTCGGCGCCAGCCCCAAGGTCGAGTCCGACAAGGACAAGCCGGCTGTGATCGCCCTGCGGGAAATCTCGGAAGGGCAGGTGGGCGCGGAAATCCTCCTCAAAGCCCACTCCTGAGCCGCTTTCCTGGGCCCTTGGTCATGCCGCGCTCGGTCCAGGAACCCCACCCGCGATTCGCCCGTGCGCGCAGCCGGGCGCTGGCGGCCGCCCCCGAGGGCGGCCAGACGTCGCCGGCCGACGTCGCCGACATCGCGCCGTATCTGCGTCCCGACGAGGCCGACCTGCTGCGCCGGGCCTTCCAGGTCAGCTCCCAGGCCCACAAGGGCCAGTTCCGCAAGGACGGCGAACCCTACATCACCCACCCGCTGGCGGTGACCGAGACCCTGGTCGGCTGGCGCATGGACGCCCAGACCCTGGCCGCCGCCCTGCTCCACGACGTCGTCGAGGACACCGCGGTCAGCCGGGAGGATATTCGGCACCAGTTCGGCGACGCCGTGGCCGGCCTGGTCGACGGGGTCACCAAGCTCGACCAGCTCCAGTTCGAGAGCAAGCGCCACGCCCAGGCGGAGAACTTCCGCAAGATGCTGCTGGCCATGGCGCGCGACGTGCGGGTGATTCTGATCAAGCTGGCCGACCGTTGGCACAACATGAGCACCCTGGACGCGATGAGCCCGGAAAGCCGCCAGCGCATCGCCCAGGAGACCCTCGACATCTACGCCCCGATCGCCAACCGCCTGGGCCTCAACGTGGTCTACCACGAGCTTCAGGAGCTGGCCTTCAAGCACATGCACCCGACCCGCTACCGGGTGCTCGAGAAGGCGGTCGCCGCCTCGCGCCAGGAACGCCGCGAGCTGGTCGAGAAGATCAACGACGCGATCCGCCAGAAGCTCGAGCAGAGCCGCATCAAGGCCGACGTGTACGGGCGCGAGAAGCACCTGTACGGCATCTACCGCAAGATGCAGGAGAAGCACCTGGCCTTCACCGAGGTGTTCGACATCTACGGCTTCCGGGTCATCGTCGACGACGTGCCGACCTGCTATCTGACCATGGGGGCGCTGCACGCGCTCTACAAGCCGATCCCGGGCAAGATCAAGGACTACATCGCCATCCCCAAGGCGAACGGCTACCAGTCGCTGCACACCACCCTGTTCGGTCCCTTCGGCACCCCGGTCGAGGTCCAGATCCGCACCCGCGAGATGCACCGCCTGGCCGAAGAGGGCGTCGCCTCGCACTGGATGTACAAGGCCGGCGACGTCGGCCTGACCGAGGCCCAGCGCATGACCCACCAGTGGCTGCAGAGCCTGCTCGACATCCAGGCCGACAGCCGCGACTCGGTGGAATTCCTCGAACACATCAAGGTCGACCTGTTCCCCGACGAAGTCTACGTGTTCACGCCCAAGGGCAAGATCATGGCCCTGCCGCGCGAGGCCACCGCGGTGGACTTCGCCTACAACGTGCACACCGACATCGGCAACCACTGCGTGGCGTCGCGCATCAACGGCGACTACATGCCGCTGTCGACGCCGCTCAAGAACGGCGACCGGGTCGAGATCATCACCTCCGAGTCGGCCCGGCCCAACCCGGCCTGGATCCACTTCGCGGTCACCGGCAAGGCCCGCGCGCACATCCGCAGCGCGCTGAAGCACGCCCACCGCAACGAATCCGAGATGCTCGGCCAGCAACTCCTCAACCAGGCCCTGCGCGGCCTCGGCGCCCACCCCGAGGACGTCCCCGAGGAACGCTGGGAACAACTGCTCAAGACCAGCGGGCGCAGCAAGGGCGACGTCCTCATCGACATCGGCCTGGGCAAGAAGCTGGGCGTCATGGTCGCCCGCCAGCTGCTCGCCCGCGAAGGCGAGGACGACAACCGCGCCGCCGGGCCGATCCTGATCCGCGGCTCGGAAGGCGTCGCGGTGCGTCTGGCCAAGTGCTGCCAGCCCATCCCGGGCGACCCGATCATCGGCCAGATCCGCAAGGAACAGGGCCTCTTCATCCACACCCACGACTGTCCCCAGGTGCGCCACTACCGCGACGACCCGGACAAGTGGGTGGACGTCGAATGGGAACCCGACCTCGACAAGACCTTCGACGTCAGCATCCGCATCACCGCCGCCCATGCCCGTGGCGTCCTCGCCAAGGTCGCCGCCGCCATCGCCGCCGAGGGCTCCAACATCGACGACGTGCACATGGAGGAGGAGAGCGGCAACTACACCAACCTCTACTTCACCGTGCAGGTGCAGAACCGGGTCCACCTGTCGCGCCTCATGCGCGCCCTGCGCAGCATCCAGGAGGTCAGCCGGATCACCCGCCTGAAGGGCGGCGTGCGCGGTGTCCACAACCCAGTCAGGAAGGATCAATGAACAAGCAGATCATCGCCACCCCGGCCGCGCCCCAGGCCATCGGCACCTATTCGCAGGCCGTGCGCGCCGGCGACACCGTCTACCTGTCCGGCCAGATCGGCCTCGATCCGACCACCATGCAGCTGGCCGAGGGCATCGAGGCGCAGGTGAACCAGGTGTTCCGCAACCTCGCCGCGGTCGCCGAGGCGGCCGGCGGCAGCCTCGGCGACGTGGTCAAGCTGAACGTATTCCTGACCGACCTCGGCCATTTCGCCCTGGTCAACGAGACCATGGCGCGCTATTTCAGCCAACCCTACCCGGCCCGGGCGGCCGTCGGCGTCGCCAGCCTGCCCAAGGGTGCCCTCGTGGAGGCCGACGCCGTCCTGGTGCTCGGCTGACCGGGGCATGGCCGCCCCGGCCTCTCCGTCCCTCCTGGCCGGACTGCTCGAACTCAGCCGCGACGGCATCCTGATCGCCGACGCCGGCTTCCGCCTGCTCGAACTCAACGCCGTCGCCGCCGACCTCGCCGGCCTCGATCCGGCCGGCGCGCGGGGCCTGGCCATCGAGGCCTTCGGCGCCGCCGCGGCGCTGCCCGTCCCGGCGGTCCGTCAAGCCCTGGCGGAAACCGGCCGCTGGCAGGGCAGCTCGGCGGGCGGCCAGGCGGTGCGGGCGCTGCGTATCGACGAGGGTGCCGAACGCCGCTACCTGTTCGTCCTCTCGGCCGCTCCGGCCGCGCCGGTCGAGGTCGATCCGCTCACCGAGCTGCCGACCCGGGCACCCCTGATCGAGCGCCTGGACCGGGCCGTCGCGCGCGCCCGTGCGGACAATCGCCTGGTCGCGGTGATCTGCCTCGACATCGACCGTTTCAAGGCCGTCAACGACCAGTACGGCCACCCGACCGGCGACCACCTCCTGCGCAAGGTGGCCGGCCGCCTGCGCGGCATCCTGCGCGCCGACGATACCCTGGCCCGGGTCGCCGAGCCCGGGGCGCCGGCACGCCCGGGCGACACCGTGGCCCGCGTGGGTGGCGACGAGTTCGTCATCCTGGCCAACGCGCTGCCGAACATGGACGCCGTCGAGGACATCCTGGCCCGCATCCTGGCGCTCACCGCGCAACCCTGCGAGGTCGACGGCCGTCTCCTGGGCGTCAGCACCAGCCTGGGCGTCACCGTCTATCCGCTCGATGCCGCCGACACCGAGACCCTGCTCCGGCACGCCGACCAGGCCATGTATGAAGCCAAGCAGGACGGCCGCGGCCGCTACAACCTGTTCGACGCCGCACGCGACCAGCGCGTCCAGAGCCGCCGGCACGTCGTCGGCCGCCTGCGCCAGGCCTTGCGCGACGACGAGCTGGAGCTGCACTTCCAGCCCAAGGTGAACCTGCGCCAGGGCCGCATGGTCGGCCTCGAGGCGCTGCTGCGCTGGCGCCATCCCGAACGCGGCCTGGTCATGCCGGGCGAGTTCCTGCCCCAGGTCGAACACGACGACCTGATCGTCGAGATCGGCACCTGGGTCATCCGCCGGGCCCTGGCCCAGATGGCGGCCTGGCGCGCCGCCGGCCTCGACCTCGCCGTGAGCGTCAACGTCGCGGCCCGGCAACTGCTGGCTGACGGTTTCCTGGCCGCCCTGCACGCCTGCCTGGCCGAGTTCCCGGACCTGGCGCGCGACCGCCTGGAACTCGAGATCCTGGAGTCGTCGGCACTCGAAAACACGGCCCGGGTGCGCCAGGTGATGGAGGCCTGCGGCGGCCTCGGCATCGGCTTCGCCCTGGACGACTTCGGCACCGGCTACGCCTCGCTGACCTACCTCAAGGAAATCCCGGCCGAGGTGCTCAAGATCGACCAGTCCTTCGTGCGCCACATCCTCGACGACGGCGACGACCTGGCGCTGGTCGAGGGCGTCATCGGCCTGGCCTCGGCGTTCCGCCGCCAGGTGGTCGCGGAAGGCGTCGAGAGCGCCGAGCAGGGCGTCCTGCTCATGCGCCTGGGCTGCGACGTGGTCCAGGGCTATGGCATCGCCCGGCCCATGCCGGCCGAGCGGGTGCCCGGCTGGCTGGCCGAGTTCCGGCCCGACCCGCAATGGGCGCGCTGGGCCGACGCGCGTTGGGAGATGGTCGACTTCCCGCTCCTGGTGGCCCAGTACGACCACCTGAAGTGGGTGCGCGAACTCGCCGGCCACCTGGACGGTGGCGAACTCGGACTCCGTGCCGACGAGCTCAGCGACCATCATCGCTGCCGCTTCGGCCACTGGTACTACGGCCAGGGCATGGCCCGCTACGGCGACCTGCCGGAGTTCCGTGCCCTCGAAGGCGTGCACCGCGAGGTGCATCGGCTCGGCCCGGAGATCGCCGGGCTGCAGGCCGGCGGCCGGAACGCCGAGGCGCGGCGCCGTCTGGGCGAGCTGTTCCGGCTCAAGGACCGCATCCTGGAGCAGTTGGCGCTGCTGCAGGCCGTGGTCGCGCGCCGGCTGCCCGGCTAGGGACGGACGCGTGGCCAGGCCCTCCGCCACCCCGCCGGTACACGCCAAGCTGGGCTACAAGGCGGCCGACGACCTCCTGCTGCACCTGCCCATCCACTACGAGGACGAGACCCGCCTGAGCCGGATCGCCGACCTGGCGCCCGGGCGCAGCGCCCTGCTGGAAGGGGTGGTCGAGCGTGCCGAGGTGCTCTACCGGCCACGCCGGCAACTGCTGGTGAGCCTGCGCGAGGCCGGGACCGAGGCGCCCTTCCACTTCCGCATGCTCAACTTCTATCCCAACCAGCTGGCCCAGCTGCGTCCGGGCGTCCGGCTGCGCCTGTACGGCGACCTCCGGCCCGGCTTCTTCGGCGCCGAGATGATCCACCCGCGCTGGCGCATGGTCGCCGAACACGCCCCCCTGGCCGGCGCCCTGACGCCGGTCTATCCGACCGTCGCCGGCCTGGCCCAGGCGCGCATCCGCAAGGCCGTCGAGGCGGTCCTGGCCACCGCCGACCTGGACGAGACCCTGCCCGACCCCCTGCGCGCCCGGCTCGGCCTGCCGGGGTTCGCCGACGCGCTCCGGCGCCTGCACGCGCCCGGACCGGAAGACGACGTCGCCGGCCTGGAACGGCGCAGCCACCCGGCCTGGCGGCGCATGAAGTTCGACGAGCTGCTGGCCCAGCAACTGTCCCTGCGCCTGTACGCCGGACAGCGCCGGCGCCGGCAGGCCCCGGTGCTCGCCGAGGCCGGCCTGGCCGAGCGCCTGCTCGCCAACCTGCCCTTCCCGCTCACCGGCGCCCAGAGCCGGGTGCTGGCCGAGATCCGCGCCGACCTGGCCCGGCCCTACCCCATGCACCGCCTGCTCCAGGGCGACGTCGGCAGCGGCAAGACCTGCGTCGCCGCGCTGGCCGCCCTGGTCGCGGTCGGCAGCGGCCGCCAGACCGCGGTCATGGCGCCCACCGAGATACTGGCCGAGCAGCTCTACCTGAAATTCCGGGAATGGCTGGTGCCGCTCGGCATCGAGGTGGTCTGGCTGGCGGCCGCCCTCAAGGGCAAGGCCCGGCAGGCCAGCCTGGCGGCCCTCGCCGACGGCCGCGCCGCGGTCGCGGTGGGCACCCATGCCCTGTTCCAGGACGAGGTGGCGTTCCGCGACCTGGCCCTGGCCATCGTCGACGAACAGCACCGCTTCGGCGTCGAGCAGCGCCTCGCCCTGCGCGCCAAGGGCGCCGACGCGGCCGTGGTGCCGCACCTGCTCATGATGTCGGCGACGCCGATCCCGCGCAGCCTGGCCATGAGCTACTTCGCCGACCTCGACGTCTCGGTCATCGACGCGCTGCCGCCCGGCCGCAAACCGATCGCCACCCGGGTGGTCGGCGAGGCCAAGCGCGCCGAGGTCGTCGCCCGCCTGCGCGACTACTGCGCGGCCGGCGCCCAGGCCTACTGGGTCTGCCCCCTGGTGGAGGAGTCCGAGAAGCTGGACCTCAAGGCCGCCATCGATGCCCACGCCGAGTTGGCGGCGGAACTGCCCGAGCTGCGCGTCGGCCTCGTGCACGGGCGCCTGAAGGCGGACCAGAAGGCGGCCGTGATGGCCGAGTTCAAGGCCGGCGGCCTGGACATCCTGGTCGCCACCACCGTCATCGAGGTCGGCGTCGACGTCGCCAATGCCAGCCTGATGGTGATCGAGCACGCCGAGCGCATGGGCCTGGCCCAGCTGCACCAGCTGCGCGGCCGGGTCGGCCGCGGCGGCCGCGAGTCGACCTGCCTGCTGCTCTACGCCGAGCCGCTCTCGGAAACGGCGCGCCGGCGCCTGCGCATCGTCAAGGACAGCCAGGACGGCTTCGCCATCGCCCGCGAGGACCTTGCCCTGCGCGGCCCGGGCGAGTTCCTGGGCGCCCGCCAGTCGGGCGCCCCGCTGCTCCGTTTCGCCGACCTCGAGGCCGACCTGGACCTGCTCGAGGCCGCCCGCAGCGCCGCCGAGCGGCTCCTGCACGACGACGCCGCCGCGGCGCGCCGGCACCTGGCGCGCTGGCTGCCGCACGGTTTCGACTGGCTGCACGCCTGAGCCGCCGGGTGGGCGCCGATCTGTTACAGTAATGTGAAATTTCTCGCCCTGCCGCATCGGCATGAGCCGATTGCAGTAGCATCGCGGTTAATCCCAACCATGCGGTAAAAGTACGATGGACATCGCCTTCGACGAACTTCCCGGGCAAACCAAACGCATCCTCCTGAACGGCCGTCTCGACCTCAAGGGGAGCGGCGAGGTCGACCTGCGCTTCACCAGCCTGACCACCACCGATGGCCACAACGTCGTGGTCGACATGAGCGGCGTCAACTTCATCGCCTCGATCGGCATGCGCCTGCTCCTGTCCTGTGCCAAGGCCAAGGCCAGCCGGGGCGGCAAGATGGCCCTGTACGGTCTCCAGCCGATGGTCAAGGAGGCCCTGGAGACCGCCGGCATCGACAACCTGATCCCGCTCTACGCCGACGAGGCGTCCGCGCTGGCCAATCTCGGCCAGTGAGGCGGAGCCCCGCCGTGCCGGCCGACCAGGACCCGAGCGAACGTCTGGTCCTGGCCAACGACCATGCCGGGCTGGCCGACCTCGGCAGTTGGCTGGAGGCCTTTGCCGAGCGCTGGGCGTTGCCGCCCGCCGCGGCCTTCCGGCTCGACCTGGTGCTCACGGAAGCGGTCACCAACGTCATGGATCACGCCCGCGCGCCCGGCCGGCCGGGCCACATCGAGCTGACCTGCAGGCTCGACGACGGCGAGATCCGCGTCACCCTGGCCGACGACGGGCCGGCCTTCGACCCCACCGCGCATGTCCCGGCCGCCGTACCCGGCAGCCTGGCCGAGGCCGAGCCGGGCGGCCTCGGCATCCGCCTGATGCGCCAGTACAGCAGCCGCTTCGAATACCGCCGCGAGGCCGACCGCAACGTCCTCCACCTGGCCCTGCCGGTCGATTCGGCCGCGCCCGGGCGGCCCTGACGGCCAGGACGTCGTGGACTGCCACCGCATCCCCCTGTTCCAGGGCGTCAGCGAACGCCGGGTCGAGCGCGTCCTGGCGGCCGGCCGGCACATCCGCCTGGCCGACGGCGAGCGCCTGATCGAAGCCGGGCGGGCCAACCACTACCTCTACATCCTGCTCAGCGGCCGCATGGCCGCCTTCCTGCCCGGCGACCGTTCGCGCCAGGGCATGGCCATCGAACCGGGCGAGGCCATCGGCGAGATGTCCATCCTGGACGGCCACGAAACCTCGGCCCACGTCTACTCGATCGGCCCCAGCGAGGTGCTGGCCGTGCACGAGGACGATTTCTGGCGCCATCTGGCCGGCCTGCCGGCAGTGATGCGCAACCTCACCCGCCTGGTGGCGCAACGCCTGCGCGCCAACAGCGAACGCATGGTGCGCGCCATCGAGGAACACCTGACCTACGAGAACCTGAAGAAGGAACTGGCCGCCGCCCACGACATCCAGATGGGCCTGCTGCCGCACCATCGGCCCTTGTTCCCGCGCCATCCGCAGGTCGACGTGCACGCCCACCTGGTCCCGGCCAAGGAGGTGGGCGGCGATCTCTACGACGCCTTCCCGGTCGACGACGACCATCTGCTGATCGCGGTCGGCGACGTCTCCGGCAAGGGCATGCCGGCGGCCCTGTTCATGATGCGCACGGTCACCCTGCTGCGCGCCCAGTCGGGCCGCGGGGTGCCCGACGCCGGGTTCCTGGCCGCGCTCAACCGCCAGCTGTGCGAAGGCAACGAAGCCGACATGTTCGTCACCCTGTACGTCGGCATCCTGGCCACCCGGACCGGGCGTCTGCAGCTGTTCAACGGCGGCCACCCGCCGCCCCTGCTGTCGCGCGCCGGCGGCCCGTTCGAGGCCGCGGCCGGGGCCAAGGGCGCCTTGCTGGGCATGCTGCCCGAGGTACGCTACCAGGGCGCCGAACTGCAGCTGCAGCCGGGCGACCGCCTGGTCCTCTACAGCGACGGCGTCACCGAAGCCGAGAATCCCGACCACGAACTGTTCGGCCAGGCGCGCATGCAGGCCGCCCTGGACGCCTGCCCGGCCGGCGCCGCGCCGGCCGACCTGGTCGCCGCGCTGACCGCCGCGGTGACCGACTTCGCCGGCGCCGCCGACCAGTCCGACGACATCACGGTCATGGTCCTGCACTATCTCGGCGCCGACGCCCCCCCGGAACGCGGTGATTGCCGGCGCGGGAAATATGGTATTTTTACCGACACACATAACTCACGCCCGACCGTCCCAGGAGGAAACCCCGATGCGCCATGCCCTCGCCCTTGCCGCCCTGCTGTTGTTCTCCGTCCCCGCCCTGGCCGACGATGCCGTCGTCGGTTACGTCAAAACGGTCAAGGGGGATGCCTACGTGGTCACCGGCGGCAAACCGGTCAAGGCCGCCGTCGGCACGCCGGTCCAGTCCGGCAGCGTCCTGAAGACGGGTTCCGGCGCCTCCCTGGGCGTCACCTTCAAGGACAACACGGTGATGTCGTTCGGCCCCGACACGGAGCTGACGGTCGACGACTACGTCTACGCCCCCAACCAGGGCAACCTGAAGCTGGGCGCCAGCCTGGCCAAGGGCACCCTGGCCTATCTGTCCGGAGCCATCGCCAAGATCAAGCCGGACGCCGTGGCGGTGAAGACCCCGACCGGCACCATCGGCGTGCGCGGCACCCACTTCGTCGTCAAGGTCGAGACCGACTGATCCAGGCGCCGGCCGGGCCGGGCCGGTCAACGCCGGCCCGGTCGTTCCCGCTCACGCCAGGGCGCTGATCCACTGGGTCGCGCGGCGCAGCTTGCTGGCCATGTCGCGGGCCAGGTTCTCCAACAGCGCGATCTTCAGCTGCGGCGCCTCCGCCGCCACCCGGTCGAGGTTCTCCGTATCGAGTATCCAGCACTTCACCTCGGTGTCCGCGAGCACCGAGGCGCTGCGCGTGGTCTGGCCCAGGAGCACCATCTCGCCGAAGTTCATGCCCGGGCCGAGCGAGGCGATGCGCTGGTGGCCGCCGTTCTGGAGCGGCACCAGGATGCTGACCTGGCCGGATTCGATGAAGAAGATGCGGCCGTCGCCGGCCTGGCCGGTCACCAGGATGGCATCGCCCGCGGCGAACGACGCCGTGCCCGTCACCGCCTCCACCTGCGCCATCAGCTCCGCCGGCACCCCCGCGAAGAGCGGCGACTCGGCCAGGGAGCCGAGCCGGTCGGCGTAATGGGCGGCGCCGCCGTAGAGCCGGTTCTCGCACCATTCCACGGCCAGGTCGTTGTCCTCGAAGCTGAGGTAGCCGTGGTCGTCCGGCCCGGCCGACTTGCGCAACGGCTCGATGATGGCCGGCCGCTCGTGGATGCGCGAGAACACCACCGCGATGTCGTCGCGGGCGAATTGCCGCCGGGCCTGGTTGAGCAGACGCGCGGCGCTCTCCGATATCCCGGCCACCTGGTGCATGTCGAGGATGAAGCTGTGCGTGTCCGGCGCCATCTCCCGCATGCGCCGGATGACGTATTCGATGCCGTCCACGGCCAGGAAGCCGTGCAGGCTGAGGTACTTGATGCGGTGCGCCTGGGCGTTCAGGCAGGCGCGCATCTCGGCGCCCGGCTGGCGCCGCGAGGGGGCATCGGCGCCGGTGTAGACGCGCCCGAGCGCCATGGCCGGGTGGCCGGCATGGCTGAACACGTGCATGTGGAAGTCGCGCGACAACTGCTTGCAGACCTCGATGCCGCGCACGCTGTTGCCCTTCTCGTCCAGGCGCGGCGAGAAGATGCCGATGCCGAAACGCCCCGGCAGCACGGCGATGATGCCGCCGCCGACGCCGCTCTTGGCCGGCATGCCGACCTCGTACAGCCAGCTGCCCGCGTAGTCGTACATGCCGCAGGTGGCCATGACGCTGAGTACCCGCTCGACGTGCTCGGCCGGCAGCGCGCGCTTGCCGGTGAGCGGATGGACGCCGCCGTTGGCCAGGGTGGCCGCCATGTAGGCGAGGTCGCGGCAATCCACCAGCACCGAGCACTGCCGGAAATAGTTCTCCAGGGAAGCCATCGGCTCGCCGTCGATGATGCCGAAGTTCTTCAGCATCCAGGCGATGGCCCGGTTGCGGAAGCCGGTCTCGCTCTCCGAGCGGTACACCGACTCGTCGACGCTCAGGTCGCGCCCCACGAAGGTGGACATCGAGCTCTCGATGCGCTGCCATTGTGCCTCCGGCGTGTCGCCCGCGACCAGGCTGGCGGTGGCGATTGCACCAGCGTTGATCATCGGGTTCAGCGGCGCACCAGTTTGGGGATTCAGGCTGATCGAATTGAAGGCATCGCCGCTCGGCTCCACGCCCACCTTGCTCAGCACGAAGTCGCGGCCGCGGTCGGCCAGCGCGGTGGCGTAGACGAACGGCTTGGAGATCGACTGGATGGTGAACTGACGCGAGAAATCCCCCACCGAGTAGGCCACGCCGTCGAGGGTGACCAGGCAGATGCCGAACCAGGCCGGGTCCGCCTTGGTCAGCTCCGGGATGTAGCTGGCGAGGGCACCGTCGTCGAGGCCGGCGATCCGGCCGTGGAGGTTTTCGAGGTACGTCTGGATCGGCGACTGCATATGGCCTCCTAGCCGGAAGAATGACAGTAAAACTACGCAATAAGCGCGCCAGCCGAAACGCGCTGGCGGAGCCGGTTATTTCTCCGTGAAGGTGATGACGTCGCCGGTCTGGCCCTTGTGCAGACGGCCCAGGTGGAAACGCACCAGCGGGTCGTCCGGACGCGCCTCGGCCAGGGCCTCGAAGGTGGCCAGGGCGGCGGGGTCGCCGGCCGCCATCCGGCGATAGGCGGCCTCGTATTCGGGATCCGGCGGCGCCGACTCGCCGGCGTCGGGGATGAGGGGCTGGTAGACCATCAGGGGCAGGCTCTTGCCCTTCAGCACCAGCTTGCCGACCGGCCGCGCCACCGTGCCGACACAGCCGGACAGGGTCGCCTCGGACACGCACACCAGGGTGCCCAGCTGCTTGTTCACGCTCTCCAGGCGGGAGGCCGTGTTGACCGGGTCGCCGAGGGCCCGGTAGTCGAATATGGTCGAGCCGCCGAAGTTGCCGACCGTCACCTCGCCGGTATGGATGCCGATCCGGGTGGCCCCGAACGGGACCCCGCGCGCGTTCGCGGCGGCCGCGTGGCGCTGGGCGAAGCGGTGCATGGCGACCGCGCAGGTCATCGCCCGCTGGCGGTGGTCCGGCTGCTCGACGGGCGCCGAGAACATGATCGCCACGGCGTCGCCGACGATGCGGTCGAGGGTGCCGTCATGCTCGAAGGCGATGTGGATCATGCTGTCCAGGTAGTCGTTCAGCAGGGCCACCGCCTCGGCCGGGTCGAGTTTCTCCATCAGGTTGGTGAAGCCGGCCAGGTCGGTGAAGATGAAGCTGCATTCGCGCCGCACGCCACCCAGTTCGAGGTGGTTCGGGTTGTCGACCAGATAGCTCACCAGGTTGGGCGAGACGTAGCGCGAGAAGGCGCGCTTGACCCAGCGCTGGCGCCGTTCGGCGGTGGCGTGGTGGTGGATGCTGGCCAGGATGAAGATGACGAGCAGGACCAGCGCCGGGGTCACCGGATCGAGCAGCAGGCCGTGCTCGGCATAGGCGTACCAGCTGGCGGCCCCGGTGACGGTGATGGTGACCATTGCCGCCGCCGCCGACAGGATGGCCCCCGCCGACAGGCCGATGAATCCGACCAGCAGGCCGCCGAACAGGATGCCCAGCATCTCCAGGCCGGGCGCCCAGTTGGGTCGCGACAGGTGGCTGCCGAGTAGGATCTCCTCGATCGCCTGGGCATGGCTTTCCACCCCCGGAATCAGACCGCCGAGCGGGCTGAAGCGCAGGTCCATCAACCCCTGCGCGGAGGTGCCGACGAGCAGCACGTGGCCCTCCAGCTGGGCCGCCGGCACCTGCCCCGCGAAGACCTTCCAGGCCGGGATGTAACGGCCGGCGACCGGACGCGTGTAATGCACCCAGACCTGGCCGGAGGCATTGGTCGGGACCTCGAAGGCACCGATGCGTACGGACTGGATGCCGGTGCCCGCCTCGGCATCGGTCTTGACCATCAGGTTGCGCGCCCCCTGACCGACGCGCAACGCCTCGGCGACCAGCGAGGGAATCGGCTTGCCGCCCAGGTCGAAGAGCAGCGGAACCCGCCGCACGACGCCGTCCGAATCCGGGATGAAGGTGATCGCGCCATTGCCCGCTGCGGCGTCCTGGAGTTCCGGCAGCGCCGCCACCGTGCCCTGGAACGCCGGCAGGTAGGGCAGTGGCGATCCGCCCACCTCGACCACCCGGAACGGGGTCGCGAAGTGGGCCGGCGGTGTCCCCTTGCGCAACAGGGCGTGGCCGAGCACGACGCCGCCGGCCGACAGCGTGCGGGCCAGCACGGCGTCGTGGTCGGGCAGCGCCGCCAGGCGGCGGCTCAGGTCCGCATCCGGACGCCAGACCTTCTCGATGGCGGACGGGGAGGTCCGGTCCGGCTCGGCGAACATGACGTCGAAGGCGATGGACGCGGCACCGGCGGCGCGCAGGCGGTCGATCAGCTCGGCGATGCGGGTGCGCGGCCAGGGCCATTGTCCGAGCCGGGCCAGGCTCTCGTCGTCGATGTCGATGACGCGAACCGGGACCGGCTCGTACTGGCGGGGTTTCCAGCGCTGGTACTGGTCGAAGACGTTGTTGCGCAGGCCCTGCAGGGGCAGCGGATCGATCAGGTAGAGCGCGATGCCGGCCAGGACGGCCGCAATCGGGATCAGCCAACCCGGGTTCGGTTTGGGCAGGGTCATGGAGGACTCGTCAGGGGCTCGGCGCCGCGTCAGGTTGGGACACACCCCCTGGCGATCTTGAGATATCGACACGGGACCGTTTTATGTATTATTACTCGAAAAAACATGCCATTTCATTCAACTATTCGGATGGCGAACAAGGAGCCCTGGGCAAGCAGGCGCGGCGGGCACACGATGTGCCGGTCGGTCGCCGTCAATTACTGCTGCCTCGTTGCAGCCCGCAGAGGAGAAACCGTCTTGAACACCCGCAAACTCGCCTTGGCCATCATCCTGCTGGGCCTAAGTACCAGCTCCGTCCTCGCCGCCGACGTGGCCGGCTACGTCCGCGCCCTGCACGGCGACGCCTACCTGACCGTCGACGGCCAGCGCAGCCCGGCGGCGGCCGACGCCCCGGTGAGCGCCGGCACCCGGATCGAAACCGGTTCCGGCGCCTCGCTCGGCATCGTGTTCAAGGACAATACCGTGCTCTCGGTCGGGCCGGGCAGCGCGCTCAGCCTGGTCGACTACGCCTATGCCCCGAGCCATGGCGAGTTCAAGCTCGACGCCACCCTGGAGAAAGGCACCCTGGCCTACCTGGCCGGCGCCATCGCCAAGCAGAACCCGGGCGGCGTGATGCTGAAGACCCCGACCGGCAGCGTCGGCGTACGCGGTTCGCACTTCGCCATCAAGGTCGACAACCAGTAACCGGGAGCCCGACATGCCCACGTCATGCCCTACCCTGTCGGCGCGCCTGCGCGCCCTGCTTGTCACGGCCCTGTACGGCCTGGCCGTCCCCGCCCTCGCCGGCACCGAGGTCGTGGTCCTGCAGAACCCGCTGCCCAGTGAAGTGCCGGAAGACAACCGCGCCCAGATTCACAATGCCGACGGCGTCTACGGCATTCCGGCGGCCGGCTTCGGCGGCCAGGTCGAACGCGGCTTCATCACCGTGCCGCGGGTCAGCGACGACCGCATCCAGAGCGACTTCGGCGCCGCCCTGGCGGCCATGCACGAGATCCTGCAGCAAGGCTTGCCGCCCTTGTCGCACTCATATGTGGTGCTGCTCGCCCCGGAAGCCGGCCAGGCGGCCGGCTACCTGGGCGTGAGCGTCGGCGAGCGCAGCTACCGCCTGGAGGAACCCGGCCGGGCCATGCTCATGGACGGCTACTCCTACGCCCCGTTCACCGCCACGCCGGGGCAGATCACGGGCGACTTCGGGACCCTGCTGACCACCCTGGCCGAGGCCAAGCAGGCCGGCCTGCCCACGCGGACCTACGTCGTCCTGCTGGAAAACCCGGATGGCAAGACCGGCAAGATCATGGTCACCGACGCGCACGGCACGACCGTCCTGGACCAGAATCTCGAGGCGCTGCGCATGGACCCGGGCAATTACGCCACGTTCGAGGCCGGAGCCGAGCAGGTGCGGCAGGACTTCGGCGCCGCCCTGGACGCGCGTCCGCCCCTGCCCAGCCACGTGACCCTGTTCTTCGAGACCGGCTCGACCAAGCTGAACGCGGATTCCGAGCAGGCGCTGGCCGCCCTGCTCGCCGACCTGCACGACCGGCCCCTGCCGGAACTGACCTTGCAGGGCCATACCGACACGGTCGGCACGGAGAAATTCAACGACAAGCTGGCCCAGAAACGCGCCGACTACGTCGCCAAGCGGATTCGTGCCGCGTATGCGGGCATCGAACACCTGGAGGTGGAATCCTTCGGGCAACGCCAACTCCTGGTGCAGACGCCGCCGGAGACGGCCGAGGTGAAGAACCGCCGGGTCGAAGTCTACCTGCGCTAGGGCGAACCCCGCCGCCCGGCCGCCATCGCCTCGGCCGGGCGGACGCCGGGCCGCCGCATCTGTCATAATTAACAGCTTCTCGACAGACGTGGGCAGGCATGACGAACTGGCATCTAGCCACCAGCACGATGGCGCCTTGGCGGCCCTGGCTGATCCACCACGGTTCGTTGACCCGCCTGCTCAGTTCACGCTTCCCGGACTTCAACGTACGGCGCCTGCGCCAGGCCTTCGACCTGCCCTACCGTGACGAGGTCGCCCCGCTCGGCCTGGGCGGCCACGAACGCGCCCTGGTCCGCGAAGTCCTGCTCCGCTCCGGCTCCGTGCCGCTGGTCTACGCCCATACCGTCATCCCCTCGGCCTGTCTGCGCGGTCCCTGGCGGCAACTGGCCGGCCTGGGCAACCAGTCGCTCGGGGCCACCCTGTTCGCCGACCCGCGCGTCGAGCGTTTCCCGCTCGCCTTCCGCCGTGTCAGCCGGCGCCACCCGCTCTATCTGGCGGCGGCCCCCTATCTGACCGAGCCGGCCGCCGCCCTGTGGGCACGCCGGTCGCAATTCGCCCTCGCCGGCCATCGACTGATGGTCACCGAGGTCTTCCTACCCAGCGTCATCCGACCATGAATCTGCTCGCCCGCCTCGCCCTCTACGAAAAGCTGATGCGCCTCGACAAGCCCATCGGCATCCTGCTCCTGGTCTGGCCCACCCTGTGGGCGCTCTGGCTGTCCGGCGGCGGCCGGCCGGACTGGCTGGTCGTCTGGGTGTTCATGCTCGGCTCGGTGCTGATGCGTTCGGCCGGTTGCGTCATCAACGACTATGCCGACCGCGACTTCGACCCCCACGTCGCCCGCACCAAGGACCGCCCCATGGCGGCCGGCAAGGTCGGCACCCGGGAAGCCCTGCTGCTCGCCGCCGGCCTGTCGCTGCTCGCCCTGCTGCTGATCCTGCCGCTCGCGCTCGACAACCTCCTGCTCCTGGAACTGGCCGTCGTGGCCTTGTTCCTGGCCGCCAGCTACCCGTTCACGAAACGCTTCTTCGCCATCCCGCAGGCCTACCTCGGCATCGCCTTCGGCTTCGGCATCCCGATGGCCTACGCCGCCCACCTCGGCAACGTGCCCGCCGTGGGCTGGTGGCTGCTGCTCGCCAACATTTTCTGGGCGGTCGCCTACGACACCGAATATGCCATGGTCGACCGTCCGGACGACCTCAAGATCGGCATCAAGACCTCGGCCATCACCTTCGGCCGCTACGACGTCGCCGCCGTCATGTTCTGCTATGCCGCGACCCTTGGCCTGCTCGCCTACGTCGGCGACGCGCTGCGCCTGGCCTGGCCGTACTATGCCGGCCTGGCCGTGGCCGCGGGCATCGCCGGCTATCACTGGACCCTGATCCGCGGCCGCGAGGGCGGTCCCTGCTTCAAGGCCTTCCTGCACAACAACTGGTTCGGCGCCGCGGTGTTCGCCGGCATCGTCGGGGCCGGCCTGGTGTCATGATCCCGGCCCAGTTCGAACGCGCCGAGATACTCATCGGCCGCGCCGGCGTCGAGCGCCTGGCGGCCAGCCACGTCTTCCTGGCCGGTCTGGGCGGGGTCGGTTCCTGGTGCGCGGAGGCCTTGGCGCGCGCCGGCGTCGGCCGCCTCACCCTGGTCGACATGGACGACGTCGCGCTGTCCAACATCAACCGCCAGCTGCCGGCCCTGCTCTCCACCGTCGGCCGGCGCAAGACCGAGGTCATGGCCGAACGCATCCGGGACATCAACCCGGCCTGCGCCCTGGAGGTGCTCGATACCTTCATCGATCCGGACAACGTCGCCGGCCTGCTGCCGGCCGACGCCGCCTACGTCGTCGACTGCATCGATTCCCTCAACTGCAAGGTGGCCCTGATCGCCACCGCGCACGCCCGCGGCATCCCGGTCGCGGCCAGCATGGGGGCGGGCAACAAGCTGGACCCGGGCCGCGTGCGCATCGCCGACATCGCCCGCACCCAGGGCGACGCCCTGGCGCGCGAGGTGCGCCACCGGTTGCGCCGCCTGGGCATCACGGAAGGCATCCTGACCGTCTACTCGGACGAACCCGGCCGGCCGCCACGGCCGCCCGAACCGACCTCGCACGGACGCGCCCGTGCGGTCAACGGCACCATCTCCTACCTGCCGCCCCTGTTCGGACTGATGCTGGCCGGCGCGGTGATCCAGCGCCTGCTCTGACCGCCGCCTAGCTGCGGAAGCGCGATACCGTGCCGCTCAGGGCCTGGGCGAGCTGGCGCATCTCCTGGACCGTCCGGTCGGACTGCCGGATCGCCTCCTCGGTGTGCGCCGCGACGTCGGCCAGGCGTTCGACGTTGGCGGCGATCTGGCTGCTGGCCAGCGACTGCTCCCGGGTGGTCGCGGCGATGCCTTCGATGCCGCGACTGGCCTCCATGACGGCACCGTGGGCCTGCTCGATGCTGCCCACCGCGGTCTCGCCGCACTTGACGCTGGTGTCCAGGACCGCCTGCCCTTCCTGGATGGAGGCCTCGACCTGGCCGGAGCGGCCGCCCAGTTCGGTGGTGATGGAGTTGATCTCGTTGGCGTACAAGGCAGTCTTTTCGGCCAGCTTGCGCACCTCGTCGGCGACCACCGCGAAACCGCGCCCCTGTTCACCGGCGCGGGCCGCCTCGATGGCGGCATTGAGGGCCAGCAGGTTGATCTGGTCGGCGATGTCCTTGACGTGCTGGGTGGCGCCGATGATGCGATGGGTGCTCTCGAGGAACTGGTCGACCGAGCCGGCGACGCCCTGGACAGCCTCGCGCACGCCGTTCATCGAGCTACCCAGCCGTTCCATCCGGGCGCGCGCCTCGTCGGAGTAGCGCGCGCTGTCCTGGGAGACCAGCTGGATGCGGTCGGCACCGTCGGCGACCGAGGTGATGCTGGCGGACATCTGCTCGACCGAGGCGGCGGTCGAGGCCACCGCCTCGGCCTGGTTGTGGGTGGCTTGGCGCAGGTCGGCGGAGGTGCCGGCCAGTTGCGAGGACAGCCCGTCCAGTTGCCCGGCATGCGCCTTGATCGCGTTGACCATGTCCTGCAGGCCGCCGATGAATCGGTTGAAGCTGGCGGCGGCGCGCCCGAGCTCGCTGCCGCCGTCGCCCGGCAGGCGCGCGGTCAGGTCGCCCTCGCCCTGGCTGAGCGCGGCGATCGAGTTGTCCAGGCGGTTGAGGTTGGCGACGATGTTGGCCAGGATCAGCAGGCCGACCGCGAGCCCGGCCAGCACCGCCAGGGAGGAAAACACCAGGCTGGTGGTCTGGGCGCCGGCGACGCCGCTCTGGACGGTGCGGTCGCGCGTCTCGATATAGGCCTTCTGCGCCTTGATGGCATCCAGCAGGAGGCCGCGCATCTCGCGCCAGGTCGGGGTTTCCTGGTCGTTCAACAGGGCCTTGGCGGCTTCCGAGTCACCCGCCTTGACCAAGGCCATGACCTGCTCCTGGAGCCCCTTCTGACGTTCCCGTATGGCCACGATGCTCTGCAGGCCGCGCGCCGCGTCGTCGCCGTGGGCGACGGCCAGCGGCTGGGTAGCGGCGAGCAGGTCGTCCATGGTCTTGGCCGCCTTGGCGAAGTTCTGGTAGGCCTTGGGATTGGCGGGGTCCAGGATGATGTTGCGCAGGGCCTGGCCCATCTGCAGGCCATTGGCGTACAGCTCGGTGTAATTGAGCAGGAGCGACTGGTCTTCGGTGATGAAGCGGGTGAAGTCGCCCTTGGCCTGGCTGAGCGCCCGGTAGCTGACCAGGGAGGCGACCGAGAACAGGCCGATCACCAGGACGAGCAGCAGTGCCAACTGCAGGCGGATGCTGAGATTGCGCAGGCCAGACATGGCGTCCCCTTTCTCTCGCTATCTTCGGACGACCCGGCGGCCAGCCGGCGCCGGCCCGGCCGACTTGCCGCCGCGAAGCTACTTCAACATAGCATGCGCACAAATACCCGCCCCTGGCGCCGGGCCGCCCGGGGGCAGGGGCGGCCGCCGCGCACGCGAACCAGCGCGGGTGTTACGGACCGGGATAGGCGGCCAGCGTGGCGGCCGTCAGGTTGCCGATCACCGCGTGGATCGCCTTGGTCGGATGAATCCCGTCCCAGAAGAAGTAGCCGTCGGGCTGGCCGCAGGTGAACGGCGCCAGGCCGGGCGTCACGCAGGCGTCGGTGACGTTGCTCAGGCCGTAGCTGTCCGGATCGGCGATGATCGCCGTCATGTGGCTGCTGATGTCCAGTTGGGCGATCTCGATGCCGAGCCCGCCGAGCGGGGTCAGCACGTTGTTGGCCAAGCCGTAGTTGAAGCCATCGGTGAGGCTGTCGGCAACCGCCTGCGCCAGCGGCCCGAAGGCCCGCACGGCGGGCGTCAGGGCGATCCTCGGCGCGTTCCAGACCAGGAATTTGCGCGCCCCGGCGTAGCTCAGACGCTGCATCTCATAGCCGATCTGGCCAAGGGCATCGGTGATGACGGCGCTCGCCGCCGCCGTGGCCTGGGCCTGGTCGCCGCCGCTGGTCTGATAGACGGTCAGGAACCTCACCAGGGCGTCGCGGATGTCATTGCTGCCGATCTCGATGACGTACAAGGCGTCGCCCGGTGCCGCGCCGCCGACGTCGCCCAGGAAGGCATCCACCTGTTGCGGCAGGTTCACCCGGTCGTCGTAGTTCGTCGCCCGCGCGCCGCCGACGGCGTAGTTGCGGGCCTTGCCGTTGCCGCTCCGGAAGGCCGGCGCGACGTCGCCGGCCAGGCCCCGGCCCTGGGCGAACTGCTCGATCCAGGTCGCGCCGTTGCTGAAGTGGTGGCCGCCACGCGCGTACGGCGCGCCGGGCACGAGCGACTCGTCCAGGGCGTCGTAGGGCGGCGTATTGTGGATCACGCTGCCGTCCAGGCTCAGGCCGTCGACCGGGTGCGCCAGGAGGGAGAACGCGTTGCCCGGGTCGGACAGGCTGCTGCCGAAGACGACGATGCTGCCGAACGACATCTGGGCGCTCGCCCATCCGGAAACGGCAAGCAGCAGGACGGCAAGCAGCGAACGCATGCCACGCGATGATTTGGTCATGATCTTGTTACCTCCGATGCCGGGCGGCGCCCGGCGCTGTCCCATGTGGAAACCGCTGATGAGGTGCCGAACCCGGCACGGCCTCGGGCATAGCTTGCCCGCTTCCCGGGCGAACGGCAACCGGGTTCCCGCCCGGGCGGGAACGACGCAACGGCTAGAATCCCGGAGGTCGCGGTACTGCGGGGCGGCGCCCCGCCCGGGGGCGCCCGGTCAGTCGCGGAAGTTCTGGTACTGGAGCGGGAAATCGCTGATCGATTTGCGCACCAGGGCGATGCATTCCTGCAGGATGTCGCGTTTGGCGCCGGAAACCCGCACGGTGTCGCCCTGGATGTTGGCCTGGACCTTGAGCTTGCTGTCCTTGATCAGCTTGACGATCTTCTTGGCCAGGTCCTGCTCGATGCCCAGCTTGATCTGCAGCACCTGCTTGACCTTGTTGCCGGAGATCTTCTGGATGTCGCCATGCTCCAGTCGCTTGGTGCTGTCGCGTTCCTTCTTCTCCATCTCGGGGAACAGGATCATCTGGACCTGTTCGAGCTGGAAATCGGAATCGCCATGCATGGTGATGGACTTGGCCTTTTCGTCCAGCTCCACCGCCGCGCTGGTGCCCTTGAAGTCGTAGCGGTTGCCGATCTGGCGCGCCGCCACGTCGATGGCGTTCTTCAGCGCGACCATGTCGGACTCGGAGACGATGTCGAAGGACGGCACGGCGCTGACCTCAACCGAAGTGGCAGACGTAGTGGTAGGGCTCGCCCACCACCTCGATGTCGAACGACGAGTTGCCCGGAATGCTGAACGACTCGCCGGCCCGGCTGCTCTGCCAGTCGCCGTCCTTCAGCTTGTAGCGGCAGGCGCCGGCCACGCATTCCATGGTTTCCGGCACGCCGGTGTTGAAGGTCAGGGTGGCGGGCAGGACGACGCCGACCGACTTCTTGGTCCCGTCGGCGAACTGCACGCTGTGGGAGATGCACTTGCCGTCGAAGTAGACGTTGGCCTGCTTGACGACGCTGACGTTTTCGAACTGGGACATACTGGTTTCCATCGGTTAGTTGTTCGACCGCAGGGCGGCGAGTTTTGCGGCGATGCGCATGCGCAGGGCGTTCAGCTTGATGAAGCCGCCGGCATCCTTCTGGTCGTAGGCACCGGCGTCGTCCTCGAAGGTGGCGATGCTGGAATCGAACAGCGAGTCGGTCTTGGAATCGCGGCCGACCACGATGACGTTGCCCTTGTACAGCTTCAGGCGCACGAAGCCGTTGACGCGCTCCTGGGTGTGGTCGATCAGGACCTGCAGCGCCTTGCGCTCGGGCGCCCACCAGTAGCCGTTGTAGATCAGGCTGGCGTAGCGCGGCATCAGGTCGTCCTTCAGGTGGGCGACTTCGCGGTCCAGGGTGATCGACTCGATGGCGCGGTGCGCCTTGAGCAGGATGGTGCCGCCGGGGGTCTCGTAGCAGCCGCGCGACTTCATGCCGACGTAGCGGTTCTCGACCAGGTCGAGGCGGCCGATGCCGTGCTTGCCGCCCAGGCGGTTCAGCTCCGCCAGCACCTCGTGCGCCTTCATGGCCTGGCCGTTGATGGCCACCACGTCGCCCTTGACGTAGTCGAGGGTGACGTATTCGGCGGCGTCGGGCGCCTGCTCGGGCGACACGGTCCAGCGCCACATCTCCTCCTCGGCCTCGGCGTTGGGGTCTTCCAGGTGGCGGCCTTCGTAGGAGATGTGCAGCAGGTTGGCGTCCATGGAGTACGGCGAGCCGCCCTGGCGGTGCTTCATCTCGATGGGGATGCCGTGGGTCTCGGCGTACTTGATCAGCTTCTCGCGCGAGAGCAGGTCCCACTCGCGCCAGGGGGCGATGACCTTGATGTCCGGCTTGAGGGCGTAGGCGCCCAGTTCGAAGCGGACCTGGTCGTTGCCCTTGCCGGTGGCGCCGTGGCAGATGGCGTCGGCGCCGGTCAGGTTGACGATCTCGATCAGGCGCTTGGCGATCAGCGGCCGCGCGATGGAGGTGCCGAGCAGGTATTCGCCCTCGTAGACGGTGTTGGCGCGGAACATCGGGAAGACGAAGTCGCGCACGAATTCCTCGCGCAGGTCGTCGATGAAGATCTGCTCGGGCTTGATGCCGAACTTGAGGGCCTTGGCCCGCGCCGGCTCCAGTTCCTCGCCCTGGCCGAGGTCGGCGGTGAAGGTCACCACCTCGCATTGGTAGGTGTCCTGCAGCCATTTCAGGATCACCGAGGTATCGAGGCCGCCCGAATAGGCGAGTACGACTTTTTTGATGTCAGACATGTTCGTTCACCGATGGATCATTGGGGTCATTTCAGACGGTAGCCGACATGGCAGGCCACGCAGGCTTCCGTCACGGGTTGGAGTGCCGCATAGGCCGCGGCCCGGTCGCCCTGGCGCGCCACCTTGGCGAATTCGCTGGCCGCCTCGTGCATGGCGAAGCCGGTTGCCCGCATGGCGTCCGGCATGAAGCGGCCGGGGCCCATGCCCTGGGTGCGCGCGGCATGCTTGCCCATGCTGGCGAAGCCGAGCTCGCGCTCGGCCCGGTCGGCCGCCTCGGCCAGCTTGCCCGCGGCGATCAGGCCGAGCAGGTCGTTCAGGGTGGCCAGGTTCTGGATCATCTCCTCGCGCACCAGGGCCCGCTGCAGCGGCGGCATGGCGACCGCCTCGCGGGTGTCGGCCGGGACGTCCTCGGCGCCGGCGGCCGGCGCGGCCGCCGACAGGACGACGGCGATCAGCAGGTGGATCGGTTTCATCGGCCGGTCTCCAGAGGCATGTCGGGGGGTCAGGCGGTGAGGGGGCCCAGGAGCAGGTATTCGATCAGGGCCTTCTGGGCGTGCAGGCGGTTGGCCGCCTCGTCCCAGACCACCGACTGCGGGCCGTCGATCACCTCGGCGGCGACCTCCTCGCCCCGGTGCGCCGGCAGGCAATGCATGAACAGCGCGTCCGGCTTGGCCATGCGCATCATGTCGGCGTCGACCTGCCAGTCGGCGAAGGCCTTCTGGCGGGCATCGTTCTCGGCCTCGAAGCCCATGCTGGTCCAGACGTCCGTGGTGACCAGATCGGCACCCCGGCAGGCCTCCATGGGGTCGGCGAAGGACTCGTAATGGCCGGTGCCGTAGAGGTTGGCGCGCTCCGGCTCGACCTCGTAGCCGGCCGGGGTCGACACCCGGATGTGGAAGTCGAGCACCTCGGCGGCCTGCAGCCAGGTGTTGCACATGTTGTTCGAGTCGCCGATCCAGGCCACCGTCTTGCCCTGGATGGAGCCGCGCGTCTCGATGTAGGTGTAGATGTCGGCGAGGATCTGGCAGGGGTGATATTCGTTGGTCAGGCCGTTGATCACCGGCACCCGGGAGTGGCTGGCAAAACGCTCGATGATGTCCTGCTCGTAGGTGCGGATCATGACGATGTCGACCATGCGCGAGATCACCTCGGCGGCATCCTCGACCGGTTCGCCACGGCCCAGTTGGGTGTCGCGGGTGTTCAGGTAGATGGCGCTGCCGCCGAGCTGCTGCATGCCGGCCTCGAAGGACAGCCGGGTCCGCGTCGAGCTCTTCTCGAAGATCATCGCCAGGGTCCGGTCGGCCAGCGGATGATAGGGCTGGTAGCGCTTGAAGCGATCCTTGATCAGCCCGGTGCGCCGGAACAGGTAGTCGTATTCGTCGCGGGTGAAATCGCGGAACTGCAGATAGTGCTTGACCGCCATGACCACCTCAGTTCAGGAAGGCCCAGATCAAGGCAGCCAGCTTGTCGGTCAGCAGCGCCGCCTCCTCCCGGTTCATCACCAGCGGCGGGATCAGGCGTACGACGTTGTCGGAGGTGACGTTGATGAGCAGCTTCTCGGCCAGCGCCATCTTGACCAGTTCGCCGCACGGGCGATCCAGTTCGACGCCGATGATCATGCCCTGGCCGCGCACTTCGCGCACGCCCGGCACCTGGCCCAGCTCGCGCTTCAGGGTGTCGCGGATGAAGGTGCCGATGCTGGCGGCATTGCCGGGGATGTCCTCGGCCGCCATCACCGACAGGGTGGTCAGTGCCGCCGTGCAGGCGAACGGATTGCCGCCGAACGTGGAGCCGTGCTTGCCGGGGGTGAACACCTCGGCGGCGGCGCCGCGCGCCAGGCAGGCGCCGATGGGCACGCCGGACCCCAGGCCCTTGGCCAGCGACATGACGTCGGGCAGGCAGTTGGAATGCTGGAAGGCGAACCACTTGCCGGTACGGCCGATGCCGGTCTGGACCTCGTCGAGCATGAGCAGCCAGCCGTTGCCGTCGCAGATGGCGCGCAGGCGGTCGAGGTAGTCCGCCTGCGGAATCTGCACGCCGCCCTCGCCCTGGTAGGGCTCGACCAGGACGGCCACGATGTTGTTGTGGTGTTCGGCCAGCTTGGCCACCGCATCGGCGTCGCCGAACGGCACCCGCACGAAGCCGCCCACCAGGGGCTCGAAGCCGGCCTGCACCTTGCGGCTGCCGGTGGCCGACAGGGTCGCCAGGGTGCGGCCGTGGAAGCTCTTTTCCATGACCACGATGGCCGGGTTGTCGATGCCCTTGTTGTGGCCGTGCAGGCGGGCCAGCTTGATGGCCGCCTCGTTGGCCTCGGCACCCGAGTTGCAGAAGAACACGCGGTCCATCCCGGACAGGCCGCACAGGCGGTCGGCCAGTTCTTCCTGCTTCGGGATGCGGTACAGGTTGGAGGTGTGGATCACCCGGCTGGCCTGCTCGCACAGGGCCTTGGCCAGGACCGGATGGCCGTGGCCGAGGCCGACCACGGCCACGCCGGCCACCGCATCCAGATACTTGTCACCGTTCTCGTCGTATAGCCAGACGCCCTCCCCATGCGTGAAAGCGATGGGCTGGCGGCCATAAGTCTGCATCAAATGCTCGGACATAACTCGTTCACCGAAGATACAAATTCGGCGGCCTAGGCGCCGCCGTGAACGATCAACTATACCCTCAAATGATGTTCAAACAAACCGTTACGGCGGCGGGGAGGTCGTTCCGGAGGGCATCCGGGCCAGTCGCCCGACGCTTATCCACAGAAGCTGTGGATAAAACTGTGCAAAAACCCTGCACATTGCACCTAAATGACTGTCGCCACTTGATTTCTATACCCGAGGCCAATTTTTGGGCCCTCGGTATAGGTCTTTATAATCAAATGCTTATAAATTTATCCAGTGTCTTCAAAGACCTACGGCCGGAATCGGACCGGGCGATGACGACTGTGGATTTCAACGCCCGTTTGTCAAGTCCCATCCGCCTGCCAATAGCGTCTATCGGCCACCCGGGCGGCCCGCACCGGCAGCCCGCGCCCGGCCACCGCCAGATGCAGGGCGCCGTCGCGGTCGGTGCGGGCGATCGCGGCGCCGGCGGCCCGGAAGCGTGCCAATACGGCGGCGTCCGGATGCCCGAAGCGGTTGCGCAGGCCGACCGAGAAGACGGCCAGCCGGGGCGCCACGGCCTCGACGAACGGGGCCATCGAGGAGCCGCCGCTGCCATGGTGGGCGACGACCAGGACATCGCTGCGCAAACGGTCGCCGGCCAGTTCCAGCAGGCTCAGCTCGCCCAGCCGCCCGATGTCGCCGGTCAGCAGGGTGCTGCCGTCGCGCCCGGCGACCCGGACCACGCAACTGAGATCGTTGTCGGGGAACCCCGGCTGGGCGTAATAGCGGGCGGGCGGATGCAGGACCTCGAAGCGCACGCCGTCCCACTGCCAGACCTGGCCGGCGGCGCATCGGCGGGCACCCGGCAGCGGCGCCGAGGACAGCCGCCAGGCCGGTGCGTGACTGGCCAGCAGCGCCGCCATGCCGCCGCTGTGGTCGGCATCGTCGTGGGATACCACCATGCCGTCCAGGCGCCCGATGCCCTGCCCGAACAGAAACGGCGCCACCACCCGGGCGCCGGCGTCCTCGCCCGACGCATAGCGCGGCCCGGCATCGTAGAGCAGGACATGGCCGGCCGTGCGCACCAGTACCGCCAGCCCCTGGCCGACATCGATCACGTCGACCCAGTAACTGCCCGGTACCGGATGGTCCAGGCGCGGCGCCAGCAGCGGCAGGCACAGCAATAGGCCCAGCCAGCGGCCGGGCAGGCCGCGCGGCGCCAGCAGGACGGCCACCCCGAGCAGCGCCAGGAGGAGCGCCGGCCAGGTCGGCGTGGCGCCGTGCCAGACCGGCTGCGGCAGGCCGGCCAGCCAATCCAGCGCCGCCATGGCCGCCGCGACCAGGCCGTGCCCGAGGGTGGCCAGGAACGGCACCGGCAGCAGCGCGGCGGCCAGGATCACGGGTACCGCGAGCAAGCCGATCAGCGGGATGGCGACGGCATTGGCCAGCGGCGCCACCAGCGACACCTCGTGGAACAGCACCAGCAGGGCTGGCGCCAGGGCCAGGCTGACCGCCCATTGGGCCGCCGGCCAGGCGGTCCAGAACGAACGCCGGCGCAAACGCCCGGCCGCCGCGTACATGAGGGCGGCGACGGCACCGAAGGACAGCCAGAACCCGGGCGCCAGGGCCGCCCAGGGGTCGATCGCGACGACCACGCCGGCGGCGGCGGCGAGCACCCTGGAGGGTGAGTCGGTGCGGCCCAGCCAGAGCGCCACCGCCGCCGCCGCGAGCATGTAGAGGGTCCGCTGGGCCGGCAGGCCGAAACCGGCCAGGGCCACGTACAGGGCGGCGGTCGCGAGGCCGGCCAGGCTGGCGGCACGCCCGGCCGCCAGACGTACGGCCAGACCCGGCAGCCGGCGCCAGGCCAGGTTCACCAGGGCGTAGACCAGGCCGGCCAGCAGGGTGACGTGGAGACCGGAGATGCTCATCAGATGGGTGACCCCGGTGCGCCTGAACAGGGTCCACTGGGCATCCGGGATGGCCTCCTGGTCGCCCACGGCGAGGGCGACCACGACGCCGGCATACGGCCGGCCGGCGAGTTCACCGGCCAGGCGGTCGCGCAGGGCCTGGCGCCAACCGTCGACCAGGGCGGCCGCGCTGGCCGGACAGGCGGCGGACGCCCGGGCCGGCGCGAGGGCGTAGCCGACCGCCCGGATGCCGCGTTCGAACAGCCAGGCTTCGTAGTCGAAACCGCCCGGATTGACGTTGCCGTGCGGCCGGTTCAGACGCACGCTAAGGGCCAGGCAGGCCCCGCCGCGCGGGGCCGGCTCGGGGGCGCCGGCGAAGGCGTAGCGGCTCAGCTGTATCCGGGCCGGCACCCGGGCGCCCGGGCTGTCCACCCGTTCGACGTCGAGCACCAGGCGCCAGCCGCGCGGGGTCGCCTCGGGCAGGCCGGCGACCCGGCCGACCAGGGCGACATCGCGGCCCTGCCAGGCGGCCGGCAGTTCGTCGGCCAGGCGCCGCTCGGCACGCCAGCCGGCGTAACCGAAGCCGAGCGCGCCGGCGAGCAGGCCCACCAGCAGACGGCGCGGCCAGGCGTCCGGGAGCAGGCCGGCGAGCGCCCAGCCACCGGGCAGCAACCAGAGCCAGCGCGGGTCCGGCAACTCCGGCCGGGTCTGCAGCCAGGCGGCACCGGCCACGAACGACAGGATCAGCAGCCTTAATGGCATGAGTTCCGTTCCCGGCTAGAATGCCTTGCCATGTCCTCCCCTCCCGGTGCCGCATGCCGCGCAAGCACTTCCGGAAATTCCTGCCCGATCACGCCACGATCCGCGAACATCGGCACCTGAAGCTGTTCCAGCCGCTCCTGCGCCATCCCAACCTGTGGCATCTGAACCGCCACTCGGTGGCCGGCGGGGTCGCCGCAGGACTGTTCGCCGGCCTGATCCCGGGACCGGTGCAGATGCTGTCCGGTGCCATCCTGGCGATCATCTTTCGGGTCAACCTCCCGGTGGCCATGGTGACCACCTGGTATACCAATCCCTTCACCTGGGGACCGCTTATCGTCGCGGCCTACTGGCTCGGCTCGCTGTTCACCGGCGAGACCATCGCCCGGGCCATCCCGCCGGATTTCGACTGGGGCGGCGGCCAATGGTCGAATTATCTGCCCGAATTATGGCTGTGGTTCAAGAACCTGGGCGAAACCTACCTGATCGGCAGCGTGGCGCTCGGCCTGCTCCTGGCCGCCCTCGGCTACGTCGGGGTCCAGTTGGCCTGGCGCCTGTACATCCTGGCCTACCTGCGCCGGCGCAAGCGGCGCGCTCAGGCGCGCACCTGAACCAGGTCGCCGTCGCGCAGTTCGAGCACCCGCTCCATGCGGGCGGCGAGCAGGGGATCGTGGCTGACGACCAGGAAGCTGACGGCATGGCGGGCGTTCAGCTCCAGCATCATGTCCTGGATGCGCTCGGCGGTATGGCGGTCGAGGTTGCCGGTCGGCTCGTCCATGAGCACGCAGGCCGGCCCGGTCACCAGGGCACGGGCGATGGCGGCGCGCTGGCGCTCGCCGCCCGACAATTCGCCCGGACGGTGGTGCAGGCGGTGGCCGAGGCCGACCTCCTCGAGCCAGGGCCGCGCCGCCGCCAGGGCCGCCGCCTTGTCCATGCGCCGGATCAGCAGCGGCATGGCGACGTTCTCCAGGGCGGTGAACTCCTGCAGCAGGTGGTGGAACTGGTAGACGAAGCCCAGGGTGGCGTTGCGCAGGCGGCCGCGCTCGCCCTCGCCCAGGCTCCAGATGTCGCGCCCGGCCACCTCGACGTGCCCGGCATCGGGCTTGTCGAGACCGCCGAGCACGTGCAGCAGGGTGCTCTTGCCGGACCCCGAGGCGCCGATCACGGCGACCCGTTCGCCGGCCGCCACCGCGAGGTCGACGCCGGCCAGGACCGGCACCTCGGTCTTGCCCTGCCAATAGCTCTTGGCCAGGCCGGTACAGGCGAGTACGGCGTCACTCATAGCGCAGCGCCTCGGCCGGCTGGACACGCGCGGCGCGCCAGCTCGGGTACAGGGTGGCCAGGAAGGCGAGCGTGAGGGACACCCCGGCGATGGTGCCGACGTCCGACCAGATCACCTTCGAGGGCAGCTCCGAGATGTAGTACACGTCGGCCGGGAAGAGGTCCATGTGGAGGGCGCGCTCGAGCAGCGGCACCACGGTCTCGACATTGAGCGCCAGCAGGACGCCGAGGACCACCCCGGCCAGCGTGCCGATCACCCCGATCAGGCTGCCCTGCACCATGAACACCTTCATGATGCTGGCGGGGCTGGCGCCCAGGGTGCGCAGGATGGCGATGTCGGGCTGCTTGTCGGTGACCGCCATGACCAGGGTGGAGACGATGTTGAAGGCGGCCACGGCGACGATCAGGAGCAGGATGATGAACATCATGCGCTTCTCGATCGCCACGGCGCGGAAGAAGTTGGCGTGGCTCATGGTCCAGTCGGATAGGTAGTAGTCGCCCACCAGGGTGTGGGCCAGCTCGCGCGTCACCCAGGGCGCCCGGTCCATGTCGGCGAGTTTGAGGCGCAGGCCCGAGACGGCATCGCCCAGGCGGTACAGGCGCGCGGCGTCGTCGATGTGCATCAGGGCCAGGCCGGCGTCGTACTCGAACATGCCGACCGAGAACAGCCCGACCACCCGGAATTGTTTCATGCGCGGCAGCAGGCCGGCGGGCGTGACCACGCCCTGCGGCACGATGACGGTGACCTTGTCGCCCACGGTGACGCCCAGGGCATTGGCCAGGTCGGCGCCGAGGACGATGTTGAACTCGTGGGCCTTGAGTTCCGCCAGGGTGCCGATCCGCATGTGGGCGCCGATGTCGGTGACCTGGGCCTCCTGCTCGGGCAGGATGCCGCGGATCATCGCGCCCTTGGTGCTGTCGCCCATGACCAGCAGGCCCTGGCCCGCCACGTAGGGGGCATAGCCGCGGACGTCGGGATGCTTGCGCACCTGCTCGGCCAGGGCCGGCCAGTCGGCCAGGCGGCCATCCGGCCCGGAGATTTCCATGTGCGAGGCGACGCCCAGGATGCGGCTACGCAGTTCGTCCTGGAAGCCGTTCATCACCGACAGCACCACGATGAGCGCCATCACCCCCAGGGCGATGCCCGCCATGGAGACGCCGGAGATGAATGAGATGAAGTGGTTGCGCCGTTTGGCGCGGGTATAGCGGAGGCCGATCCAGAGTTCGTAGGGACGCATCCGCGGCAGTCTGCCACAGGCCGCGCCCGGCCACCAGATTGCCTCAGCGGTATTGCGCGCGGGCGACGATCTGGCGCCCGCTCAGGCCGCCGCACATCAGTTCCCGCTCGTGCAGCAGGGCCTCGTGCTCGGCCAGATAGAGCCGGCGGGCGGCCGGATCGGTCAGGCTGACCAGATCGGCCCGGTACTGCCGGCACTCCGCTTCGGTCATCAGGCGGTCGCAAGCCGCCTTCCGGTCCGCCGCGCCGGCCTCGGGCCCGGCCAGGGCCGTCCCTGAAGCTGCCAACAAGATGAACAACACTGCCGTCTTCATGATCCGCCCCCGCGCTCGATGATGTATACCCGATTATATTTATCAACTATTGCGCGTCAACGCCACGCGCGACAGGGTTATTCGCCGATCACGTGGGCGGCCACGCTGCGCCGATGGCTGGCGCGGCGGTGCTCGAACAGATAGATGCCTTGCCAGGTCCCGAGCACCATGCGGCCGTCGCGCACCGGGATGGTCAGGTGGGTCTGGGTGAGCGCGGCGCGCACGTGGGCGGGCATGTCGTCCGGGCCCTCGAGGACGTGGTTGTAGAGCGGGTCGTGCTCGGGCACCAGGCGGGCCAGGAAGGCGGCCAGGTCACGCTGGACGTCGGCATCGGCATTCTCCTGGATCACCAGGCTGGCCGAGGTGTGGCGCACGAACAGCGTCAGCAGGCCGTCGCGCAGGCCGGTCCCGGCCAGCCAGCGGGCCACCTCGGCGGTGAAGTCGTACAGGCCCTGGCCCCGGCAAGCGATATCGAATTGGCTGTGTTCTTGGCGCATGGCGGCATTGTAGCGACGAAAGCCGGCCGGCGCCGGGCATACAATCCCGGCCATGAGACACCTGCATCTGATCCTCGCCGACACCGACGACCTCGGCGAGTTGCCCTACCTGGCCCGGCTGATCGCCCGCGGCCGGGTCGACGCCTGTCCCGGCGCAGGCGGTACCAGTGCCGCACTGGCCGGCCTGTTCGGCATCGACGATGCCGCCCTGGCGCCCTACGCCCTGGCCGCGGAGGGCGTCGATCCGGGTGCCGGTGCCTGGTTCCGGGCCGACCCGGTGCATCTGGCGGCCGGCATGCACAGCCTGACCCTGCTCGACCGACGCCACTTCGCCCTGGCCGCGGCCGAGGCCGCCGAACTGGTCGCCGCCCTCAACCGCGCCTTCGCCGGCGACGTCGACTTCATCGCCCCGCATCCGACGCGCTGGTATGCCCGTTTCCCGGCGCCACCCGCCGTCACCGCCCCGCCGCTCGACGAAGTCGCCGGCGCCCAGGCGCTGCCCGGCCGGCTGGCCGGCCCCGATGCCGGCGCCGTACAGCGTACCCTGGTGGAGATTCAGATGTGCCTGCACGACCATCCGGTCAACGCCGCCCGCGAGGCCCGCGGCGAGCCGGTCGTGAACGGCGTCTGGCTGTGGGGCGGCGGCCGTCCGGCCGCCGTCGTGGCGGCCTGCGACCGGGTCCTGGCCGACGACTTCCTGGCCCGGGCGCTGGCGGCCGCGGCCGGAATCCCGGCCGCCGCCCTGCCGGTCAGCTTGCCGGCCGATCCCGCCGACGGCGTCACCCTGGCGGTCCTCGCCGACCCCGGCGCGGCCGACCGCAACTGGCTGAAGCCCGCCCTGCGCGCCGTGCAACTGGGCCGCCTGGACCGCCTCGAACTGACCCTGACCGGCCGCGCGCCGCGCCGCTGCCGGCTCGAGCGCGGCGCCGCCCTGCGCTTCTGGCGGCGGAGCTAAGGCGCCTCAGCCGACGATCAGCTTGGCGCCGATCAGGATGGTGGTGACCTCGAAGGCGCGCTTGACCCACAGGTTGCCCTTGACGATGGCCACGTGGCTGCCCAGGTAGCCGCCCAGCAGGGCGCCGATCAGAAGGACCGGCATCCAGTCCCAGCGGACGTTGCCGAGCACGCCCAGGACCGCCGCCCCGGTACCGTTCCAGAGCACGCCGCCGACCACCATGGTGTAGGCGACCGCGCGCTTGTAGTCGAGGCCGAAGTGGCGCACCAGCCAGAGGGTCAGGAACAGGCCCGAGCCCGAGGTGATCGAGCCGTTCAGGAAACCGACCGAGAACAGGCCCGCCAGGCCCACGGCCAGCCCGATCCCGGTGCGGTTGCGGGGCGCGTAGTCCAGGCCCAGCTTGGGCTTGACCATGGAATACAGGCCCAGCCCCAGGGTCAGGATGCCGAGCGCCAGGATGGCCGGGCGCTCCGGCACGTACAGGATGACCGAGGCGCCGAGGGCGACGCCGGGCACGCCGGCCCCGACGATGGCGAGCACGAAGCGGCGCTCGAGATGGCTCTCCTTCAGGTGGCGCAGGGCGGCACCCAGGCCCAGGAATACCGTGGCGACCTTGTGGGTGGCGAGGGCGACGCCGAACGGCAGGCCCAGGAAGATCAGGATGGGGAACTGGATCAGCCCGGCGCCGCCGCCCGAGAGGGCGGAAAACCAGTTGGCGACGAAGGAGGCGACGAAGAGTACGAGTTGGTCGACGGCGGACAAGACGGCGACGGCGTGGCTAGACGTTGCCGGTCACGCCGGTGGTCACCGGGTGGAGCACGTAGACCAGGCGCAGGCCGGCCCGGCCGACCCGAACCAGGAGCGCCTGGATGAGGCCCTCGACGGCGAAGAACTCGACCGTCTCCGGCAGTTTGCCCGCCAGTTCGAAGAAGGTGTCCTCGTGCAGGCCGTGCCGGCCGTAGCCGGCACTGGCGCGGAAGCAGGTACCGCCGGCGATGCCGATCTCGCGCGCCGTCTGGAACAGCCATTCGTGGATGGGTTCGCCGGCATGGCGCATGCCTTCCTGGACGAAGAAGCGCACGCATAGGGTCGTCATGGTCCTACCCCCTGATCAGTTTGAAGGTCAGCACGCCCAGGCCGGTCATGGCCAGCGAGCCGGCCACGTGCAGGCCGATGGCGGCCAGGCCGGTCGCCAGCTGGGCCCGCGCGAAAAGGGTGAACATCTCGGCCGAGAAGGTCGAGAAGGTGGTCAGCCCGCCCAGGAAGCCGGTCACCAGCAGCAGCCGCCATTCCGGCGACAGGCCGGGGTGCTGGGCGAAAAAGGCGATGGCGAGGCCGATCAGGTAGCCGCCGCCCAGGTTGGCGACCAGGGTGCCGAGCGGGATGGCCGAATAGAGCGGATTGAGCCACAGGCTGAGGCCCCAGCGCAGCCATGCGCCGACCGCCGCGCCGATGCCGATTGCGATGAATGCCAGATAGCCCAATGCCCGCTCCGTTTCAGGTCAGGGAAATGCCGACTTGGCCGTCATGCCCGGGCAGAACGAGCCGACGCTTCCTCGGCCCGGATTTTGGCACGAATGCCGGCACCGGCGGCCATGCCTCAGTACTTGACCCGCACCCGCCAGCTCAGGACGGTCTTGCCCTCGGCCGCCACCGGCACCCGCCAGACCGCCGTGTGGGCGCTGTCCTTGTCGTGCTTGAGGCTCTCGGAGACCATCTGCCATTCGCCCGGCATCGGCTCCGCCACCTTGACCTCGACCGGCTCGTTCTTGGCATTGCGGATCTCGATCTGGTAGGCCGTCTCGTAGACCCCGCCGCGCAGGCCGGCGGCGATCTTCTGGTAGTCGGTCTGCTTCTTGTCGGCGGTGATGTCGAAGGCCTCGCCGAGCCGGAGCCGGACGGTCTCGTTCTTGGCGGTGTGGTCGATGCGGTCCTCGCCGACGAACTGGGCGCGTCCGGCGCGATCCTTCTTGTACACGCGCACGATGCCCTTGGGCAACGGCACGCCCAGTTGGCCGCCCTTGTTGTCGAACTGCAGGTAGATCGCCGGCTTCAGCTTGCGGCCCAGCTCGCCGTACTGGCCCGAGTAGTAGTATTCGGCACCCTGCAGCAGGTATTCCTTGCTCGCCGGCACGCGCTGGGCCGAGAGCAGGGCAACCTGCTTGGTCTGGTTGTCCAGGATGGTGGTGGGCCGCTCCAGGGTATACAGGTGGTAGTCGAGCAGGGATTCCTCCTGCATGGCCGCCGTCGGCGCCGCCATGGCCACCATGTCGCGCATCATCTTCATCGGCGTCACCTCCGGCCGGGCCCGGTTGATCTCGCCGGCGACCAGCTGCAACTGGGCGTCGTGGTAGGCGGTGCCGCTGACGTTGGTGAGGGTGACCCAGCCGTTCAGGTCCAGGCTGTCCTCCTTGCCGGAAAGCTCGGCCACGTAGTCCGCCTTCCAGGACAGGCCGCCGGTCAGGTAGCTGAGCTCCAGGCCCTGCTCGCCGCCCTTGCCGGCATCGAGCAGCATGGACAGGGTCGGCCGGTCGCGCAGGTTGGCCGGCACGTGGTCGAAGGCCAGGCGTCCCGGCACGCCGGTCTCGACCCGGTCCTTGAACTGGAGCACGACGCCGTCGTTGGCCGACAGCACGGTGGCCGACTCATAACTGTCGGTACCCATGGTCGGGTGGGTCTTGACCACCCGCACGGCTTCGCCGACCGACTTCTCGAGGAGCTTCTGCGGCGTCAGCAGGTCGAAATCGAAATTCTGCTCGAGCAGGCTCAGCGGCTTGCCGTCGAGCGAGCGCAGCAAGGCCGTCTCGGGCTGCATGCGGGCCGAGACGTTGCGCCAGGCGAGCTGGTTCTCGCCGGCCTCCAGCCTGACCTTGCGGGCATCCTTCACGAGGGCCAGGTCGCCGTTGTAGATGGTCACCGCCAGACCGGTCTGGTCCTTGTCGGTGGCCAGCCGTTCCGCGCCCCAGGCCGTGCTCGCCAAACCCAGCAGGATCGCCAACGCGATGCTCTTCATGCTCGTTCTCCATATGCCGATTGATCGATCAGGACATCCACCCCGGCGGCCGGCCGGATCGCCGCCGCCGGAATGGCCGCGCCGCCGCGCCAGGCGGCCACCGCCGCCCGCTTGCCGGCACCGCCGGCCAGGAACAACACCCGGCGCGCCTCGGACAACCGGCGCGCCGACAGGCTGACCCGCTCCGGCGGCGGCTTCGGCGCGTCGAACACCGCCAGGGTATCCGGGGCGTCGGCCGCCGTGCCCCAGTCGTGGCCCGGGAACAGGCTGGCGGTATGACCGTCCTCGCCGAGGCCGAGCAGGACCAGGTCGAAGCGCGCGGCCCCGGCCAACTGGCGGGCGTAGACTTCGGCCCCGGCGCGGGCGCCGAGTTCCGCGGGAATGCTGTGCACGTTGGCGGCCGGGATCGGCACCCGGCGCAGCCAGGCCTGTTCGGCCAGGGCGGAATTGCGCTCGGGATGGCCGGGCGGCAGGCAACGTTCGTCGCCGTACCAGACCTGCCAGCGCGGCCAGTCGCGCGCGGTCGCGGCCAGTTCGCGGTACAGCCGCCCGGGGGTGCCGCCACCGGCCAGGCAGACGCGGAACTGGCCGTGTTCGGCCAGCGCCTCGGCCTCGGCGGCCAGGGTGTAGGCCAGCGCCTGCGCCAGCCAGTCGGTCTCGTCCTCAGCCACGTGCCAACGTGTCGCCATCGGTCCGCCTCCCCGAGAAGGTAGAATACGGCCGATTCTACCTCCTAGCGATCATGACTCCCGTACTCGTTTTCGACATCGAATGCATCCCGGACATCGCCGGCCTGCGCCGCCTGCACGAGCTCGGCCCGGCCCCCTCCGACGACGAGGTCGCCGACATGGCCATGCTGATGCGCCGGCAGCAGACCGGCGGTTCCGACTTCATGCCCCTGCACCTGCAGCGGGTGGTGACCGTCTCCTGCGCCCTCCGGGCCGGCGACAGCTTCAAGGTGTTCTCCCTGTCCGAGCCGGAGGCCGACGAGGGCGAGATCATCCAGCGCTTCTTCGACGGCATCGAGAAGTACACGCCCCAGATCGTGTCCTGGAACGGCGGCGGCTTCGACCTGCCGGTCCTGCACTACCGCGGCATGCTGCACGGCGTCAGCGCCCCGCGCTACTGGGACCAGGGCGAGGACGACAAGGACTTCAAGTGGAACAACTACATCAGCCGCTACCATAACCGCCACCTCGACCTGATGGACCTGCT
Source organism: Parasulfuritortus cantonensis (assembly GCF_004337445.1). Classification (GTDB taxonomy): domain Bacteria; phylum Pseudomonadota; class Gammaproteobacteria; order Burkholderiales; family Thiobacillaceae; genus Parasulfuritortus; species Parasulfuritortus cantonensis. The sequence goes on along the minus strand of NZ_SJZB01000049.1, from coordinate 36,953 downwards.
CGCCCTGTACCAGCCGCGCGGCGCCGTGGCCCTGGACGCCCTGGCCAAGCTGTACGGCTTCCCGGGCAAGCTGGGCATGGACGGCAGCAAGGTATGGGAAGCCTACCAGGCCGGCCGGATCGCCGAGATCCGCGACTACTGCGAGACCGACGTGGTGAACACCTACCTGGTCTACCTGCGCTTCCAGCTCATGCGCGGCCACCTGACGCGTGCGCACTACGCGCAGGAGATCGCCCTGGTGCGTGCCACCCTGGCCGGCATCGGCGCCCCGCACTGGCAGGAATTCCTGGCCGCCTGGCCGGACGACGCCGCGCCCTAGCCCGTCCCGGCCGCCGCCGGGCGGCCCGGCCCACATCCCGATCGCACCGCACCATGAGCTACCGACTATTCATCGAATCCCTCGACCACGAAGGCCGCGGCGTCGCCCACCACGACGGCAAGGCGGTCTTCGTCGACGGCGCCCTGACCGGCGAGGTCGTCGACGCCTCGCCCTACCGCAAGAAGGACACCTACGAGCAGGCCCAGGTGGAACGCATCGTGCGCGCCAGCCCGTACCGGGTGACGCCGAAATGCGCCTGGTTCGGCGTCTGCGGCGGCTGCACCCACCAGCATCTCGACGAGGCGGCCCAGGTGGCCGCCAAGCAACGCGTCCTGGAGGACTGCTTCGCCCACATCGGCAAGGTGCGCCCGGAGACCATGCTGGCGCCCATCCACGGGCCGACCTGGGGCTACCGCACCAAGGCGCGCCTGTCGGTGCGCAACGTACCCAAAAAGGGCGGCGTCCTGGTTGGCTTCCACGAGCGCCGGAGCAGCTACGTCGCCGACATGCTCGGCTGCGAGGTGCTGCCCGCCCACATCGGGCGCCTGCTGCCGGCCATGCGCGAACTGGTGGCCGGCCTGGCCATCCGCGACCGCCTGCCCCAGATCGAGGTCGCCGTCGGCGACACCGTGTCGGTCCTGGTCCTGCGCATCCTGGAGCCGCTCGGCCCGGACGACGAGACCCGCGTGCGCGCCTTCGCCGACCGCCACGGGGTACAGGTCTGGCTGCAGCCGAAGGGCCCGGACACTGCCCACCCCTTCCACCCCCTGGACTCGCCGGCGCTCGCCTACAGCCTGCCCGAGTTCGAACTCACCATGCCGTTCAAGCCGACCGAGTTCACCCAGGTCAACCACGGCGTCAACCGCATGCTGGTCCGGCGCGCCGTGCGCATGCTCGACCCGAAGCCGGGCGACGAGGTCGCCGACTTCTTCTGCGGCCTCGGCAACTTCACCCTGCCGATCGCCCGCAGGGGCGCCCGCGTCCTCGGCATCGAAGGCAGCCCGGCCCTGGTCAGCCGGGCCCTGGAGAACGCGCGCCTGAACGGGCTCGACCCTCTGACCCGCTACCAGGTGATGAACCTGTTCGAGATGGCGCCGGAGATCCTGGCCGCCCTCGGCCGCTTCGACAAATGGCTGGTCGACCCGCCCCGCGACGGCGCCGTCGAACTGGTGAAATCCCTGCCCGAGGACGCTTCCGGCCCGGGCCGCATCGTCTACGTATCGTGCAACCCGGCCACCCTGGCACGCGACGCCGCGGTCCTGGTGCACACCAAGGGCTATGCGCTGCGCGCCGCGGGGGTCGCCAACATGTTCCCGCACACCGCCCACGTCGAGAGCATCGCCCTGTTCGAGCGCATCTAGCGGGGCGCCTCGCGGGCCCGGATCATGTCGCGCACGGCGTTGATCTGGCCCCGCGCGCCGATGATGACCAGGGTATCTCCGACGTCCAGGTTGTGGTCGATGTTGCGGGTGCTGAAGATCAGGTCGCTGCCGTGTTCGGCGTCGACCACGCCGAACAGCAGGACGTTCTGGGTCATGCGCCGGCGCAGTTCCGAGAGACGCACGCCGTGCACCCAGGAACCGTGCGGGATGGTGACCTCGGCGATATTGAGGTCCTGCTGGCCGAACACCGTCTCCTCGAGCAACTCCACCACCTCGGGCCGGGCGATCAGGTCGTGGGCGCGGGCACCGCTGATGGCATAGGGATCGACGACCTTGTCGGCCCCGGCCGCGAGCAGCTTGGAGGCCGCCTCCGGCTGGCGGCAGATGGCGACGATGCGCAGGGCGGCATCCATGGCCCGGGCGCTGATGGCCAGGAAGACGTTCTCGGAATCCTCCGGCAGCAGGCAGAAGATGCCTTCGATGTCCTCGCCCAGGCCCAGGTGGCGCAGGGCCTCGTCGTCGGTGAAATCGAGCGTCTCGACCCGGAAGCCCTCGTCGCGCGCGCGCTGAACGCGTTCCGCGTCGAGGTCGACCATGATGAACGGCTGCTCGAGGTCGGCCAGCCGGCGCGCCACCTCGAGGCCCAGCGTGGTGCAGCCGAACAGGGCCAGCTTGCCGGCGGTCACGGCGCGCCTCGCCACCAGGTCCGCAGCGACTGGCCCTGCTGCTTGCGGAAGTGGTTCAGGCTGACCTCGTAGCCGATCAGCACCAGGATGTCGTGCGCCTGCAGGCGGAAGCGCGGGCGCGGGTTGAAATAGAAGCGCTTGTCGGCCATCAGGTAATGCTCGTCCTCGGCCGCCAGGGCGTCGGCCTTGGGCCGGATGACGCCGAACAGGAGCAGATTGCGGGCGGCGAAGTCCATGGTCCCGACCGTGATGCCGTCCAGGCGGCTGCCCGGCAGGACCGGCAGCGGTTCGAGATGGATGCCCTTGCTGCCGGTGACGACGTCCTGGATGGCGTCGAAGGCGACCGGCTGGCCGATGAACTCGGCGGCCATGCGCGCGACCACCTCGTACGGCCGCACCACGTGGTTGGCCCCGGCATGGACCAGCTTGCGCACGCTCTCCGCCTTGTTGGCGCGCGAGATGATCAGCACGTCGTGCGAGAACTCGCGCGCCGTCAGGGTGATGTAGACGTTCTTCACGTCATCCTCGGTCAGGCACAGGATGCGGGTCGCCTGGCGGCCCAGGCGCAGGTTGTTGAGGACGCTGCCGTCGGAGGCGTCGCCGGCCACGGCCAGGTAGTCGAGCCGGCGGGCGCGCTCGACGGCCGCCTCGTCCTTGTCGACGACCACGAACGGCTCGCCGGCGTCGGCGAGATGCTGGGCCACCACCTGGCCGATGCGCCCGAAGCCGCACACCACGGTGACCCCGGACAGGCGCTCGACCTCGGAGAACACCCGGTTGTCGTGCAGCTCGCGCATCTTCTCGTGGAAGGCCATGACGACGATAGAGGTGGCGAACGACACCACCCCGATGCCGGCGAACACCAGCACCATGGCCACCACGCGCCCCTCGGGCGTGATCGGCGAGACGTCGCCGTAGCCGACCGTGGTGATGGTGATGACGGCCCAGTAGACCGCGTCCGCCAGGGTCTGCACCGAGGTCCCGGGCACGCCCGCCTCGAACAGGTACACCGCAATGCTGGAGATCAGGACCACGGCGCCGACGAAGATCGACAGGGTGAGCAGCTCGAAGCGCTTCTCGACCACCACCTTGCCGAAGGCGTTCAGGCTGCGCGCATAGCGGAACAGCTTGAGCAGGCGGAAGAGCAGGAACAGGCGCATGAAGGCGAGCGGCCGGTAGCTGGGCAGGATGGCGAGCAGATCGATGATCGCCAGCGGGCTGGTCATGTAGGCCAGCTTGCTCCGCAACACCGCCCAGAGCGCCGGCACCAGGCGGAAGCGCATGCCGACCAGCTCGGCATGCTCGTAGTGCTCGATGACGATCTTGTGGCCGGCGCTGGCGAGCCACAGGCGCAGCAGGTACTCGCTCACCAGGGCGCTGAACACCAGGCGCTCGAAGGCGGCGGCGAAGGGCCCGACCGGGTGGTGCACCTGGTAGATGAGCAGGAACACGCTGGCCAGGATCAGCCCGATCATGACCATGTCGAACCAGGCCCGGCGGCGCGAGCGCGGGTTGACCAGGAGATCGGCGAAGAAGGCCTCGACGCTGGCGTAGCGCGGCGAGGCGTCGAGCCAGTAGGCGAGCCGGACGGCGAGGCCGGAGACGTTCATGCCGCTACCTGACCGGACGCGCGGAGGTGACGAAGGACAGGGTGCGGTTGCCGGTGACGTCGGCGTGTACCGCCTCGACGATGGGCACGTTGACCGGCTTGTCGGCCTGCCAGGCGATGAGGAAGTTGGCGCCCGAGCCGCCGGCCAGGTCGTTGCGTTCCAGGAACAGTTCCAGGGTAGCCAGCGGAGCCAGCGTGCGCGGCGCGTTCAGGTACTCGCGCAGCAGCTTGCCGTTGGTGTCGTAGTAACGCGCCGAGGTCAGCCGGATCGGCTGCCGGGGATCGGTGTTGCGCAGGCTGACCAGGATGGAGAGCGGGTACAGGCCCGGCTTGTCGGCCGCCACCCTGTTGCCGTAGGGCAGATGCGAATAGATGGGCAGGTAGAGGGTCTGGCCGGTCGAGAAGGCCGCCTCTTCGGCCCGGGCCAGGCCGACCGACAGCAGCAGGACGAGCAGGACCAGCGTTCTCATGGCGACCCCGATTCCCATAGTGGTGGCATAGGAAACATAGCACGCCCGGCCCTGGCAGCGGACATGAAAAAAGCGGCCGCAGCCGCTTTCCTCGGGGTGCCCGGAACGTTCAGTCGCGTTCGCCCATCAGGGCCATCAGCAACTGCAGCAGGTTGACGAACAGGTTGTAGATGTCCAGGTAGATCGCCAGGGTGGCCATGACGTAATTGGTCTCGCCGCCGTTCACCACCCGGCTGACATCGAACAGGATGAAACCGGAGAAGAGCAGGACGGCCACCGCCGACAGGGTCAGGGCCAGGGCCGGGATATGGAAGAACAGGTTCGCGACCGAGGCCAGGATGAGGAGCACGATGCCGACCAGCAGGAACTTGCCCATGAAGCTGAAGTCGCGCTTGCTGGTCGAGGCGATGCCGGCCAGGACCATGAAGATGGCGGCGGTGCCGCCGGCCGCCAGGCCGACGATCTGGGCACCGTTCGACAGGTGCAGGGCGACCTGCAGGATGGGCCCCAGCATCAGGCCCATGAAACCGGTCAGGACCAGGAGCAGGACGACGCCGAGACCGCTGTTGCGGGTGGCGGAAATGGCGAAGAACAGGCCCATCATGACGGCGAACATGCCGACCGTGTACAGGATCGGGTGGCCGGCCATGAAGGCGAAGTTCATGCTCATGCCGACCAGGGCGCCGACCACCGTCGGCACCAGGGAGATGCCGAGGAGCATGTAGGTGTTGCGCAGGACCTTGTTGCGGCTGGTGCCGAGGCTGACGGAACCGTCGTAACCGGTCATGTCGTATTGGGGTTGCATGGCTACGTTTCCCTATGGGTTGCAAACACCGCTAAGACTAAGGGCATGGCCATGAAGTTTCAACCGCCAACAATCATGCGACTGCGGTAACATGTTCAGCTTTTCAAGCGATTATTGGGAAATCATGGCACTGATCGTGCAGAAATACGGCGGCACCTCGGTCGGTTCGATCGAGCGTATCCGCAACGTGGCGGAGCGGGTGGCGAAATTCAAGATGCTCGGCCACCAGGTGGTGGTCGTGGTCTCGGCCATGTCCGGCGAGACGAACCGGCTCATCGCCCTGGCCAAGGAAATCAACAAGGACCCGGACCCGCGTGAACTGGATGTCCTGATCTCCACCGGCGAACAGGTCACCATCGCCCTGCTGGCCATGGCGCTCAAGGACCTCGGCCTGAAGGCGAAGAGCTTCACCGGCTGGCAGATCCCCCTGCGTACCGACAATGCCTTCACCAAGGCACGCATCGAGGAGATCGACGACCGGGCCATGCGCGCCGCGCTCGACAACGGCCAGGTGGTCGTGGTCGCCGGCTTCCAGGGCGTCGATGCCGACAACAACATCACGACCCTGGGCCGCGGCGGCTCGGACACCACCGGCGTCGCCCTGGCTGCCGCCCTGACCGCCGACGAGTGCCAGATCTACACCGACGTCGACGGCGTCTACACCACCGACCCGCGCGTGGTACCCGAGGCGCGCAAGCTCGACACCATCACCTTCGAGGAGATGCTGGAACTGGCCAGCCTGGGCTCCAAGGTGCTGCAAATCCGCTCGGTCGAGTTCGCCGGCAAGTACAAGGTCAAACTGCGGGTGCTGTCCAGCTTCGAGGATGAAGGCGAAGGCACCCTGATCACATTCGAGGAAGATTCCATGGAACAAGCCATCATCTCCGGCATCGCCTTCAACCGCGACGAGGCCAAGCTCACCATCCTGGGCGTACCCGACAAGCCGGGCGTCGCCGGCCACATCCTGGCCCCGATCGCCGACGCCAACATCGACGTCGACATGATCGTGCAGAACGTCGGCGTCGACGGCACCACCGACTTCTCCTTCACGGTGAACCGGGGCGAGATGAAGAAGGCCATGGAGGTTCTCAACATGGTCAAGACCGCCATCGGTGCCCGCGAGGTGGTCGGCGACGACCGCATCGCCAAGGTGTCCATCGTCGGCGTCGGCATGCGCACCCACGCCGGCGTGGCCAGCAAGATGTTCAAGGCCCTGGCGGCCGAGAACATCAACATCCAGATGATCTCCACCTCGGAGATCAAGATTTCCGTGGTGGTCGAGGACAAGTACATGGAACTGGCCGTGCGTACCCTGCACCAGGTATTCGGCCTGGAGAACGGTCCGGACGCGAAGGCCGCCGTCGCCTGACGGGGAGCGATCCGCCCGGGCGGATCCGCCGCGCGCGTCGACCGACGCGCCGGCATTGATTTTTCGGGCCTGCGCGGGTATCCTGCCGGCCTCTCGCAACCCGGTTCGCCGGGACGGGAACGGAGACGTGGCCGAGTGGTCGAAGGCACTCCCCTGCTAAGGGAGCATCTGGGCAAAACCTGGATCGGAAGTTCGAATCTTCTCGTCTCCGCCAGATTACACGGCGATGAAAATTTGTCGTTGCGAAAAAGCCGGAGTTCTATATAATCCGCGCTCTTTCCGAAGCGCTCGTAGCTCAGTTGGATAGAGTACCTGGCTACGAACCAGGGGGTCGTGGGTTCGAATCCTGCCGAGCGCGCCAAGTTGTACGAGGCTGAGCCATCAGCGTCGGAGCAGTACTAGGAGTGGTAGTTCAGTTGGTTAGAATACCGGCCTGTCACGCCGGGGGTCGCGGGTTCGAGTCCCGTCCACTCCGCCAACCTCCCCTGATCCCGAGTTCCCGCCGTGCAGACAGTGCCGGCCATTCGTGGGAAACTTACGACCGCATTAAACAATCGGGAGCCAGCTCATGACCGCATCCAAGCGCATCCTGTCCATCCTCGGGCTCGCCGTGGCAGCCGCCGCCGGCAGCGTGCAAGCGGCCGACATGCCGCAGCGCAAGTCCGGCCTGTGGGAAATCAAGACCAGCGCCGATGGCACCCCGGGCATGACCGTCCAGATGTGCGTGGACCAGCGGCAGGACGACGTCAGCGCCCAGCGCGACAGCAACCAGGGTATCCGCAAGCAGTGCTCGAAGATCGATACCAAGCGCTCCGGCAATACCGTCGTGATCGACTCGGTGTGCAAGTTCGACCAGACCACCGCCACCGGACACACGGTCATCACGGGCAATCTGAGCAGCCAGTACCGCATGGAATCGACGACCCAGTTCTCCCCGCCGGTGCACGGCATGGCCAGCAACCACGCGGTCATGGAGGGCCGTTGGCTGGGCCCCTGCAAGCCCGGCCAGAAACATGGCTCGATGACCGTGACCGGCATGCCGGGCGGCGGCAAGTTCGACATCGATCCCGAGATGATGAAACAGATGCAGAAGATGCAGCAGCAATACGGGCGCTGACAGCGCCTAGCGTGGCGTCGGCGTCAGACAAGAATTAACATTCCGGAACCCGTATCCCGTTCCACACAGGTGCCGACGGCATGACCGCCACCGCTGACCACGACAAGATCAAGAAGATCCCGGTCGAACACCTGCGCCCGGGCATGTACGTCCATGACGTCAACTGCGGCTGGATGGACCATCCCTTCGTCGCCAGCCATTTCCTGATCAAGGACTTGGCCACGGTCCGCAAGATTCGCGAACTGGGCATCCACGACATCTACATCGACGTCAGCCGGGGCCGCGACATCGACCAGCAGGCGCCCACCGAGGACGAGGTGCGGCGCGAGATCGAATCCCAGCTGATCGCCATCGCCGAGGAGCCGGCGGCGCCGACGCGCACGCCGCTCGCCGAGGAACGCCGGCGTGCCGAGCGCCTGCACAGCGAGGCCAACGAAATCGTCCACGGCATGATCCAGGACATCCGCCTCGGCAAGCAGATCGAGATGGAGAAGGTCGAGCCGCTGGTCGAAAGCATGGTCGATTCGATCTTCCGCAATCCGGATGCCCTGCTGCCGCTCGGCATGCTGAAGGAGCACGACAACTACACCTTCCAGCACTCGGTCTCGGTGTGCACGCTGATGATCGCCTTCGCACGCGGCCTCGAGTTGGACCGGCCGACCATCCGCGAGATCGCCATCGGTGCCCTGCTCCACGACGTCGGCAAGGCCAAGGTGCCGGAAAGCATCCTGAACAAGCCGGCCAAGCTGACCGAAGCCGAATTTGCCAAGATGAAATCGCACGTCGTGCAGAGCAAGATCATCCTGCAGCACACGCCGGGCATTTCCCAGATCGCCCTCGACGTCGCCGCCCTGCACCACGAACGCTACGACGGCACCGGCTATCCGAACCGCCTCAAGGGCGAGGAGATTTCGCTATACGGCCGCATGGGCGCGATCGTCGACGTCTACGACGCCATTTCTTCCGACCGCGTCTACCACAAGGGCATGCCGCCCACCGAGGCACTGGGCAAGCTGCTGGAGTGGAGCAAGTTCCACTTCGACCCGGAGTTGGTACGCCACTTCGTCCGCGTGGTCGGCATCTATCCGACCGGCTCCCTGGTGCGTCTCGACAGCGGCCGCCTGGGCATCGTCATGGAGCAGCATCCGGACCGCCTCATGCAGCCCGTGGTCCTGGTGGTCTTCAACGCCAAAGGCAACCTGTACGTGAAACCCGAGATCGTCGACCTCGCCCAACCGGCCAGCCGCGACAGGGTGGTCGGTCACGAGGCGTTCGAGGCCTGGAACATCGATCCACGGAAGTGGATTTGAGCCGGGGCCTGGCCGCCCCTAGTCGAAGCCGATCTCGCGCCGCTTGTTCTTGACCGCCGAGGCGATCCGCCCGGGCAGGGCCCGGGCCTGGCGGTAGATCCGCTCGACCTCCCTCACCACTCTCGCCAGGCCACGCCGTTTCAGACTCTTGCGCCGCCGCCGCGCCTCGATTCGAGACGCCTCGATGTCACTCGACGATGGTGTCGCGGTGACCAGTTGTTCCTGGGCGGCGATCGCCGGGCTCAGCTGATAGACCTTGTTGGCGAGCAGCCAGGGACTTTTGGTCGCGAACTGAAGGATGTCAACGGCATGACGGAGGGTGCGCCCTTCCCGGAGCAGCTTGGCGGCACCGCGGGCGGATACGAGGTAGCAGGCCGCACTGAAAGTGGTCGAGCGGATACGGTATACCGCCCGGTGCCGAATCCGCCGCCCCAGCCTGGACAGGACGATCTCGCCCGGCCAGTTGTCCAGTTTGACCAGATCGAAGTCCAGGTCCGCCCAGCACCCGGACGCCATGAAATCGGCGAATTCGCGGCTGAATACGACGTCGTCCTCGAGGACGCAAGCGAGCGGGTGGCGTTTCTCGACGACATCCCGCCAGACCGCCTCATGGCTGAGATAACAGCCGATCTCGTTACGCGTCAGCTTCGCCGACACCTCCCGTCCGGCCAAGGCATCCGCCGCCAGCCGGTTGCCGTCGAACGCCGGCACGCGCGTGTATACGAGGCCGCGTAGCCGTTCCTGCATCGCCGCCAAACGGTCGGGACGCTGGTCCAGATTGATCAGGTAAATGGGAATCCGCATATCCGGCTTGTTCTCCCGGCTCCGCGCCAGGAGCAGACCTCGCTCTATCACTTTGTCCCGGGCCGCCGTCCGACGCGCCCCGCTCCCGCGGGACACCCTGGACCAGGGCAAGGTTGCTTATCCAAGCTGTGGGGGCGAATCATATCACCGCGCGCGGCCTGATTGCCGGGCCACGGCGGACCTCGGGGGTTTTTCCGGCGGCGGCGACTGGTGGTATCCTTCGACGCTTTCCACAAACCGGACCTCTCCATGGACACGGTCAGCTTCGACCCGCGCAACGACATCGAACGCCTGCTGGCGGAAATGCTGCAAGGCGCCGTCGAACCGGAGGAGTTCGCCCGCCGGATCATGGACATGCAGGTGTTCATGCCGGTCAAGGACGAAAAGAACGCCATCGCCGGTTTCCAGCGCTCCACCCAGGCGGACCCCCTGGTGCTGGAGGATGACGACGGCAACCGTGCCCTGATCGTCTTCAGCGGACCCGATCGCGCCAAGGATTTCCTGGCCGCCTACCCCGGTTATGGCGGCGGCCTGCTCACCGAGCTGTCCTGGATCGTCCGCCGCATGAGCGCCGACATCGCCATCGCCCTCAACCCGGGCATGGAAGCCGGCTTCGATTTCGACCCCGGCATGGTGGCCATGCTCGCCGCCCTGCTGCCGCAAGAACAGGAATGAGCGAAATACACGTATTCACCCGGCCGGACCTCCCGTCCGACAGCCGCCGCATCGGCGAACCCTATTCGCCCGACTACAACCGTTACGACGAGGGCGTGCGCTACCTGTACAAGAACGGCGCCCACGACCTCACCCTGTTCTGGTCGGGGCCGAGTCCGGCCGAACTCGCCGGCCTGCGCGACCGGCCGGTCACGGTCGGCCTGTACGACCATGGCCCCGCCGCCTTCCTGCTCTACAAGGTCGACGACGTCTGCGAGTGGTCCGACGCGGCCTTCAACGTGCATCTGGTGCCGGAAGGCGAACGCGAACTGCCGGCCGAGCCGACCGGCGAACGCAGCCGCCTGATCATCACCCTGGTCGACGCCGACGACGGCATCATCAAGGGCCGCCGCCTGGTCTCCCTGGACAAGGTGATGACCCAATCCCTGCGCCACGTCATGGCGACGCAGGCCGAGGCGCCCTTCGTCCGGCCCCTGTACGACATCGCGGTGCAGGAGACCTACGCCCGCTTCCCGGATACCGACGCCATGGCGGAGGCGGCCGAAATCATCGAGGCGGCCCTGGGCTGATGCTTTCCGAGCCATTGCAGAACGAGTTCGTCGCCCTGCTGGGCGCGGACCGGGTCCACACCGACCCCGCCACCCTGGCCCTGTACGCCAGCGACGAAACCCCGAAATCCTGTACGCCCGAGGCGGTGCTGTTCCCGGCCAGCCACGACCACGTCGCCGGCATCGTCGCCATCGCCGGGCGCGCCCGCCTGCCCATCACGCCGCGCGGCGCCGGTTCCGGCAACGTCGGCGGCGCCCTGCCGACGCCGGGCAGCCTGGTCGTCAGCTTCGAATGCATGAACCGCGTCCTCGAATTCGACCCCGACAACCGCCTCATGGTGGTGCAGCCGGGCGTGGTGACCGACGACATCGACGAACTGGCCGCCAGTGCCGGCCTGATGTACGCGCCGGACCCGGGTTCCGGCGCCTACAGCCGGATCGGCGGCAACCTGGCCATGAATGCGGCCGGGCCGCGCGCGGTCAAGTACGGCACCACGCGCGACCACGTCCTCGGCCTGCGCGCCGTGCTCGGCGACGGGCGCGAGATCCGCACCGGCAGCCGGACCACCAAGTACGCCACCGGCTACGACCTGACCCGCCTGCTGGTCGGTTCCGAGGGCACGTTGGCATTGATCACCGAGGCCACCCTGCGGCTCCTGCCGGCGCCGCGCCGCATCGCCAGCCTGCGCGTCTGCTATTCCGGCACCCGGGCCGCCTGCGAGGCGGTGATCCGCGCCATGCGCCAACCCGTGGTGCCCTACGCCCTGGAATTCATGGACGGCCGTTCCATCGACGCGGTGCGCGAATACGGCGCCGCCGAGGGCCTGCCGGCCGGTACCCAGGCCATCCTGATGGTCGAGGTGGAGGGCGACGACGAGGACATCCCGCGCCACCTGGCGGCCCTGGAGGCGGCCCTGCGCGGCGACGGCCTGCTCGAGGTGCAGAGCGGCTTCTCCAAGGCCGAGATCGCCCACCTGTGGACGGCCCGCAAGTCGCTCTCGCACGCCGTCAAGAAGATCGCCCCGCTCAAGATCAACGAGGATGTCGTGGTGCCGGTCGGCAAGCTCGCCGACCTGGTCGCCGCCATCGACGACCTGGGCCGCCGCCACCGCGTGCCGGTGGTCGCCTTCGGCCATGCCGGCAACGGCAACCTGCACGTCAACATCATGGTCCATCCGGACGACATCGACGAGATGACGCGCGCCCGGGCCTGCCGGCTGGAGTTGGTGCGCACGGTCCTCGGCCTGTCCGGCAGCCTGTCCGGCGAACACGGCATCGGCAGCGAGAAGCGGCCGTTCGTGGGCCTGGAGTTCGAGCCGGCCACCCTGGCCCTGATGCGTCAGGTCAAGGCGCTGTTCGATCCCCACGGCATATTGAACCCGGGCAAGAAACTGCCCGATTGAAAAGGCGCGCCAAGTCGGCGCGCCCAATTTCCCGTCCCCACCGGCGCGACGCCGGCCGTATGACGTTCAGATCGCCGCTTCGTTGGTCTCGCCGGTACGGATGCGGACGACCTGCTGGACCTCGGAGACGAAGATCTTGCCGTCGCCGATCTTGCCCGTGCGGGCCGCCTTGACGATGGCGTCGATGGCGGAATCGACGAGGCCATCCGCCACCACCATCTCCACCTTCACCTTGGGCAGGAAGTCGACCACGTATTCGGCCCCCCGGTACAGTTCCGTGTGGCCCTTCTGGCGGCCGAAGCCCTTGACCTCGGTGACCGTGAGGCCGGTGACGTTGATCTCCGACAGGGCCTCGCGTACTTCGTCGAGCTTGAACGGCTTGATGATGGCTTCGATTTTCTTCATCTGTCTCTCCTGACAATCAGAATGGTGCCTGATATTTGTTGGTAATGGGGTACCGGCGGTCGCGCCCGAACCCCCTTTGCGTGATGCGCACGCCTGGTGCGGACTGGCGGCGCTTGTATTCCGAACGGTCGATCAGACGCACGACCCGGCGCACGTCGGCCTCGGCATAACCCTCGGCAACGATCTCGCGTGGCGCCATATCCAGTTCCATATAGCGCTCCATGATCGCGTCCAGGACCTCGTAGGGCGGCAGGCTGTCCTGGTCGGTCTGGTCCGGCCGCAGTTCGGCGGACGGCGGACGCGTGATGATGCGTTCGGGGATCACGGCCGAGATGGTATTGCGATAACGTGCCAACCGCCACACCAGTGTCTTGGCGACGTCCTTGAGGGCGGCGTAGCCGCCCGCCATGTCGCCGTACAGGGTGGCATAGCCGGCCGCCATCTCGCTCTTGTTGCCGGTGGTCAGGACCATGCGGCCGGACTTGTTGGACAACGCCATGAGCAGCACGCCGCGCACGCGTGCCTGGATGTTCTCCTCGGTCAGGTCCTCGGCGAGGCCGGCGAACTCGCCGGCCAGGGCAGCCCGGAAGCCGTCGAACAGGGGCCGGATCGGCAGCACGCTGTGTTCGATGCCGAGCCGGTCGGCCAGGGCGCGGGCGTCGGTCAGGCTCATGTCGGCGGTGTACTGGGACGGCATCATGACCGCCTTGACCCGCCCGGGCCCGAGTGCGTCCACCGCGATGCACAAGGTGAGCGCCGAGTCGATGCCGCCCGAGGAGCCGACGATGACGCCCGGGAAGGCGTTCTTCTCGACGTAGTCGCGCACCCCCAGGACCAGGGCGCGATAAACCCCCTCCTCAAGGTCGGGCAACCGGTGCAGCGGCCCGCTGGGCACGCCGTCCGCGAAGTCGACGAGACAGAGCGCCTCCTCGAACAGGGGAAACTGGGCGCTCAGCTCGCCCATCGCCGAGACGGCGAAGGAACCGCCGTCGAACACCAGTTCGTCCTGGCCGCCGACCAGATTGACGTAGACGACGGCGACGCCGGCGGCCAAAGCCTGCTCCCGGACCACCGCGTGGCGTACCGGCTGCTTGTTCTTGTGGTAGGGCGAGGCATTCAGTACCAGCAGGGTTTCCGCGCCGGCCGCCCGGGCCTGCTCGGCCGGGCCGTTCTGCCAGATGTCCTCGCAGATGACCACGCCGAAACGATGCCCGGCCAGTTCGAAGACCAGCGCCGCGTCGCCCGGCACGAAGGTGCGCATCTCGTCGAACACCGAATGGTTGGGCAGCCATTGCTTGCGGTACAGCGCCTCGATCCGGCCGCCGCGCAGCAGGGCCGCGGCGTTGTAGCGGGCTTCACCTTCCTGGAGCGGGAAACCGACCACCGCCGGCAGGCCGGCGGGCAGGTCCGCGGCCAGTCGCTCCAGCCGGCAGGCATTCTCCCGATAGAAATCATCGCGCAGCGCCAGGTCCTCGGGCGGGTAGCCGCAAAGGGCCAATTCCGGCGTCACCAGCAGACTCGCCCCACCCCGTTCAGCCTCGGCCGCCAAGGCCAGTATCCGGCCCGCGTTGCCGTCCAGATCGCCGACCGTGGCGTTGAATTGTGCCAATGCGATTTTCATGTCCGCATCATGCCCGCAGGGCCTGCGGCCAGCAAGCCGTCGGCGGCCGGCGGAAAAAAAAAGCCGGGGACGAACCCCGGCCAATCGTTGCCCTTATCTAGGTGTTCTCAACTCGCGGGCTTGTCTGAACACAGGGCATAGCAATTCGGACAATCGAACGCCGTCACGTGACCTTGCGAATTCTTGTAGGTCTTGCAGGTCGCGATACGTTGTTCGATGTACGGAAAGCCACTCGGATGGTGACGCACGCAATCGCAGGTCTTGCGCAACGTCTCCACCACTTCGCCGTTTTTCGCGGCATCGGCGGCCAGCGTGGCGGTCGCCAAGCCGGCCATCGCACACAACAACAACCCCGTCATGATCGTCCGCATGGTTTCTCCTCCTTACGGTCATATGGTTGTCGGGAACCCGGCAGTTGAGATTGGCACGGCAAAACCACTGTTTACAAGTGGTTATTTGTGACATTAATCAATTCCATTAACCAACTCAATACATGGACCGACTCCGGGAAAGCGGCGAGAATGAACGGGCCTGCAATCGACCCACCGCCATGAACCAGACCGATCCCGTTCCGGCCACGACCGCCAGCGGCGACAGCAGCCTCGCCCTCGCCCACGTCATCTACGGCCTGCATGCCTTGAGCGCGCTGGCCGGGCTGACCAGCGCCGCGTTCGTGATCACGGCTTTCCTGTCCGGCTGGCCGTCGATCATCGCGGTCATACTCAATTACCTGAAGCGCGGCGACGTCCGCGGCACTTGGCTGGACAGCCACTTCGGCTGGCAGATCCGTACCTTCTGGTTCGCCCTGCTCTGGCTGCTGGTGGCGTGGTCGTTGGCCTTCACCCTGATCGGCATCCCGGCCGCCCTCCTGCTCATGCTCGGCGTCGGGCTCTGGATCGTCTACCGCATCGCCCGCGGCTGGCTGGCCCTGCTCGACCGCAAGCCCATGCCGACGGCGTCAGCCGGTTGACTGGCGCGCCTCCAGCGCCTCCCAGCGGGCCAGCAGGTCGAGCAGTTCCAGCTCGATCGCGTCCAGGCGCTCCTTGAGCCCCGCCACCTTCCCGGCCGCGCTCTTGTACAGCTCCGGGTCGGCCAGACGCCCGTTGAGCGCCGCCTGCTCGGCCTCGAGCGCCTCGATGCGGGCCGGTATGGCTTCCAGCTCCTTCATCTCCTTGTAGGACAGACCGGCCTTGGCGGCCGGCTTGCGCGGGGCCGCCGCCTCCTTCACCTTGGCCGGCTTCGTGGCCAGCGCCTCGACGGCGGCCTGACGCGCCCGCCAGTCCAGCCAGTCGGCATAGCCGCCGGCGATCTCGACCAGCCGGCCGTCGCCGGCGAAGACGAGCGACTGGGTCACCACGTTGTCGAGGAAGGCACGGTCGTGGGAGACCAGGATCACGGTACCGGGGTAATCGAGCAGCAACTGCTCGAGCAGCTCCAGGGTGTCGATGTCGAGGTCGTTGGTGGGTTCGTCGAGGACCAGCAGATTGGCCGGGCGGGCGAACAGCCGGGCCAGAAGCAGGCGGTTGCGTTCGCCGCCCGAGAGCGCCGAGACCTTGGCGCGGGCCCGCTCGGGCGGAAACAGGAACTCCTCCAGATAGCCGATGACGTGGGTCCGGCGGCCGCCGATCTCGACGTAGTCGGAGCCCGGCGAGATGGTGTCGATCAGCGTCGCCTCGTCGTCGAGCCGGTTGCGGAACTGGTCGAAGTAGGCGACGCTGAGGTTGGTCCCGTGTTTGATGCGCCCCTGATCGGGCGCCAGCTCGCCCAGGATCAGGCGGATCAGCGTGGTCTTGCCGCAGCCGTTGGGGCCGATCAGGCCCAGCTTGTCGCCGCGCATCACCCGCGTCGACAAGTCCTGGACCAGGGCGCGGCCGCCATAGCCGTGGGTGACGTGCTCGAGTTCCGCCACCAGCTTGCCGGAGCGCTCGCCGGCGTCGAGCGCGAAGCCGACCTGGCCGAGGCGCTCGCGCCGCGCGGCGCGCTCCCGGCGCAGGGCCTCGAGGCGGCGGACGCGACCCTCGTTGCGGGTACGCCGGGCCTCGATGCCCTTGCGGATCCAGACTTCCTCCTGCTTCCAGAACTTGTCGAACTTGCGGTTGTGGGCCGCCTCCACCTCCAGTTGTTCGGCCTTCTTGGCCTGATAGGCGGAAAAGTTGCCGTCGTATTCGCGCAACTGGCCGCGATCCAGTTCGACGATGCGGTTGGCGACGTTGTCCAGGAAACGCCGGTCGTGAGTGATGAACAGCAGGGCGCCGGCGAAGTCGCGCAGCAGGCCCTCAAGCCATTCGATGGCGGTGAAGTCGAGGTGGTTGGTCGGCTCGTCGAGCAGCAGCAGTTCCGGCTCGGCGACCAGGGCACGGGCCAGGGCGACGCGTTTCTTCTGGCCGCCGGACAAGTTCGCCACGGGCTGGTCGGCATCCAGGCCGAGCCGGCTCAGGGTCTCCTCGACCCGCGCCGACAGGCGCCAGGCGTCACGCGCCTCCAGCTCGTGGCTGAGGCGGTCGAGTTCGCCCAGGTCACCGTTTCCCAGGGCGACCCGGTGCGCCGCATCGTGGTAGGCGAGCAGCAGTTCGCGCGCCGCGCCGACCCCCTCGGCCACCGCCTCGTAGATGCTGTGGCCTTCGGCGAAGGCCGGCTCCTGGGGCACGTAGCCCAGACGCAGGCCGGGTTGCCACCAGACGTCGCCGGCGTCCGCCTTCTCGCGCCCGGCGACGATGCGCAGCAGGCTCGACTTGCCGGTGCCGTTGCGCCCGATCAACCCCACCCGCTCGCCCTTGTCGACCACCAGTGAGGCCTCGTCGAGCAGCGGCCAATGGCCGAAGGCAAGTTCCAGTTTGTCCAGGATGAGCAGCGGCATACGTAAAAAGGGCGGCCATCTGCCGCCCGGTCAGGGATGGTGCGGGGATTTTACAGGGAACCGTGGGCCTGTCCGCCGTGGCTGCGTTCATATGCAGACTGGCATTCGATGCAGCGCTCGGCGGCTGGATTGGCGACCAGGCGGGCCACCGGAATGGCCTTGCCGCACTCGACGCAGACACCGAATTCGCTGCCGTCGAGCCGCTGCTCGGCCGCCTTCAGGGCCTGCCACTGGCGGATATCCAGGTCGAGCCGGGCCGCCGACAGGTCACCCAGGGAGACGGCCAACGCCTCGTCGCTGCTGTCGCCGGTGCCGCGCCCGAGGATGGCGTTGAACTGGTTCTGTTCGCTCTCCGACAAGCCGTCACGGATGTGCGCGGTAAGGTCGGCCAACCGGCTTGCCAAGGCATCGCGCACGGTCTGCATGTCCTGTTTCGAATAATGACGCATGACTCGCTTTCCTTGTTGCCATATGGACATTATGGTTCGCCCGGCAGTAGGGACAAGACGAATTTACCAGGGCTGGCACGCACCTTTACTCATTACCATCGCGGTACTTCAGCCGCCCTTCCGAACCATGCATTTCAGCCTACCCGCGCCCGCCATGCTGGCCTCGCTCGTCGTAGCGGAAATCGCCATGCTGGTCGCGGTGGGCGGCAGCGCGGCGCCGCATGGCGTGGTGCATGCCGGCCTGGTCCTGGCCGCCCTCCTCGTCCCCCTGGTCGGCATCGGCGTCATCGGCCTGGCGGAACAGGCGCGCCTGCAGCGCGCCGCTCTCGACCTCTCCGAGCGCCGTGCCGATCTCGCCCTGGCCGGGGCCCGCCTGGCGTTCTTCGACGTCAACGTCACAACCGGCAAGGGCGTCGTCAACGCGCGCTGGCACGAACTGCTCGGCACTACGCGCGACGAGGTCGGCGACAACGTCCACGAGACCTGGGTGCGCAGCCTGCACCCCGACGACGTCCAACGCGTGCTGGAAGTCGGGCGGCGCTACAAGAACGGGGAACTCGCCGAATACGAGGTCGAGTACCGCGGCGTCACCCGGCATGCGGAGACGCGCTGGTTCGCCTCCAAGGGCATGCTCGTCGACGCCGGCCCGAACCGGCCGCTGCGCATGGTCGGCGTGTTCCAGGACATCACCACCCGCAAGCGTGCCGAAGTGGCCATGCGGCAGGCGAAGGACGCCGCGGAGGGTGCCAGCCGGGCGAAGTCGGAGTTCCTGGCCAACATCTCGCACGAGATACGGACGCCGATGAACGGCATCATCGGTCTCGCCGAGCTGCTCCTGCGCGCCGATCTCCCGGCCGGGCACCGCCAGCAGGTACGCATGATCCGCGATTCCGCCACGACGCTGCTCGACGTCATCAACGACATCCTGGATTTCGCCCGTATCGAGGCCGACCGCCTGGAGCTGAAGCCGGCGCCCACCGGCCTGCGCGCCGCGCTGGCGCGCTGCATGCTGCCCTTGCAGGCAAACGCCGTGGTGAAGGGCCTGGCGTTCGACATCGCCGTCGCACCGGAGGTACCCGAACAGGTGTTCTGCGACGCCCTCAGGCTGGGCCAGATACTGAGCAACCTGGTCGGCAACGCGATCAAGTTCACCGATGCCGGCAGCGTCATCCTCTCGGTCAAGCTGAAGGACGAGCGGGCCGGCTCGGCAAGACTCGCCTTCGCGGTGCAGGACACCGGCATCGGCATCCCGCAGGACCGCCAGGCCAGCATCTTCGAGGCCTTCAACCAGGTCGACGCCTCGGCCAGCCGGCGGGCGGGCGGCAGCGGCCTCGGCCTGTCCATCGCCTCCCGCCTGGTTGCCCAGATGGGCGGCGAGATCAAGGTCGAATCCACACCCGGGCGGGGCAGCCTGTTCAGCTTCGAGATCGACCTCCCCCGGGCCGAGACGGTCCTGGCCGCCCCCGCCGACCAGCCGGCGACGACAGCGGCCGTACGGCCCGTCGGGATGGCGCGGCTGGCCGTCCTGGTCGCCGAGGACAACCCGGTCAACCAATGGGTCATACGTCATCTGCTCGAGGATCTCGGCCACCACCCGACGGTCGCGGAAAACGGCCGCGCCGCCCTGGCGGCATGGCGCGACGGCCGCTTCGACGTCATCCTGATGGACATCCAGATGCCTGAACTGGACGGCTACCAGGCCACTGTCGAAATCCGTGGCGCGGAACGCGACCGCGGGCAAGGCCATATCCCGATCATCGCCCTCACGGCGCACGCCAGCCGGGACGACGAGGCGAAATGCCTGGCGGCCGGGATGGATGGTTACCTGGCGAAACCGGTCGAGGCCGGCCGCCTCACCGAGATGTTGGACAAACTGGCCGTCCCGGCTGCAGGGTCAGCCCAGGCCGGGTAGAATCACGCCCGCCGCCCTCGTAGCTCAGTGGATAGAGCATCCCCCTCCTAAGGGGAGGGTCGCAGGTTCGATTCCTGCCGTGGGCGCCAGCTCAATTCTTTCCCGGATGTGCCGTTATCGTGGCTGAGCGCACAAGCCAGCGCGCGGCCGGAGGTTGCCATGACCTGCTTCGAAACGGTAATCCGCCACATCAGCCAGGGCACGACCTATTCCTGGGATTTGACCGTACTGCTCGGACTCGGTCTCGCCCTCTCCCTCCCCTTGCGCCAGAGGCTGCTGCAAGGTGGCACCAGTCAGGAAGACGCCGCCTACGTAACCTCGATGTACACCGGCAAGCTGCTGCGCCGGCTCGGTCGCTGAACCGTCAGGCGAAGCGCACCAGTTCCTCCAGTTTTGCGCGCGCACGGCCGCTGGCGAGCGCTTCGCGGGCGCGTGCCACACCGTCCTGCAAGTCGCCGGCGACGCCAGCCGCATAGATCGCCGCGCCGGCGTTGAGCAACACGATGTCGCGCGCCGGACCGGGCACGTTGTCGAGGACGCGCAGGACCACGTCCCGCGATTCCTCGACATTGGCGACGCGCAACACATCGATGTCGTGCACCGGCAAGCCGAACTGCTCCGGGTGTACGGTGTACTCGGTGACCGCATCGTCGCGCAATTCGCCGATCAGCGTTTCGCCGGCAATCGATATCTCGTCCAGACCTTCGCGGCCGTGCACCACCACGGCATGGCGGGCGCCCAGGCGCTGCAGCACCCGCGCCTGGATGCCGACCAGATCGGGATGGAACACCCCCATCACCTGATTCGGCGCCCCCGCGGGGTTGGTGAGCGGGCCGAGGATGTTGAACAGGGTACGCACGCCCAGTTCCTTGCGCACCGGGGCGGCATGCTTCATGGCACCGTGGAAATTGGGCGCGAACATGAAGCCGAGCCCCACCTCGGCGATGCATTGGGCGACCTGCTCGGGCACCAGGCCGATGTTCACGCCCAACGCTTCGAGGACGTCCGCGCTGCCCGACTTGGACGACACCGAGCGGCCACCGTGCTTGGCGACCCGGGCACCGGCGGCGGCGGCCACGAAGGCGGCGGCCGTGGAGATGTTGAAGGTGTGGGCGGTGTCGCCGCCGGTACCGCAGGTGTCGACCAGATGGGCGGTGTCGGCGACCTCCACCTTGGTGGAGAACTCGCGCATCACGGTTGCCGCGGCGGCGATTTCACCGATGGTCTCCTTCTTCACGCGCAAGCCGGTGATCAGGGCCGCGATCAGCACCGGGCTCATCTCCCCGGACATGATCGCCCGCATCAGCCCGAGCATTTCGTCGTAGAAGATCTCGCGGTGCTCGATGACCCGTGCCAGGGCCTGCTGGGGTGTGATGGCGTCGTCGGTCATGCCCGCGCCCCCTCGAGGAAGTTCTTCAACAGGGCATGGCCGTGTTCGGTCAGTATCGATTCCGGATGGAACTGCACGCCTTCCACCGCCAGGGTCTTGTGGCGCACGCCCATGATCTCGCCATCCTCAGTCCAGGCGGTGATCTCGAGGCAATCGGGCAGCGTCTCGCGCTCGATGACCAGGGAGTGGTAGCGCGTCGCGGTGAACGGGTTGGCCAAGCCGCGGAAGACGCCGACATCCTTGTGATGGATCGGCGAGGTCTTGCCGTGCATGAGTTCCTTGGCGTGCACGATGCGCCCGCCGTAGGCCTGGCCGATGCTCTGGTGGCCCAGGCAGACGCCGAGCAGCGGCACCTTGCCGGCCATGGCCTGGATCAGAGGCACGGAGATGCCCGCCTCCGTCGGGGTGCAGGGCCCCGGCGAGATGACGATGTGGTCCGGGCACAGCGCCGCGACGCCGGCGAGGTCGATCTCGTCGTTGCGGATCACCCTGACGTCCTCGCCGAGTTCACCGAAGTACTGCACGAGGTTATAGGTAAAGCTGTCGTAGTTATCGATCATCAGCAGCATGTCGCGGCTTCCTGTCTAGTGTTGGCGGACGCCCGCGCGCCCCGTTCGGCCCCGTCTGCGACGCGGAAGTCCTCACCGGTATGGCGGTCCAGGCCGAACTCGCACCAGGTGGCACCGGCCTTCGCCTTGTCGAGGTGGAACCGGTTCGGATTGCTCTCCTCCGGTGCCCGCCGACTGGGATGATAGAGATGCATGGCAATCCCGGCATATTTGAGCAGGCGGACGCGGCAGCCGCTGTTGCGCAGGCGGATCACCAGTTCCTTGTCCTCCATGCCCCAGCCCTCCATGGCCTCGTTGAAACCGTTCACCCGGAGCAGGTCTTCCTTCCAGAACGCCATGTTGGAGCCGGTGACGTTCTGCAGGGATCGCGTGGCCTGGCGCCGGTAGTGGCTCAGCAGATGGCTATGGAGGAGATGGCGTCTACCCCTGATATCAGCCGCGAAGAAGCCGGGCCAGAGCAGCTGATGTTCAAGTAGGCGCCTGGTCAACCCCTTACCGGCCTTCGCGCGCACGTCTTGAACGTAGGCTCCCCTGGCTGCGGCCCGCTTGTGGTCCCCGACGAAGCACGGATGCAGCACCATGTCGCCATCCAGGAAGACCAGGTAATCGCCGGTAGCCGCCAGCACCGCGAGGTTGCGGGCGCGCGCCAGGCGGAAGCCCGTGTCCGCCTGCCAGACGTGTACCAGCGGCACCGGAAACCGCGCCCGCCAACGCGCGATCAGGGCCGCGGTATCCGGCCCCGAACCGTCATCGGTGACGATCACCTCGCGCGGCAGGACGGTCTGGCGGGCGACGCTCGCCAGCACGAGGTCGAGCGCCGCCGGCCAGTTGTAGGTGCTGATGCACAGTGAGAGGCGGAGGCCAGCCGGCACGGATCAGTGTTTCGCCTTGTTCGTGTAATGCCGGCCACTGGTGTAACGGCGGCCGGTCTTGCCCGCGGCGACCGGCTTCACTTCCGCCTCCAGGGCGCCCGCTGCGGACTTGGCCACGACCGGTTTGGCCGACACGGCCTTGGCGGCGCCCGGCTGGGCCGCGTTCAGGGTCTGCAGGCGGGCCTCCAGATCCTTCAGCATGGCTTCCGCCTGCTTGATCAGGTCCATCGCCTTGGTCGCCGACTGCTCGGCGTGGCTGGCCGCTTCCTGGGCACGGGCACCGACCTCGGTGACGGTGTTGGCGGACTGCGCGAACACCGCCATGCCTTGGGCGGCGCGCTCGGCGACGGCCTGGACCTTGGCACTCATGGCCTCGGCACGGGCCGCGGCCTGGTTGGCCACTTGGGCCGCCTGCTCGGCCTTGTTGCCGGCCGCCACGACCTCGTTCGCGGATTGCGCAAAGGTGGCCATGCCCTGGGCCGCCTTCTGGGTGAAGGCGCTGGCCCGGTCGACCACCTCGCCGGCCGCCTTGGCGGCATTGTCGGCCTTGGTCGCGCTCTCGTTCGCCTTGACCGCGGCGGCACCGGCGCTCTGGCCGGACTGGATCACGTTGCGGATCGCTTCCAGTACCTTCGGATCGACGTTGGCGGGGATCGGATAGGGCACGTAGCCATACTGCTGCGGCATCATCTGCGGCATGTAGGCCGGTGCGTACTGCTGCGGCACCATCTGGGGCGCGTAGCCGGGCATGTACTGGGGCGCCGGCTGGTAGGTCAGCTGCGGAAAGGGAAACGGGAAGAACGGGTATTGCGGCATCGCAGGCTGGGCATAGACCGCCTGCGGCGCGGTCGGTTGCGCCTGGCCATCGGCGGCGTAGGCGGCGGGAATGAACAGGGCCAGGCCGAACGGAACCAGGGTGCGGGTGAGATACCTCATGATGTCTCCAAGTCCAGGAAAATAATCGAATAAGTGTAGCGCCAACCGATGACGACCGTCACCAGACGACGGGTCGGATCAGACCGTCTCGCCGCTGAATCCGGCTTGGGCCAATTCCGCGGCACGCAACACCGCGCGCGCCTTGTTCTGCGTCTCCTGCCACTCGTTCTCGGGCACGGAATCGGCAACCAGACCTCCCCCCGACTGCACGTACAGCGTCTTGTCCTTGATCACGGCGGTACGGATGGCGATGGCCAGGTCCATGTCGCCGTTGAAGCCCAGGTAACCGACCGCGCCGGCGTAGATGCCGCGCTTGCTCGGCTCGATCTCGTCGATGATCTCCATCGCCCGCACCTTCGGCGCCCCCGACACGGTCCCGGCCGGGAAGGTGGCGCGCAGCACGTCCATGGCCGTCTGGCCCGGGCGCAGCCGGCCCTCGACGTTGGAGACGATGTGCATGACGTGCGAGTAACGCTCGATGACCATCTTTTCGGTCACCTTGACCGTACCGGTCTGCGCCACCCGGCCGACGTCGTTGCGGCCGAGATCGACCAGCATCAGGTGTTCGGCCAGTTCCTTGGGGTCGGCCAGCAACTCGCGTTCGAGGGCAAGGTCGTCCTCGCGGGTGCGGCCGCGCGGACGCGTGCCGGCGATGGGCCGCACGGTGACCATGTCGCCCTCCAGGCGGGTCAATATCTCCGGCGAGGCGCCGACCACCTGGAAGTTGCCCATGTCGTAATAGAACATGTAGGGCGACGGGTTGAGCCCGCGCAGGGCCCGGTACAGGGTGAGCGGATGGGCGTTGAACGGCCGGCTCATGCGTTGCGAGGGCACGACCTGCATGATGTCGCCATCGCGGATGTAGCGCTTGGCCTTCTCGACCGCCTGCTTGTACGCCTCCTTGCCGAACTCCGACTGCGCCTCGACGACCTCGCCCGGCTCGTCCTTGGGGGCGTCACCGCGCGCGACAGATGCTTCGCCAATTCGGCCAGACGCAGTTGGGCCTTGGCGTAGGCATCGTCCTGCAACGGGTCGGCGAAGACGATCAGGGTCAGGCGGCCCGACAGGTTGTCGACCACCGCCAGTTCGTCGGTGAGCATGAGCAGGATGTCGGGCGTACCGAGCACGTCCGGCTTGACCACGGCGGCCAGGCGCTTCTCGATGTAGCGCACCGTGTCATAGCCGAAGTAGCCGCACAGGCCGCCCGGGAAGCGCGGCAGGCCGGGCAACGGCGCCGCCTCGTAACGGCCCAGGAAGGACTCGACGAAGGCGAGCGGATCAGCCTGGTCGCTCTGCTCGACCGGCAGCCCGTCGGTCTCGACGCTGACGAAGTGGCCGCGCACGCGCACGACGGTGCGGGCGGGCAGGCCGATGAAGGAATAGCGGCCGAAACGCTCGCCCCCCACCACCGATTCGAGCAGGTAGGTGTAGGGCTGGTTGGCCAGCTTGAGATAGATGGACAGGGGCGTGTCCAGGTCGGCCGGGAATTGCCGGTAGACGGGGATACGGTTATAGCCCTGGCGGGCGAAATCGATGAATTCCTGTTCGGTCATGGTCGCTCTCTGAAAAACGGATTACCTGAGTCGTGCGCAACGCGGGGATATGGCTCAGCAACGCCATCGCCACGCCGGGCGGCTCACTTTTCCGGTTTTCAGGGAGACTGAGTTCATTTCTTCACGACCAATTTAGAGGCTTCGGTGAGGCTGGGCACCACCGCATCGAGGTCCAATTCTGCCACCGGACGGCCCCGATTGTAACCGTACGGAACGCAGAAGACCGGACAGCCCGCGGCACGCGCGGCCTGGGCGTCGTTGAGCGAGTCGCCGATCAACAACAGCTCGCCCGGCTCGACGCCGAAGTACTGGCAGGCATGCAGCAAAGGCAACGGCGACGGCTTGCGTTCGGGCAGGGTGTCGCCCGACAGGATCAGTTCGAAAAACGGATACAGCTCGGTGTCCTGCAGGAGCGGTACGGTGAACCGCTCGGCCTTGTTGGTGATGCAGGCGACGTGCAAACCCATCGCCTTGAAGGCCTGCAGGCCGTCGACCACCCCCGGGAACGGCCGGCTCTTGCGCGATACCCATTCGGCGTAATGGCGCTCGTAGATCGGCATGGCCCGAGCGAACAGTTCCTTGTCCGGCTCGGCCTCCATCTGCCGCGTCAGCACCCGCTTGACCAGGCGCGAGACGCCGTTGCCGATATAGGTCTTCACCGTCGCCAGGTCGATCTCGGGCAGGCCCAGGTCGGCCGCCATGGCCATGGCGGCATCCGCCAGGTCCGGCGCGGTGTCGAGCAGGGTGCCGTCGAGATCGACGACGACCGCCTTGATCGCCAGGGGGGTGCCCGCCACCACGTTCAGACCTTGGCCAGTTCGGCACGCATGGCGCCGATGATGGTGTCGTACTTGTTCTTGTCGTCGGCGTTGTACTTGCCGAACACAGCGGAGCCGGCCACGAAGGTGTCGACGCCGGCACGGGCGACCTCGGCGATGTTGGCCGGGCCGACGCCGCCGTCGATCTCCAGGCGGCAGTCATAACCGCCGGCGTCGATCATGGCGCGCACCTTCCTGGCCTTGTCGAGCACGTAGGGGATGAACTTCTGGCCGCCGAAGCCGGGGTTGACCGACATCAGCAGGACCATGTCCAGCTTGGGCAGGGTGTATTCCAGCACGTCGAGCGGGGTGGCCGGGTTGAACACCAGGCCGGCCTTGCAGCCGCTTTCCTTGATCAGGCCGATGGTGCGGTCGATGTGCTCGGAGGCTTCCGGATGGAAGGTGATGTAGCTGGCGCCGGCCTTGGCGAAATCGGGGATGATGCGGTCCACCGGCTTGACCATCAGGTGGCAGTCGATCGGGGCGGTGACGCCGTGCTTGCGCAGGGCCTCGCAGACCAGCGGCCCGATGGTCAGGTTGGGCACGTAGTGGTTGTCCATCACGTCGAAGTGGACGATGTCGGCACCGGCAGCCAGGACGTTGTCGACTTCCTCGCCCAGTTTGGCGAAGTTGGCGGACAGGATGGAGGGGGCGATCATGTATTGCGTCATTTTTCTGCTACCCGGTTTCGTTGCAAACCGTATGATTCTACCTGCTCCCCCCTTCTCTGGACAGACGCGGCCAATTCGTGTGCAATGGCCGCCAGTTCAGCCCACGTCCCAGCAATAACCATGGCCGAAGACAGGAAATACCACATCACGGTGACCCCGACGACGCACTACATTCCGGACCAGTCGGACGAGGCCACGGACCGCTATGTGTTCGCCTATACGATCACCATCGTCAACACCGGCACCGTCACCGCCCAGCTCATCTCCCGGCACTGGATCATCACCGACGCCCACGACGAGGTGCAGGAAGTGCGCGGCGTCGGCGTGGTCGGCGAGCAACCCGTGCTGCAGCCCGGCCAGAAGTTCGAATACACCAGCGGCACGGCCATCTCCACTCCGGTCGGCAGCATGCGCGGCAGTTACCAGATGGTGGCCGAGGACGGCGAGCACTTCGAGGCCGAAATCCCGGAATTCACCCTGAACATGCCCCGGGTGTTGCATTGAGCGGGTAGCCGACGTTGAAGCGTTGCCTGTGGTACCTGGCGGCCTTGCCCTGGCTGGTCGCCTGCCAGAATCTGCCCGTCCAGCCGAACGCCCCTGTGGTCGAGTCGGCACCCGAACCGGAAATCACGACAGTCGTCGGCGACGGACCCGAGCCCGTGCCGCCCGCCCCACGGCGGCACCGGTCGCGGCCCCTTCCGCCCCGCCCGTCGGCATGCCGGCCGCCGTCCTGCCCGAGATCCGGACCGCCGCCGTCGCCATGGACTGGCTCAAGGCGGCCGGTTGGAACGATCTGCCCGGCTGGAAGAACGACGACCTCAAGGCCGCCTGGCCGGCCTGGCTGCAGTCGTGCACGGTGATCCAGCGCCAGAGCGGCTGGCGCGCGGCCTGTGAGGAGGCCGCCCGGCTGGTCGACCCGAGCCCCGAGCGCATCCGCGCCTATTTCCAGAACCGCTTCACCCCCTACCGGGTACGCGAACCGGACGCCAGCGTCGAAGGCCTGGTCACCGGTTATTACGAACCCCTCCTGCGCGGCGCCCGCGCGCCGTCGCCGACCTACCGCTACCCGTTGCGCGCGCCCCCCGACGATCTCCTCGCCATCGACCTCAGCGACCTCTACCCGGAGCTGAAGGGGCTGCGCCTGCGCGGCCGCCTGGACGGCAACCGCGTGGTTCCCTATTACCCGCGCGGCGACATCGAGGCAGGCCGGACCCCGGCGCCCGGACGCGAGATCGCCTGGGTGGACGACCCCGTCGAGCTGTTCTTCCTGCAAGTCCAGGGGTCCGGCCGCATCCAGCTGGAAAACGGCGAGCTCATGCGGGTGGGCTATGCCGACCACAACGGCTACCCGTACCGGTCGATCGGCAAATGGCTGGTCGAACGCGGCGAGCTGACCCTGGACAAGGCCTCCATGCAAGGCATCAAGGACTGGGCCCGCAATCACCCGGACCGCCTGCCGGAACTGCTCGCGGTCAACCCGAGCTATGTCTTCTTCCGCGAGCTGCCGGGCCAGGACGGCGGCCCGCTCGGTTCCCTGGGGATTCCGCTCAGCGCGGAGCGCAGCCTGGCCGTCGACCCGACCGCGATCCCGCTCGGCGCCCCGGTCTGGCTGGCCACCAGCCGCCCCAACGCCAGCGAAGCCCTGAATCGCCTGATGCTCGCCCAGGACAGCGGCGGGGCGATCAAGGGCAAGGTGCGGGCCGACTTCTTCTGGGGCTTTGGCGACGAGGCCGGCCGCCTGGCCGGCGCGATGAAGCAGAAGGGACGCCTCTGGCTGCTCCTGCCCAAGGACTACCCGCTGCTCGGCAACGGGGTCCGCGGCGGTCTATAGTGGCGTCATGACGGATCACGGAAAACCATGATGGACAGCGTCTCCTCGGCCCTCGCCGCCAGCCAGAGCCTCACCCAGAGCCAGGTCGGCATGGCGACCCTGAAGATGGCCGTGCAGGCCGAGCAGCAGATGGCGGCCATGCTCGCCCAGGCGGCCCAATCCGGCCAGGTCCTGGCCAGCAACCCGGCCCACCTCGGCCAGTCGCTCGACACCTACGCCTGACGGCGACACCCGGCCGTACCTAGTCGCCGAGTTGGTAGCGCACCGGCATGTCGAGCTGGACGCGCACCGGACGGCCGTCCTTGCGCGCGGGCCGGAAGCGGAGTTGCCTGAACGCCGCCAACGCCGAGTCTTCGAACACGCCGGGCGGATGCGCCTCCACCACTTCCAGTTGCCGCACCACCCCGGCCTCGTCGATACGCAACCGGAGCCGTACCCATCCTTCCAGACCCTGCTGCCGAGCGCCGGCCGGGTAGTCCGGCGCGACCCAGGCAAGCGGTTCGGGCATGGCATCGAGCTGACGGGCCTCATACCAGTTGGTATCGATCGGGAGGGCCGGTCCCACCGGCGCCGGGGCGGCGCGCCCCGGCGGGGCCACCATACCGGTCGGCCGGGCGGCAAGCGACTCGGGCGCGGCGGCCGGCGCCGGTGACGGGACGCTGGCCAGCGTGGCGACCTTCGCTGGGGCCGGCGCCAGACGCGCGTCGATGGCGACGGTGTCGGCCAGAAACGGGAAGCGGCGGGCCGGAACCAGGGTGATCAGGGCGCCGTGCACGGCCGCCGACAGGACCACCATGCGGACCAGCAGCCGCCACCCGGCCGCCCCGCGCGGCGCGGTGGGCGGCGTATCCGGTGGCGCCGACATGGCCCAGGCCCGGCAGGGCCGGTGCCTCTACCGGCCCGTTCGGACAGCGCCTTAGCGGCTGGCCGCGTTGAGCATGGCGTCCAGCTTGTCGGCCGGGGCATAGCCCGGCAGGCGCTGGCCGTTGCCCAGGATGATGGCCGGCGTGCCCTGGATATTGAGCTTCTGGCCGAGCGCCTCGACGGCATCCAGCGGCGTCTGGCAATCGTCCTTGCCGTCCGGCACCTTGCCGTTCAGCATCAGATCCTGCCAGGCCTTGGCGCGGTCCGCGCTGCACCAGACCAGGCGCGCCTTGTGCGGCGCGTCGGCGTGCATGGGCAGGGGATAAAGGAAGACGTGCACCGTGACGTTGTCGAGCTGCGCCAGTTCATGCTCCAGCTTCTTGCAGTACGGACAGTCGGGGTCGGAGAAGACCGCCATCTTGCGCTTGCCGTCGCCCTTGACGATGGTGATCGACTGGTCGAACGGCAGGCTGTCCCACTTCACCTCGTTCAGCTTGTCCAGCTTCTCGCGCGTCAGGTTGTGCCGCTTGGCCGTCTCCAGGAGGTCGCCCGTGACGACGTAGTCGCCCTTGGCGTCCGAATAGACGATCTCGTTGCCGCCCACGACGACCTCGTAGAGCCCCTTCATGGGCGTCTTGCTGACGCTGTCGACCTTGGCCCCCGGGAAGCGGGCCTCGATGTTCTTCTTGATCTCGGTCTCGTCGGCGTTGCAGGCCGAGGCCAGCAGGACGGTGAGCAGCAGGGGGGTAAAGATGCGCATCTTTTCTCTCTTCAAGTTATTGGACAGCATGGCGCATGAGCGCCTGTTTCAGCCAATCCTGGCCATTGGTCAAGCCCAGGCCGGCGTTGCGCAGGCCGCGCAGCATCGGGTCGGGATTCGTGAACAGCGACTTCAGGCCGCCGGTGGTGAACTGCATGGAGGCGACGTCCTCCAGCCGGCGTACCGCGTAGGCTTGGAGGCGGCCGATGTCGCCCGGGTTCCCGCCCGCGGCGAGCATCTCGGCGAGCAACCGGCAATCGCGAAAGCCCAGGTTGACGCCCTGGCCGGCCAGCGGGTGCACGGTGTGGGCGGCATCGCCGATCAGGGCCAGGCCCGGACGCACCCATTCGCGGGCGCGCCGGATTTTGAGCGGGAAGGCGGCCTGCGGGGTGATCCGGCGCAGTTCGCCGAGGACATGCTGGCCGGCCGCCGCGACGTCGGCGGCGAAGTCGTCCGCGGCGCGGGCGATGCGTTCCGGCACCGCGTCCTCGTGGGTCGACCAGACGATGGAGATACGGCGGCCCGGCAGGGGCAGGTAGGCGAGCACGCTGTCGCCGGCGAACCACTGCCAGGCGATGCCGCGATGCGGCTTCTCGGTCTCGAAATTGGCCACCACGCCGGCCTGGTGCTGGTCCTTGACCGTGAAGCCGATGCCGGCCTGGTCGCGCAGCCAGGAACTGGCGCCATCGGCCCCGACCAGCAGGTCGGCGACGAGCTCGCGGCCGTCGGCCAGGACCAGGCGGTGGCGGCCGGCCTCGCCCCAGGCCACCGCCTCGGGCTGGGCGGCCACCAGTTCGATGTTGCCGACCTGCCCGGCGGCCTGCCAAAGGGCGTACTGCAGGCGGCCGTTCTCGGCGATCCAGGCCAGTTCCGGCAGGCCCGTCTCGAGGGCGTCGAAGCTCAGGCGGCCGCCGGCGTCGCCGAATATGCGCATGGCGTGGATGGCCTGGGCACGCACCGGCTCGGCCCAGCCACCCAGACCGCGCAGCCAGTCGACGTTGCCCGGACTGTAGGCGTAGACCCGGGCGTCCCAGTCCGCGCCGGGCGGGCCGGGCGGCCTGGGCTCGACCAGGGCGACCCGGTAGGGCGAATTCCTGAGCGCCAGGGCGAAGGCGGTGCCGGTCAGGCCGCCGCCGACAATCACGATATCGAAGCGATCAGTGGCGTTCACCATACCTCCTCCACAAACTTGCCAGGTCGGCGGCCGGCGCCGACTCGCGGCCGCTCGCACCCCCGCAAGCGGGGCCCCGGCTCCCCGCCCGCACCGCCCCGACGCCCGGACCGTCGTCGCGGGCTACCACGCCTGCACCCCGAACATCATCTTGCGGGCGAAAGATTGCTTGACCAGGGGCAGCATGTCCATGGCGGTCAGGGCCAGGCCGCGTGCCTGGGACAACACCGGCAGGTCGTTGGCGAACAGCTCGACCAGGATGTCGGTCATGGCGATGCCACCGCGCACGTCGGCACGCCGACGCTTGCGGTAGGCAGCCAGGAACTCGGGGCCGCCGAACGCCTCGCGCGGGAAGTCGAGCGCGCACTCGGCCAGCCACCAGGCGTCGCGCAGGCCCAGGTTGAAGCCCTGGCCGGCGACCGGGTGCAAGGTCTGGGCGGCGTTGCCGATGCGCACCAGGCCCGGCTCCGCCACCGCGCTGGCGGTCACCAGCCGGAGCGGAAACACGGAACGCGGCCCGGCCGCGAGGAAGCGGCCCTGGCGGTCGCCGAATGCCGCCTGCAGGTGTTCCAGGAAGGTCGCCTCGTCCCAGGCCATGCGGGTCTCGACCAGGTCGTTCGCGGTGGTCCAGACCAGGGCGTAGTCGTCGCCCAGCGGCAACAGGGCCATCGGTCCGGCCGGCGTGAAGCGCTCGTAGGCGCGGCCGCCGTGGCCGACCTCGGTCTGCACGGTGCAGATGATGGCGCTCTGGCCGTAGTCCTTGATCTTGACCGCGCCGGGCAGGCTCTTGCCGCCGTCGGCCAGGACGATCAGGCGGGCCGACAGGCCGCGGACGCTGCCGCCCTGCTCGAACTCGACCAGGCCGAGTCCGGCGGCCGGCCGCACCGCACTGACCCGGGCACCGGTGATCAGCGTGGCGCCGGCCTCCGGCAGGGCCGCGGCCAGGGCCTGGTAGAGATCGCCGTAGGCCGTCGTGTAGCCGAGCGCGGGCACGCCCATGTCGCGCGCCTCCAGGAGCGCCCGGCCGATGCGGCCGCGCTGGGAGACGTGAATGGTTTCGATGGCCGTGGCGTGCGGCGCCAGGGCGTCCCAGACGCCCAGCCGGGCCAGGATCAGGCGGGTGCCCTCGGCCAGGGCGAGGGCACGCGGATCGCGGGCGGCGAATTCCTGCTTCGCCTCGAGTACGGCGACCGCCAGGCCGCTGTCCCGGAGGGCGATCGCCAGGGCGGCGCCGACCGGGCCGCCGCCGACGATGGCGATATCGAAGGTATCGTTGCTGCTCAAACTGTCGCTCCTAGTGGACCGGCGCGCTTCAGGCGCGCATGACGGCCTCGATCTCGGCCACCGCCTTGGGCGCCTCGGCACTCAGCACCTCGCAGCCGGTGTCGGTGACCAGGACGTCGTCCTCGATGCGGATGCCGATGTTCTCCAGGCGCCTGGGCACCCCCTCGCCGGGCCGGATGTACAGGCCGGGCTCCACGGTCAGGGCCATGCCCGGGGCGAGCGCCCGCCAGTCGCCGTCCTGCTTGTATTCGCCGACGTCGTGCACGTCCAGGCCGAGCCAATGGCCGGTCCGGTGCATGTAGAAGCGCCGGTAGGCGCCCGACTCGACGAGGCCGTCGACATTGCCCTTGAGCAGCTTCAGGTCCTTCATGCCCTGGGCCAGGACATGCACGGCGGCGCCGTGCGGGTCGTTCCACGAGCGCCCCGGGCGGACCTCGGCGATGGCCGCCGCCTGGGCCGCGAGAACGATCTCGTAGACGTCGCGCTGGGGGCCGGTGAAGCGGCCGTTGACCGGGAAGGTGCGGGTGATGTCGCCGGCATAGCCGCGGTATTCGGCACCGGCGTCGATCAGCACCAGGTCGCCGTCGCGCAGCGGCCGGTCGTTGAACACGTAATGCAGCACGCAGGCATTGCCGCCGCCGGCGACGATGGAACCGTAGGCCGGCGCCTCGGCGCCCTGGCGCCGGAACTCGTGCAGCAACTCCGCTTCCAGTTCGTATTCGTGCAGGCCGGGCCGGCACTGGCGCATGGCGCGCCGATGGGCGGTCGCCGAGATGGCGGCGGCGCGCCGCATCAGGTCGGCCTCGGCCGGCTCCTTGGTCAGGCGCAGTTCGTCCAGGATGCCGGCCGCGTCGACCAGCACCTCGGGGGCCGCGACGCCGGCGCGCGCCTGGGCCCGGACCGCGTTCAGCCAGGCCATGACGCGGGCATCCCAGGCCGGCTCGGCGCCGACCCGGTAATACAGGGCGGGCTGGTCGGCGAGCAGGCCGGGCAGGCGCTTGTCGAGCTGCTCGATCGGCCAGGCGGCGTCGAAGCCGAAGGTCGCCTTGGCGGCCTTCGGGCCCCAGCGGAAGCCGTCCCAGATCTCGCGCTCGGGGTTCTTCTCCCGGCAGAACAGGTAGTGCCGGGGCCGCTTGCCGGCGACCAGCACCAGCACCGCGTCGGGTTCGGCGAAGCCGGTCAGCCACCAGAAATAGCTGTCCGGCCGGTACGGGTAGTGGCTGTCGCGGTTGCGCACCACCTCGGGGGCGGTGGCGACGATCATGACGCCCTCGGCCATCTCGCGCATGACGCGGCGGCGGCGTTGGCGGTAGCGATCCGGGTCAGGCGGCGATGCGGTCATGCAGTTCCTCGTCGAGAGCGGCGAGCCGCGCCGGGGTGCCGACGTCCTCCCAGCGGCCCGCGTAGTGTTCGCCGGTCACCCGCCCGGCGGCCATGGCGGCGAGCAGGAGCGGGGCCAGCTTGGCACGCTCGCCGGGAACGATGCCGGCGAACAGCTCCGGCCGGTAGCAACCGATGCCGGAGAAGGTCAGACGGCCGACCGCGTGGGTCGGCGGCGCGGCGACGCGACCGTCGGCGAGCGTGAAATCGCCCCCGGGGTGGTGGGCCGGGTTGTCGACCAGGACCAGGTGGGCGAGCCGGCCCGGATCGGCCGCCATGGCGGCCAGGACCGGCACCAGGCGGGCATAGTCGTATTCGCAGTAGACGTCGCCGTTGGTCACCAGGAAGGGCGCCGGGCCGAGCAGGTGCGCCGCCTTGGCGATGCCGCCGGCGGTCTCCAGGGGCGTGCCCTCGGGCGACCAGGCGATGGCGACGCCGAGCCGGCGGCCGTCGCCCAGGCGCGTCTCGATCTGCTCGCCCAGGTGGGCGTGGTTGATCACCAGTTCGCCGAAGCCGGCCGCGCGCAGGCGTTCGATCTGCCATTCGATCAGCGGCCGGCCGCCGGCCTCGAGCAAGGGCTTCGGGGTGTGCTCGGTGAGCGGACGCATGCGCTCGCCCAGCCCGGCCGCCAGGATCATGGCCTTCATCAGAAGGTGTACCCCACCTCGGCCGGCTTGCCGGCGACCTCGTCGAGCAGGCCGAGCAACGGCCGCAGTTCGGCGTAGCGCTCGCAGGCACCGCGCAGGTAGTGCAGCACGCGCGGCATGTCGTCCAAGTAGCCGGCCTTGCCGTCGCGGTGATACAGGCGGGCGAAGATGCCGAGCACCTTGAGGTGGCGCTGTACCCCCATCCATTCGAAATCGCGGTAGAAGTCGGCGAAATCCGGCCGCACCGGCAAGCCGGCACGGCGAGCCGCCTCCCAGTAGCGGATCACCCAGTCGAGCACCCGTTCCTCCTCCCAGGCCACGTAGGCGTCCTTATAGATGGACACCAGGTCGTAGGTGACCGGCCCGTAGACCGCGTCCTGGAAGTCGAGCACGCCGGGGTTGTCGGCCCCGGTCACCATGAGGTTGCGGCAATGCCAGTCGCGGTGCACGTACACCCGCGGCTGGGCCAGGTTGTTGGCCAGGATGGCGGCGAAGGCCTGGTCGAGCACGCCGCGCCGGCGCGCATCCAGCTCGACCGCCAGGTGGCGGCCCAGGTACCAGTCCGGAAACAGGGCCAGCTCGCGCCCGAGCAGGGCGGCGTCGTAGTCGGGCAGTTCGCCCGCCCGGCTGGCGGCCTGGATCTTCACCAGGGCCGCATTGGCATCCCGGTACAGGGCATCGGCGCTGGCCTCGTCGAGCGCGGCCTGATAGGTGGTGGAACCGAAGTCAGTCAGGAGCAGGAAGCCCTCGGCCAGGTTCTCGGCCAGGACTTCCGGGGTATTGGCGCCGGCCGCGCGGAACAGGCGGGCGACGTGGACGTAGGGCCGGCAGTCCTCGTGGCTGGGCGGCGCATCCATGACGATGTAGCTGGCCGCCGCGGTCCGGGCCCGGTAATAGCTGCGGAAGCTGGCGTCCGCGGAAGCGACCTCGATATCCGTCATGGCGGCCGGCAACGCCTCGGCCGTCCATTGCCGCAGGCGGGCGAAGCGACCGTTTCCTGCCGGGGAGTCGGGGTTTTCTTCCGGTTCCAAGTTATAATCCGCGCGCTCAATTAACCGAACCGATTCTACCACCGCCCGTCCATGGCCCCGCACCGCCTTCTCCCACTGACCGTCGCCATGATGGTCGCCTCCGGCGCAAGCCTGGCGGTGGACGCCCCCCTTCCCCTCAAGCTGTCGCTCAACCTGACCGCCGAACGGCCGTCGGGGACGGTCGGCAACGACCCGGTGTTCTTCGACGCCGACCGCCTGAAGACCCTGGACGACGGCAGCATCGAGGTCGAGGGCCAGGTCCGGGCGCGCAGCCTGGGCAAGAACTTCGAGGCGGACTGGGCGCGCTACATCCCGACCACCGACGAGGTGTTCGCCCGCGGCAACGTCGTCCTGGTCGAGGGCGAGCGGCGCCTGGAGAGCAGCGACCTGCACCTGCGCATGAGCGAGAACATCGGCGAGGTCAACCAGGCGCGCTTCTACTTCACCAACCAGAGCGGCGTGAGCGGACGCGGCGAGGCCAGGAAGGTCTACATCGACGACCGCGAGCACTACCGCATGGAGTCGACCCGCTACACCACCTGCCCGGCCGGCAACGACGACTGGGCGATGCGCACGGACAACCTGAACCTCGACTACGTCAGCAAGGTCGGCCAGGCCCGCGACGTCACGGTCGAGTACCTGGGCGTGCCCATCCTGTACGCCCCTGGCTCGACTTCGCCCTCGACAAGAACCGCAAGAGCGGCTTCCTGAGCCCGTCGATCGGGGTATCCGACGACCGCGGCCTGGAAATCCTGGCACCCTGGTACTGGAACATCGCGCCCAACCTGGACGCCACCTTCCTCCCCCGCATGATGAGCAAGCGCGGCGTCCAGCTGGGCGCCGAATTCCGCTACCTGGAACCCGACTACCGCGGCCAGATCGGCATCGAGGCCCTGCCCTACGACGCCATGACCGGCAAGGGCCGCTACCGGGGCCGCATCGAGCACCAGCAGGACTTCACCTCGCGCCTGTCCGGCGAGTTGCTGGTCGACAGCGTCTCCGACAGCACCTATTTCACCGACCTGTCCAACCTGGTCAACCAGACCTCGCAGGTCCTTCTGCCCCGGCGCGGCTCGCTGACCTACGACGGCGACTGGTGGACCCTGACCGGCCGGGTGCAGACCTACCAGTTGCTCCAGGACCCGGCGTCGCCCATCACGCGCCCCTACGAGCGGCTGCCCCAGATCCTCTTCAACGCCAACCAGAACGCCCACCTGCTGGGCAGCACGCTGCAGTTCAACCTGGACAGCGAGACGGTCCGCTTCGAGCACAAGTCGAGCGACAAGGCGGTCGGCAACCGTTTCTATGCCTATCCCAGCGTCGAGGCCACCTTCGAGCGCACCTACGGCTACATCCGGCCCAAGGTCGGCTGGCACTACACCGTCTACGATCTGGACCGCAACCCGGACCCGAACGACGCCAGCGTGCTCTGGGA